>NZ_ADGQ01000035.1 GCF_000147675.1 Peptostreptococcus stomatis DSM 17678 | reverse complement strand
ATTCATAGTCACCAACCCGATAGTTTAGAGATGGATTTTTCTAACCAACCCGATAATTTATACTATCCTTTTAATCTATTTTAATATTTTCTTTACAGTTTTCTTTAGCACTGGAACAACATCTTGAACAAACCAAGGATTCTTTGCCTGCCATCTAAAATTCAAGGGACTTGGATGAACGATTGGAAAATACTTAGGTAAATACTCATCAAAGCACCTGACTGTTTCTGTAAGATTCTTCTTTGTCCTACCCTTGAGATAGTAATCCATAGAATATTTACCGATAAGAATTGTAAGTTCAATGTTGTTTAGTTCCTTAAGTATAGGTCCATGGTATTCCTGAGCAATAAATTTTCTAGGTGGCAAATCACCTGTTTTAGCCTTGCCAGGATAGTAAAAATCCATTGGAACTATTGCAATTTCTTTAGAATAAAACGTATCTTTATCTATACCCATCCAAGAAATAAGGGTTTCTCCAGATTTATCATTAAATGGAATAAGTGATTCCTCCACCTTTTTTCCAGGTGCCTGACCTACGATTAGAATCCTAGCTTCCTTATCTACTTGAAGTATTGGTGGTATGTTCTTATTTGTATATTCGGTATTTCTTTTGTCTAGTTCAATTTGCTTTATTATACCTTTTAGCGACATAATATAACCTCCGATACTAAAAAACAAATATCTCACCATTAAATAGTGAGGCTTAAATAATATGTAGCTTATAGCTCTATAACCTTGTTCTCGCCCTTTGCTGAGTAAAGTATTACTGTACCAGTCTCAAAGTAGAATGTTGACATTATATCTTCTTCCATTGAGTAAATTGAGCTGATAACATCGATATCAGAATCCATGATAGCAATTCTTGCCTCACGGCTTTCATCTTCAGCTAACCACTTGAAACCTTAGAATAATCAGTAAAATCAATGGCTTTAGATAGTGACTTAACTACTCCCACTCAATAGTACCAGGAGGCTTACTAGTTATATCATACACAACCCTATTAACCCCTTCTACCTCATTGATAATCCTATTAGAGATCCTCTCCAACACATCATAAGGAATCTTGTACCAATCAGACGTCATACCGTCACTTGACGCAACAGCCCTCAATCCAACTAGGTGGGCATATGTTCTTTCGTCACCCATTACGCCTACAGTCATTACGTCTGGTAGTGTAGCGAAGGCCTGCCATATTTCCTTGTATAGACCAGCCTTTCTTAGCTCGTCCATATATACAGCATCAGCCTCTCTTAGGATATCGCACTTTTCCTTAGTTACTTCTCCGATTACCCTGATACCAAGTCCTGGTCCTGGGAATGGGTGTCTAAATATCAGGTTTTCTTCTATGCCTAATTCTAGACCTATCTTTCTAACCTCGTCCTTGAATAGCTCTCTTAGAGGTTCTATTATTTCCTGAAAATCTACATCTTCTGGCAAGCCACCAACATTGTGGTGAGACTTGATTGTTGCAGATTCACCGTTACCAGATTCTACTATGTCTGGATAGATTGTTCCCTGTACCAAGAAGTCCATCTTACCAAGCTTCTGAGATTCTGCCTCAAATACCCTGATGAATTCTTCACCTATAATCTTTCTCTTTGCTTCTGGCTCTGTTACTCCTGCCAGCTTGCCTAGGAACCTGTCTTCTGCATTTACCCTGATTAGGTTCATGCCAAATTTCTGCCTAAAGATTCTCTCAACGTCGTCACCCTCGTTCTTTCTAAGTAGACCGTGGTCAACGAATACGCAAGTCAAATTATCGCCTATAGCCCTATGCATCAAGGCTGCTGCTACTGATGAGTCTACACCACCACTTAGGGCACATAGGGCCTTCTTGTCGCCTACCTTAGCCTTTATTTCTGCTACCTTGTCATCTATAAATGAGCTAGTAGTCCAGTCTCCACTTACCTGACAAATCTTGTATAGGAAGTTTGTAAGGATCTTGTCACCTTCGATTGAATGCTCAACTTCTGGATGGAACTGTACACCGTATAGCTTCTTGTCTACATTGTGCATAGCTGCCACTGGACAGTTCTTTGTAGTTGCTACTACATCAAATCCCTCTGGCACTTCTAGTATATAGTCTGTATGGCTCATCCATACCTGGTTGCTTGATATTCCTTTAAATATTGGTGACTGACCGTATTCTATTACTGTCTTTCCGTATTCTCTAGTCTGGTTGTCACCCTTCTGAACCTTACCGCCTAGTAGGTGGGCCATCAGCTGGTCACCGTAGCATATACCAAGAATTGGTACACCTATTTCAAATATTTCTCTTGAAATCTTTGGTGAATCTTCTAGGTAGGCACTGTTAGGACCTCCTGTGAATATTATACCCTTGGGATTTTTTTCCTCTATCTTTTCAATGCTAGTTGTGTATGGTAGGATTTCACAATATACGTTGTTTTCCCTTACTCTTCTAGCAATTAGCTGGTTGTACTGACCTCCAAAATCAATTACAAGAACTATCTCGTGTTTCATATTTTCTCCCTTCTTATTCCGGCACTAGATTTATCAAATAAATATACGAACAATCTAAGTCCTATTGAAATATTTTTTCGTTTTAATTTTCTTATAATAATTATTATACCATAAATTAGGGGTCTATATCAGCATAATTTCATTAATTATCACCCCTGTATGAAGATAAAAATGGAGGTCACATATCCGCCTACTTGTGGTCTGGATACGCACCTCCATTTGCTTGTCTTATCCTGTTATATACCTGTCTTAGACTACATCATTCCCGGCATTCCACCTGGCATTCCCGGCATATCATCGTCACCTGGTAGGTCTGCTATGGCTGCTTCTGTAGTCAAGAACACACTTGCTATTGATGAGGCATTCTGTAGGGCTGACCTGCTCACCTTAGTCGGGTCTACTATACCGGCCTCTATCATGTTCACATAGTCTTCGTTTAGGGCATCAAAGCCTATCTGAGAATCTGAGTTTATTACATTCTGTATGATTACAGATCCTTCTAGGCCTGCATTAATCGCTATCTGTCTTAGTGGTTCTTCTAGGGCCCTTCTGATTATCTGTGCACCTAGCTTTTCTTCCCCATCTAGTGTTGCTACTAATTTATCAACTGCTGGTATTACGCTTACAAAGGCTGTACCACCACCTGCTACTATACCTTCCTGAACAGCTGCCTTAGTTGCATTTAGGGCATCCTCTATCCTTAGCTTCCTTTCCTTCATCTCTACTTCTGTAGCTGCTCCCACCTTGACAACGGCTACTCCACCTGATAGTTTGGCCAATCTCTCTGCCAATTTTTCCCTATCAAAGTCTGATGTAGAGTCTGCCATCTGCATCTTTATCTGGTTAATCCTGTGGCTTATATCTTCTTTTGATCCTACTCCACCAACTATAGTTGTAGTTTCCTTGTTTACCTTTACTGTCTGGGCCCTTCCTAGCATTTCTAACTGGACATCCTTTAGGTCAAAGCCTAGTTCTGTGGATACGAACCTACCACCAGTCAGGATAGCCAGGTCTTCTAGCATGGCCTTTCTCCTGTCACCAAAGGCTGGGGCCTTGACTGCTACTACATCAAATGTACCCCTTAACTTGTTGACTACTAGGGTAGATAGGGCTTCACCCTCTAGGTCTTCTGCTATGATAAGTAACTTGCCACCATGCTGGACTAGTTCTTCAAGCAATGGTAGTATTTCCTGGATATTTGAAATTTTCTTGTCTGTAATAAGGATGTATGGGTTTTCTAGGACTGCTTCCATCTTTTCTACGTCGTTTACCATATAGGCAGATACAAAGCCCCTGTCAAACTGCATACCCTCTACTGATTCCAATTCTGTAACCATTGACTTTGACTCTTCAATAGTTATTACCCCATCCTTGCCAACTGTCTTCATGGCTTCTGCTATCAGCTTACCTACTTCTTCATCACCGGCTGAGATAGCTCCTACCTGGGCTATTTCTTCTTCTGTATTTATCTCCTTAGAGTTGTGCTTTAATTCTTCTACTGCAATATCTACGGCCTTTTTTATACCCTTCCTAAGCAGGATAGGGTTTGAGCCTGCCGTTACATTCTTTAGGCCTTCCCTGATAATTGCCTGGGCTAGGACTGTAGCTGTAGTAGTACCGTCACCTGCTACATCATTAGTCTTTGTTGCTACTTCCTTGACTAACTGGGCTCCCATATTTTCAAACTTGTCTTCTAGTTCTATTTCCTTGGCTATTGTCACACCGTCATTTGTGATCAGTGGTGCCCCAAACTTCTTGTCTAGTATTACATTCCTACCCTTTGGTCCTAGTGTAACCTTAACAGTGTCTGCTAGCTTGTTTACACCTGCTTCCAAAGAGGCCCTTGCATCTTTTGCAAACTTAATTTCCTTTGCCATTTTAAAACTCCTTCCAAATAAGTATCTATCTTTAGGATATATCCTGTATATTTTTTATATCTTTTTTTATTTTTTAAGCTTTTTTATCTAATTCTATATTTCAAAATAGATACTATACCAATATACCTACTATATCCTCTATCTTTAGGACTATAAATTCATCCTTGTCTATCTTTACTTCTGTTCCGGCGAACTTGTTGTAGATTACCTTGTCGCCTACTTCTACTTCCATCTCTATTTCCTTACCGTCAACTATACCTGAGCCTACAGCTACAACTTCTGCAAACTGGGGTTTTTCCTTGGCAGCACCCGTCAAAATTATTCCACTGGCTGTCTTTTCCTCGGCTTCTACCCTCTTTAAAACAACCCTATCTCCTAATGGTTTTATTCTCATATTAAACACCTCCGCATTTATTTAGCACTCGTTATATACGACTGCTAATAGTATATATCTTTATTCTTAAAAAAAGCTTAAGTTAAAGTAGTGGTGAGAAGAGCCTTGATATTGACTCTGCTAGCCTCACCCACATATTTCTGAGCCTATAGTCTTCCTCCAAAAGTTGGATGGAATCTTCCTGGTCAGCATAAAACTGGTCCGCAATCTTGTTTACATAGTCCCTGTCATAGATAAAGGCATTGACCTCAAAGTTGAGCATGAAACTCCTTAAATCCATGTTGGAAGACCCTATAGATGCCAGGTCATCATCTACCAAGAATACCTTGGAATGGATAAAGCCCTTCTGGTATAGGTAGACCTTGCCACCTGCCTTCATTATCTCTTCAAGGTAGGAGTAGGATGCCACATTTACCAGGTAGTGGTCTATCTTCTGGGGGAAGATAATCCTGACGTCTACACCACTTAGGGCCGCTGTCTTTATGGCCTTTAGGAGGCTCTCATCCGGTATAAAGTATGGGGTCTCGATATATACCCTCTTCTTGGCCTGGCTGATGGCTGCAAAAAAGGCATAATGGATGTCTTCCCACTTGCTGTCAGGTCCTGTACCAACTACCTGGATGGCCGTATCTCCTATAATTTCCATCTTAGGCATATACTTTTCATCATTTAATAGCTCCTTGGTCGTCAGATACCAGTCAATTATAAAGATGAGTTGGAGCATGTGGGTTGCTATCCCCCTTATCCTGATATGGCTGTCCCTCCAGTAACCAAACTTCTTGAACTTGCCCATATATTCGTCGCCTATATTGAGGCCACCCGTATAGCTTATCTTACCGTCAATCACTGCAATCTTCCTGTGGTTCCTGTAGTTTAGCTGGCCACCAAAAATTGGAAACTTGGTCGGCAGGAAGGCTGCACACTTGACCCCGGCCTCTTTTAGTTCTTTTAGGAAGGCCCCTCTTATCTTGAGTCTCCAGCAGGCAAAGTCGTCATACAAGAGCCTGACCTCAACCCCACTTTTTGCCTTTTCTATGAGGATGGCCTGTATTTCCCTGGCTATCTGGCTGTCCTTGACTATAAAGTACTCCAGGTGGATATGGTCCTTGGCTTCCTTCATATCCCTGATTAGGCTAGCAAACTTCTCGTGTCCATCCTTATATATTTCCAGTTCATTGTTGGTAGTATATGGAAACTGGCCTATCTTAAAAAGAAGCCTGACTACCCTCTCCTTGATAGGGCTGACATCATCCCCCATCAGAACCCCGTCTTCCAACATCTTCTGCTGGTTTTTAACTATATTCTTTAGGGCTTCCATACTGTATAGTAGCTGCCTGTGACTCAGCTTACTAGACTGGGCCTTGGCCTTGAATAGTTTTTGTTTTCTGATATTCCTACCAGAAAATACATAAAATACTATACCTACTCCTGGAAAAATCATAAACATCAAGAGCCACAAGAGGGTCTTTGATGGGTCCCTATTATCCAAAAGTATCTCCATTGAAATTATTATCCCAATTAGATAGGACAATAAAATTATTAAAGCTATAACTTTTAATATCATCGCATCCTCCTACCTATATAAACATCTTTTTCTAAAATAGGCCTACTTACCTATTTCTACTTGTCTTTCCTAGTAATATGGCCTACTTTCTTATACCTAGTAGCTTCACATGATATAATAGGCCTACTTACCTATTTCCAGTTCCCTCACATAGTAAAATAGGTACTGCTGGGCAAAACCTGCATCATCACCAAAGAGGTCCATACCAAACTTCCTCATCTTAGGCAGGCTCATGTCCTCTGCCCCGTAAAATTCCTGCATTACCCTCTTTACCCAGACATCTACCGGGAAGGACTGGTACTTTCTCATGCCAAATAGGGCTATACAGTCGGCCACCTTGGCCCCTACACCCTTGAACTTCATAAGCTCCTTGTGGCAGGTATCCTGGTCCATATCCACAAAGGCCTTAAGGTCAATCTTTTCATCTAAGACAGCCCTTGTAGTGTGGTAGATATACTTGTCCCTAAAGCCGGTCTTACAGTCTCTAAGGTCTTCTATGCTTGCCCTGGACAATTCCTCTGGGCTAGGAAAGGCGTAATAGTCCTTGCCCCTATAAGTTCCTATTTTGTGGCCATACCTTTCCGATATATTGTTGATGGCCCTCTGTATCATAGGTATCCTGTTGTTAGAGGATATTATAAAGGAAATCAGCATCTCCCAACCATCCTGCTTTAGGATCCTGATACCAGGCCCAAATTCTACTGCCTTTTTCAGGTTTTCATCATGCTTGGCCAGGTCCTTCTTTAGGGCCCCATAGTCCCTAGCAAGGTCAAAGTATTCATACCATATATTTTCAAAGTCTTCCAGGTTGGTGTTGTCTATATGGATAGAATCACCCTCCTTATTGATATTGATAACCCTATTCATGGCAACCCCCGTATATGACCCGTCTTCCTGCCTTATCCACCTAAAGCATTGGCCACAGTCAAATACATGGGCGGGTTCAAAGTCCTCTATACCCTCTAATATAATCCCATTTTCAACTTCTCTTATCTGCATCTTATCCCTCTCTCCTAAGATTTATTCCAAAGCTACTTTCACTTTATTCCAAATCATATATCAACATACTCCAAGCCTAAGCTTTGTCGACTATAAAGCTTTTATCCTAAATATATCGATTTATTTAAAAAGCAGCCATACATTAGTACAACTGCCCTATTTTGCTACTAGCCATTAAGCCTATCTCTAAATTCATCTGGGCTTAAGACGTCTTCAATTTTTGCATTGACCTCTACAACCTTTAGGCCTGTCATGCTCATTACCTGTTCTTCAATTATTTCCTTAAGCTTCGTGTAGATATCCCTGGCATTCTTGCCAAATTCTAACCACAATCTCAGGTCAACTGCAACTTCAGTTTCACCAACTTCAACATTTATACCACTGCTTTCATTTCCCCTGCCTACTATACCTGAAAAGGCACTGTTACTCTTGACAGTAGTGATACCCTCCTGGCCCTTTATAGCCATGGCAACTATCTTGGCTATTACCTGTTCTTCAAATACCAACTTGCTATTGTGCTGGATTTCTGTATTATTATCCTTGTATTCCATCTTTACACCTCTCTATTAAACTTTTTGCACTCCTATACCGTATAAGTACCTAAATAACTTTTACCCTATAGCTACTTGAATTTCCTAACTATGGTCTCAAAAACACCTACAACAAATGGGTTCTGGTCAAATAACTGACCGATTATATTTGCTACAAATACTACCAGACATATTACAAGTGTCTTTAAGAAACCAATCCATAAAAATAAAATCGCTATTATAATTCCAACTATGGTAGCTACAACTGTATTTGGTTTGTCCTTGTAGGCTGCTAGTAGGATTCCCTCTAGCTTTTCTGTAAGAGTTTTTTTCTTGACATTGTCAATTAGTGGCTTTCTCTTTTCACCACTTGGTTTTTCTGACCCTTCCTGGCCATAGTCACCCTCTTCATAGGCTTGAGAATAAGCATTTTCAGGCTCTTCCTTTTTTACCTGGTTAGAAGTGCTGTCTTCAAATATTATCCTGGCTTTTACAGGCTCAGTCTTAGCAGCTGCCTCCTTGACAGGTTCATTCTGACTATCAAATATATCGTCTATATCTTCTATGTGGTAATTTTCATCTATCATTTCGGCACCCCCTTACTTAACCCTTTTAACCTTGCCCCTAATCTCAGATCCAGTATTGGATTTCTTAGGAGCCTTCTTAGGCTTGTTGTCCTTCTTCTTTTTTTCTACATCGTAGAATTTAATATTTATTTGATCTACCCTCTGGCCGATAAAATTTTCAACTGCCTTGTGTAGTTCTTCTTGAATCATATTAGTTAGGCCTGTCATACCTATAGCCTGGTCCTGGCTAGCATTATCAACCACTGGTGCAAGATCTGTATCATGGCTACCTACCTGGCTAGCATCTAAGTCTACCTGGTCATCAACAAGCCTTTCTTCTGTAAAGTAGCTTGCCTGCATATATTTTGCATAGTCAAGTCCACACTTTATATTTATTTTCACATCTGGATTTCCATCATTCTTGTTTCTGGCCTTGACGCTTATATCCACCTGGTCTATTTCTTCAATCTGGCCTGCAGCGTGTCTGATAGTCCTTTCTATAGACTTGTCAGATATTCTGATACTGCCCTCATCTTCAAACAGGTCTATATAACTATCATATGACTTTTTAAACAAGGTATATACTGCCCTTAGGCATGTCACTCCTAGTACTAGGACTAGGCCTATATTTACAAGCATAGTGTAGCCAGCATTATCCCTGACGGCATCTACAAGAGTCTTCATAAACTCTAAATCAAAGGCCATGGAGTACAGGACTACTAGTAGACATACTAGGATCAAGAAGTATATTAAATTTATTATTTTTCTAAAAGTAGACATATCATTTCTCCTAAATATTATATCAATATTTACATATAAGTTCACAATTCTAGTTTAGCACATAAAGGGCATAAAAAAAAGATATTTAAGATAATATAGGGAAATATATTTACAATTAATACATTTCCCTAAACTTAAATAAGATTTTCCCCTTATTTTCCACTTATTAACTTATATATTTTTTCTGCCTTTTTATTCTTATCACCACTGATATAGACCAGCTTATTTTTGAGTTTAACCCTCACAAGTGGCCTCTTGGCACTGTTGATATAGAGATCTAGCCTTCCAGACTTCTTCCCCCTAAACCTTCCTATACCAATTTCTCCCATACTTATTCCGTTGGTCCTTATATAGGAGTCATCTTCCAAATCATCAACCAGGTCCAGGTCTAGGATATCTGACCTCTTAAATTCAGTCTTATACATACCTGACTTCACACTTATCTGATTATTGTTAGCCTTTACTATTACATTCTTATCAATAGGAACCAGGCATATCGCAAAAGTTCCCAGGATTACCAATAGGAGAACTATGTTTATTACTATGGCTGACTTCTTGGCCATATTAAATTCCTGGTTCATTGTGTTTAACCTGCTAGGTACAAAAATTCTTTTGTCGTTTGGGTTGGAGTACCAGCCCTTTCTCCAGTAATAGTCATCATCCATATATTCAATATTTTTAGCCTGGCTAAGTATGTCATCCTTCTTGGTATTGACTATCTTGGCTACAAAGGCCACAACTATACTTGATATAACCAGGCCTCCTATGTAAATGCCAAAGTCTATCTCATACAACCAGGCATTTTTAGACAACCTATAAAGTATATAGGTATTTGTCAAGAATACCATTATATCCCCTATCAGGCAGGCCCTGGACCAGTATAGCTTGTCTACCCTGTTGGCCATGTAGTTAATTTTGCTGTCCTCGCAGTATACCTGGTTTTTTCTATCCCCGTAAATTATATGGGTAAAAAGGAAGGATAAGGACATGACTAGCCCAATGGCTAAAATTATCAGACCAATGAACCTAAAGTCCTGGTAGTCAGCAGGGACCATACCCTTGGCCACAGCCTTAAATATCTTTCCCCCTATTAGGCCATCTATCAACAAATGTGTATATACAAGCATAAAAGGTAGGTGGACAAGTGGATGTATTTTAATTTTATCAACCATGCTAGATACCCTGGTATCTACCTTTACCAGGCTAGAGCCCTTTGTCAACCAGCCCCTGTCCTCCTTTAGCCTGTACATATCCCTCATGCAAAATACGGAAATATACTGGTAGTAGCCTATTATAAAGACAAGCCAGGTCATATATAGTACAATGAATAAACTAACATCAAGCCAGATTATTGCCAGGGTAAGAAAAGAACCCACAATCAAAACCAGCTTAAAAATATTCAACCTCTTCTTGTATTTTTCAAGCAGGGCTACCAGGTCTGGGTTCTCCAGCTTGTCACGGTCTACATGCATACCTAAAACCATACCATTTTTATATTCCAAAATCTTACCTAGGACCATCCAAAATACCAGGCAGATGATAAGATTAGAAATTCCAATTACCACTAATAACAATATATTCATATTCAACACTCCTTATTATCTAAAGTTCTTAGAAAATACCTATAATAATCTAAATTTCTTGGCAAATCCCAAGAGTTACTTAAAGCTCTTGGCAGGGCTCAAGACCTGCAAATACCCTCTCACACAGCTTCAAAAAATCTTCCTTGTCCATACCCTTGACACTAGCCTCGGCCATCAATAGGGTCAAGTCTGACTCCAGCTTTTCCTCAAAATCCTTATCCATTCTTTGGCTTTTAGATACAAAGGCACCAGACCTCCTGTCTATCTCTATAAAGCCCTCTGTCTTCAAGATCTGGTAGGTCTTGTTGACAGTCATGGTGTTGATGCCAGCATCCTTGGCCATCTGCCTAACAGTTGGCAGGCTTTCACCTGGCTTCAATTCACCCCTACCTATGCCCAGGACTATCTGGTTTCTTAGCTGGACATAAATAGGAATACTGGATGATGTATCTAAAGAAATAATCATATAAGTTCCTCCTATCCCAAATTACAAGTTACTGTTGTATTATTATATAAGTCTAATTTGTATTACAATATATAATACTTAGTTTGTATTATTCATTATAATACAAACTATACTATAATTCAAACCCCTTTTACTATCTTTCCAGCTTCTTTTTAGGTCTACTTATAATCTCCTTACAAAAAAACGCCATACCTATGACCTTATAGTCATAAATATAGCGCCCTATTCTCCATCCTTATTTTATCTTCTTGACCATATATTAATTCTGTGGTGAATAGACCTCAATATGTTCTGGTAAAATCTTAATATCTACCGGCAGCTTGTCGCATTCATCTCCATCTATATCTGTTCCCAGAGGGATGTCAGAAGATATACTTATCTCTTTTGCTTGAAGATATTCAATTTTATTATTCTCAACCAATTCACCCTTTAACAGGTCAGGAATTAGGGATACCTTGGAAATAATAGATGCCTCTTTCAAAATTAGAATATTGGCATAACCTACCCTATTCTGTTCAAATATTTTTCTATCCCCTATAAAATTCGATAGCAAAACAATCACGTGACTAGCATCGCCATCATACTGACCATTTTCAGTCTTTATATGAATCTTAAAGGTTTCATCATTTATCACAGACTTGACACTTCTAACCGCATAGGCTAAAAATCCATACTTTGTTTTTTCCTCTATCTCTACATTGTGAATAGCTTCGGGTATAGATCCTATACTAAAAACATATCCGAAAAACTTATCATTACATTTTCCAATATCAATTTTATTGGTTGAATCAAAGTCTATTTCTTCTATTGCCTTATCAATATCCTGGCTGATTCCAAGGAATTTAGTTATCAAATTGCCTGTGCCTCCTGGAATAATAGCCAGTTTAGGAATATAGTCCCTTTCAGCAAGTCCTGATATAACTTCATTTACTGTGCCATCACCACCAAAGGCAAATACGGCCTCATATCCTTCTTCTGATGCCTGCCTTGCAAATTCAGTGGCATCCTTGGCTTTCTTAGTTATTTTAGTTTCAACATGGTCAAAATATTGACCTGCTTTTCTTTCAAGTTTTCCCTTGTAAGTCAAGGCCTTTTCTCCACCTGATGTCGGATTTATAATCAGCAAAGCTTTTTTCATAATAACCTCATTTCCTTATATATAATTGCAAAATTTACTCAAAAATAACTGAATTATTTTCAAAAGCCTTGATCATGGCCTGGCTATATACATCATAACCCTGGTCCCTGAATAACTTTCCACCATCCTGGAAAGTTTTTTCTATGGCTATACCAATTCCTGCCACCTCTGCTCCTGCCTGGTCACATAAGGAAACAAGTCCCTTCAGAGCCTGACCCGTAGCCAGGAAGTCATCTATTATCAAGACCTTGTCACCTGGTGACAAGAAGTTCCTATCGACCTTTATATCGTATTCCTTCTTCTTTGTATAGGACACTACCTTACTAGTATAGGCATCTTCTGACAAGGTAAGAGAGGCTGATTTTTTAGCAAAAACCAGGGGAACCTTGAAGTATGTAGCTGCAGCAAAGGCTATCGCTATACCTGACACCTCCAGTGTAAGTATCCTGGTAATGCCCTTGTCCTTAAAATGCTCATAATAGTCCTTGCCCATTTCCATAAAGAGGTCTGCATCTATCTGGTGGTTTAAGAAGTTATCAACCTTCAATATATTGCCATCAAGGACCCTGCCCCTTTTTAATATCATATCTTCTAATAGTTTCATTATATTCCTCCTGTCCCTTAGGACACACCTTATTTCTGTCCCTCTAGGACCTATATATCCTGTCCTTTAAGGACTTACTTTTTCCTCCTGTCAACCAAGACAATATTTAGTATCAAGGCTGCCAGAGTACCTGTTGAAATACCAGATGATAGGATCATCTTTAGGGCATTTGGCAGACCCTGTAATATTTCAGGCTTTACTGTTACACCTATACCTAGGGCAAAGGCAACAGATATTATCAATAATTCACGGTCTCCCAAGTCAATTGAAGCTAGGGTCTTTATACCCTGGGCTGCAACCAGGCCAAACATAATTACGCCAACACCACCCAATACTGGTGATGGCATTACAGCAATTAGGGCGCTCAACTTTGGAAATACACCTAGTATGGTTAATATTATACCAGCAATTATCATTACGTGTCTACTTGCAACCTTAGTAAGGGTGATTAGGCCTACATTTTGTGAAAATGCTGTATTTGGACCTGCCCCAAATAGGCCTGATATCATTGAACCCACACCATCACATAGGACACCGGCAGCTGCCCTGTCACTAGATATTTTTTCATGGGAAGCTTCACCAATCGCCATCATTATACCGACTGTACCTATAGTAGAAACCACATAGGCTGGTACAAATGAAAGGGTAGAAGCCATATCAAAATGGAAGCCATAACGTAAAATATTTGGTATTGCTATCCAGTCTGCATTTGCTACAGATGTCAGGTCAACCATACCCATTGGTATACATACTATATAACCAAAGACCATACCTATAAATACTGCTGCTGTTGATAACATACCCCTGCCAAAGTGGTTTAAAAACAAAGTAAATAACATAATCACAAAGGCAACAGATATATTTTTTATAGACCCGTAGTCGGCGGCACCTACACCACCTGCTGCCCAGTCTATACTAACCGGCAATAGGGTAATACCTATCAGGGATACAACCGTACCTGTAATCAGTGGTGGGAAAAACTTCATAAGTGGCTTGATAAACCTACTCAAGATTATTTCCACAAAGGAACCCGTGATTGTAGCCGTTATTATACCAGCTATACCAAACTTGGCACCAACACTGATAGATGGATTTACAAAGGTAAAATCGGTACCCATCATACCTGAAACCCTTGAACCTATAGGTCCTAGACCCTTTGACTGTAGTATTGTTGTGATACCAGATGCAAAGATAGTAGCCCCTACCATTAGGGTAGTTTGCTCAACACTTAGCTTCAAGGCTGCACAAACAACAAGGGGTACGGCTATTATACCTGCAAAGGCTGCTAGTATATGCTGTAGGGCCAGTAGTATAGATACACCCATTGGTGGCACTGACTCTATCGAATACTTGAGTTCATCCCTCTTAGTGGACTGGCTTGCCTGGTCCATGTTCACATTCATTTCTTTCATTTTTCCTCCTAAAATACTAATAAATTTGATAATTTCATAAAATAAAAACAGACCCCTACTCAAAAGATATTGAGTCAGAAGTCTTCCAATTCCAACTCATAGACTATAGTTTAGGGCTATAGGTAGAAACACCTCACCATATTAGAGGCTTATATGAGTATCTATGTTTTTATAATTAACTATTATATCGAAAAAGACGAAGATTGTCACCACCTTGGAGAAATATTATTCATTATGGTGGGAAATTTTATTTGTAATTTATAAAATAAAGACAACATCTATAACTATAAGTATCTTACAGATGTTGTCTCATAAATTGATAAATTATTCAATGGGATTACTTTTCTATAAAGAAGCTGATTTCTGCTTCTACGCACAGGTCCTGACCACAGTAGATCTTACCTGCCCCACTTCCAAAATTTCTTCTCATCTTAGTTATTTCCACATGTATATCCAGCCTGTCTCCAGGTACTACCTCTCTCCTAAACTTGGCATTCTTGATACCTGAGAAAAAGGCCAGCTTGCCCTTGTTTTCTTCCATAGATAGGATGGAAACTGCTCCTGCTTGGGCCATGGCCTCTACAAGCAAGACACCCGGCATTACATTGTGTTCTGGGAAGTGTCCGGTAAACCAGGGTTCTGATGCCGTGATACACTTTATGGCATGAACGCTCTTGCCTACTTCCATCTCCTCTACCCTGTCTATCAACAAAAATGGGTACCTATGTGGTATTATTTCCTTTATTTCTTCTATATTCAACATATTTCCACCTACTCGCTATACTTTTTAAATAGGAGGCTTGAGTTATGTCCACCAAAACCTAGTGAGTTTGATATGGCATATGGGACCTCCTGGTACCTGGTAGCACCTCCTACATAGTCTAGGTCACATTCCTCATCAGCCACCTTGTAGTTAAGGGTCTGGGGAACAAATCCATCCCTGACTGCATAGGCACATACAAGTGCTTCAATTGCCCCTGCTGCCCCTAGCATATGACCTGTCATAGACTTAGTAGAAGAAACGCAAAGGTTCTTGGCATGGTCACCAAAGGCCTTCTTTATAGCCTTGGTTTCTATGGCATCATTCATAGGTGTACTAGTTCCATGGGCATTTATATAGGCAAGCTTTTCAGGCTCTACATCAGCCTCTTCAAGGGCCAATAGCATAGACATCTTGGCTCCTTCACCCTCTGGATCTGGGGCTGTAATATGGTAGGCATCACTAGTCTGGCCATAACCAACTATTTCACATATTATATTGGCCTTTCTAGCCAGGGCTGATTCTAGGGATTCTAGTAGAAGAACTCCTGCACCCTCACCCATTACAAAGCCTGACCTCTCCTTGTCAAAAGGTATAGAGGCCCTATTTACATCCTGGGAAACAGTTAGGGCTGACATGGCCTCAAAGCCTGACACTCCTAGCTCACAAATAGATGCTTCACAGCCACCTGCAAATATTGCATCCTGGTAGCCATCCTTTATCAACCTAAAGGCACTTCCTATAGAGTCTGTTGCTGTTGCACACGCCGTTACGCTGGATGTACACACACCCCTGGTACCAAGCTTTATTGATACATGGGCAGATGCCATATTTATTATGGCCTTTGGTATAAAGTGGGAAGATACCTTCCTAGGTCCCTTTTCCAGGTACTTGGCATAGGTATCCTGTATAGTCACTAGACCACCAATTCCACTACCTATAACCACTCCTGTCCTGAACCTGTTTTCATCATTTATTTCAAAACCACTAGACTCATAGGCCTGCTTAGCTGCAGCCATGGCATACTGGACAAACTTGTCCTTTTTCTTGTGGCCATCTATATCAAAGTCCTTGGGATCAAAGTCCTTAACCTCTGCTGCCAGCTTTACCTTATTCTGGCCTACATCTATTCCTTCAATGAGACTAATCCCGTTTTTTCCGTCTTTTATATTTTCTATAAAGGTATCTACAGAATTTCCTAGGGCGCTGACTACACCAGCCCCTGTAATAACTACCCTTCTACTCATAAAAAACTTGTTCTCCTTTCAACCTATATTGATGATAAACCACCATCAACACTGATAACCTGCCCTGTGATATACGAGCCTGTTTCTCCTGCTAAGAAGCCTACTACATTGCCTATATCTTCAGGCTGTCCTATACGCTTAAGTGGTACGGCCTTGATCATTCCTTCCCTTATCTGGTCTGGAATTGCGTCTGTCATATCAGTCTTTATCAGGCCTGGGGCAACTGCATTTACAGTGATCCCATAGGCACCTAATTCAGCTGCCAAGGACCTTGTAAAGCCTATTACTCCCGCCTTTGATGCAGAATAGTTTACCTGGCCTATATTACCTACCAGGCCTGCTAGTGATGATATATTTATTATACGGCCTGACTTTTGCTTTGACATCTTCCTTGCCACCTGCTTTGAGCAGTTAAATATACCCTTTAGATTGGTATCTATGACCTGGTCAAAGTCATCTTCCTTCATCCTGGAAAACAGCTTGTCCCTAGTTATACCTGCATTATTTACCAGGACATCTATCCTTCCATATTCTTCATATATCTTGTCAAAGGCATCCTCAACTTCCTGGAAGTTCTTTACATCAAACTTTACTGAAAATACCTCCAAGCCCTTTTCTGTCATCTCATCGACTATGGCCTTGGCCTTTTCATCTGAACTTACATAACTAAATCCAACCTTGAAACCGTCAGAGGCTAGTTTTTCAACTATGGCCTTGCCAATACCCCTAGATGCACCTGTTACAAAGGCTACTTTTTTTATATCATTCATTTTAAATCCTCCAAATCTATACCCTCTATATCGGATATATTTTGTATGTTAATGACCCTTACATCCTTGTTTATCTTCTTTACAAAGCCACTTAGGGACTTGCCTGGCCCTATTTCTATAAAGACCTGACAACCATCTGCAATCATATTTTCGACACAGTCTATAAACCTGACTGGTGAACACATCTGGTCCTTAAGATTTTCTACTATAGAGTCCACCTGCTTGTAGTTCTTTCCAGACAAGTTGGTATAAACATCCATGCCAGGTTCCCTGTAGTCTATCTTGGCCAAGTGGTCATCTGCAAATTCTTGGGCTGCCTGGCTTAAGATTTGTGTATGGAAGGGACCTTCAACATTTAGTCTCATATACCTCTTTATCTTGGCCTCCTTGCATTTTTCTTCAAACCTGTCAAGGGCCTCAAATTCTCCACCTACCACAATTTGGCCTGGTGAATTTAAGTTGCATACAGCTAGTACATTGTCCTCTTTTGCCTGGTCTACAAGGTCTTGAATAGTTTCTAGACTAGTCTTCATAACTGCTACCATAGACCCCTTGCCTCCAGCTCCTTGCCCCATGATAAGCCCCCTGTTTTTTACCAGGTCAATTCCCTCATCAAGGGAAAATACTCCTGCTGCACACAAGGCTGTATACTCGCCCAAGCTCAAACCTAGACTGGCTGATACACTTATGTCATTTGGATCTAAAACCCTGTCTTTAAGTTCTTGATATAGGCTAAGGCTATTTAAGAATATGGCCACCTGACCATACCTGGTCTTTGATAATTGATCAAGGCTGGCTTCCTCAACTACCGAATATGTATGGTCATCCAGAATTTCCTTGGCCCTCTTATATACCGGACTAGCTATCAAGTCCCTGCCCATGCCCTCGTACTGGGACCCCTGGCCAGGAAATAGTATTGCTATCTTTTTACTCATTCTTAACCTATCCTTTCACTATCTAAATCGACTTCACAAACCCAACTAGGTACCTGTATTCAGATACGACCTATATTCTGATACAAGCTGTATCCTCATAAAAGTCCTAGACTCTTTATATGCTAGTAGCATATTATCCTCAAATACTAGTTGGGATAAGAACCGAATTAAATATTCAGTCCCTTGACTACTTCTTCATAGCCCTTCATCAAGTCTTCTATAATATCCTTGCAAGATTCTTTCTTATTAACCAGGCCTGCTATCTGGCCTGCCATAACTGACCCATTGTCAACATCACCTTCAACTACTGCCTTTCTTAAGGCACCAGCTCCAAAGGCCTCCAATTCTGCCTGGTCTGCCCTGGCATCTTCCATGGCCTTGAACTTCTTGGCAAACTTGTTCTTGATTACCCTGACAGGGTGACCTGTAGAATTGCCAGTTGTCAAAGTAGAAGTATCCTTGGCCTTTAAGACCTTTTCCTTGTAAGGTTCACTGACATTACATTCATCAGCCACCAAAAATCTAGTACCAACCTGGATACCACTGGCTCCTAGGCACATAGCTGCAGCAAATCCCCTGCCATCAGCTATACCACCTGCTGCTATGACAGGTAGGGATACAGCATCCACTATCTGGGGGATTAGGGACATAGTGTTAGTCACACCTACGTGACCTCCTGCCTCAGCCCCCTCTGCTATCATGGCTACGACACCGTCATTTCTTTCCATCCTTATAGCCTGGGCTACAGATGGCACTACGGGTATTATCTTGACCCCGTGTTCATTTAGCTTGCTAAAGTACTTGCCTGGATTACCTGCTCCAGTTACTACTATCTTTACACCCTCTTCGATTACGGCATCTACCACCTCATCTATAAAGGGGCTGAGTAACATAAGATTTAGGGCAAAGGGCTTGTCTGTAAGTCCCTTTATCTTCCTAATTTCATTGACAACCCAGTCTTTGGGTGCATTACCTGCTGCTATGATGCCTAGGCCACCTGCATTTGATACGGCAGCTGCCAATTCAGCATCTGATACCCAAGCCATGCCCCCCTGAAAAATAGGGTAGTCTATGCCCAACAAAGTACATATTTCCTTGTTTTTCATGGCTCTTACTTTACCTTTTCTATATATTCAGCTATCTTCTGAGGAGTTCTCAATTCCTCTATAGCCTCGTCCTCTACTTCTATATCGAATTCATCTTCTATTTCTGTCATTATGTCCATTACATCTAGTGAATCTGCTTCCAGATCTTCCTGGATATCACTGTCATCCTTAATATCTTCTAGTTCTATATCTAACTGGTCTGCTAATATTTCCTTAATCTTTGTTATCATTTTTATAATCTCCTTTTTAATACATTTTTTTATATTTTTGATATCATTTGATATCATATTTTATGACTTTTTTACTTCTATTTCTCTTCTTATATTTGTTTTCTCTATTTCTTTTGTTCTACTTTTTCTATATATTTCTATCTACTGTTTGATGCCTATTTTGATTTCCTATCAACTTTTTATTGGTCTTATTTTTTCTTATCTTCAACAAGAAACCACCATAGCTCAAACCACCACCGAAGGCTACTGAAAGTATCCTTTTGCCATCCATCTGGTCGACATTCCTAGCTGCCAATACATCTTCAACGACCTCGTTTAAGGCTAGAGGTATGCTGGCTGCTGATGTATTTCCATACTTATCCAGGTTTACAAACCACTTGGACTCAGGTATTTGACTCTTGATAGCCAGGGTTTCTATTATCCTCTTGTTGGCCTGGTGAGGAACTATCAGTTCTATATCATCTTTAGATAGGCCCTTGTCCCCTAATAGCCTGTCAATCACCTTGACACCCACATCTGTAGCAAACTTGTATATCTGTCTACCATTCATTCCTATATATGGGTACTTCTTTTCATCCAGGCTAAATCTTGAGTCAAGAGTAAGGTACCTATTGCTATCAAATTTACCAGCCAGGTAGTCTCCTTCTATTTCCAGCTTGTAGTCCAGACTAGAAGTAACCTCTGGGTCTGCAAGGTCTGAGTTTTCTAGTATGGCACAACCTGCACCATCACCAAACAAGATACAAGTACCCCTGTCCGACCAATTGACAAACTTAGATAACCTTTCAGCCCCTATTATCATGGCATAGGCTATATTCATGTCAGCCATGATAGACCTGGCAACTGCCATACTGTAGACAAAACCGCTACAGGCAGCATTTAGGTCAAAGCAGATTGGGTTTCCCTTAAGACCCAAGTTACCAGCCACTGTGAAAGATGATGCTGGTGTCTTGGTATCAGAACTAACAGTGGCAAGGATAACCAGACCGATCTTAGACCTGTCTATGTTTAATTTTTTCAGGGCAGACTCACCAGCCCTGGCAGCCATTTCTTCAGTAGTAATATCATCACAGATATGCCTGGTCTTGATGCCTGTCCTCTCCTGTATCCACTCGTCATTTGTATCTACAATTTTGGCAAAATATTCATTGTCTAATATCTTTTCTCCAGCATAACTTCCAGTAGAAATTATGTTAATTGTCATTTTTTCCTCCATATTCTCTGATGAAAAACGCATTGATATTCTTTAGGGCCTGGATTAAGGCTGGTTCTTCCTCTAGCTTCAGGTCCACCATCAAGTGGTCAATCATCTCATCATGAAAATTTCTATGAATTTTTTCAGCTAAAACACCCCTTCTAGTCAGGCTACACACGACAATTCTCCTGTCTCTCGAGTCTCTCTCCCTTACTACATAACCCTTCTTTTCTAACTTGGTCATGGCTATAGTCAGGGTTCCCATTGTAACTTCCAATATATCGGCTATTTCAGACATCATCTTCCTATTACCTATTCCGATGGCCTCTATTACATGAATCTCTGTTATTGACAGGTCTTTGATCCCCCTATCTTTTAGAGATTTCTCTTCTATTGTCAATATATTCTTAAATAGTTCAACTATTATACCGTTTATAACCTTACGACTATCTTCGTAGTTTTTATTTTTCTTATCCAAATTCTTATCCTCCTAAAATCTTTCTATACTTATCATATCTTTTTTTAAGAGTTTTTTCTATAGAAACAGAATAGGATTTATCTAAAAAATTCAATATTTCATTTTTTAAATTATATATCTCTCCACCATCTTCTTTTATGATCTTTTCTACAAATCCATCCTCCATTAGGTCGTAGCTAGTCAACCTCATCAGCTCTGCAGCCTCATCCTTTTTACTAGGTTCCTTCCATAAAATACTGGAGAATCCTTCAGGTGACAGTATAGAGTAGACACTCTTTTCCAGCATCCAAATTTCATCTGTTACACTTAGGGCCAGGGCTCCACCACTACCCCCTTCGCCTATAATTATGGCTAGGCTTGGCACTTTCAATGATGAAAACCTGCATATACAATTGGCGATTGAGCTTGCCTGCCCCCTCTCCTCTGCCTCAATTCCACATCCAGCACCTGGAGTGTCAATCAGGGTTATCAGGGGTAGCTTAAACTTTTCAGCATATTCAGCCAACCTCAAAACCTTCCTATAACCTTCTGGATTTGGCATACCAAAATTCCTGTCCTTTTGCTGGCCAATTATCATGACAGAATAGGGACCTAGGCTTCCTATGCCACCTACAATACTATCATCATCAGCAAAGAGCCTGTCTCCATGCATCTCAACAAAGGGATCGCAGAGGTACTTAATGTAGTCATAGGACTTTTTCCTCTGAGGGTCTCTCGAGGCACGAACCATATCCATTGCCTTTGTCATCTTCTCACCCCCCTAGACTTATTGACATTTGTGTGTATTTCTAATATATCTCCCAGCCTGTCTCGCATTTCCTCCCTAGACAGAATCATATCAAGTAGGCCGTGGTCTAGAAGAAACTCTGCACTCTGAAAACCTGGAGGTAACTCTGTCCCCGTCACCTGCTTGATAACTCTAGGACCTGCAAAGCCAATCAAGGCATTCTTCTCACCTATGATAATATCACCTAGACTGGCAAAGCTGGCACTGACACCCCCTGTAGTAGGGTTGGTCATTATAGATATATATAGTAGGCCTTTTTCCTTGTGCCTTGCTATGGCCTGGGAAGTCTTTGCCATCTGCATTAAAGAGAACATACCCTCCTGCATCCTGGCCCCACCTGAAGCCGAAAATACTAGTAGGGGTAGCTTCTTCTTTATAGATAGCTCAACTGTCTTTGTAATCTTTTCACCTACAGTAGTTCCCATACTACCCATCAGGTAGTCTGTATCCATAACTGCTATGGCCACCTTTATGTTCTTGATGCTGGCTATACCACAGACAACCCCCTCATCAAGTTCATACTTCCTTCTTAAGCTTAACTGCTTTTCCTTGTATTTTGGAAATTTAAGCGGGTCTCTTATCTTTTTTTCCCTGAAGTACTCCACAAAACTGCCTTCATCAACCAAACTGGCTATCCTCTCCCAGGCAGTCATATTGAAGTACTTACCACAGTGAGGGCATAGCTTGTTTACATGGTCCATATCATCTATGAAGAAAAGGGATTCACACTTGGGACACTTGATTACACAGTCCGGTTGAATATCAACTTTTTTAACTGGCCTATAGCTTTTGTTTTTAAAGTGATCTAGTATCATCTATACTCCTCTCCAAATATGATGTATCATATTTATTTTCTATAAATACCGGGTCATTTATCAATTTTAGGTTAAAACCTATATTGGTCTTGACCCCCTCAACTACAAATTCCTCCAAGGCCCTATTCATTATCTTAATAGCTTCTGCCCTGTTTTTACCATAGGATATTACCTTTGCCAACATGGAATCATAAAAAGGCAGGACCTCATAGCCCTGGTATATGGCACTATCAACCCTGACCCCATATCCACCCGGCATATTTAAGGCCTGAATCTTGCCCACGCTAGGCAGGAAGTTGTTGTCAGAATCGTAGGCATTAATCCTACATTCTATGGCATGCCCCCTAATAAGAATATCCTCTTGCTTGTAGGCCAACCTCTCTCCACAGGCAATCAAGACCTGGTCCCTAACTATATCTATGCCGGTAATCATCTCGGTAATCGGGTGTTCCACCTGAATCCTGGTATTCATTTCCATGAAGTAGTAAGACCCGTCCTGGTCCAAGAGGTACTCTATAGTACCTACACTGGTATATGAAACAGACTTGGCAGCCCTTATAGATGTCTCATAGAGCTGGTTCAATATAGCATGGTCTACCCCTTCTGGTGGGGCCTCTTCTATAACCTTTTGGTGGTTCATCTGCAAGGAACAATCCCTTGCCCCCAGGTGTATTATATTTCCATGCTCATCAGCCATCAGCTGGACCTCTATATGGCGTGGGGACTTTATAAACTTTTCTATATATACTCCCGAGTCACCAAAGGCATTTTGGGCTTCCTTCCTCGCAGAATCAAACTGCCTCTTAAGGTCATCCATATCCTCTACCAGCCTCATGCCCTTACCACCTCCGCCAGACCTGGCCTTGATGATAACAGGTAGGCCTAGTCTTTCAAGGACCTCCTTGGCCTCTTCCAGGTTTTCAACAACCCCATCGGATCCTTCAACCACTGGGACTCCAGCCTCCTTCATCATTTTCTTGGAAACTTCCTTGTCACCCATCATGGCCATAACCCTGCTAGTCGGACCTATAAACTTTATATTATAGACCTCGCACATCCTGGCAAAACCGGGATTTTCTGATAGAAAGCCAAAACCTGGATGGATAGCATCTGCCCCAGTCACAAGGGCTGCGTTTATTATTTGTATCTTATTTAAGTAGCTGTCCTTGACGCTGGCAGGCCCTATACAAATGGCCTCATCAGCTATGGTTGCATGGAGAGAGTTCTTGTCTGCATTTGAAAAAATTGCCACACTCTTTATCCCCATGTCCTTTAGGGTCCTGATTATCCTTACTGCAATCTCACCCCTGTTGGCTACTAAAACTTTCTTGATAGGTCTAAGCCCTTCTCTAGCCGGTTTAAAAGACCTAGCCACATCTAATTCCCTTTCTTTAGGTCTAGACATGTATTCACCTCCAAAACCTATTTAGTCTCAAGGTTTTTAACCTTAAACAAGTCCTGACCAAATTCTATAATCTGGCCATCCTCAACTAAAACTTCTACTATTTCACACTTAAACGGTGCCCTAATCTCATTCATCAACTTCATTGACTCAATAATACATACAACCTCATCCTTCTTTACCATCTTACCAGGCTGGACAAAGGCCTCGTCATCAGGAGATGGCTTTGAATAGAAGGTACCAATCATATTTGACTGGATAGTCCCTATACTTGAGTCTTCTTCTAGGTCATTCTTGTCACTAGTTTCTTGATTAATATTTTGTCCATCAATATTATTAGCTACATAATTTTTGTTATTTTCCTTATCACTTCCAATATCAAGCCTATCAACAATAGTATTTTGATTATCTAATATATTCCTGTTTTTCTTGCTAGTATTTTCTCCATATATTTCTAGTTCTAATTTAGTATCACCACAACTGTAATCAAGTCTATTTAAGTTATATTCTTGCATTACACCTGCTAGATCTCTTATAAAATTTATATCCATTATCACACTCCCCTTTTCATATATATTTTGATATACAAACTATCTTTTTCTAATTATAGAAGAGTGAAATTTAAAAGTCAAGCTTTTATTTTGAATATCAAAACTTTTTTTGACATCAACTTTCTTACCTCATGAGATCCCTTTTTAAATACAAAAAGTGTGCACTCTCAACCTCCAAGTTACACACTTCATAATCCAAGATATAAATGGTCTAAACCTTTATTCTTCTATATCCCTCATCATATACCTTATTTTTTCCAGGGCCCTCCTCTTGATATTTCCTACAGATGTTGTCGAACATCCTAGTTGGCGAGCCACTTCTTTTTGGGTCTTGTCATTAATATAAATTTCCTTGATAACCAAATTTTCTTTTCCTTCTAATCTGGATATGGCCTCCATTACCAGCCAATAGTTAAATTTGCGTTTTGCTTCCTGATTGTAGTTCATAAGAACTTTACGAGAATATTTTTCCATAGATACAAGGTCGGTGTCCAGGCATCCATCATTGTCATACCTATACTGGCAATTTCTACTCTTTACTGCCATAATTCCATATTCCAACCTTGAGGGAGGTATATTGGTCTCCCTTGATATTTTGAGTATTTTTCTTGAATCAATTTTATCTTCTAATAGGTCCATCTGGCTTGAGCAAATCTTGTAAATGGAATTTGCCTCCCTGGATACACTTATGGACCCATACTTTCTATATGTATTCTTTATGCTGTACTTAACATTATTATTTATATAGGTTTTTACCTTGACACCTGGTCTAAAATCAAATTTATCTATAGCACAAAGGACACCCATTACCCCTGTTTGGAATAGGTCATCATCATCTAAGCCCCTAGCCTTAAAACTCTTTATTTCATTATCACATGTAACAATTTTCCTTATGTAATCTATCTTACTTAATATAAACTTGTTCCTAGCCGACCTATCACCATTTATAGATCTCATAAGCAAGACCCTATCTTTAAAATCTTCTATATCGAGAGATTCTAAATCTATATCCTGTCCATTGTATAAGGTCTTATATTCGCCATTAGCTACTAATTCTAAAAAATTACCTTCGTCTTTTAATTCAAGCATGAAAATAACCTCCTTAGCCTATAATATTTAATTTAACAATTACGATAATCATTTCTCATTCTATTATAGTCTATTCACTAAAAATTTAAACCATTTTTTAAAAAAATTTATAAATTTTTCAAAATTTTTCTGATTTTCTCAAAAATCCAAATAAACAGGCTTTTTAGGGTCAGTTAGAAGATAGTTTATATGACTATTTTTAAATAAATAAGCAAGTATTGTCCTATAAAAGTCTAGATTAAGACTTTTAAGCTTCTATGTAAAATAGGCAAAAAAATAGGTCGTATATCCATTTTTCTACTTTTTGGATCTACGACCTATTTTTATTTGTAATTAATATTTTTTAAAGTTTATTCTTCCTTACCAAACTTCTTTAGCAAGAACTGGCCACTCTTGTCGCATGATAGGGCTAAAACTCCACCACACAAGAATGACAATATTACATGTATTATGTCTCCACTCATAACATTTATGCCCATTGAGGCTGCCCCAAATGTTGTAAAGCATCCCATAAAGGCTCCCGGTATAAACCATAATTCCTTGGCCTTAGACTGCCAGCACATAGTAGCTGATATTACACCCGTCATTATAAAGGATATAGCAACTACATTTGGTACTAAACTCGATATATACATGGCTACAAGGGCAGATACCATACCTGATAGGGTAGACAAGATTGCCGTCTTTACACCCTCTAGACCGTGCTTACCAGAGGCAAAATATGCTGTACATCCAGCAAAACCAATCCAAGTAACCAGGCCTAGTGATTGTATTGAAGATATGGCTCCCCATATACCACAACAAATACCTGTTCCCAAACCTAAAGCAAATAAAGCGCTCATCAAAATCCTCCCATACTTAATATTATTAAATAAACATCATCCTACAATAGTATATCATGGTGAATTAAGACTTTGCAATTCTTAATTTTTTAGAATTAAATCTGTTATTACAGACAAGAGTTTACTTTTCTAAACTTCTTTGCATTATACCGCTAAGTATGTCTTTACCTAAGCATGTCTTTACCTAAATCCAAGCTAGTAGATCGCCCTATCAAAGACCCCCTTTAGGTAGGCCAAGACCACACCGTAGTTGGTAATTGGTATGCCTGATTGACCTGCTAATCCTATCCTATTCATCATATTATTTCTAGTCATCATACAGCCACCACACTGGATCATGAGGTCAAACCTGGATAGGTCTGTCTCATCCAATTTTCCCTGGGAAAATTCAAAGTCCAGGTCCTTGCCTGTCTTTTTTCTTATAAGGTTTGGTATTAGGATTGTACCTATATCCTCATGTGATGTTGTATGGGTGCAGGATTCGGCTATAAGGACCCTATCTCCATCCTTGAGCCTATCCAGGTAGGCTGCCCCCTCTAAAAAGATGTCTATGTCTCCCTTTTGCCTGGCAAATACTATGGAAAAACTAGTCAAATCAATATCTTTACCCGACTTATCCAAAATACCAGCCACCCTATCAAAAATCTTTGAATCTGTTACTACCAGGTCTATATCCTGGAATTTATCCAGGGCAGCCTCTAGTTCTGTATCCTTGACCACTATGCTAATTACACCCTCATCCAGGCAGGCCCTGACCATCTGGACCTGGGGCAGGATAAGCCTGCCCTTGGGTGCCTCTGAATCTATGGGAACTACCAAAACCACCGTATCACCTGGCCTGGCCAATCCTTCTAATAGGCCCCTGTCTTCTTCCAGGCCACTTATATTTTCTGCTATAAACTTGCAGACCATATCCTTCAAATCATGGTCATCCCCCAACTTGACAGAGGTAAATATGCAGTCCTGCCCTGGTCTGACAGCATTTTTATAGGCCTGGATATCCTCTATACCGTCACACTTATTAAATATATATATGGCCTTTTTATTAAGTTTTTCATACCTGTCCCTGGCATCTAAGAGGTCTTGTTTTCCCTCATATCCAGCATTAAATACATGGACTACCAGGTCTGCCTCCCCTATTTCTAGCTGGGTTTTTCTAACCCTCATTTGACCCAGGTCACCAAGGTCATCTAGACCTGCTGTATCTATTATTCTTACAGGACCATAGCCTATAAGTTCCATATTCCTTCCTACTGGGTCCGTCGTAGTTCCTGCATAGTCAGATACTATTGACATATCTTGGCCCAATATCAGGTTAAAGAGGCTAGACTTACCACTGTTCCTATTACCTACCAGGACTATGGTCTTCCTATTTGCAATTGGCGTATTATTCATTCCTACTTCCACCTAAATATATAAGTCCCTGATTCCAGCCTTCAGCTTATCTATATTGTCCAGGGTAAACTTCTTAATATCTTCTCTATCTATTTCATCTGCCTGGTCTCTTACAAACTGTTCAGCCTTTTCCAAGAATTCTTCATTACCATAGTCAACTGCATACTCCATTAGGGTTGTAAGGGCATTTGGCTTGCACATATAGTGGATTTTTTCTGACTTGGCTATATTCATAAACTTCTCTCCCGTACGTCCAGACCTATAGCAGGCTGTACAGTAACTAGGTATATAACCGTTGTCTATCAAGTCATCGATTACCTCTATTGGCTTTCTGTCGTCTGCCATTTCAAACTGGCCTATATTCTCTCCGACCATGGACTCATGGTAACCACCAACGCCCACACATGAACCTGCAGATATCTGTGATATACCGTATTCTATAAGTTCTTTCCTCATGTCTTCATCTTCCCTAGTTGATAGGATCATACCTGTATATGGCACTGCCAACCTGATTATGGCAACAATCTTCTTAAACATATCATCGTCTAGGAGGTGTGGGAAAGTTTCCAGTGATACCCCCTCTGCTGGACGTAGCCTTGGTACTGATATGGTATGGAAGCCTACCCCATACTTTTTCTCCAGGTGTTCATTGTGCAACATAAGGCCTAGGACTTCAAATTTAGGGTCTGCTAGACCAAACAAGACACCTGCTCCAACATCATCTATACCTGCCTCCATAGCCCTGTCAAAGGCTGTTAAGTGGTAGTTATAGTCTCCCTTTAGGCAGTTTGGATGCATCTTTTCATAGACTGGCTTGTCATATGTTTCCTGGAATAAGATATATGTTCCTATCTGGGCATCCTTTAAGGCCCTGTAGTTTTCCACAGTAGTGGCTGCTATATTTACATTTATCCTCCTGATAACCCCATTTTTTTCATAGGTATCATAAATGGTATTTATTGCCTCTAGAACATAGTCAATAGGGCAGTTTAGGGGATCTTCACCTGCTTCTAGGGCCAACCTCTTGTGGCCCATTTCCTCAAGGATTTCCACCTCACGTCTGATTTCGTCCATAGTCAGGCGCTTCCTATTGAATTTATTCTTACATTTATATCCACAGTAAACACAGTTATTTACACAATAATCACTAATATATAAAGGTGCAAACAATACTATCCTATTCCCATAGACATCCCTCTTGATCCTGCCTGAAACTTCATAAAGCTTCTGAACCTGGTCAGGGTCCTTGATTTCAAGCAGGGCTGCAATCTCAGCATGGTCAAGCCCCTTCTTATGTGTAGCCTTCTCCAATATCCTGTCGATGTCTTGTCTTGTAGTATTTTTTGCACCATCAATTAAAGATAGAATATAGTCTCTATCTATACTTACATTTTCGTCAAATCTCTTCCTATTCATTTTGTCCACCTTTCAAATTAGAAACACTTTTTTGTCAGATTTTTAATACACTTAACAGACTTACCAAGAAGGGTCTTAAATTTTTCAATAACCCTAGCTCGACTAGTCGCACATTTTACTATCTCCCTTAGACATATCTGCCCTATATCCATAGGATCTTAGCTCCTGCTTTATCATTTTTAATGAATCAGCAGACTCACTACCTGTACTTTTTTTATTGTTGTAGAGGCTGTAGTCCCCCCTATACTTTATTGGGGTTAAATTTGGCATTATTACATTTGCACCAGCATCCAAGCCCATCTTCCTACCCATATGACCTATGCTTGCAAGGGCAGTTGTAGCAGGTAAGAGCACCTTTGGTAGTAGGAGCCTTATAAGGGCCAACATCAAAACAGTCTGGTCTAAAGACCCTGGACTATAGTCCTTCATACTGGTACTTGAGTGTGGTATAAAGGGACCTATACCTATCATTTCAGGCTCCAAGTCCTTTAAAAACCTCAAATCATGAGCATAGTCCTTGTTGGTATACCAAGGTAGGCCAACCATAAAACCTGCCCCTGTTTGGAAACCCGTATACTTCAAGCTATATAGACATCCAATTCTGGAATCCAAGCTGGAAAAGGGGTGTAACCACCTATATAGGCCTGGGTTGGAAGTCTCATGCCTAAGCAAAAACCTATCAGCACCAGCAAACTTCATAGCCCTGTATGACTCTATTGGCCTTTCACCTAGAGATAGGGTAATGGCTACATCGGGAAATAGTTTCTTTACAGCTTTTACAATATCACAGATACGCTTATCTGTAAAGTATGGATCTTCGCCACCCTGGAGTACAAAGGTCCTAAAACCCAACTTGTAGCCCTCTTTACAGGTGTCAACTATCTCTTTTTTGGTCATCCTATACCTCTTGACATCCCTGTTGAAGGTATTGATACCACAGTATTTACACTCTCTTTTACAATAATTGCTAAACTCTATTAGACCCCTGAGATAGACGGCCTTACCATAATGGTTGTTCCTGGTGTTGTAGGCCAGGCCAAGAAGGTAGTCCACGTCTTCAGAGTCCATATTGTCCAAGATATATACCAGGTCCTCTTCCTTCAAGTCATGCTCAAAGTAAAGGTCATTTATTAGCTTATATACTTTTTTATTCATAAACTATCATTCTTTCTATAAAATATATCTTCCTCTAGCAGGCTAGTTAGCAAATCTTACTTTGAAATTGCAGTCTTGACTGTGACTCCCTCCAGGTTGCCCAACCTGCCTGTCATAGTGTTTATCTGGTCCATACTACCAACAACTGTAATACTAATGACAGACATACACTTGTCCTTAAGTGGTAGTCCCATCCTACCCCTGACCAGGTCATGGTATTCAGCAACTATCCTATTAAATTGACTCTGCGACCTTGTAGGGTCTTTCAAGATAGCACCTATAACGGCTACTCTTTCCTCCATAATTCCACCTCCAAAAGTCATCTACTCCTTACCTAAAAATTATATCATAAAGTATAGTCTTTTAATACAGGAAACTGGATAATCCAAAAAGAAGCCCACTCCACCAGGACCCTTAGGTCTGGTCTGAGAAGACTCCTCTTTCTGATCATATATTAATTGTTTTTATTAGTTTTAGATTTATGCTTATTTTAAAGTCTTTATTTGTGCGCTTTTAAGAAAATTACCCACCTTCTCAGGGGCATCTTATATGCTTAAATACTTGTATGCTTAAATACTTAAACGCTCTGTATCATCTGATACTAGTGGCTAAGCAACCTTCTTCCAGATACCGTAGATCATACCAGATATTACCGTACCTATAATTATTGATAGGAAGAAGAACAATACGTGGTGAGGGTTCATTACGAAGGCAACCAGGACACCACCGTGTGGGGCTGGGGCATTAACATGCCATAACTGAGTTAGTCCACCTGCTATAGCTGAACCTATAACTGAACTCACGATTACCCTTACTGGGTCTGCTGCCGCAAAAGGTATTGCACCCTCAGTGATAAATGTTGCACCCAACAACCAGTTTGTCATACCAGACTCTCTTTCCTTGTCTGTAAACTTATGCTTAAATACTAGTGTAGCTAGGGCTATAGCCAAAGGTGGAACCATACCACCTGCCATTACGGCTGCCATGAAGGCACCAGACTTAGTTGCTGTGAATACACCTATTGAGAAGGTATAGGCTGCCTTGTTAACTGGACCACCCATATCAACTGCCATCATACCACCTAGAACTGCTCCTAGAAGGACTGCATTACCTGTACCCAAGTGAGTAAGGGCTGTATTCATTGACTTGTTAATTCCTGCGAATATCGGATTTATACCAAACTGCATGATTAATCCTGTCAATAACAAACCAAATACCGGATAGATAATCATAGGCTTAATACCATCAAGGGACCTAGGCATACCGGATGTCAACTTCTTTAGGAATTGGACTACATAACCAGCTATAAAACCGGCAGCTAGACCACCCAAGAAACCTGAACCAGAGTTGACTGCCAAAAGACCACCGACCATACCTGGCATTAGACCTGGTCTATCAGCTATACTCATAGCTATGTAACCTGCCAAGATAGGAATCAACATTGTAAAGGCACCATTACCACCAATATCCATCAAGAACTTGTATATCTGGCTATTTTCACCAAATGAGCTCTCTGCCATAAATGATACTGCTATCAGGATACCTCCACCTACTACGAATGGTAGCATGTGAGATACACCGTTCATTACATCCTTGTATATCTTACTTCCTATAGAAGTTTTTTCCTTATTATCTTCCTGAGACTTGACCTCTCCACTAGCCTTGAAGATACTTCCTTCCTTATTTAAAGACTTCTGGATTAGGTCTTCCGGATTTCTAATGGCTTCACTAACTGGTGTCTTTAGTAGGTGCTTGCCATCAAACCTATCCTTTTCTACATTCTTGTCGGCTGCAACTATTACACCAACAGCCTTTTCTATTTCTTCCTTAGTCAATACATTCTTGGCACCATCACTACCATTTGTCTCAACCCTTACATTTACACCCATCTTCTTGGCCTGCTCTTTTAGGGCATCTTCAGCCATATATGTATGGGCTATACCAGTTGGGCAAGCAGTAACTGCCACTATCAATGGTCTCTCTTCATCCACTACAGCCTGGGCTTCTTCCTTCTTTGCCTCAGTAACTTCTGCTTCACCAGCTTCTACCAAGGCTAGGACTTCATCAGCATCCTTGGCTGCCTTTAGAGAATCTATAAAGTTAGGCTTTAAGAGAAGTCTTGATAAGTTGGCTAGGGTTTCAATATGGGTATTGTTAGCCCCATCTTCTGCCGCTATCATAAAGAATAGGTAGGCTGGCTGGCCATCTAGTGAATCGTAATCAAGTCCCTGAGACTTTCTAGCAAAAAGAACACAAGGTGTATTTACTGCACTAGTCTTGGCATGGGGCATTGCTATACCATCGCCTAGACCTGTTGATGATAATTCTTCCCTATTCATAATCTCCTGCTTAAAGGCTACAGGGTCATTTATCATATTCTTTTCGCTTAATTTAGCGATCATTTCATCGATTACACCTTCCTTAGTATCGGCACTAAGGTCCATAATCATAATTTCTTTTTTCAACAAATCTGAAATTTTCATAATTACTCCTTTACTAATTTTAAATCAAGCATCCCTCAAAAGACTCTCAAGATACTTTGGGTCAACTTACTCTCCAAGCTGACGACTTCCTTATGACAACTTTTCTATTTTTATCTTTTTATAGATTTCATCAATCTGGTCCTTGGTTGCTATATCCTGACAAAATGCAGTTCCTGTGCCGCTGGCAACCGACCACTTAAAGGCCTCTAGTGGTTCTAGCCCACTCTTTATACTACCTACAAAACCTGCTAGCATTGAATCTCCTGCCCCCACCGAGTTTACCAGGACACCCTTTACAGCTGGTGCATAATATACATTGTCACCATCAAAGAATAGGGCTCCGTCTCCACCCATAGAGACTATTGCGTACTGGGCTCCCATATCAAGGCACTTCTTACCGTATGGGATTATTTCTTCCTTGCTAGTAAATTCTTGGTCGAAAAGTTCGCTTATTTCATCGAAGTTTGGTTTAATTAATAGGGGCTTTGATTCTATTGCCTTTCTTAGGGCCTGACCGCTGGTATCTATTACAAAGTCAGCCTTCTTATCCTTGCATGTTTTAATTATCTGGTCAAAGATATCCTTACTAAGCCCTGGTGCCGCACTTCCTGATATAATGACTGTATCACCCTCATTTAGGCCTGCCAATTTATCCAAGAAGTCTTTTTCTTCTTCGTCACTTATAATTGGACCCTTGCCATTTATTTCGCTTTCTTGCTTTCCCTTAAGCTTGACATTTATCCTCGTATTCTGGCCTACTCTGATGAAATCTTCTTTCATCCCCTGGTCTTTGAACCAGGAGTAGATATAGTCACCTGTAAAACCACCTAGGAATCCTAGTGCCTTGTTTTCTACACCTATATTGGTGAGCAACTTAGACACCATTATACCCTTGCCACCGACATTTACATATTCACCCTCGGACCTGTTTAACTTTCCTTCATTGAATTCTTTCAAATGGACTATGTAGTCAATAGATGGATTAAGTGTTACTGAATATATCATGAAATGCACCTCTTTTCTGTCATAATATATTATTTTCTTTTATTTTCTATCACTATATGCTTAGTATACCAAAAAATTTTTATAAAATCAACCATTTTTTATAATTTTCTTTCAATTTCTTTCATCATTATTCTACACTGATTATCCTAGTATTTTCAAGTATTCTATTGTCTATGACCTCTTTCTTTGCATCTGTAACTATAGAAACTTCATCTAAATCACATATTTTGGCAAAAGATACCTTGCCAAACTTACTAGAATCTGTCACCACATAGACATCCTTGGACCTCCTGATAGCTTCTGCCTTGATGTTGGCTTCACTGATATCTGGCGTAGTGATTGATGAGTTGGCACTGATACCATTGGCCCCTATAAAGGCCTTGGTAAACCTGTACTTGCCCAGGTCTAAGATTACCTCTTCCCCTATGACAGCCTTAGTCAGGGGTTTCACATAACCACCTAAGATATAGGTTTTGATGTTATTTTCTAGTAGCCTATCTACATTGTGGATTCCATTAGTAACAACTACTATATCCTTGCCCCTTAGGAAGGGGATTATTTCATAACAGGTAGTACCTGCATCTATATATACAAAGTCTCCATCCTTAACCAGGTTTCCACAGTATCTTCCTATGGCTATTTTCTCGCTCAGAGCCCTTTCACTTCTCTCAAAAATCGTATTGTCAAAGGTAAAGGCACCATCTATACTCATGGCACCCCCATGAATCCTCTTAATCAGGCCCTTGTCTTCCAGGTCGTCAAAGTCCCTCCTTATCGTTGACTCACTAGCCCCTAATTCTATCACCAGGTCCTTCAATTTGACGGTGTTGAACTTATTGACCCTGTCTAATATATAGGCCTGTCTTTCTTCTGTTAACATCAATATTATCTCCTTTAACTATATACTATATTATTATTCTTTCTTCTGGTAAAACCCTTTAAATATAAACTTTAATCATTCTAAAATAAACTCAGCCTATATCTCAAAGTACTTGTCTACTCCATTTGAAATTCCATCTACTATCTTCTTTTGGTAGTCCTCAGTCTGCAATAACCTGTCTTCATCCGGGTTAGACATAAAGCCCATCTCTATAATCGTTACCGGTATCTTGCACCAATTTATACCACTCATATTGTTTGTTTCTATTATTCCCTTACTGGTAGCCCCTGTAGACTTGACCATCTGGTCTAACACAAGCCTGGCTAAACGGTTGCTATCCCCTATAATCTCTGGTGTGTAGGGGTTGTCACTTGCCGGACACATGGTTAGCATGCCTGAAGTTGACGGATTGGAATCTCCATTGGCATGTATCCTTAAAAATACGGCACCCCTATACTTGTTGGCAATTTCTGCCCTCCCCTTATTACTAATCGGACAGTGGTTGTCTTCTCTTATCATGACAACCTTGTAGCCCCTGGCCCTTAGTTCATCCCTCAACTTTAAGGATACATCCAGGGCTAGTTGGTACTCTGGAACACCTGTTGCAACTCCACTTGTTCCCGATGACAGCATTGGCTTGGATTGACTGGCACCTGGTCCAATTGGTTCAAGATCATTCATGGCTGCCTCCTGGTGGCCCGGATCAATTACTACAGTATGACCCTTGCCTGTCTTACCTTTTCTATCATTTTCATCCTCATTTTTTCTATCATTCTTTTGGTCAGGTTTCTTGGACTTTGACCTGGTAGAATTTTCATCAGACCCTTGGGTCTGTGACTGGTTAACCCCGCCACTACTTGCCCTCTGACTATTTGGACCACATGCTACTAATAGCACTGAGGCCATTACTAACAATGAAAACACATAAATTAACTTCCTCATAAACTCTCCTACTTTCTAAACTAATTTAAGTATTATCCTATACTTTCTTCTTATTTATAACCATACCAAAAAAAACTGTCAAATTCAAGCAGAATATGCCATATATATGAAGTTTTACTAAAAGGTGACTCACAAAATTGACATAAAAAGACCCAGTCTGAGTAATCCTCAAACTGGGCCTTGTCACAAGCTAGAAACCTATAAGATAGGCTTCCTAGCAAGTATAATTCAAATTTATAAAAATATTTTTTATTCTTCCTCGTGTAGCTTAACCTTAGTAGCCATAATTGCAACAAAAGTCGCGACTACCATGGCGGCCAGTAATACTAGGGCCATACCATTACCAGCAGCAAATCCCTCTGGAGTATGTCCACCAACAACACCAGTTACCTGAAGTATGATACCTATTAGACCTACTATAGATCCACCAGCAACTAGACCAGAAGATAAACTGATACCTCTAGACACTCTTGCAAGCTTTTCTGCTTCAGACTTAGCCATCTTTTCTACAAGAACTCTAACTAGGGCACCTATCAATATGATAGAACTTGTAGATATTGGTAGGTAGAAACCTATAGCAACTGTCATGATTGGTAAGTCAAGTAAGAACATGAATAGGGCCATTACAACACCTACTATAATCATTACCCATGGAAGGTCTCCTGACATTATACCTGATGTAAGTGTAGCCATCAAGTTAGCCTGTGGTAGGGCGAAAGGAGGGTTAGCACCTGTTATTGCCAACTGGTCAGCAAGTAGAATCATTACACCAACAACGACAACAACACCTAAGATACCTGATATAGCATAGTGCTTCTGCATTTCTGGTTCATTACCACCGATTACGAATGTAACCTTCTGTGACTGGGCATATCCACCTGCCATAGCTATAGCAACAACTATAAATGATGCGAACATCAATAGAGTCTTATTACTTGCTGGGTCAGTCCAACCAGCTATAACAAATACTAGAGTCGCTATAACTAGAGATGCAATTGTCATACCTGAAACTGGTAGGTTTGAAGTACCTATAGTACCTGTCAATCTACCTGCAACTATTACGAATAAAGCTGATAGGATAAATGAAATCACTATACCTACTATAGCCATTAATATGTTTCCTGATACCATTACGGCACCAACGAAACCTAGTACTATACCACCTATAAGGATTAATCTCTGAACGCCAACACCTTCCTGGCTTACACCAGCAGATTTAGCACCCATAGTCTGCTTGATAGATGAAACTATAACTGGGATAAGCTTGATAGCACCAATTACACCACCACAAAGCATCATACCCGCACCTATATACTTAACATAGGCACCTGAGATTGTATTTACATCCATCTGACCAATTGCTGTAGAAGCATTATTCCATACATGGTGACTCTGGTGAGCCATATCAGAGAAGTAACCAATCAAAGGAAGTATACCAAAGTTTGAAAGGATAGATCCTGCAAACATTGATATAGAAACCTCTAAACCAACTATGAATCCTATACCTAATAGTAGTGGGTTAGCTTCTATTTCAAACTTGAACTTGTAGAATGATTCTCCTAACTTACTGTAAACATTGTTACATAGGTTTAAGAATGAACCTGTTAAAATTGTTATAATACCACTGATTACAAATCCAACTCCCATGAACTTAACTGAATCTCCGGCACCTTCTGATGCAACTAGTGTCTCAGATATAGCCATAGATTCCGGATACATTAGGTTACCATGTTCTTCTATTATTAGGTAGTCAAGAACTAGAGAAGCAACTCCTAGACCAAATAGGACACCTCCTAGACCTATTACAAGACCTTCAACAAAAGATATCTTACTGCCAATCAATAGTACTGCTGGTAGAACGAATATCAAACCACTGGCAACTGATTCACCACCACTGGCCATACCCTGAACAAGGTTCTTTCCTAATAGACCCTTCTTCTTTGCAAAAGCTGCTACAAAGGCAGACCCTATTATAGATCCAGGTATACCTGCTGCAACTGTTAATCCAGCCTTCATTCCTGAATAGGCTGTAGAAGCTGCAAATACTATTGCCAGGATCATACCTATGATCATAACTACAGTATTTGAACCTCTTTTTGTCTTATCGGTATTGTAGGGTACATAATCTTTACCCTTTACGCCACCGTAAGCTTCTTTTGATAATTTCTTAGCACTCATTATCACATTTTCCTTTCTTAAAAATTTAAATTAAAAATAATATTCTAACCTAAGACCTATTATACCACAAAATAACATACTCTGCATATTTTTCTAAATATTAACTATCCAGTTAAAAATATATTTTATTACTTCTTCTCTATTTAGCTCATTAAGTATCTCATGCCTACACCCTGGGTATATTTTTTTTGTGACTCTTTTGAAGCCTAGGTCTTCGAGGATTGAATAAAACTTGTCTACCCCCTTGCCATAGTCTCCAACAGGGTCCTCCTGGCCTGATATCAGGAGAATTGGTAGGTCCTTAGGCATCTTGGCTATGTTCTTCCTCCTAGCCACGTAGTCAACACCTTCAAATATGGCCCTATACATGCTAACTGACGGTATAAACCTACAATACCTGTCTGATAGGTAAGAATCTACAACTGAATCATCCCTGGTCAACCAATCAGATATGGTCCTCTTATTTTCTATCCTGTCATTATAGGATCCTAGCGAAGCCTTGTGTAAATACTTACTCCTATACTTTTCGCCCTTCAAGCTTCCAATAATGGCAGACACTAACAAGCCAAACCTAGAGGCCACTAGTGGCACATGGCCGGTTCCCATAACGATAAGGCCATCAATCATATCCCCATATAGGGATGCATAGGTTCTGACTGCAAAAGACCCCATAGAATGCCCTAGCATGATATAGGGTAGGTCTGGATACTTGGCTGCAGTCTGCCTTTGAAGGTCTCCTATATCCTCTACCAGGTCCATCCAATTCCCTGTAAAGATACCAAAATTTTTCTTACCACTAGCAGACTTGCCATGACCCATATGGTCATCACCAACCACTATATATCCTTCCTTATTCAATTTTCTGATAAAGCCTTCATACCTGTCTATATGTTCTATCATGCCGTGGACTATTTGAACTACCCCCCTTGGGTTTTCAACTGGCCACTCTGATGCATATATATTTCTCTCTCCAAAATACCATTCTAACCTATCCACTTAAATCAACTCCCTTTACTAACTATTATACAAGTCAGGAAAATATAAGTAAATAAAAAGAGACCTATAGGGTAGGCCTCTTTTCACTGATTATTTTATCTTTAGGGTATATCAAAAAGACTCAATTTACTTGATATAAATCAAATCACTCAATATGCTAATTTACGTTTTAATATCTTCTGATCTTACCAGCAGACATGCAGATTAATACATGCTTAATGGAAGTATCTCATCATGGCAAGTATCAACTATCTTGCGAATGTTTCTCCTAATTCTACGCATAGAGCTATGCCTTCTTCGTTTGGAGTTTCGTTAACGATTAATCCATCGTCGAATAGGTTAGCACCAGCTGCTTCAACTCTTGACTGCCAGTCTCTCATCCATTCTCCATCTCCCCATCCGTATGAACCGAATAGAGCAACTCTCTTACCGCCTATTGAACCTTCAGCTTCTTCAAAGAATGGTTCAAATTCAGCTTCTTCTAGAACTTCTGATCCCATTGATGGACAACCGAATATTAGAGATTCATAGTCCTTTACACTCTTGCCAGGATCATTTGAAATATTTATTACATCATATTCTACGCCAGCCTTTGCTAGTCCTTCACCAATAGCTTCTGCCATTGCCTGTGTATTACCTGTTCCACTCCAATAAAAAACTCCAACTTTCTTCATTTTCTAATTCCTCCTATGCTATGTATAATTGATTTTTAAATTGGCCTAATATATTTTCCAAACACTCTCCACAACTCATCTTTTCCATCATCATACACCTAGACCTATCATATTTTTCAAACAAGGCCTTGGCCTCTTCAGCATCTCCATAGACCTTCCAATAGCCACTATACTTATAGTTCTTGCCATTGTTTTCTATAAATCCTAGTATGTCTGATACAGGATAGCCTAAAAATGCACCGATTTCATGGGGGAAGTCTCCCCTGCTCATCCTAGTTTTCAAAGTAGCAATATACTTGTTTAGTGACCATGAGCTAGAGTAACCATAATCCTCCAGGATTGTATTTACATCGGACATTCTCAAGTACTGGTAGAGTTGGGACTGCTTATAGACAAAAACTAAAATTCTCTGTCCACACTCGCATATTGGATTAATTTTAATATCATATTTTTCAAATCTCTTATTATAGTACTGAACCAGTCTGCGATAGTCAGGCAATTCTTTCTTTGATATGGATACCAAGTTAGAAACCTTTGCCCCTGTCAAAACCGGAGAGCAGTAGTATGCAAGTATGTTTTCAAACTTTACGTCTGCCATAAAATATACCAACCTTTCTTAGATAGGGTACTGATTTTTTATATCAATCAATACCCATTTTTATTATAACAATGTTGATAATCTCTGTCAATGATTTTTGATAATAATTTTCGATAATTTTGTCTACTGGTTTTAATCCTGTCCATCAAACATATAAATATAAAAAATAGACCCTGAACTAAGCCTCATATTGAGAGTTAGCTCAAGGTCTATCTATACCCGTCTTTTAAACCTATTTACAGGTTTTACGTCTACAATTTACTTATACACTATCTTTGATAGGTCACAAATCTTTAACATGGCCTTATAGATATTAGCAAGTAGGGCTAGCCTATTATTCCTAACATCAAGGTTTTCATCCATTACCATTACCGTATCGAAGAAAGCATCTATAGCTGGCTTCAGTGAAGCGAAAGAATCCAGTGACTCTGTATACTTCTTCTGTCCCATAAGGTCTTCTATTTCCTTTTCTACCAGGACAAACTTGGCATATAGGTCTTTTTCTGCAGCTTCAAGAAGGGTCGCTTCCTTTATATCCAGACCTTCAGCCTTTTCTGCTAGTGTTGATACCCTGTTAAAGGCTACCAACATATCATTTAGGCTAGGATTATCTATCCAGGCATTTATAGCCTGAGCCCTGGCATATAGGTCTGACATGTTCTTTTCATCACTGGCAAGGACTGCATCTACTACGTCGTACCTGATACCCAAATCCTTAAACATTACCCTAGTCCTCTCATTGAAGAAGGCAACTATCTGGTCAACTACTACATCCTTGTCAAAGTCCACTCCAGCGTACTGATCTAGGGCCAGGTCAGCTAGTTTAGCTATATCTAGCTCTATATTCTTTTCAAGCAGGATAGTCAATATTCCCAGGCACTGACGCCTAAGGGCAAATGGGTCAGCAGAACCTGTTGGCTGGATACCAATGGCAAAGAAACCTGCTATAGTATCTATCTTGTCTACGATTGATAGGATGGCACCCTCTGCTGATTGAGGTATTTCATCACCACTAAATCTTGGCATATAGTGTTCATAGATGGCCTCGGATACAATAGGGTCTTCCTTGTCTAGCTTTGAGTACTCCATACCCATATATCCCTGTAATTCATCGAATTCAAATACCATACTAGTTACCAGGTCTGCCTTGCATAGGTAGGCTGCCCTTTCTAGCAGGTCTTTCTTTATGCCTGCATCTATTTCATCAGCTATCTTTCCTGCCAACTTGTAAAGTCTTTCTGACTTGTCTAGTAGGGTACCTAACTTTTCCTGGAAGACAACCGTATCTAGCTGTGACCTATAGTCTACTAAGGCCTTCTTCCTATCTTCCTTAAAGAAGAATAGGGCATCTGCTAGTCTAGCTTCAAGTACCTTTTCATTACCCTTCTTAACATTTTCTATCATGTAGTCATTACCATTTCTAACTGCAATGAAGTTAGCCAATAGTTCTCCCCTATCGTCCACTACTGGGAAATACCTCTGGTGGGCCTTCATAGGAGTCTTAACTACTTCCTTCGGTAAGCTGGCATATTCCTTGTCAAATTCACCATAGAAGGCTGTCGGATACTCTACTATATAAGTTACTTCTTCTAGCAGGTCTTCATCCATATCTACCCTACCATTTATGCTGGCAGCCACCTTGTCTATCTGGTCTCTTATTATAGCCTTTCTCTTGGCCTGGTCAAGTATTACATAGTTTTCTTCTAACTTAGCCAGGTAGTCTTCTATACTTATCACCTCTATTGACTTGGATCCAAGGAACCTGTGGCCCACAGTCTTGTTAGAAGCTACAATACCTTCCATATTTACTGGTACTACCCTGTCATTCATCAAGGCTAAAAGCCATCTTATAGGTCTTACAAACCTCATGTTCTTTCCGCCCCAACGCATTGACTTAGGGAATACTACAGCCTTTACTATCTCTCCCAGGACATCACATAGGATTTTCTCTGTATCTTCACCAGTTTCCTTTAAGGTAGCATATATATATTCAGTTCCATCCAGGTCCTTAAAGTATACGTCCTTTTCACTAAGGCCCTTACCCTTCATAAATCCAAGGGCTGCCTTTGTAAAGCTACCATCTTCTGCCAGGGCAATCTTCTTAGATGGACCCTTTACCTCTTCTTCTAGGTCTGCCTGCCTGTCAGCCAAGCCCCTTACTACTAGGACTAGTCTTCTTGGTGTTGCATAAGTTTCAATTTCAGAAAAACCAACCCTGTTTTCTGTCAAGGCCCTTGTAAGGTTGTCCTTCAACTGACCAAGAGTAGACTCCACAAATCTTGATGGCATTTCTTCTACGCCTATTTCATATAATAGATAATTATTCATTGATTTCACCTGCCTTCAATAATGGATATCCCAGTTCTTCTCTCTGTTTAACATAGGATTCTGCTACTATCTTGGCCAAGGACCTAATCTTACCTATAAAGGCTGCCCTCTGGCTAACACCGATAGCCCCCCTAGCCTCTAGGGTATTAAATGTATGAGAACACTTCAATACATAGTCATAGCAAGGTATTACCAAGCCTATCTCAGCCAGGCGCACTGCCTCTGCCTCATACATATCAAACAACTTAAACAGCATTTCTGCATTACATTCATCAAAGGCATATCTAGAGTTTTCATATTCTTGCCTCTTGAAAACTTCACCATAAGTGATTTCATCATTCCACTTTAGGTCATACACACTATCTACGTCCTGTATATACATACCTATTCTTTCAAGACCGTAAGTGATTTCACCAGTCTCTAATTCACATTCTATATTCCCTACCTGCTGGAAGTAAGTGAACTGAGTGATTTCCATACCGTCAAGCCAGACTTCCCAGCCTAGACCCCAGGCTCCTACTGTGGCTGCCTCCCAGTTATCTTCAACAAATCTTATATCGTGTTCATCTGGATTAATACCTATAGCCCTAAGAGATTCTAGGTATAGGTCCTGTATATCATCTGGTGATGGCTTTAGGATTACCTGAAATTGGTGGTGCTGGTACAACCTGTTAGGGTTTTCCCCATACCTACCATCTGCAGGTCTCCTTGATGGCTCTACATAACAAACACTCCATGGCTCAGGCCCAAGTGATCTAAGAAAAGTATTTGGATTCATAGTTCCAGCACCCTTTTCCACATCATATGGCTGTGTCATTATACAACCTTGCTTTGCCCAGAAATTTTGCAAAGTCAAAATCATTTCTTGAAAATTCATAAATATTTCCTCCTGATTCTTCTTTTTTCATCCACCTTATTTATGGAATCTAATTCACTCTTTAGTCTTTCTCTGTCTTACTATTTAGCCTTTTATTTCTCTTCAGAATCTTCCTTTTTAGGATCTTCTTCCTTGATTAATTCATATATGATATCATCACTTGAATCATCTTCGTCTTCATCCTTAGACTTCTTGAATGTCTCCCTTATGTCCTCAAAGGAATTAAATATAATCTCCTTTAGGATTTCTAGTTTTTCCGGAGTCAAACTCCCCATATCAACACTTTCCCCACTAGCCTCATCTGTGATAAGGACTGAGTACTTGCTAAGAACTGCTGCTGATAGGCCCAATAGGGATAGGACTGGCATAGCTGCTACACCCAGCACACCAATAGTCAAGGGTATGTTCAACATTATCTTACCTTCTTTTTCTACAATTATTCTGACAACAGTAGTCTTCTTAAATAGGTCTCCTAGCTGGCCCCTTATTTTCTCTGACTCCTGGGATATATTTTCCCCAAACCTGCGTATAGATTCTTTCTTGTTTTCAAAACCCATATCTTTCTGACCTGACTCAATATATATAATTGCGTCTAGTACATTGCCATCAGTCTTGATTAAGGCTTCTCTGGCTTCCTTGTATGTTGCATATGGAAGTCTATCCAATACCTGATCTACCATTTCAATTGTTATCTGTGCCATAATTTTCATCCTTTCTCAAGTTCTAAAAAATAGATATTTACTTTAACGTTTTTAAGAGGTCTAGTGACTTGAAACTGACATTTTCAAAATAGTTGATCAGGTAGATCTTTAATAAAGAAAAGAGCTCCCTGACCAAGACCTCTGCCACTTTTGCTTTGCTACATACTATTATATCATTATTTAGTATATATTGCATAAGTGATATAGTAGTTTGATCTAATTTTATAAAAAATTTTTCCTTTTTGTGGCAATTGTTACATACCAAACCCCCATCTTCAACAGAAAATACGGCATATTTCAAATTTTTGTTGCCACATATTGTACACCTGTCCAGCTGGGGCCTATAACCCATATAATCTACAAATTTTAGTAAAAAGGCATCTAAGACCAAATTTTTATTATCTATCTTCTCAGAATACAAAAATAAGGTCTGGGCCAGGAGTTCAAAGAGCCTGTTATTGGGCTGGCCCTCTACAATATTGGCCTCTACCAACTTTATTATAAAAGAGGCATAGGAAAAACTCTCAAAGTCCATGGATATATTATAGAAACTCTTTATATTATCAGCCTGGTAAAGGGTGAACATATCCTTCTGTTTTCTCATGTTGTAGTTGTTGTAGGAAAAAAGTTGGGATGCAGATAAGAACCTGCTCTTTTGCCCCTGGGCCCCCTTGGCTATGGCTGAAACCTTGCCATATTTCCTGGTGAAAATGGTCAATATCAAGTCCTTGTCCCTGTACTTGACGGCCCTCAGAACTATACCTTGTGTATCTAAAACTATCATTTCTACCTCATAAATTAACAAAAATAGCTAAATTGCAATTCTCATTCCAATTTAGCTATCTAATACCATCATCTAATTATATCTACATTAAGAATATGTTTATCATTACATAATAAACACATATACCTATTACATCCATCAAGACTGCCATTATCGGCGAGAAGATTGCTGTTGGATCTGAATCCATCTTAGCCAGGATAATAGGTAATAGGGTACCTGCACATGCTCCTAGTACCATATTTATCAGGACAGTTAAGGCAACCACCATTGTTATTTCAGGCTTTCCTATAAATAGGGCCAATAAAACAACTGCTATTATACCTATAAGAATACCATTTATCATACTACTTATGATCTCTTTAAGTATTAGAACTCCGTCTACGCCCTTGTCCTTGTCTGTTAAATTTATTACTGTTACAGATGATGACTGACTGCTAACACTACCTCCCATAGCCACTACTAAAGGCGCTAAGAATATTAACTCTATAAGGTTCTTGTCTATCACCTTCTTAAAATTCATAAAAACTATAGCAGCTATAAATGAGATAATGGCTGTCAATACCAACCATCCTATCCTACCCCTCACGCATGATATAATCTGCTGGCCTAGGGTAGAGTTGTCATCTTCATCAGTGTCCCTCTCTCTCTCGCTACTTCCTGCGATCTTATAAAGGTCCTCTGAAGCCTCTTCTTCCATAACATCTATAATGTCATCTACAGTTATGATACCCTTTAGGATACCTTCGTCATCAACAACTGGCACTGCAACAAGGTTATACTTAGAAACTATCTTTACGGCCTCTTCCCTATCGTCATTGTCATTTACAGACCTGACATTTTCCATCATTATGTCCTCGATTATCTCTGAGTCCTTGGCTAGGAATAGTTCTCTCAGGGAAAGTACACCTACCAGTTTCTGATCATTGTCGAGTACGTATATGTAGTAGATTGAGTCTGCATCAACTGCCTCTGCCCTTATGTGCTTGATAGCTTCCTGGACATTTAGGTTTTTGTTTATAGTCACATAACCCTTCCTCATAGTTGAACCAGAAGTTTCATCCACATAGGCCAAGAGTTCTCTCAATTCAGTCTCATCTTCCTTGTTGACCATATCAAGAATCTTTTCTCTCTCTTCTTCACCCATGTCTCTCAATATATCTGCCAGGTCACCTAGTGACATTTCCTCAAATATACTCCTTACATGGTCTGGATCCATTTCTGAAATCAATTCCATAAATAGGTCTAATTCACATTCTTCAAGGATTGATGCAGCCGTATCTAAAGGCAGGATTTCAAATAACTTGACCCTGTCTACTTCATCTAACTCCATCAATACATCGTATATATCTACCGTATGGTACTCTTCCAAGGTCTCCTTTAACTCAATGAGCTTGGATTTATCAATCATTTCTTTAACTTCATTGTACAACTCTCGCGCCGAGTCCTGTTTCTTATCCATCATAACCACCTTTTAATCTCTATTTTCATTTAAACCAAAATCAGTAATAAAATTAGTCATGTTTCTCCAATTTTCCTTAACCTTAACCCATAATTGGAGATTAACCCTTGTATCCAATAAAAATTCTATTTCTTCTCTCGCTGATTTTCCTATTCCCTTTAGCTTTCTTCCATTCTTGCCTATGATGATACCCTTGTGGGAGTTTCTCTCACAGTAGATAACTGCTGATACATCTACTATGTCCTTGTCCTTCCTGGCCTTCATCTTTTCTATTTCAATTGCTATGCCATGAGGAACCTCATCATTAGTGTACTGGAGTACTTTCTCCCTGATAAGTTCGGCAACCAGGACCCTCTCAGGCTGGTCTGTAACCATGTAGTCAGGAAAATACTTTGGCCCTAGATCCAGGGTCTGCTTTATAGCCTTTATCAAGCTGTCGACATTTGAACCCTTTAGGGCTGATACCGGTATTATTTCCTTGAATAGGCCCTCCTGATCATACATCTTTATCAGGTCAAATATCTCTTCCTTGTTGGCAATCTTATCAACCTTGTTGATCACAAGAAAAACAGGAACTTTTGCCTTTCTTAGGTTTTCTATGATCATTGAATCTCCCTTGCCAATCTTGTCAGAGTCATCGACTACAAAGAGGATGCAATCTACATTCTTGAAAGATTCTTCTGCTGACTTTACCATCATCTGGCCCAGCTTGTTCTTTGGCTTGTGTATACCTGGTGTATCCAAGAATACTATTTGAGCCTGGTCATCTGTATATACAGCCTGGATGGTGTTTCTTGTAGTCTGAGGTTTATCGCTCATTATGGCGATTTTCTCACCTACCATGTTGTTCATCAGGGTAGACTTTCCTACATTAGGTCGACCTACTATGCTGACGAAACCCGATTTATATTCCATATATTTCTCCTTATATGCCTATTTTTATTTTGATAAAACATTTTAATTATACCATATACGGTAGTATTTTTCAAATTTTAATAAAACAAGCCCAACTGGAATATAACTATGGCCACCAGGGTACCCAGTATGGCTCCTGCGACCGTCTCCCAGAAGGTGTGTATCTTACCCTCAATCCTACTCTGGGCTACCAAAAGTGCCATCAGGTAGGCCAAAGATGAAGCCTCAACCCTCTCAGTCATCAGGGTAATAGATGTTGCTATTGCAAAGGCTAGGGCAGCATGTCCACTAGGCATTCCCCCCTTTAGGGGTGTACCCGTAAAGGTAATGGCCTTAACCACTACTACAGCTATCAGGACCACCACTATACAGATAAGTGTGATATGGAGTTCTGACTCCCTTATCCTGTATACCAGGTTACCTGTCAATAGGGTAAGCTTTTTATAAAAAAGTATATAGGCCACACCTACTGAGTATATAGCCGATACCAAAACTGCCCCTGCTGCTACGTCCTTGGCTATCTTTGCCAGAGGATTGTACTCCTGGGTTACCATGTCTACGGTCTTTTCTACAGCAGTATTTATCATCTCTGTTATTACAACCATGGTTATAGCCCCCAATAGAACTATAAATTCCATCTTTGAAAAGTCAAAAAATAGGCTGGCTATTAGGACAAGGAAACATGCCAGGTAGTGGAGTTTCATATTCCTCTCACTCCTGAAGGTATACAGGATGCCATCAATGGCTGCATTTACAGACTTGGTAAAGCCCTGCTTGATCTTCTTGTCCTTATTTTTCTTAAAAATCTTGTATCTTTCCCTGTCCTTTTCTTCCTTGATCTTTTCCTTGTCCGGCTTATAGGATTTCTTATCTTCCTTGGAATCCGATATATCTGAGTCATCAATAAGCATTTCATCTATATCTTCAAGGTCTATTTTATCAATACTTTTGTCATCTTTTAGGTCTTTACTCATACAAATCCCCCATTGTTTTTAGTTTCTAGTAATCCCTAGCTGGCTGAGTACATCCTCTTCCTTGGCATGCATCTCCTTGGCCTCTTCCTCTTCCATATGGTCATAGCCAAGTAGGTGGAACATACTATGACATACCAGGAAACAGACCTCTCTTTCCAAACTATGGCCAAAGTCCTTGGCCTGGTCAGCTGCCCTTTCTATTGAAATCACTATATCACCTAGGGATATGGCTCCAAAGTCTACATCTACTTCCTCCCCATCATACATTGGAAAGGATAGGACATCAGTCACCTTGTCTATATTCCTGTAGTCCCTGTTTATCTCCCTAATCTCATCATTTGATACAAAGGATAGGCTCACTTCATAGTCATCATCATAACCCTCATATGCTAATACTTCCAAGATTACCGCCTCAATTTTATCCATTATATCCTGGTCTAATTTTACAAAATCCTGTCTATCTTCAAAAATTATTTCCATTTTTTGTCCCTGCTCTTTCCCCTCGAGTCATTATTCTTATCTCCAGACCTATCATCTCTAGGCCTCTTTCTTTCACTAGACTTTTCCTTAAATTCAAGTTTCTTTTCATGCTTGGCATAGGCTTTGATAATCCTCTGAACCAGTTCATGTCTGACAACGTCCTTTTCAGTCAATTCCTTGTAACCTATACCCTTTACACCCTCTAGTATCCTTATAGCCTGGACCAGGCCACTCTGTCTGGACCTAGGAAGGTCAGTTTGGGTGATGTCCCCTGTCACTACAGCCTTTGAACCAAAACCCAGTCTGGTCAAAAACATCTTCATCTGCTCTGGTGTAGTATTCTGGGCTTCATCCAGGATAATAAAGGCGTTGTCTAGTGTCCTACCCCTCATAAAGGCCAGGGGGGCCACTTCTATAATTCCCCTTTCAAGGAACTTGTTGAACTTGTCTGGTCCAAACATATCAAACAAGGCATCATAAAGGGGCCTCAAATATGGGTCTACCTTGTCCTTCATATCACCTGGTAAAAATCCAAGTGTTTCCCCTGCTTCTACAGCCGGCCTGGTCAAAATTATCTTTGTAACCTCATCAGACTTGAAGGCCTTGACCGCCATGGCAACTGCAAGATAAGTCTTACCAGTACCTGCTGGCCCTATACCAAATGTAATGTCATGGTTTTCAATCAGGTTGACATACTCCTTTTGTCCCAGGGTCTTTGGCTTGACTGGATTACCCTTTTTAGTTATGACTATAGTGTCCTCTAACTCTTTTATCCTGTCCTGGCTACCCCCAAATAGGAGGTCTATGGCATAGACTATGGCCTGCCTATCTAGAGTCTTGCCTACTTCTACCATCCTATGTAGTTGACCCAAGAGTTCCAGGGTTGTTTCAACATTCTTTTCCTCTCCAAGAACTACTATTGTACCCTCCCTAAGTAGGATATCTGTATTTAGGTTTTTTTCTATAAGTTTTATATTTTCATCAAAATTTCCAAATAATTCATGTTCAAATTTAGGCTCGTAAATTTGAAATTGCTTTTGTATTATCAAGTTATCACCTCTATTTTAATCGTATATACCCATTATATCAAATATATTGCTAAAAGGATAGAGGACAGTACTTACGCACTGTCCTCTAAAAAATATGTGAGATTTGTGAAACAAACCTCTATATGTCAACCCTCTCAGGAGTCTCATCATTCTTGTTCAATCAGGCCATAGCCCCCGTCGCCCCTTCTATAAACCAGGCAAACTTCAAATGTATCCTGATCTTTGAATAGGAAGAAGTCATGTCCAAGTAGGTTCATCTGCAATACAGCCTCTTCTGCTGACATTGGTCTAAGGTTAAACCTCTTTTTTCTCTCAAATACCAGTTCAGAATCTCCTGGTAGAATATCAATCTCTTCTTCAACCAATTCATCAAAGTTTTCAAACCTGATAGTTGAATTTCCTGCTCCCCTAGTCTTGAATTTATTCTTGTATTTTACAATCTGTCTATTTAACTTATCACTTACAAGGTCTATAGCTGAATACAAGTCATCCTGTACATCTTCTGCTCTTACAACATGTCCATTAATGCTGTCGAGAGTAACTTCAACCTTCTGTTTTTCCTTCTTATTTGCACTTACCGTAACTCTTAATTCTGCCTCAGGGTCAAGCAGCTTTTCTAACTTGCTGAACTTCTTGTCGATATAACCTGTAATGCCATCAGTCAATTTTATCTTTTTTCCAGATACTGTTATTTTCATAAAAACAACTCCCTTCGGTATAGGCTGGTAATTCAACCTATTTACTTCTTATTTTAAGTATAATCGATATCTATAACTAATTAAAGTCTTTAATTTACATCTTTTTTGTTGTATAATGGATGTGAGGGCGAGTTTTTAATCAACTCCCCTATTTTTTTGTCTGAATACAGCAAACCTTACAAGCCTCAACCACTTGATTTTATCAAAAAAGAGGAGGCATAGCCTCCCCTAAAAGTTTCTAATTATTTATAAGTTATGGTTATGCTCGTTTATTTAAATAAATATACTGGCTCCTAAAGTAATTCTTAAAGAGAGTCTTTAGAACCTAGTACAGTATCTATCTTACCAAGAACAACGTCCTTTATTGCATCTCTACCAGCACCTAGGTACTTTCTTGGGTCGAATTCCTTAGGATTTTCTGCCATGAACTTTCTGATAGCTGCAGTCATTGCAAGTCTTAGGTCTGTATCCATATTGATCTTACAAACAGCCATTTCAGATGCCTTTCTTAGCATTTCTACTGGAACACCCTTAGCACCAGCTATATCACCACCGAACTTGTTACAAGTAGCAACAGCATCCTGGTCAACAGCAGATGCACCGTGAAGTACGATCGGATAGTTTGGTAGCTTAGACTGGATTTCTTCTAGTATATCAAATCTTAACTTAGCTTCACCCTTGAACTTGAAAGCTCCGTGAGAAGTACCGATTGCTATAGCTAGTGAATCAACACCAGTTCTATTTACAAAGTCTACCGCCTGGTCTGGCTCCGTATATTTGTGTACATCAGATGTAACATCATCTTCTGTACCAGCCAATACACCTAGCTCAGCTTCAACTGTAACATTCTTTGGATGTGCATATTCAACAACCTGCTTAGTAATAGCTACATTTTCTTCGTAGTCAAGATGAGAACCATCTATCATAACTGAAGTAAATCCAGCATCAATACACTTCTTAGCCATTTCAAAGTTTGGACCATGGTCTAGGTGTAGGGCACAGTCAACTCCGATTTCATCAGAAGCAGCCTTTACCAACTTCACTAGTGTATCGATACCTGCATATGATATAGCAGACTTTGAAGCCTGGATTATAACAGCAGAATTTCTTTCCTTACAAGCCTCTAATACACCCTGTAACTGTTCTAAGTCACTAATGTTAAAAGCTCCTATAGAATATCCACCTTCATATGCCTTCTTGAACATTTCTTTAGTATTTACTAATGCCATAATTTCCTCCTTATAAACTTTTAAAACTTACCCATCACCCTTATTATACCAAAAAAAATTGCTTCATGAACAACTTTTTTAAAAATAAACCCAGGGTCTATCCCAATTAACTTATAGGTATATGTAGGCCATTATATCCTTTATCTGTCTTGCCGTATCATTAAAGCCCATTTTGTATAGTTGGCCTAACTTTTCCAGGTCTCCCTCCATCCTGCTTACATCCATATAGACTGAGGGACTTATAACATAAAGCCTCTTCTGTGAATTTAAGATTGTTAGCTCATCACACTGCCTGTTGTAGTCCTTGTCACTCCTGGCCAGGACCTCGGCAAATTCAGGGTAGGACCTGTATACATTACTTGTAACCAGGTGGTTGGACTTTAACTTCCTCCTAAATGAGCTAGGCCTAGTCCTTACTACTATTATTTTTTCGTAACCCTGGTCCAGGGCCCACCTATATGGTATCTTGTTGCTACATCCCCCATCCAGGTAGGGAACTCCATCTATTTCCACCATTTTTGAGATAAAAGGCATACTTGCAGACGCACTGACAGCATCATATATTTTTGAACCCATCTGGTCCCTATCAAAGTATTCCGACTGACCAGTCAGACAATTTGTAGCAACAGCCACAAATTTTTGTCTTGGGTCAAAAAAGGCTTCCTCATCAAATATTTCTTCCTCTATATGGTTCATAACAAAGTCAAAGCCAACCATTCCCCCATTATTTTTAATTGCCTTTAGACCTATATACCTACTGTCATGCCTGTAGGTAAGGTTGACTCTGGCTGCACGTCCAATCTGGCCAGACACATAATTCATGCCGTTCATGGCTCCTGCAGATACACCTATAGTGCACTCTGCATTTATACCGGCCAGCATCAGGGCATCCAGTACCCCTTCTCCATAAAGGCCCCTAAAGGCTCCTCCTTCAAGGACCAGGCAGACCTTGCTTACCTTGTCTGTAGCCCTCCCCCTTGGTATCTTATCTATCTTTGAAAATATCTTCCTATTCATAAGTGCCCTCCTTCTTTATAGGCATAATCCTTACTACAATTTTACTATATCAGGCCCCATTAATCAAATTTATAGTAATATCCTAATAAATGTGCTATAATTACTAGGGTGTATAGAAATATTATATAGTTATTTAAAATAAGAGGTGGTTTTTTGAGAAAGTTTATAGCTAGAATGCCCCTACCAATTACGGCCTTGGCCCTGGCTTGGGTACTTCTAGGAAATATATTCAAGGGCTTGATTCCTTTTTTGAGTGACATGTGTATGATAGTAGCCCTGATACTACTAATTCTAACTATAGCCAAGATGTTCTTGAATCCAGTTAGCTTTTACACTAGCATAAAGTCACCCGTAGGCCTATCCCTCTTCTCATCTTTTCCTATGTCATTGATAATGATATCTGTATGGATGAAGGAGTTGTTTGACAAGGCCAACCTTTATTTTTGGGTAGCAGGTGTCGTCATTCAAACGGTAATCTTAATCATATTTACAATTAAATACGTCTTTAACTTTAGGATAAAGTATGTCTTCCCTAGCTGGTTTATGGTCTATGCAGGCCTAGGCATGTCAGCCATTACCTGCAAGGATTTCGGTATGGACATCTACGGTAAGGCAGTCTACTACTACACTATTTTTATATCCATCATCTTGATACTACCTATTTTAACCAGGTTTTTCAAGAGGGATACTACCATAGCAGCTAGACCACTTATAGCACTGATATCCATGCCTTTGAGCATTATACTGCCAGCCTATATAGGTCTATCTTCAGGTATATATGCCAATAGCCTATGGATTATGTTTTTTGCTATACAGGCGACCTTGGTCTTTGTTATTGTAAACATGATAATACACTTATTTGACGGATTTTTCCCTACTTGGTCCTGCTATGCTGTTGCAGTGGCTATGATAGCCTATGCTTCTAAATTCTTCTTGTCCTACCTAATAGGACACAAGATGGGGTCTGATATAATTACCTATATAATCTATGGTGAATATGTCCTGAGCTTTATAATAGGAGCCTTTATGCTACTTGCAAGTTTTATTAGTATATTGGAAGATCCGGAAGTCCATAAGCAGAGAGTTCTTGAGAATACTCAGAAGCTCAACCTACATGAACTTCAGAAAAAGTTAAAGAAAAACGAGAAAAGGAAGAACAGGGATAGAAAGAAAGACAGTCATACAGAAGTCCCTGGTAAGGATACAAAAAAAGATCCTGATGATAAATCCTATAATTTAGAAGACCTGATAGACTAGTATTTATCTTGCTAGGCCTACAAGTCTCCTTCCTTAATGGAAGTATTAATATTATAAACTGGGTTAGATTTTAAACCTGCAAGCTTTAGCATTGATAGTAAGCACCCTCTAAGTAGCAAGACTTGGGGGAATCCCATTACTATCAATGTTTTTTTGTCTTGAATTTGAAACCAAACACGAAATTTTAATATAATTTACACAGGAAAAAGGCTTTAAATAATAAAAATCCCACTTGGACCTTTTATTAAAGCCTTATCACCATTATATTTCCATTAATTATTAGTTTTATTTCTTTTGCTTCTTTAAGCTTCCTGCCTGACCATTTACTAGTTCTTTTTGTTGACTATTATAGTGGTGAAATAAGAATAGGTATCCAGGTCCTTCGCCTGGCTTATATCCCTATATACCTCTTCTCCATCCATGGCAGAGTTAGATACCATAATGGACTTGTCTGCCAATCCTTTGGCTTCTAGCATTTCTATTATCTGCTTACATTTTTTGTATACCTTCATCAAGACTATGGAGTCAAACGAATCGACTGCTCTTGATATTTCTTTCATAGAACCTGTACAAGGGTATATTACCATAGGGTCTGTATCCATTGCCAAAGGGAAATTATTTGTTGCTGCTATATTTGAAAAAGAACTAAGACCTGGTATTGTTTCAATATCAACCTTGTCCACCAGCCTGTCTAGTAGGTATACATAGGTAGAGTACAACATAGGATCTCCCAGACTGACAAAACCTACCTCTTTACCATTTCTTACATCATCTATTATCTCCCTGGATATGGCATCCCAAGACTCTATTTTCTCCTGGTTATCATATGACATAGGGAAGTGCCTTTCCTTTAGAACAAGGTCTGGCCTTAGGTAGGGGTCTACTATCTTCCTGACCCTACTATCTCCACCAATCCTTGCCTGGGGCAGGTAGAGTATGTCTAATTTATCCAGGGTTTTTACTGCCTTGACAGTCATCAACTTACTGTCCCCCGGCCCTGTTCCTATACCATAAAACTTACCACCCTCAAGTGGCAGGTCTTGATCAAGCAGGCCTATCTCATTTTCCTCTTCTATGGCATCTGTCAGATTTTCGACAAACTTGTCCTGGATAGACTCAAATTCACCTATACCTTCCATGTGGACTTCTACCTCAAAACCTTCTGCCTTCAATATATTCAACCAGGAATCATCGTCTTCCTGACCTGCCATGTCATTTTTAGCATGGTCACCAGCTACCAGGAGGAAGGGTCTAAGGTGGATCTTTTCTATACCGTCCTTTTTCAAGAAAAATATCATATCTTCTATTTCAGGGTAGCCTTCTATAGTAGCCAAATAGGCCTTAATAGAGTTCCTACTCAACCTGTAGTCTATGGCTGCATAGGAGGCATGGGCATGGTGGCCTGTTCCGTGGCCCATCCATACACTAGCTGATTTTTTATCATCAGACTTGGTATCTTCAAGACTTACTTCCTTTATTAGGTCGGTCACATAGTCATAGTCCTCTAGGCTAGTCAGTAGGGGCCTACCCACAAGTATCTTGTCAAACTTGTGCCTGTAGTTGTCTATTATGTTCATCATCTTGTTGTACTCTTCACCACAGATCAGGTGAAGAGACTGGATGTATACCTCTTTATAGCCCTTTTCTAAGAGCAGGTCTAGGGCCTGACTAGGATATAGAATTTCTTCATTGTCCCTATTTTTCAACTTCTTTATAATCATCTTAGATGTCCATGACCTATAAAAGTCAAAGTCGGTAAATCTATCCCTCAACTTTTTTTCACAGGTCTCTATAGTCTTCTGCCTGGTATCCATATGGGTTGTCCCAAAACTGATAACCAACAAGGCCTTCTTGTTCTTCATATCTTCCATCACGCCTCCTAGCCAAATATCAATCCTTCTTCTATTTCATCTATGCTATGAATCATCCTCTGATAGTCTATAGTCCTTCTCCTAATTATTATCACCGGTATACCCAGTTCCTCACAGGCTTCAATCTTGTCTATAAAACCACCTGCAAAGCCACTTTCCTTGGTGATTACCACCTCTATCTTGGAATGCTTTAGGAGGGCCACGTTTATATCCTTGCTAAAGGGACCTTTAAGGGCTATTATATTGTCAGCATTTAGACCCATAGCCTCACAACTCCTGATTACTTCACTGGTTGGAAGTACCCTGGCAACTAGTTTTTTCCCCTTAAGGAGTTTGACATAGGTAGCCAAGTTCTTGCTTCCTGTAGCTATAAGTACATTTTCCCAGTTCTTATTTTTCATAACCATATCACAGGCCTCTTCAATCGTATCAACCACATACTCCTGCTGGTATTTTATTTCATCCAGTAAAGACTTCCTCTCAAACCTAATATACTTGATATCGGTCTGGTCACAGGCCTCTATTGCATTTCTAGATACCTCGATCGCATAGGGGTGGGTAGCATCTATTACCTGCCTGATTCCCTTGTCCCGTATATATTCAACCATTTCTTTTTTATCCATCTTGCCGTTTATTATATTTTTTGCATGCTCAAGGGCCAAGTCCTTGCCAAATTCAGTCGCTACAGATAGGACAAAGTCGCTTATACCTATTTGGTTTAGCCTATCGCATATCTTTAAACTATCTGAGGTTCCACCTAAAACCAATATCATATTCCATACCCCCTCGGAGTGATTATCTTATCTCCATCAATATATGTTTCCTTGTTACCAACTATTATCATAGTTGACATATCACAGACTTCAAAATCGATACTTTCCAATGTTTTTATATACTTTTCTTCATTGGTCCTACCCGCATTTTTAACTATGCCAACAGGTGTAGTTGCTGGCTTATAGACCTGCATTATTTCAAAGGCCCTCTTCAAATGATTTGGCCTCCCCTTGCTCTTAGGATTGTATATACAGATGACAAAGTCAGCCATGGATGCCAGTTCAAGCCTCTTTTCTATCAAGCTCCAATCAGTCATCAGGTCGCTCAAACTTATCTGGCAAAAGTCATGCATAAGGGGTGCACCCAGACTTGCTGCTGCGGATATACTTGAAGTAACCCCCTGAACTACCCTTATTTCTTCCCTCTTGTCAAGTTTAGAGTTAAGCTCATATACCAGGCCTGCCATAGCATATACACCAGAATCACCGCCACTTATCAAGGCAACCCTATGTCCCTGGGCTGACAGGTCTAAGGCCTTCTTGCACCTATCCACCTCCTGTCTCATCCCATTTTCCAGTACAGTCTTGCCAGCCAGGAGGTCTTCTATCAAACCTATATAGGTCTTGTATCCTATAATTATGTCACACTTTTTAATAGTTTCTAGGGCTTCTAGAGTCATAAACTCCTTGTTTCCAGGCCCTATTCCTACAACATATATCATCTTTATTCCTTTCTAAAAAATCCGGTCCTACCATCTACCTAGGGCCAGGGTAATCCCCTTGTCCCTGTACATTTGCCCCAAGAGATTTCCCCCTGCCAATATATGACAGGCCGGTTGGGCTACAGAATAGACACCCGTAACCTTTTTTACAAACTCAGATTTTTCATATATATCCTGGTGATCTGCTAGGTCTTTCGGGGAAAAAAAATCACTTTTTATCCCATATTTACGACAAAAGTCAAGAATACAGGCCTCATCCTTTTTCAGGTCAATAGTGCCCACCCTACCAATAGACCTTACATCTATATTGGCTTCTGATAGGTATCTCAAGACCTCCCCCTCAAATAGGTTTGAGTCTGTGTTTTTTCTACACCCCAGGCCTAGTACGTTCCTCCTAGGAACTACCAGGACCCAACCATGTTCTTTTGCAAACTCGCAGACATCTAGCTTATCACTGATTACTATCTTATTATGTTTACTATCTATTTTAATATCTATATTATTTTCTGTTTTGTTTTCTGCTTTATTCTCTGTTTTATTCTCTGTTTTTTTATCCAGCTCATTGTATATTGTCTTATCTGTCTTATTATCAAACTCTTTGTCTCTTATTCCATTTTTTCCCAGGGTTATTAGGTCTTTAAGGTCATCTACTAGGCTAAAACCCTTCAATTCTTCTTCCTTAAAATATGTCCTATAGTCTGGGTCTATATAAAGGTAGATATCCCCACCTTTCAAAAGGGCTGAATTTATATCCAGGCTCAAGCCCCTTAACTTATCCACATTTGCCCACATCTTTTTAACAAGCATATCAAAGGCAGCCTTGCCATTGATGTCAGTAGCCGTAGTGATTACAGGGTTTGCCCCTATCCTAGTAGCTATCAGCCTACAAAATTCATTGGCCCCACCCATGTGGCCAGACAATAGGCTTATAACATTTATACCCAATTCATCCACAACCAATACTGCCGGGTCTGTAAATTTATCAACCAGGTGGCCTGCTATAGCCCTAACCACTATGCCACTTGCCATTATAAATACCAGGCAGTCTGATTCCCTAAAAATACTGGATGACTGGGCCTTAAAATCACCATATGAAATTATCTCAGACTCAATTTTTTTACCGTAGTCATGGCCACTGACTTCCAAAAAATCATCAGCCATAAGCAAATTTATCCTTTGGGCAAGTTGCCTTGACTGGTCAGTCAAATATATATATCTTATCCTCATACCAACACCTATATCGAATCCCTGTACTCATGACCAAAGTACTTATCATATAACTTAGAATAATTGTATTCATGTCCCAAGAACCTGCCCACAAGGATCAGGGCTGTCTTTTTTATACCAGCCTCCTTGACCTTGCCAGCTATATCCTCCAAGGTTCCCCTTACAAGGTCTTGGTCTGGCCAGGTTGCCTTATAGACCACTGCCACAGGTGTATCGGCTGGATAGCCTCCCTCCAGGAGTTGGTCTACCACACCATCTATATTTTGGACAGATAGGAAGATGGCCATAGAAGTCTGGTGGCTAGCAAAGGACTTAAGACTTTCTAGTTTTGGTACAGGTGTCCTTCCCTCTATCCTTGTAATGATCAAACTTTGGGAAACTTCTGGGACCGTATATTCTATACCCAAGGCCCCTGCAGCCCCTAGAAATGAACTTACACCTGGCACAGACTCGTAGCCTATATTTAGTTTTTTCAATTCCTCGGCCTGTTCTCTTATTGATCCGTATATTGAGATATCACCTGTTTGTAGCCTGACTACCAGGAGGTCTTTTTCAGCCCCCTCCCTCATTAGGTCAATAATTTCTTCCAAGTTCATTCCGGCACTATCGTATAGTCTGGCCCCTGACTTGCAGTAGTCTAGGAGGTCTGGATTAACCAAGGACCCCGCATATATTACTATGTCAGCCTGACTCAAGAGCTTGTAGCCCTTCAAGGTAATCAAGTCCTTGTCACCAGGCCCTGCTCCCACAAAGTATATTTTTTCCATTACTTTTCTCCACTTATAATTACAATTGGGTTTCTAGGCTTGAGGTAGTGACCCCCACCTAGTTTTTCTAGTACAGATACCCCAACCTGGACTAGGTCTATATTTTTAAAACCTATTTCTTCCATTATCTTATAGGACTTTATTGCATTTTCCAACAGGATAAAATTAGACACTAACTTGCCACCCTGGTCCAAGATCTGGTAGGACCAGGTCAAAATATCCTCAAGATTTTCACCACTTCCACCTAAAAATATGGCCTGGTAGCAGGTATCCAAACCTGCTTCTTCCAGGTCTAATGGGGCTGTTCCATCAACCTGGACCACATTTTTTAAGCCAAATTTTTCTATATTAAGTCTAGTCAAGTCTAGGGCGGCCTGGTCCTTTTCTATTGAAGTTACCCTTATATCCTTATTTTTAAGGGCGGCTTCAACTGTAACACTGCCAGTCCCAGACCCTATATCCAAGAAATTACAGACCCCTGATAGGTCTAGCTTGGCCAGGGATATTGCCCTGACCTCTTCCTTGGTAATAGGTACTTTGCCAACTATAAATTCACTATTTTTCATCGTCTTTTCTCCACCTTATCAGTATTACCAGGCACATATCATAGTCGTCCCTGGCCAAAATATCATCTGCAGACCCAACTGTCAGCCTCTGGTCGGGATAAGACAGGTTTTCACCCACATAAAAACTATAGTCTAAACCCCTGACTTTGACTTCTTGGGCTATCTGTCTTGGCCCTATCTTGGAGTCAGTCAGGATGGCTACCTTGTCATGCACAAAAATAAAGTCATAGTCCGGTTGCCTGCCGTGGCTACTGGTAATATATAGGTCATTCATAGGTATTTGAAATACCGAAAAGGCATATTGGATAGAACTTATTCCCGGTACTATTACAAGATCCTTACTAGCCATATCTTGAACACTTTTATACATATGAAACCCCTGATTAGGGCTAACATCATATTCATCACCTAAGGCCTTCCTTCCAGGCATATGTCTATTGATATAGTCTGCTATCCCATAGATTGAGGGGTCACCTGAAGCCAGGACCACTATATCCTTATCTGGATTTCTATTTATCTGGTCCATCATGCTGGCCAGGTCTGGACCTAAGATATATAGGGCTTGACCTTCTAATAGTCCAATGCTGGATCTTATAAAATCTATGTTCCTCTTCCCGCCTATTACCAGTTGGGACCTTTTAATTATATCTTCTCCTGCCCTGGTCAGGTAAAGACCTGAACCTGGGCCAACTCCAACTACATATACCATGAAACCTCCTCCTAGAGCCTAGTCTAGATTTGAGACTTGGCCAAGAGACTTCCATCCATAGAAAACAGGTAAACTTCTATATCCATATGGTCCTCTTGCCCCAACCTCATATATACTTTGGCCTTGCTGGCAGCCTTGTCTGCAAGAACCTTAAATACCTTACTATAGCCTGCATCCCTGATTATATCTACCATGGCATCTGTGCTCAAACAGGCATCAACCTCTTTCAAAAGTTCTAAAGGTGCCCCCAAGAGGGCTAGGTTGGCCACCATTATCTCACTCCTAGCATCGGCCACCCTGCTGTGGCTATTTGTGATACCACCAGATAATTTAATCAACTTGCCTATATGGCCACCTATGATAACCTTCTTAAAACCCAGACGTTTAGTTTCCATCAGCATATAGCCTATAAAATTACTCATCTTTACTATTCCATCCAAGTCTGCCCCATAAGACTTGGCCATTATATCCCTGCCAATATTTCCTGGTACTAGGATTATGGTCTCCCTGCCTTCAGCCCTCTTAATGGCTAGTTCAGCGGACAGGGCCTTTTTCCAGCCTTCATCACTCATGGGCTCTACTATACCAGTCGTCCCTATAATAGATATGCCCCCCTCTATTCCAAGATTACTATTAAAGGTCCTCTTGGCAATTTCCTGGCCTTGGGGTGCAAATATGGTCACCAAAATTTTTCGTCCACCCAGGTAGTCATATATGTCTAGACCTGCTTCGTCTAGTGTTTCTTGAACCTCCTTAAGTATCATTTTTAAGGGAACCCTATTGATTGCAGGTCTTCCTGGCCTTATATCCAGGCCCTTTTTAGTCACTCGGCCTATGCCCTGACCAGATGTTATGAAAAGGTAGTCTGAATCCAGGTCAGACCTGAAGTCTGGCACCTGGTCAGCTTGGACCAGCTCAAGTCTGGCAAAAATATCCATACCATGGGTAGCATCTATGTCATCTCCCCCATCCTTTTTGACAGAGCACTGGACCCAGCCTTTTTCCCTGCTTATATTATCAATCTTCAAGTCTAGGTCTACCCCCTTGGGTGTTCCTATCCTGACTTCATTTATATTTCTTTTTTCTAAGAGCATTATAAGGGCAGCCTTTGTAGCCCCACAGGCACAAGATCCACTTGTATATCCCCTACGGTATTTTTTTCCATCTACATATACAAATTCATCAATCATCTAGTCACCACCCTCATCTTCATCCTATTATTTAAAATCAGAAAATACCTGAATCGTTAGAAAATCCTTAAGTAAAATAATAGTATAGTATTGCGTTTATAATGGCTGCAGCTAAATTGCTACCGCCCTTTTTTCCCCTAGAAACTATATATTCCATGTCGGTTTCCATCAGGGCTTCCTTGGAATCCTCTGCCCCCACAAAACCAACTGGCACACCTATTATAGCAGAGGCATTTAAAAGCCCCTCACTATTCATCTCTATGGCCTTATAAAGGGCTGTTGGGGCATTTCCAAAGATAAAGATCTTATCCTTCTTATCCCTGGCTGCTATTTCAACTGCTGCCATGGACCTGGTAATCCCCTTGTCCTTGGCCAAATCAACAGTCTCCTGGTCTGCAATCAAACACTTATAACCAACCCCCAGTTCGTCAAGAATCCTCTTGTTTATGCCACTCAGCCCCATGGTAGTATCGGTATATATGGTTGCACCGTTTTTTAGGGCATAAGCAATGGTCTCAACTACCCCTTCTGAGATTTTTAAAATATCTAAATAATCAAAGTCTGCTGTCGTATGGATAGCCCTCTTGATTATAAGTTCTTCTATCTTTGATGAAAATTTGTAGTCAGGCCTGGTTTCGTCTATTATAGCCTGGATAATTTCAAAGCTTTTTTCTTCAATTTTTCCCGGATTCTTTATATAGTCCACTGGCTACCTCCTTCTCAAACCCCCATCAATTATATTTTTTATATACTGTTTTTTATATACTTTAGAAATCTCGGAATTTCTTATTTCATACTCCAACCTATCTAGGTCTGTCTTGGCATTTAAGCCTATACCTACTGTTGACCCTGTGTGTGATATATTTAAAAAGCTATAGTCACAGGCCCTGGCTATTTCTATCAAGTCCCTTAGATAGGGGGTGATTTTTATATTTTCATTGGCTAGGGCACTGGTCTCACAGGCCTGCCTGATAGATTCCATATGGTCATTTTCAATACCATATTTGAGTTTCTTAAAGGCCTGGCTAGTCAATACCCTATTTTCGCTCAGGCACTTGTAGTAGTCCTTCCTCATCCTCAGTTTGACCGTATTTATCTTGAAGCCTGGCTCTAGTATCAAGACCTTTTTCACACTTAGTTTACCCAAGTCATCTATAACCTGGCCCTTAAGTGGATCAAATATACAGATATTCTCATTATATATGGAATCAGTGGGTTCAACCCTGGCAACAATCTTTGAAATCAAGTCAGAATCCATATCCTGGTCCAGGTAATCCAAGATAGCCATTATACTGGCTCCTATATCTGCAGTTGAACTAGCCATCCCCTTACCTGTAGGTATGCTAGACCTTATAGATAGGGACAATTTATCCAGGCATGACCTATCTATATCAAAATGGTCTAGGACCATAGCAATTGCCTCAAGAGACTTCCTCTTATTTTTTACATACCTATTTGACATACCCGTCCCTTCAGTGATTATTGCCCTTGAAAAGATATCTATACAGTAGGAACTGATACATTCTCTTTTATTTGAATAACCTTGAACCAACTCTCCACACGTTGCTGGACAGGTTCCATACCCCTTTTTCATAGGTTTTCCCCTCCAAATACACTAAAAAGAGCCCCTATCAAGATTTCATTGGACTTCCTATCCTTGATGGCCACCCTTACAAAGCTAGCACCCAGTCCATCAAAATTACTGGCATCTCTGATCAGGATTGAATAATCCCTGACTAGGGTGTCTTTTAGGCTGGCAGATGTGTAGCCGGTTTCCTCTCCTATCTCTATTAGGATGAAGGCAGTATCCGTCTTATAGGTCTTGATTCCCTTGATTTTACCAAGCCTATCAAGAAGGTAGTCCCTCTCTTTTTTATAGGCCAACCTAGTATTTGTAGCAAATAAATACTTGCTTTCAACCTCTCTTTTTAGCACTTCTATCGTTATTTTTTCAGCCATGGAATTAACAGTCCAAGGCTCTTTTATACTATATAACTTATCAATAAAGTCTTTATTTTCACTTAAAATATATCCCACCCTAAGGCCTGGCATACCATAAAACTTAGTCATTGCCCTTAGGATAAATATATCCTTGTAATCGTAATTTAAGGATGTGTAGGCCTCGTAGTCCTGACAAAACTCTATAAAGGTTTCATCAACCAAGACCTTGACCGACCTCGACCGGCAATAGTCTACTAATCCATCCAACTTTCTCAAGGCCCCATCCGGATTATTGGGGTTACATACCACTATGGCCTCCAGGTCCCCCATCTTGTCCAGGTCCTCAAAGCCTTCTAGTTCAAAGGTCCCATCCCTGGCCACCATATTTATAAGCCTGTAGTCAAGGCCTGCTAACCTGGCTGCCCTGGCATATTCGGAAAAAGTTGGCCCTATAATTGCCAAATTCCCCCTTATCAGCTTCATAAACAGGAATATAAGCTCAGTCGCCCCATTGCCTACACATATACTTTCAGGTCCCATACCCCCTACATGGCTTCCTATTGCCCTCCTCAGGTCCATATATTCAATATCAGGGTAGACCCTTATAGAACCTATATTTTCCAGGATTATTTCGTCCAGTCCATGGGGTATTATAGGATTAATATTTGAGCTAAAGTCTATAATAGGCCCATTTATGCCGTATTCTCTTTTTATCTTGTCCAAATCAGCTCCGTGACCCAAGGTAGTACCTCCAAATTTATCTTTCACAAAATGCAAGACCCTATTTTACCTTAACATACTTAATAATAGGTCAAGCCTATTCCCAAACCGGGCTATAAAACTTATATAAACTAGGCTAGCATAGCCCTAATGACCAGGTAGGCAAGGCTAAAAAATACAAGCCCCACCAGGCTAGACACATACAGGAGTCTATTTGCCCTTAGTATATCGCCTGGTTCCAGGTCCTTTTTTGGGTCGCCTATACTTGGCTTGTAGACCTCCTGACCAAAGTATACATTTGTTCCACCCAAGCTTACACCCAGGGCCCCAGCTACAGCCCCCTCTGGGTAGGCACAATTTGGACTAGTGTGGTTCTTCCTGTCCCTAAGTCCAACCCTAATAGAGGCCTTGAAATCATAGGCCAGGACCAGGCTGGCCAGGCCAAAGAATATGAGTGATAGCCTGGCTGGTATATAGTTAAAGACATCATCTAATCTAGCAGGGAAAAATCCCAAGTCTCTGTATTTCTCGTTCTTATAGCCTAGCATAGAATCCATGGTATTTACTGCCTTGTAGGCAAAGGCCATTGGTAGGCCTCCCAAAATATAGTAAAACATGGGTGCCAGGCTTCCATCTACAGTATTTTCAGCTACGGTTTCAACCGTGGCCCTGATTATCTGACCCTCATCCAGGTCCCTGGTATCCCTACCAACTATATAAGATAGTTGCTTTCTGGCCAGGTTGACATCCCCCTTGTCTAGGGCCTTATATATCTTTTTTGACTCAGAGGCCAGGCACCTCGTAGAAAGACAGGTACACATGGCTAGGGTCGTCATTCCCATATCCAGGTAGGTATTAAAATCAAAGATATGGGACCAGATATAGGCAAAGAGGTAAGTGGTAGCGACTGTGGCTATCCATATGACCAGGCCCGAAATTTTCAGGCCCCTTGCCTCAGATATAAGACTTTTTTTTTCCTGACGAGGGCCCCGACTAGAAAGTTTATATACAAACCTCCTGGCCCCCTTTTCCAGGTAGGATACTAATTTTCCTATAAATATAACCGGGTGGGGAAACCAGTAAGGGTCTCCAACAATTAGGTCTAGGAAGAATGCAAGTCCAAAGACGAGCAAAAAGCTAGACACTCCATCACTCATCAAAAAATCAAACATGACTAGTCCCTACTCAAAAGATAACACACAAGGCTTAAATTATTATAGAAATGGATATGCAGGTAACTGGCTAGGGTATTCTTTGTAAAATAACCGCCTTCCCACCTATCTATAACTTTTTCATTTACTATTTTCTCTATTTCAAAGGCAGTTTCAAGGTCTGAATGGAAGCTTGAATAGTGGAATTCATGACCACATATCTGCTGACCCTTGTAGGCTATTAAATTATCTTCTTTAGCCGTAGCCTGGCAATAGCCAACCCTCTTTAATCTTTTTTCCATCTGGCTATATCCCTTTATTGCCCCGACCATTTTGTATTTCTTGCCCTCTATATCTAACATATATTCACCAAGATACATAAGGCCGCCACACTCTGCATAGATTGGTTTATTGGCTTCATAGACCTTATAGATACTATCCCTCATAGACTTATTTGCCTCTAGTTTGTCAGCAAAAACCTCTGGGAAACCACCACCTATATATATAATATCGGCCTCAGGCACAGACTCATCTTCCAATGGTGAGAAAAACTCTAGTTCCACACCTATATCTTCAAGTAATTCAAGGTTGCTGTCATAATAGAAGTTAAAGGCCTTGTCATAGGCAACGGCAATCCTTTTACCCCTTGCCAAATCTCGTACATCAGGGTCTTCTATAAACATATTTAATTCAAAGTTTGACGTTATAGCTTCACTTTCTGACAACTCTATAATCCTATCAACGTCCACATAGTCTTCAACCAACCTGCCCAGAATATCTATTTTCTCGTCCAAGTCTTCTGTTTCTCCACTAGGCACAAGGCCCAACTGTCTTGATTCTAGGCTTATGTCCTCAAGAGGTGGAATATACCCCAAAACCTCAAGGGCACAATATTTTTCAATTGATGTCTTGACTATATCATAGTGTCTCTCGGTCCTGACATTATTGGCTATTACACCTACAATATCAAGGTCCTTGTCCAGTTGCTTGTAGCCCAAGACCATGGCTGCAACGGATGACCCCATAGCCTTGGCATCTACTACCAGTATAACTGGTGCCTTCAGGGTCTTTGCCATTTTGGATGTCGAATGCTTATTGATATCTGTTCCCAGGCCATCATATAGGCCCATAACCCCCTCAATTATAGATATATCCGCCCTCTTGGATGCCTGCTTATACACATACTTGACCTGTTCATCATCTAGCATGTAGGAATCCAAGTTTCTAGACGACCTACCCGTTACATATTGGTGGTAGCTAGGATCTATATAGTCTGGCCCTACCTTAAAGGCTTGAACCGACTTACCCCTATCTACCAGGGCCTTCATTATACCCAGGCTGATAGTAGTCTTGCCTACGCCACTTCCTGTTCCTGCAATTACAATCTTCTTCATACCTACCTTCAATCTGTGTCCCACTTAACACCTTATATTTCACAATTTCTGTATATATATTTAGTCCCAAGTATCTTTAACTTGGCTATTGCTTTTCCTTATATTTTTCTCATCTATATAAAACTTTATGCCTAGTCTTAAATATCCCTATCAAATATTATCTTGTATACCTTTTCCATGTCGATATTATTTCTTACCAGGTCGGCCAACTTGTCGTATTCTGCTTCCTTGATGGCCTTGTAGTCCTTTACCTCAAAGTCCCTAGACAAGCCCTTTTTCTTGGCTATATTATTTAGCAAGCCAGATAAAAATTCAGCCGAATCAAAGAGTCCATGGCAGTAAGTTCCAAGTATATGACCATCCTTGATTTTGTAGCTATCCTCGGGTCCAGGATATGTCCTACCCAGGTGGGTCTCATAACCCTCGATTTTACTTCCTCCAAGTCCTGAAAAATATCCTTCTTCACGGTCAAAAGTCCACTTTACCTGACCTGTCTTTTTCTCCTTGGCAAAGACGGTATAAACATCCAATAGGCCTAAACCATCTACCTGGCCCTGGCTTCCATCTAATGCCTGGTCATCCCTAAGGGTCTGACCCAGGATCTGGTAGCCTCCACATAGGCCAATAATTAGGCCTCCCCTTTTTGCATATTCCAATATTTGGTCTCTCATTGGCGATTGGTTTAACCTTTTCATATCACCAATAGTATTCTTAGACCCCGGTATTACCAGCATATCAGGCCCTCCCAGTCCACCCTGACCCCCAAATCCTTCTAGACCTTTGTCTGGACTTATATAGGACAGGTTAAGACCCTCAATATGTTCAAATACATTAAAGTCGGTATAGTTTGACATATGGTCTAGTTTTAGGACTGCAACATTTAAAGTGTCCTGCCTGTAGTCCTGCTTGGATTTTTGGTAGGTCTTTTCACTAACCCCATCCTCTTCCTCTATACCTAACTTTTGGTAGGGAACCACACCCAGGACTGGTATTTTAATTATGTCTTCTAAAAGCCTAACACCCTCAGCAAAATAGTCCTTCTTTCCCCTAAATTTATTGATGATGACACCCTTGACCCTGGCTCTTTCCTCTTCTGACATAAGACTTAGGGTTCCCACCACTGAGGCAAAGACTCCCCCCCTGTCTATATCAGCAATTAGAACTACAGGTGCATCCGCAATCCTTGCCATCTCCATATTGGAAATATCTAGTTTATTTATATTAATTTCAACAGGACTTCCCGCCCCCTCTAAGACCACTATATCAAAGTCTTTTTGGTACCTCTGGTATACCTGGTCCAACCAGCCTACTAGGTCTGGTTTTAGGGCCTGGTAGTCTCTAGAAGAAATATTTCTTACAAATTTACCCTTCATTATCAACTGTGACATATTATTGCCAGAAGGTTTAAGGAGGATTGGATTCATATAGGCCCTGGGTAGTAAATGACAGGCTTCAGCTTGAAATACCTGGGCCCTACCCATCTCTCCTCCATACTTGTCTATATATGAATTTAGGGACATATTTTGTGATTTAAAAGGGCCAACCTTGTATCCATCTTTCCACAAGATCCTGCAAATACCTGCTGATATTATGCTCTTGCCTACATTGGATGCTGTCCCCTGAAACATTATATTATTCAAATCACATGACCCCCCTTCATATATACTCTTTCTACTTTAGTTAAATTGTATCTTAGATAATTTATATCTTGGGTAATTTCTATTCCAGTTAATTGTATCTTAGATAATTTATATCTTGGGTAATTTCTATTCCAGTTAAATTATATCCTAGTTAATTTTATCGTCTTTTATTGCCCTTACTTATTTTTCTTATGTAAATTATATATTTAGTCCTATGACCTATATGGGTCTCTTATCAAGTCTTCACTGTAGGGTATAAAACCCATTAATTCAATAATTGGAAAGTCATTTGACATATCAATTACTGTTACACTTGCATTTTGTAGTCTGAAATTCCAATGTACGTCATTATTTTTGGTTAAAAGGTGGGATAGGATATTCCTTATAGTCCCCATATGGGAACAGATTAGGATATTCTTATCATTGTCCTTATTTTCCTCAATCAGCTTATCGAGTTCCTTGGTATTCCTCTGGTACATTTCCTCTAGACTTTCACCCTGTGGAAACTTGTAGGCCTCGCTTAAAATCATCATTTCCTTGGCTTCTTGGGGATATTTTTCCTTGATTTCCTCATAATTAAGACCATCAAAAAGTCCAAAATTTATTTCCCTAAAATCATCTCTTTTATCTATTTCAAGGCCCCTGTAGTCAGCGTAGGCTTCTATAGTCTGGACTGTCCTCTTCAGGGTTGACGTATATATCTTGTCTACATCCTGTCTTTTCAAATACTCGCACAGGCCCTGGGCCTGGTCCCTGCCTATCTGGCTAAGGTCACAGTCATTAAAACCCGAAAAGCTTTTGTGCTCATTATCGACCGTTAGACCATGCCTAACCAATATCAGTTTATTCATTCTTTCACCTCATCGCTATCAAAATATATATCAAAAATACCACTTCACTCAATTCAATTCCACAACCCAATACATCTCCTGTTATCCCATCGACCTTCTTGTAGCTTAGGCCTATAAGGAGCCTTACCAGGATAAATATTAGGATTATGGACCCCAACAAGTATAGGAGATTGTAAGGATTTAAACCCATATAATAGTCCAGAATTATTGCAGATAAGACACTAAACAGGCTTGCTAGCAAGAGGGACTTGCCACTGCACTTGCCTATAAACATGTTGCCCATACCATTTTCTCTGGCAGGTCTAGTCCCATAGGTCATAAATACTCCGCCTAGGCGCCCAATAATCGGCATAAAAATCAAATACCCTACCAGGTTATAGTCTATAAATACTCCTATTAATACAATCTTCAAAACCACCAAGACTACTATGGCCAGCAAACCATTAGTACCCAACCTAGGGCCCTTCATTATCTCTAAAATCCTATCCTTGGACCTATAGGAAAAAAATCCATCAAAGGTATCCCCAAAACCGTCCATATGGAGTCCACCTGTCAATACTAATTCCAAGGTCAAGACAAGGGTAGCCACTAGGTAGATATTGTCTATTCCCGAAAAAATCCAAGAAAATACTTCATAGCCCACCATCAAAATCAGGCCTATTATGGCCCCTACAAGTGGAAAGTAGACAATTCCCCTTTCAATATATGGGTCATAACCCAGATCTTTTTTTATACTTATTCTGGTTAAAAATTGAATTATATTTATAAACCTCATCTAGCCTGCCCCCATACACTTTCTAAAATCACTTTACCCTGATAGGTTGGCCCGATACCACAAAATACATGACCTGACTCCTGTCGGCTATGTACATATTGACCTTGCCTCCTATTTCTAAGAAGTACCTGGATAGGTTTGTGTCCCCTACCAGGCCCATACCCAGTTCATTTGTGACAAATACTATATCTAGGTCCTTGTCAGCAACCAGGTCCAAAAGTTTATCTAGTTCTTTAAAAACTATATCTTCCTTGTCCTGCCTAAGTTTCCTATCGCTGGCATCAAAGTCCATATTTCCTTCAAATAGTATGTTGGTCACCATCATAGTCAGACAGTCAAACAGGATAGCCTTGTAGCCCTTGTCAAAAATAGACTGGTCATCAAAATGCTTGTCAAAGTCCCTATAGGCCTCAAGGGTATCCCAACCATAGGTTTTTCTTCTTTCTATATGCCTGGCCTTTTTTTCTGCCATTTCTCCATCAAGTATCTTGGCACTAGCTATGTATAGGACCTTGTCCTCACCATTTTCACCAGGCTCTAATCCCAGGCATAAATCCTCGGCAAACTTGCTCTTGCCCGAATTGGCCCCACCTGTAACTAGACTTATTCTTGCCATACCCGTCACCTACTTTTTCTGGTCTGATTCATAAGACCTTAGAAACTGACCAAGGGGTTCTTGGCTAAACCTGGCCATATTATTATAGGCATATATAGCCGAATCTATTATAGGCATAGCCAGGGCTGCCCCAGTACCCTCACCTAGACACATCTTCATATCCAGGATAGGTTCCATCTTTAATATTTCCATTGCCAGCTTAGAACCGGGATGACCTGATAGGTGGGATGGAATTAGGTAGTCTAAACACCTCGGATTTATCCTGTTGGCTATCAAAACAGCCGCATATGATATGAAGCCATCTATAACTACAGGTATCTTATTGGCAGCACAACCTAGGATTACACCTACCATACCGCCTATCTCTAAACCACCAACCTTGGCCAGAACCTCTATACCATCAGTTGGATTTGGATTATTTACCTCTATAGCCTTCCTGATTACATCGGCCTTGTGCTTGAGTTCCTGACCAGGATTTGCTGATTCAGAAACCACTATCTCCATAGGGTCTTTACCAGACATAACCGACAAGATAGCAGTGGCTGGAGTAGTATTACCTATACCCATCTCCCCAATGCCTATTATCTTGTAGTCATCAACTATACATCTTTCTGCCACCTCTATACCAATTTCTATAGACTTAACTGCATCATCAAGGCTCATAGCTGGACCTAGGGTCATGTTGTCAGTCCCTTCCCTTATCTTGTAGTTAAGGATACCAACTATAGATTCCCTGCCCTTCATACCTATGTCAACGCCAAACATATCTACCCCATTGCACTCAGCCAGGTTGGCTACTCCACATTTTCCATTTACAAAATTTTCAAATTGGAGCCTTGTAATATCCTGGGGATAGGCTGATACACCTTCATCATGAACACCATGGTCTCCAGCAAAAGCTATTATACACTTCTTCGGCCTGTCCTCAATCTCGTCAGTACCATAGACTCCTGCCATCATACAAGTCATATCCTCCAACTTGCCCATGGTCTTTGGTGGGTGTATTAGGTCATCCCACCTGGCCCTGGCCTTATCTATACTCTTTTTATCTAGTGGATATATATTACTAGATATACTAACCAAAAGATTCATATCTTCCTCCATGTATTTATATAAGGCTTAAACTTCAATCAGGTATCTTGACCTTTTGAAATCAGCCTATATAAGACTCATATCTATATCATTTATCAAACTTTATAACCTAAGCCTACTTGTTTATCTTGCCCTTTAGGTATTCAATTGCCTTAGGTAACTGCTGGTCCTTGTCCTTGACTTCAATAGTTGGCTTGATACCCTTCTTATCGATATAGTTGCCATTAGGTGTAAAGTACTGGGCTGTAGTAAGCTTGTATCCACTGCCATCCTTCAACTTCAACATACCCTGGACTAGTCCCTTACCATAAGTAGTTTCACCAATAGATATACCTGCCTTGTTGTCAAGAACTGCCCCTGTCAATATCTCTGATGCTGATGCTGAACTACGGTTTGTAAGGACAACTATAGGCTTGTCTATCTTTTCCTTGTCGCTACTCTTTAGGTATTCCTTTTTACCCTGCCTATCCTTTGTATAGACTATGACTGCCTTACCTAAAATCCTGTCACATATATCTTCTACTACAGTCAATAGGCCACCACCATCATCTCTCACGTCTATAATCAAGGCCTTCATTCCCTGGGCCTCTAAACTAGCTAGGGCCTTCCTAAAGTCCTCTGCAGTCTCCTCTTCAAAGCTCTTTATATTTATGTATCCAATCTTGTCTTCCAACATCTTGCTCTCTATGGATACTATCTTAATTTCCTTCCTAGTGATTGTCTTATCAATCTTCTTGCCATCTCTTAAAAATGTAATCTTTACACTCGTATTTTCAGGACCCCTTATGTTTTTAACTGCTATGTCCATCTCCATATATGAGTATTTCTTACCATTTACAGCTACTACCAGGTCCCCCTTCTTTACACCAGATTCCTTGGCTGGGCTGTTATTCATAACTGACTCAACCCTAATTGCCCCTGTGGCCTTGTCAGCCCCAACTACAAAACCTATACCTACATACTTGCCTGTAGCTACTTCTAGTAGCTGTTTCATTTCATCTGCAGTATAGTAGGCTGAGTATACATCATCAAGTCCACTAAAAAGCCCCTTGTATGTTGCATCTTCCAACTTTTTTTCATCTGGTTTCTTGTAAAACTCCCTTTTAATACTCTGCTCTAGGGCCTTGTACTTGGCATATCTTTTATATTCTGCCGGTGGCACAAATCCTAAAAAACCTACATTTACTAGTACAAAACTAGTTACAATAGCAGTAACAAGGACCACTAAAATCGTCTTAAAAAATCTTTTTTCTATATTATTCTTCATTTCACCACTTACCTTTACCATAATAATTGACTATATATTTAAGGTGTCTAAGCCTTATCCAAAATAGCAAGGGCCTCATTGACTATTCTCTCACTGGTCAAACCAAAATGCCTGTACAAGTCCTGGCTATTTCCTGACATACCAAAGCTATCGTTTACACCTATTATCTTCATCTTGACTGGACAATGGTCTACCACAACTTCTGCTACCGCTGACCCTAGCCCACCGTAGATACTGTGGTCTTCCACTGTTATTATTCCCCTGGTCTCCCTCGCACAGGCCAATATCGTTTCAATATCCAGGGGCTTTATAGTCGACATATTTACCACCCTGGCATCTATATCTGCTGACTCAAGTTGGCTGGCAGCATCTAGGGCCTTCTTCACCATTGGACCACATGCAAGTATACTTATATCCTTGCCCTCTCTAAGAACCTGGCCCTTGCCAAATTCATATACATAGTCATGGTCATTTATATCTTCTGTATCATCCCTTACCATCCTAATGTAACTAGGCCCCTTGTCACCTGCCATAAATTCCACCATACTGGCAGCCTCCTTGGCATCTGCTGGAACCAAGACCTTCATATTAGGCAAAACCCTCATAGTCGCTATATCTTCCAGACTTTGGTGGGTTGCCCCATCTGGACCAGTCATCAGGCCTGCATGACTGGCACATAGTTTTACATTTAGCCTGCCTATGCAGACCGTATTTCTAATAATTTCATAGGCCCTACCAGTTTCAAATACTGCAAAAGAAGAAGCAAAGACCGCCTTGCCCGTAGAAGCCAGACCTGCAGATACACCTATTAGGTTCTGCTCTGCTATACCAACATCTACAAATCTTGATGGGAAGGCCTCCTTAAAATATTGGGTCTTCGTAGACGTAGCCAGGTCTGCATCTACAACTATCAGGTCTTCCCTCTCATCTCCTATATCTACCAAGGCCCTTCCAAAGGCCTCTCTCATCGAACTCTTACTCATAAACCCTCCTATCTTAGCTCTTCCATGGCTAACTTATATTCAGCTTCATTTGGTATATTGCTATGCCACTCACAGGCATTTTCCATAAAAGACACACCCTTGCCCTTTACAGTATTGGCAATCACCAAGACCGGCTTGGAATTAATCTTATTGAAGGTATTAAGGGCTCCAAAAATTTGGTCAAAGTCATGGCCGTCTATTTCCAGCACATACCAGCCGAAAGATGTAAACTTCTTGGCTATAGACCCCAGGCTCATAACTTCATCTGTCGTACCATCAATTTGGAGACCATTCATATCAACTATGGCTAGCAGGTTGTCCAACTTGTACTGGTTGGCAAACATAGCTGCCTCCCAAACCATACCCTCCTGCAGTTCACCATCGCCCAGCAAGGCATATACATTATAGTCAATGTCGTCCATCTTGGATGCTAGGGCCATACCACAAGCTGCTGATAAACCCTGACCTAGAGAACCCGTAGACATGTCTATCCCATTTACCCTTAGCATGTCTGGACTACCCTGGAGGTCTTCATTTATCTGCCTAAAGCCATCCAGTTCCTCCTCCAATAAAAATCCCTTGTCTGCCAGGGTAGCATATATGGCCGGAGAAGAATGGCCCTTGCACATTACAAACCTATCCCTATCTGTCTTCCCAGGGTCCTGTGGGTCTACATTCATCCTCCCAAAGTACAGGGCAGTTAATATATCCACACAAGACAGGGAACCACCCAGGTGGCCCGACTGGGCCTTATATATCATCTTTACTATATTCCTTCTTATTCTTTTTGCCCTTTCATATAGGTCATTATAATCTCTCATTTTATAATTCCTTTCCTCTTAGGCTCTTATATCACCTTAAACCCGATTTTTCTGTAATTGGTCACACCAATACATTTTCTATTATACTATATATATTTTCCCAGGTGTAGCAATATCCACTACTTGAGATATAATTGTAATTTTTATTAGAAAAATAAAGTTGACATAGGTGGTATGATAATGTGTAATATAAGTAGTAAGTAGTCTAGGAGGACCTAATATGATTTATGGAATTGGTAATGATATTATTGAAATAGACCGTATAAGTCAGGCGATGGACAGGAATCCAGGCATTGTAGATAAACTTTTTACCTATAGGGAGAAAAAAATGTTAGAATCCAAGGGCTTTAAGCCTGAATCTCTAGCAGGAAACTTCTGTGCCAAGGAGGCTGTTGTCAAGGCCCTGGGTAGGGGTTTGAGGGGTTTTAAAATCCATGACCTAGAAATTTTAAGGGATGAACTCAACAAGCCCTATGTAGTCACGAGTGGAGACTTAAGGGATATATGCATAAGCCTTGGAATAAGCCAGATAATGGTGACCATATCCCACTCAAAAAACTATGCCACTGCCACTGCAATAGCTCTTATCTAGTTTTATATATGATATAAAAAAATGAAATCAAAAATAAAAAATAGGGAGGTCTTCATTTACAAATGTATAAGAGACCTCCCACTTTTCCTGGATAGGAATTATCTTAAATAGATAGTTCTATCTTAAATACAAAACATGATTCATTTTGTAGGGCCTTATATTTAATATTATAGTTATTCAAGAGGTTACTGACTATATATAGGCCTAAGCCATTGCTTGTTTCCTTATTCAAGTCAAATTTAACTTCAAATAGTTTTTCCATATCTATAGATTTTTTGTTTCCATAGGAGTTTTCTATATATAGCCATTCCTCATCAACCCCAATATTGATAGTTCCAGACTCATCAGCATACTTTACCGCATTGCTAATCAGGTTGGATAAAATAATTTTCAGGGCCGTCTTACCTATATAAATCTTTTCGTTTGATAGGCAATTATTTATTTTTATATTTTTCTGGTTTGCCAATACCTCATATTTTCTTAATACTCCCTCTAATACCTCATTGATATTCAAGAATTCTTCGTCATTCTTCAAGTGTTCTAAGGAAGAAACCGATAGAATTTGGGAGATATTTTTGGTTAAACCATCGACTATATCAATACAATCACCTATATAGGCGTCCCTGTTTTTATACTTGCCTATATTGTACTTCATATTCTCCAATATTATTTTGAGACTGGCAAGAGGGGTCTTTAGTTCATGAGATGCCCCCTTGAAAAAGTCATATTTTAACTTTTCCAACTTTAGGATTTCCTTGTTCTTATACTCCAAATCATCGATTGATTCCAGCAGGGTAAAATACAGGTCATTGATTTGCTCTTTTAGTTCTCCTATTTCGTTTTTAGAATCAATCTTTAATCTGGCACTTTTATCCAGCTTCATCATCCTGTCAGTAACTTTTTTTATTTCTTGTATATTATATTTTATAGTTTTAGCATATATCAAAGAAACAACAATAGAAAATAAGAGAGATATCAACAATGAATAAGGCAAAAACTTAAAGATTAAATTCTTGGCATCCTTTTGCATATCTGCTGTAGAAATAAACTGCAGGTGTATTTTTTTACCTGTATTAAGAGATACTTCCCTTTCTTCAATTATTAAAGAATTGTTATTGCTGTTTAAGTCAACACCTATATTTTTTCTAATTTTTACTCCATTTTCATTATTTTGTCCTTTTATATATGCCTTTATTTCATTGCTTTTAGAATAAAAATCCAAAGCCTGTTCTATATATTTTATTTCTTTTCCATTCATATTATGGGAGATTTCATTTGCCTTGGCATAGATTTCTTCCTTTCTAGTCTCTAGATATGTTCTAGGAAAAATATAAAATACCAATAGGTGGACTAATATAATTATTACTCCAAGAACAGAAAATATTTGCATAAACATTTTGGGAAATATTTTTAAATTTTTCATTTTCTCTCCAATTTATAACCTACATTTCTAATAGTGACTATACAGTCTAACTCTAATTTTTTTCTCAACTCTTTAATATATACATCTATCACACGGTCAAAGGGAATCTCCTCTGTTTCCTTCCAGACATTGTCAATTATCTGCATCCTTGTTAAGGCCTGGCCCTCATTGTCCAATAGGTATTTGAGTATTTCCAGTTCCTTGGCATTGATATCTATACTTTCACCATTTATTTTTGCTGTATAGCTGGTAAAATTAACCTCTATATTCTTATATTCAAACTTTTCTATTCTACCGAAGTTCTTCTTGATTAAAGAATCAACCCTGGCTTTTAAAACTGGCAATGAAAAAGGCTTTTCTATATAGCCATCTGCCAAATTAGTAAAGGCGTCAATCTTGTATTCTTCATCGCTAAATGCTGTTAATATTAGAATCGGCAACTTACTTGTCTTTCTTATTTCCTTTAAGACTTCCAGACCATTTACAAAGGGTATTTGAATATCCAAAATAGCCAGATTTATATCATTATCAAATTTCGACAAGGCTTCCTTGCCATCTTTTGCCTGTATAATAGTATAGCCAAATTCTGATAGGTACTCACTTATACCCTCTCTTATCATCTGGTCATCTTCAACGACTAGTATCCTCATAACTCCCTCCTTTTTACAACTTAATAAGTATATTATATATCATTTTGTCCTTTAATTTACAGTTTTTTATAAATCTGGTCTACTTTCCCATATTTGTTTTTTATCTACTACATAAAATTATCGGTGCAAAATGCACCGATAATCTTATTTTGTATCAATCAATAATTCTTTTGGGTTTTTCCTCAGAATGCTTGATGATGATATTAATAATGATACAACAAGCACTAAAATCATGAATATAACTACATATACCATAGATTTAGGCAAGATATGAACATCTAAACTTGTCAATGTCTTGTTAAAGCCATCAACTTCAGCCCCCCCACCAAGCTGACTAGATGAAGACTGTCTTGCTATCTGCTTAGCTATATCACTAGTAACCTTATTTAATATACTATTTCCAAGTATCTTTCCTGTATAACCGGCCAAGAAGTAAGCTCCTATAAAGGCTGGTATAGATACAAATACCAGTTCAGTTATAAACTGTCCAAAAATTTTCGCCTTTGAAATTCCTAGCGACAATAGGACTGCAATCTCTTTCTTTCTGGCATTCATCCATAAGAATAGTAGTAGTGAAACTACAATACCTGCGAATATTAATGATCCAGCAAATAACTTATTTGCTATTGAGTATATACCTGATATCGACTGCTGTAATGCAGGGTAATTTGATGAACTCTTGATTAGATTGTATTCTCTCCAATCAATGTCAAGTCTTCCAAGGTCCTTTATAACCTTGTCCAAATTCTTATTACCCTTTACAAAGAATGTTGCATCCTGGTAGAAGGCATTCTCTTCATTATATCCATATACCTTAGCCGCTGTATCTAAATCAGTGATTAAAGTATTTTCATAAAGTTCCTGGGCTGCACTTACACCACCGTTATTGTGGCCGTCAAACAGACCCTTAATTTCTGCCTCTACAGTTTCATTTGCACCCTTTTCATTATCGGCGTCAAACAAGTTAGATTTAATTTTTATCTTATCTCCAACCTTTAAATTGTTCTTCTTGGCCAGGTCCTTATGCATTAACACCTTATGCTTATCATTGTTAGCTAAGTGAGAACCCTCAACCAACTTATAGGCCCCTGATACAAACTTAGTTTCCTTAGATGAATCATTAACCCCTGTTAACATAACGGTTCTTTTAAAGTTTTTTGCCCTCTCAGGAGATTGATTGGCAAGTGTTTCATCAGTTTCTATAATGTCGTGATCAACTAAATCAGCCACACTGTTGATCCTCTTAACAAAATATTCTATATCCTTAGAATCAGATATTTTTTTAATATCCTGTCCTCTTACATTACCACCACCCCTGGCAGTACCCTGATTTACTTGCCTGTTTATTTCCATAGAGAAACTATTTGTTATATTACCAAAAGTTTCCTGTGAAGCCCTATCTGTTGCATCCTTAATAGACAAACTTATTAGACTAAGTGTTGACATGGCTAAAATTACCAATAGGATTATTAAGGATTTCAAACTTTTTCTTGTTACATATGCAAATGCGTTTTTTATCATTCCTACACCTCCTAGATAAGACTATCAACCTTTTTCAGTTTTTTGTCACTCAGCTCTAGAATAATATCTGCCGCATTTGCAACTTCTTTACTATGCGTTACAACTATCACGCACTTATTTCTTTCCTTAGCCAATTTCTTTAATATCTCTATTATCTCTTCTGCTGTAGCACTATCAAGATTTCCAGTAGGCTCGTCTGCTAAAATTATAGGAGCTTCTGATACCAAAGCCCTAGCTATAGCAACCCTCTGCTGCTGTCCTCCCGACAACTTCATTACATTTCTCTTTATCTGACTCCTATCAAGTCCTAGTTCATATAAAATTGTTTCCGGTGCCTTGCTATTTACTAACCTGATATTTTCAAGTGGAGATAAATAGTCAATTAAGTTATAATTTTGAAATACCAGGGATATATTGTTCTTTCTATGGTTAGAATATCCCTTTTTTTCTATGTCCTCATTTTCAAACAGAATTCTGCCAAGTTTTGGCTTATCTAGACCGGCTAAGAGGGAAAGTAGCGTTGATTTCCCTGTACCGGATTTACCAATTATCGCATAAAATTGTCCAAGTTCAAATTTTTGATTTACTGATAATAAAATATTTTCTCTAGAATTTGAATAACTGTATGTTACATTTTTAATTTCTAATACGTCCATTCTCTTCTCCTAACTTATTTTTGATAATATTTCTTTTGGTTTCTTTATTAAAATCATTGCACAAGCAATAACAACTGATATCACAATAATACCTATTAAAATACCATAACTCTGTATAAAGGTAACTATATTGTCTAAAACACTGCTGTTTTCAAGCAGGTTATTAGTAAGCGTTGTTGAGCTGTCAGGATCCATAAATCCACCAACCATTTGGCTTAACAGCAAATTCCCTATGAACAAAGATGCTACTATAGCCGGCAAAGATATCAATATCAACTCAAGCATGAATTGACCTACAATCTTGACCTTACTTACCCCTATTGATAGGAGGATACCTATTTCATAAATTCTTTCCCTCAACCATAAGATTAGTATTAATGAAAGAACTATTACTCCACCTATCATAATAGAAAATGTCATGATTTTGATAATATGCTTTATACCGCTCAAGGATTCTAAAGACTCCTCAAATGCATTAGAATCTTTTTCAATAGCATACTTTGACCAATCAACCTTAGACTCTTTTATTTTCTTTAAAGCTACATTAGTCTCTTCTGCACTATCTGAAAATAGTGCAAGCTTATTAGCAACCTTCTTACTTCCTCCCCTATTCAATGCCTTTTGACTTGATTCATAGTCAACAAACATTGTGTTTTCACTAAAATCGGAAGACAAACCTGTATATTTTTCCTGCTTTTTCCCCGAAAAAATTCCTACAATTTCAAACTTATATTCCTTATTTGACCCCTTGTTATTTATCTCAACTAATTCAAGGCCAATCTTATCCTTTAATTTCAAGTTGTTTTTCTTAGCAAAATCTTCATGTACAAGGACCTTTCCACGATCATTTTTCTCAATATTCCTACCCTCTTTAATCGTGAAGACACCACTAGTGAATAATACATTCCTCTTTGTATTACTTGTGCCTTCTACAGACACAACATTTTTAAATTCACCAGGCAAATCTTCTCTTTCAATCTTCTGTTGCCCCTCAACAACCTTGGTGTTAGTTGGTTTGGCCATCCCATTATACTGCGGAACGACCTCTCCAACCTCTTTTATTTTTTCTATGTTTTTAAATTGGTCTATCTCGAAATAGCCATTAGCTTTCTTAGTTATTGATAGAGAAGAATTTGAAGATTTATACAAAGTTTTCTCTAAACTATCACTTGATTTCATTATATTTAAACACGAATACAAACAAGAAAGAACTAGTGTCAAAATAATGAAGACTATAACTGTTCTATTCTTTTTTCTTGAAACGTACGCTATAGCATTTTTAATCATTTTTTACTAAGCTCCCTTCTAGTTTTTGTTTCAATAATCGTCTAGTTTTTAATTCCACAACTTATTGCATCCACAGGACAGGCATTCTTACACCTACCACACCTGATACATTCCAGGTGGTTGCAATTTTCAACCGGGTCTATATTCATCTGACAGACTTTTTTACATCTACCACAACTGATACACTTGTCCTTATCCAGTCTATACCTGAATACTGAAATAGGGTTGAAAACTGAGTATAGGGCTCCAAGAGGACAGACATACTTACAGAAAGGTCTGTATACCATTATCGAAAGTAATATAGTAAGTACTAGAATTACTCCCTTCCAATAGTACAAGAAACCTATGGCCCCTCTCATACTCTTATTCATTAATACAAGTGGTATTCCTCCCTCTAACATACCAACCGGACAGATAAGCTTACAGAAATACGGAGACCCCTGTCCTAAAATATCCACCAAGAATAAAGGTAGTATTATTACAAACACAAGCAGTATTACATACTTCAATTTCCTCAAATGCTTATCAAACTTGAATGTTTCCACCTTTTTAAAAAATGGAATCTTGTGTAATAAATCCTGGACTAGTCCAAATGGACATAGCCAACCACAGACAAATCTTCCTATAAGTGCGCCTATCAAAAAGATAAAGCCAACTACATAATAGCTAAACTTATAGTTCGAATTCCCTATTACTGCCTGTAGCGATCCTATCGGGCAAGCACCTTTTGCCCCCGGGCATGAATAACAATTCATACCCGGAACACAAACTTGCTTCAGGTTCCCACCATATATTTTACCTGTCTTGAACCCTTCAAAATAGGAATTAGTAATCAAAAACCAAACGGATTGAAAAAGATGTCTAAAACGATCCCTTACTTTATATTTATTTTTTTTAGTACTACCATTTATAAATCTTTTAATCCTATCCAATTCCAATACACTCCATACAAATTCTTATTGCCTTATCCAAAACGACCCTAGCTTCCCCGTTGCTATGTCCGTAGTAAATCATAGCCATACTGGCAAATACGATTACTAGAGATAAGACACGGCTCTTTAAAATTTTCTTAATCATATACCCTTCACCGCTTTACACTTACTTATTATTCATCTTTACTTATTTCTTTATCTTTGCTAACTCTTTTTCTATTACCTGCTTCCATTCACTTGCAGTCTTTGCTCCAGAATAAGTGTCACCTACGATGTTACCATTCTTGTCAACAAAGAAAGTTTCTGGCATAGCCTGTATACCGTTTAATCTACCATTGAAGTTTGACTTGTCTGGCATTAGGAATGGATATGAAGCCTTAGTCTTCTTCTGGATTAACTTAGACTTATCGATTGCTTCCTTGTTATTACCATTATCATCAACAGTATCTGTAACAACTCCAACTATGTTTACACCCTTGCTCTTCATTTCATTCTGAACCTTAACCAGGTCAGGAATTTCCTTTACACAAGCTGTACACCAAGTTGCAAATACATTTACCATAGTAAGGTCATACTTTCCAAATTCCTTACTTGTAAATTCCTTACCATTTATATCCTTTGTTGATAGGTTACGTAAATCCTTAGCTGATCCCTTATCAAATGCTTCTGTACCTTCTAAGTCTTTCTTTTCTGATAAAACAAATCCATTTTCTGGACGAGCCTTCTTTTCTATAATATCAACCTTAGTCTTGTTGAACTCTTCTGCAAAATTATCTTTTGCTCCACTCTTAGTACTTATGTAGTAAGTATACTTACCATCTGAAGATTCACCTAGCTTCTTATGAGTATCACACTTTGTGATCTTAGAGATTTCATCTTCTGACATGCCCTTTTCGAACATACCTATAGTTCCCACTCTTTCAAGCTCGCTCTTCCACTTTTCGTAGCCATCACCCATCTTATCTATAACAGCATTCTTCTGTTCATCTGTCATCTTGTTGAAAGTCAACATAGCGTACTTTAAATCCTTTTCTACAGGACTCTGATCATCTAGCATTGCTAAATTCTTTCCATCTATGTCCTTTCTAATATTGTCTGAAAGTTTGAATTTAAGTCCTAAAAATTCATACGTATATTCATCCTTTGATGGTAGAGTATAATCTGCAGGCTTAAATTTATTATTGCCCTTAGCGTCAGTTGTCATACCTGCCTGTTCAGATGTTACTGACTGATTTTCTTTTGCCTTGCCCTTGTCTTCACCTTTCTGACACCCCACTGCACCTAAAGTAATACATAGGGTAAGTAGTACAGCTGCTCCCTTTAATGCTCTCTTCTTCATAATTGACATAATTTTTTCCTCCTTAAATATCTTTCATTTTTTTAAATTTCAATTTAATAAAACAGAATATCCTTGGTTCACATATCAAATATAACTGTTTACAAGTACATACTACAGGACTTTTATGAAACATTTATGAAATGGGATTATTTTTTTATTTTTTTTGACTTATTGGGAATTATTTTTTTGTACCTTATATTTAAATGCTGCAAAAAAAGAGATTTCCTACAATTAGGAAACCTCTTTTACAACAATAATATTTAAGATAAAGTATTATTTATTTGCCTATTTTTTTGTTGTCAGTGTATCTTATTGATATTTCTACCGCAGTATTGTACCTATCACTTCCTGCTACTCTTTCCTTATTCTTTATCTTTATAGAATCCTCTATTTCTTTAGATACTGAATTATAGCCTCCACCAATCAATACATTTTCTACATTCCACTTACCTATTGTCTTTTCTGTTATAGGGTGAAGTTTTTTAGGTGTAGTAAGAAGTATTGGTGCTTTAAACTTAGCAGCTAAAGAACTAATAGTAATTCCATCTGGGAAGTTTGTTCCATCAACTAGTATTAAATCGTTTTTGTTACCTGTTAACTTGTTTACTTCATTAGCAACCTTATAGGCAGTTTCATACCTGTTTTCTCCACCAATCCTATAAATATTTTTATTATTTAACTTCAGTGTATCTTCAATATTTTTAGAAACAGAATCTTTTTCTCCACCAATAGTCACTTTATTTATTTTCCAAGTACTCAACAGTCTATTAGTTATAGCATTTAATACTTTTGGCTGAGTAAGAAGTATTGGAACTCTCTTTTGATTTGCCAAAGTTGAAAGAGTTATAACATCTGGGAAATTTGTTCCATCAACTAGTATTACTTCATTTTTATTATCACTTGTAAGTCTAACCTCTTCACCAATTTTTTCTGCTGTTTCATATCTATCCTTACCAGCTATTCTTCTCACACTATATCCAGCTTTTTTAAGCTGTTTTACTACATTTTCTGATATAGATGCAGGACCTCCAGAGATAATCACTTCATCAACACCCAATCGCTTTATTTCCTTCATGGTATTGTCAGAAACTTCATTTTCATTAGTTAAAAGTATCGGACACTTCTTCTCATTTCCTAGAACAGTCGCAGTAAGTACATCAGTATATTTGTATCCACTGGCTAATATCACATGTTTTTTAGAAATATCTTCTCCAGAAGCTCCTCCTCCACTCGGTCTTCTTTTTACAACCACTTTAGCAGTCTTAGTGATATACTTACTTGGTTCTACCTTATATGAGTATTTAACCCAATATGTACCCTCTCTGGTATTATCAACATTGTTCTGTACTTCAATTTCATTATCTCTTAAATCTCGACTTCCACCTATAAGTTTACGCCAAGTTAAATTATCAAATTTATTCCAAGTACTTCCTACATCAATTGTAATATCTTTTGTATCCAGTACTTTATGTAATTCCACATAGTAATTTGATAACCATACTTTCGCTTTCTCATCGTAAGTACCAAACCTTATCTGTTCCCCATCCTCGTTTGTAAGTCTCAAGCCTCCTGTCATACTGTAAGCATAAGATGGCCATAAGCCTTTAGCTGTACTATAATTTACACTATAGCCTTCATCCTTTACTGCATTAAAAATCCTTTCTAATTTAATTAGGTAGCTTGAATGATCATAAACAACATCATCACTTCCATCTGCAATATACTTTTGCAAGCTATGTTTGTTTAAAAGCTTAGACATACTATATATCAAATCACCTCTTTGAACAGCTGGCATAATAGCTTGAACTTTTGGTGGAACCTGTTGGTACTTATCATTTTCCAACTTATATGCTCCAACATATACACCACTAATCCTATCATTAACATTATACATATATTTTGAAAGCCTTATTTTTGCCCTAGTAGTTGTCTGAGATAAATCTGTATAATTTACAACTGGAACATCCATATAATCCCCTTGCTTAGCATTATTAGTAGTTAGGGGAATATTTACATTGATAGTATCATTAGGATTAAGTGCTCCTGTGAAATGTATTTGATTTACTGATGACCAAGGAAAATCACTCATAGCTTTTGCCTGGGCATAAGTATAATTTCTATTACCAGTACACCTTAATTCAATATTAAAATCCGAACTATAAGTACCTGTTATTACTTCAGATATTCTTGTTGTATCAATGTGTTTAGCAATAGGAGCATCAGGGTTTATTGTCCCTAAATCAAAATACAACTTTATATTTACCCTCTGACTTGTAGTATTTTTTAATTGACCAATTAGAGCCAATTCACTAGAATTTGTCATATCATATACATCAGCACTAGCTTGTACTGCTGCATAATCATAATCATAGTCAGGATGAGCAGGATTCCAAGGTGCAAGCATATCCCAGTTCTTAGATGAATATTCCTTACTTCCTGTCTTATTATTTTTTGCAACAAATCTAGCAAAATATTCTATTCCATTGTAGTTAATCGATTGATCTGGTGTCTTGCTCAACGGATTATCATAAAAACTATGTATACTAGTCCTATCTGTTGATGCATATACAGCATTATTAGATTGTAATAATCCAACAACAACAAAGCAAATCATAACCATCAATAAATGTTTCATTTTTCCCATTAAAATTCACCTCTTTTTTTAAGAATTATATTAATTTAACTAATTGATTATAGAAAAACTTTATATTTTGTAAATTTTCTAAAAATTCTCCTATTTATATCCAATTTTACATCAAATATGCACTTAATACAATATCTTTTCGCAGTATATTTGCTCAATAATATTTTTTATATTCATCACATTCAATTATCCTTAATTATCCGCTCTTACGTTTTGAAATCAAGAAAAACAGCATATCTACAATCATATAAAATTTCATTTAGCTAAGTCAAATTATCTAAGACCTCTCCAATATCATCATCTATACAAATACTCCTGTCTTCAATTTCCTTTGGACAAAATGCTTCCATTATTATCGTAATAATTCTTCATAATATTTCTTATCCTCATCTTTAAAGACATTAAAAATAATCCTATCCATTGAGTTTGGATGTTTTAAAGACCACTTTCCTACTGTATTTACAGCAATCTCTGCTGCCCTCTTGTTAGGAAAATGAAATACACCTGTCGATATACAAGAAAAGGCCACACTTTTTAATCCATTCTCCAAACACATATCCAGAGTATTTGTATAACAGTCTTCCAGATTTTTTTCTGACTCTAGTGTAAGCTTATTGGCTACAATAGGCCCTACTATATGAATTACCTTCCTTGCAGGAAGATTGTAGGCATCTGTAAGCATAGGTATAGCTGTAGCCTGTTCATAATCAGGCCCATACCTGGCCCTTAACTGGTCCATTTTTTCATTACATTCTTGCCTTAGCTGTATACCTGCAAAGGTATGGATTTGGTTATCTATGCAAGTGTGCATAGGTAAAAAACATCCCAACATCATAGAATTGGCCGCATTGACTATTGCATCCACTTCTAGCCTAGTTATATCCCCCTGCCAAATAGATAGGTTATCTTTAGCCACAGGAATATCAGCTAGCCTTACTATGCCCTTTTCTTGTGCACGACCAGTTAGGTAATCATCTTGTATCCTTATTACCTGGTCAGACATTTTCTTTGGCATACGGATATTCATGAGAGAGCGTAGTAGGGCCTGCTTCTCACCAACGCTATCTGGAATTGCTATCTCCTTGTAGTTATCAGAATCAGCCTTAAATTCTTCTAAAAGGTAGTTTAATCTTTCTTCTTGTGTTCTTAACTTATCCATATAATTACCTTCTAACATATCCTTATTCATTCTCTTATGGTTTTCAATTATTCTAATTTTGTCTTTTAGTTGCATATTTCAATCTCTTCTGCCCCAACATAATACAAACTGCTGGAGTCTTCTGGTTTTAAATCAGGGAAATCTTTCGCTGATAGACCCCAGATTACATTTCCCTCTAGAATCCCTTTTTCTCTACATTTTCTTTCAAATTCATCTAAGCCTGTAATATAGTCTTTTGCTAGCTCTCTCACACTAGATAAATAAGGCCTAGTAGAGAACCAAAAATCTTTTTTATCCAATTCCTCTAATCCCATTTCCCTACAAAATCCGCACTTTAGACCCTCACTTGGTTTGGCTCCCTGTCCCTTCTTCCATAGTTCCATTTCGTTTTCATAGGGTTCATTATCCCAATACTGTTCAAAATCACCCTCTTCAAGGTTTCCAATCCATACATAATAAGTTTTCATATTGTCCTCTTCACTTTTATACAAATGTTCTTGACTTTTTCAAATCAGCATCTATTTCACGATAAGCAAATATCTATTTCTAACACTTATCGAGAAAAATATTTCTTGCATTGGCTTCTGTATCATCTCTTTCATCAAAACCATCATAGGGTGCTTTAGGATCATGAACTTTTGGTTTTCGCCTTAGTGAATTGCAAATTTCATCTACATGAGCAAAAGCAAAGTTTATATCATCAGTCCAACCGGTATGTCCTGTAATGATGTTTAACTTAAGCTTTCTTTTTCTAAGGATTTCTTCCAATCTTTTAAGTGATTTAATTTGCAACTTTCTATCTTCCGCAAGAGTATTTAAAAATGCGTAACCACCATCCGCTCCAAACCAAATCGTATCTCCTGTAAATAAATAAGCATCATCAATCAAATATACAAGATGTCCCCAAGTATGTCCAGGCACGAGAAAAGCTTCTATCTTAATATTACCAATATAAAATACTTGACCATCATCGATTAAAACTTTTCTATTATCAATATACACTTGAGGCAATTTATATAATCCCCAAAAGACTTTACGTCGTTTACGACCTTCTAAATACTCATTTTCAATTTCACCTATATATATCGTTGCTTTGCTAAATATGCCATCACTGTCTTTTTCAATAGCCCCAACATGGTCTGTATCTTGATGGGTAATTAAAATTTCTTTTATATCTTTCGGATCAATATCAAGCCACTGCATCTTTTCCGCAAGTCTATCATAGTTATATCCTGCATCAATCATAATAGTATGACCATCTTTCGTATAAAAGTAAATATTGGCTACATATTCCCTAATACAACTCACTCTCTTATCTATAAAACCTGTATTTAAGGGTTTAAATATTTCTTTTCCTCGAAAGGCAAAAGACATAAATCTTACTTGGAATTTTGAATCTTTTTTCGCCATAATGTCTCACCTTTGTTCCTTTTTTAGCCACTATATAAAATTACACCCTTGTATCAAGTATTGGATACATATTTTCTATAATATAAAAGAGTAAGAAATTCTTACTCTTTTATATTATTGTTCAATTCTAAACAATTTATCCTCTTGTGATAACTCTAAAACAACATTCGCTTTATTCAATAGATCATCAGGCAATTTATCTTTCAATATTGAAATTACTAATTGAATATCTTTTTTCATAACAAAATCCGCAACTTTCGACAATTGATTATCATGCATTAATTCTTTTTTATCATTTAATAAAAAATGTAAGCAGGATATTCCTTCTTCATCTGCAAACATTATATAAGCCAAATCAAAACATAGGATTTCTCCTTGCTTTTTGCCTGAACTCATATTTGAGTTAAATGTAGTAAATTTATATACTGGCTTGTTTGTCTTTTTATTATTGATAATATCATATGTCAGAGCATATTTTTCTCCATATAGCTCATATGATACAGAAGAAAAATATTTGTTAAATTTCGTTATTTGTTTTTTAAGTTTTTCTTGAAAACCAGAGGAATATAAATATTGATCAATGTTTTCAAGTTCATTCTCTATTGCTTCGAGAATTGAATCTACCTCGTTTATTTGTGAGATTGTATTTTCATATTCACCTTTTAATCTATATTTTTCATTTATTTCAGAAATAATATTTTCTAAGTCATTAAAAGAATCACTTTTAGAAATTTTTAGTGACAACTCTTTTTCATCACTTAACAAAGCTTTTAAAGTTCTCTTTTCATTTTCAATTCTATCACTTAAAGAAGGTAACTCTTTTGTTATGAATGAAATTTTTTCCACTATCATCTTATTGTGATAAGCAACTAAATCTTCAAATGTTTTATGCAAATTAGGGATATATTCTTTTGACTCACTATACAACAATCTTAATTGCTCTAAATCAATTGAAGCCACGTCTTTTTCCATCTCATTTTTGGCTTCAACAATCATATCCCTTCTTATTTCTAGTTTAGTAATAAGTGAACTTAATCTATTTATTTTATATTTTTTTTCATTTAGTCTATTTAAATCTTCTTCAAAATTTTCATTAATATTCAATAATGATTTTTTGTTATTTAACTCAACTATTTCATCCTCAATGATAGCCAATGCTACCTCATATGAATTCTTTTTCTGTTTTTTTTCAATTCTTTCTTTATATGCATTCTCCTGCTTTATCTTATTAGTAAGCGCCTGTTTTTTAGCTCCGCTATCAAACCCACAACCTAAGAGATATAAATATAGAGTTTCGTATTCAACATCAGAAGTAAAAGAATCCAATGTTTTTAATGTCTTATTAATACTATTGTCCTTATATCTAATATTATGAGATATTATTTGCTTAAAAGAAGGTTTTTCGTTTTTATGTTCTGGAAAAATTTTTGCTAATAGTTCATTTTCAAAATCTTTTTTCAATATTGATTCGCCATTTATTTTCCTTATAGCATTTTTCCCCGATAAAAAATTACGTTCAATAACTATTCGATCTTTTTTTTGTATATTAAATCCATTTGTCAAGGTTAATGTTACTAACACTTCCTGATTTATTAAAAAATTTTTAACATCTTCATACACTTTATTTTTATTTTCTTCATCTGTATAAATATCCTTACCTTCTCCTCCCATACAAAAATAAATTAATTTTAAGACTGTTGTCTTACCAACATTATTCCCTGTTGATTTTAAGTCATCTGTTAAAAGGGTGTTATCAATTATCAAATTCATACCTGTATGAAAATTCATCTCTCGAATTGTTTCATACTTAGTAGAAATTTTCAATTTTTCTATAAACATTTTCTTACTACCCCTTTCTCACTTATTTGAGCTAATTGTATTAAATACAACCAATCTAAACTCAATACGAACATAGAAAATGACATGTCATTTGACTTTTTTACATTATAATATAATTCTAAAAGCTTTTGTTCAGTTTTTTTTTCAAGTTCCGTTAAAATAACAGAACCATTATAATAAATACTAAGTTCAGGATGAATATTATCTGGTAATAACATGATTGTATCCCTCCGGATTCTTAAATATTTTACATCTAATAAAAGCATCCACAATCAGTATATCAGTACACATTTGTAATTCTTCCATCGGCATTTCTATATAATTACTGCTTTTAATTATGACTTTCATAACACAATTAATTATTTCATAAAAAATATTCGTAGGAGTATTATATAATCTATTTGATTCTATATACTGTCTTCTAATTTCTTGTAATACAGAGAAACTTTTATTTTTACCTTCTTTATCAAACTCACTGTATATTTCATCAAGCCTGTGGTAAAAGATTTTATAATCGTCAATTATATCTTTAACATCTCCTAAATCATTAAAAAAAATCTTATCCTCTATTGCAAAAGAATTGAGTTCTGGAGAATCAGCATTAATATCAAGTGTTTCCTCTGCTAAAATATTAATAACTTTAGCTAAATTTGACTCAATTTTAACGCAATCAACTTCCTCCCCTAATTCAACTTTTATAAAATCATATAACTTTCTTTGCTTATGAACTGTCTGGTTTAAAATTTTTCTAAGGAGTAGCGCAACATCCCATATATCCTGTTTTGGATCAAAATTCATACTATATGGATTTTGAAAAGTTTTGTTTTTTAGAGAAGTAGATGCATTCTTAGAAATAGACATAAACTTGTAGCTGTAATCTTTATATTTAGTATATACAGCCTTACTTAGCGAACTTTCGATTTTTGCTGTTGTACAAGTTGAAGAAACTTGTACAACAACTTTATTTTTATGATCTATTAAATCTATACCATCTATATTTTGATATGAGAAATTCAAATTTTCTAATTCTAAATCAAAAATAATATTACACAAACAAGCAAAAAAATTCTCCGAATGGATATTAAGTTCCAAAAGGTTTAATTTGCTTCGCACTTCTATTCTATATGCTAACATATTTAATTTTTCTTCTATATAATCAAAATAAATTGTCCTATTCACTTAATACCACTCCTTTCTTACTATATTATTCTTTGAATAGTAAATATGGTTCTATCTCCAAAGCATCTGCTATTTTTTGTACATTATCCAAGGCTATGCTTCTTTTTTTACACTCCAATGCACTAATATATGTTCTATGCAAGCCAGATTTTTCTGCAAAAGCTTCTTGCGATAAACCCATTTCATTTCGATATTTTTTAAGGTTTTTAGCAAAAACTTCTATGATATCCATTATACAGTACCCCTATTATTTTTAAATATTTTATCACTTTTGAATACAATCAGTCAACATACAATGAGTAACATACCATGAGGTCAGCAATCAAATTTCCAAACAATCTCCACCTTGTCCTTGTCATAAACATGGATTCTGTCTATGACTTCATTGATCCAGTCTAAAACAAGTTCTCCTTTCGCTACTGCTTCTCTTCGCTTATCTACATTCAGATGATGTATTGAAACTGTATTTTCTTGTATTTTATCCTCTATGACCGATATTTCTTGCTCGATGTTCTTTGCTCTTTGTGTCAGGGATTCTCGTTTTGCAAAATACTTATCTTTCTCTATAATACCTTGTTTATGCCTTTCACAACACTGTATTTTGGAAATTTGGTTCTTTTGTTGTTCTGCTTCCAGCTTTTTCTTTCGCTCAATCAGGCTCTCACAAAGACTTTTTCTGACTCTATGCTCAATCATTCTCGTCTGCTCTTTTTCAAGAAAGCTCTCGGTATAAAGCTGAATTTCCTTTGACACGATTTCTTCCCGTACCAAAGCTTGTATCTTTCCTTTCATACAGCCACAGTCTTTTGCCTTGTACCGATATGGACAATAATATCCGTCATTTTTACCATAGTAAACAGAATAGCTCATCTTATGATGACATTTCCCGCAATAGACTTTATACTGAAGAATATGAAAATGCTCCGTTCTCGGCTGATATGTTTTGCACTACTGCTTAATCGGTTTTGAACTTCCACAAAATCCTCTTTAGATATGATCGCTTCGTGCATATTTTCCCGTATAATCCAGTCCTCGCTATCCATCCATTATCGATGTTCCGAGCTAACTTCGTATACTCTGGTCTTTCCACCAACAATTGCTCCGGTATAGATTCGTTGGGTCAAGAGATTGCGAACAATCTGCCCTGTCCAAATCCCCGTTCCTCTTGGCAGTCCTATGTGCTTACTGGGTGTTAAAACTTCTCTCTCAATCAAGTCTTTAGCAATCGTAAACATACTTTCTCCGCTTAAATATCTTGCAAACACTTTTTTCACGATAGGTTTTACTGTTTCATCGACAATGAACTGATGATGGTTGTTTTCATCTTTCACATATCCGTAATATCATAAAATATTTTATTTTTCTATAATTATAATTAGATAACAATATTTAATTATTATTTCCATCATATTTTATACAATCCTACATCAAAGGTGCTACAAACCTCCACAAACACTGGACAATCCTAAGTGAAGTAGACCTACCACTAGCATACTTGTCTGTCACCTCATAGGACTGGTCAAATATATGCTCAAAGTCTGCCCTCATATCCTTTATACAATCTACATTGTGCATAAATACCCCATTTTCAAAATGGTGGTAGAGACTCCTATAGTCCATATTTATAGTGCCTATGATGGCTGTCTTGTCATCTGATATATGTTGCTTTGCATGTATGAAACCGGGCATATATTCATATATCCTGACACCATTTCTAGCCAAACCACCGTAGTAGGACCTGGTCATCTTATAGACTATCCTCTTGTCTGGTATACCTGGTGTTACTATCCTTACATCTACTCCCCTCTTGGCAGCTGATGACAATTCTTCACTCATATTGTCATCTATCAAGAGATATGGGGTCGTAATATATAGGTAGTCCCTGGCATTTTTTGCCATATTCATATAAGCATTTTCTGCCAATAATTCTTCTTTTAGTGGGTTTTCAGCAAATGGCTGAATTATTATATTCTTATCACTTTGAAGACCTTGACAAGTTTCTTCAGTCTCAGTTTCTGTCCCTTCTTCCTCCCACTGGTTTATCAGTGCCTTTATATCTTCATTTATCTTCTTAGTAGACTTGCTGGCATGCCACATTTCCAAAAACATCAGGGTCAAGCTATCTACTGGCCTGCCCTCTATCCTGATGCCTGTGTCCTTCCAGTGGCCATATGGGTTTACCAGGTTGAAATATTCATCGGCTAGGTTGTACCCACCTGTAAAGCCTATCTTGCCGTCTATTACAGTAATCTTTCTATGGTCCCTATTGTTCATAAATACATTCAAAATAGGTCCAATCGGGTTAAATACCCTACACTTGATTCCCTCGCCCTCTAGCCTCTTCCTAAAAGACTTGTCTATAAATACAAGGCTACCTACATCGTCATATACTACCCTTACATCCAGGCCTTCTTTTGCCTTTTCTACCAGTATTTCCTCTATTTCCTGGAAGGATACGGAGTCCTCTATGGCATGGTATTCCATAAAGATAAACTTTTTAGCCTGTCTCATGGCCTCCTTCTGGGCCTCAACGCCTAGCTTGGCATCTGGATAATATGTGACCTGGCCTTGATTATAGGCTGGAAACCTACCTATCTTAGATATATAGTGTACCTGGCCGTATATATCAGGTTCTGACTCCTTAAGATCCGCTAAAAGGTCATCATCCTTATACAAATATTGGTATAGCTTGTCCATGATATATTTGAACCGTCTTTTTACTGCATACTTAGATATACGGCTGGCAAATATACTGTAAAGTATCAAGCCCGTTATTGGGAATATCAACAAAAGAACCATCCAAGGTATTTTCATTGCTGCATTTGTGTGTTTACCATAAATTCTAATTACTAGCATTAGGGCTAAAAAGTGACTCAATCCTTCTGTTATTGGATATATGTCATTTATCCACTTGACTTGGTATATTACCCAAAAAACCTGCATTACCAAGGCTATACCGGCAACTAGAAATCTTTCCTTACTGTTATTTTTTGTATTTTTCCTCTTGTCCACTAGTCTACCCCTTTCTTAGCTAATTCAGCTATCTGGCTAAATTTTCCTATTATATATTCATAGGATTGGGGCTTGTGAGGAAGGGCACAATCTGTACAATCCTTTATCCCCTTATCACCATATTTGAAATTGCCTCCACACCTCTCTCCCAATACATAGAGAGGGCAATAGCAAAATAGGCAGTTGAAATTTTCTGGACTTATCCCCTTGTGACAGGGAAAGTATTCACAATCCTTATTGGCAAAAAACTTATATGAATTTTCCATCCTATTATCCTTTCCATAATTTTATCTACTTACTTTTATATTTAATGTGTCTATCTACTCTCATCTAGATATTTTCTTATCTTACAATATATAAATACAGCTATCCATAACATAGGACCTATCTTATCATATGTTTACTATACCTAAACTATATTATATCACACAAAGAAAAGAACTGCCTATAGAAGCCATCTTGACCTTTATAATACCTATATTTATGCAACAAAAAAAGATGTACCCACAAGTTAAATGCGCGATACATCTTTTTCCCGTGGATGGCCTATGCCATCCTTTTTATATTAATTTATTTTAAGTCCTTAGGCTTGAATTTTTCCGGTACTACTGCCAGATATTCTTCTTCAGTCTTCCTAATCCTGTCTGGATCCTTGAAGAAGTCCTTAACCATGGCTATTATTACACCTGATAGGAATAGTAGTCCCACCAAGTTTGGTAGGGCCATTAGACCGTTTACAGTATCTGATATTGCCCAGATTGCCTGTAAACCACCTATTGATCCAACAAATACCAATGGAATATATATTAACCTGTATACCTTTACAAACTGTTCCCCGAATAAGTACTGAGTACACTTTTCTCCATAATATGACCATCCCAAAATTGTTGAGAAGGCAAACAGTGTTAAGCCTATAGATACTATGTACTGGCCACCGCTAAATCCTGACTGGAAGGCCTTTGTTGTAAGGGCTGCCCCCTGTAAGCCTGATGTCCATTGTCCAGATACCAATATTACCAAGGCTGTCATTGTACATATTACTAGAGTATCGACAAATACCTCAAATACTCCCCATAGACCCTGTCTAACCGGATGGTCTGTAGTTGCTGCTGCGTGAGCTATTGGTGCACTACCCAAACCTGCTTCATTAGTAAATACTCCTCTAGCCACACCATTTCTTAGGGCCAACATCAAAGTAGAACCTGCAAATCCACCTACAGCCGCATGTCCAGAAAATGCTGAACCAAATATCAATCCAAAAGCGTGTGGTATTTCACTTGCATTTATAAATAGTATTACTATAGCTCCTACTATATAAAAGGCTGCCATCAATGGTACGAACTTTTCTGTAACCTGTCCTATTCTCTTGATTCCACCCAATACTACTACTGCTGTCAATACTGTCAATACTATACCTACAACCTTCATATCTACATTGAAAGCTGCATTTAGTGACTGGGCTATAGAGTTTGACTGTGTCATATTACCTGTACCTAGAGACGCCAAGGCACCAAATAGGGCAAATATTTTTGCCAGCCATTTCTGACCTAACCCTCTTTCTATGTAGTACATAGGTCCACCTGAGTAGGCATGTGAATCCTTTTCCTTAACCCTGTATGTTACTGCCAAAATTACTTCTGCAAACTTTGTAGACATACCTAGTACAGCTGATAGCCACATCCAAAATACTGCTCCTGGACCACCTACTGCAATGGCTAGGGCAACACCTGCTATATTACCTGTACCTACTGTGGCTGCCAGGGCTGTAGATACTGCCTGAAAGGCCGAAATTTCTCCCTCTCCACCAGAATTTTTGTCGAACATCTTCAATAGGGTATTCTTCAATACATAGCCAAACTTCCTTACTACTACGAATTTAGTCCTGATTCCTAAGAATAGGCCTGTTCCTAGTAGCATTATTAGCATTGGCCAACCCCATACAAAATCACCTATAATTTTGTTTAATGCTAAAATACTAGACATATTATTAAACCTCCATCCATATTTTTCGTTTTTTAAATAATTACATCTAATTACATACTCTATTGTATATTTTTTATATGAAATTTGTATAAAAAACTTATTTTTTAAAGTCACTTAATTGTAGTAAATCTATCAAACCTTATATTTACGTCCTATTATTATATTTTTCCTGTAATTATAAATACTATTATCTTTCAGGAGTAACGATTTCCTATCCTCTAGCTTTAAAAAAAATTTTTTATATAAATTTAGTTTTTTTTCTGACAAATTTCGTATATGATTACTTTTTATCCCGCCAAAAAAATATTATTAGGTTTTTTTTATTATAAACTAATATATTATTAGAATTTTTTAACATGAATTTAATGTGAATTTTTTGAATAAATTTATATATTGCATGGTTCTAAGTATGTTTTTTATTCCCATAGTGTGATATAATCGAATAAAAACCTAGAAAAATAAACTATATCAAGGAGGTGTATTCCTCAGGGAAAACTATGAATGATTTAAATATAAACAATGAAGACATAATAAATTTAAAAGAAAAGGCCCTTTGTGTTGGTCTTAACCTAACTAGTCTGGTAAAAAAGCCTGATGATATCGATATTGAAGACTCCATGTTGGAGCTAAAAGAATTAGTCCAGGCTGCTGGTGCCGAAGTGGTGGGTGACCTAATACAAAATAGGTCAAGTATAGATGCTGCTACCTATATGGGGTCTGGTAAGATTGAGGAAATAAAGGCCTATGCGGATAGCCTGAATGCCAGCATGGTGGTCTTTAATGATGAGCTATCCGGAGCCCAAATCAGGAATATAGAAGATATTGTAGGTAAGAAGATAATCGATAGGACCACCCTGATACTGGATATATTCGCCCAGCGTGCCCTAAGTCGTGAGGGTAAACTCCAGGTTGAACTTGCCCAATTAAAGTACAGGTTGCCAAGGCTTTATGGCATGGGTGGTCAGATGTCCAGAACTGGTGCAGGTATTGGTACTAGGGGTCCTGGTGAACAGAAGTTGGAGAAGGACAAGAGGCATATCCTAAACAGGGCAGCCAATATCAGGAAAGAACTTAAGGAAGTAGTAAAGATAAGAGATATACAAAGGGCTCAGAGAAGCAAGAACAGGGTGCCAATTGTTGCCCTTGTAGGCTATACGAATGCCGGCAAGTCTACCCTCCTAAATGAGATAATCAAGACCCATCCCGACTATGAAAAGGACAAGGAAGTATTTGTCAAGGACATGCTCTTTGCCACCCTTGATGTAACCCTAAGAAAGGCCCTGCTTCCAAATAAGAAAGAGTTTTTAGTAGTAGATACGGTTGGTTTTGTCAGTAAACTACCCCATGACCTAGTCGATGCCTTCAAGGCAACCCTTGAAGAAGTAACCTATGCTGACCTTATCCTTCACATTATAGACGCTACAAATACCAGCTCTGATATACAAAAATCCACTACGGAGAGTGTCTTAAAGGACCTAAAGGCTGATGATAAGTATACTATTACTGTTTACAATAAGATTGACAAACTAGACCTGGATATCTATCCAAGAAACCAAGAGGACATGGTCTACCTGTCTGCCAAGAAAAATATAAATATGGACAAGTTGATGGATATGATTCAAAAGGCCCTGGACAAGGACTCCTACAAGGTAAAACTCCTACTACCATATGACCAAGGCAACATCTTTAGTAGCCTTAGTGACAAGTATGCCATAGAAGCTTTTGAATACCTGGATACCGGTATCAGTGTGACCTTATCCTTGGACGAAATAGACTATAACAAGTACAAGAAGTATATTGAAATCCAGTAACCCATCTATAATCCTGAAAATTTCAATATAATATTAGATAAAATATATAGTCCACTAAAAAAGCTAGGGTGTTCACTTGATTTGAACCTCCTAGCTTTTTATATGTCCGACTTATTAAACTGCCACTATGAATTTATTATATCTATTATCTGATTATACTTATTTTCATAGTCCTTATTCCACTTATCACACATGGCCTTAGCCTCTTCCTCTGTATCGACATTTACGTTAACATTCATGACATTTTGGCGACCCTTTATGATTACCAGGTTGACCAGGTAAGAAGAATCCCCCTGCAGGCTGTAGTGGGTTTGTTTTTTTATCTGCGTAGATAGTAACTCCTCCTTATTATCCCTTATATAGTCATCTATCTTCTTGACAAAAAATTCTGGTATCCTGTTTTGGAAGTAAACCAATACTTCTAGCCCACTCTGGGTAAGGGCATTTAACTTTGTATTATTCTTCTCATAAGTTGTTATAAACTTTGCATCCATCATCTTTGGTAAGAGTGCCAGCAATACAAAGTAGTTTATAACACCTGTCCCCAATATTATTTCTGTCAACTGGGAATCTGTCAGGTCTTCATCCATGCTATTAAGCGTATATAATACGATCAGTTTTTCTAAGATTAAATCATCTGTACTGTTATCTAGCATACCTACCTCCTATATACACATATTTTTTATATCCGATTATCAACTACTATTCTACCATACTTTTATCTATAATACTAAAAAGCTATAAATTTTTTGCAAATATATAACTACAAATATATTTATAAATAAATATAGAAATTGTCCGTATTTTAGCCCAAACTGTGCTATAATTATCTTGTTTAATTAAAAAAGATCCCTTGATACAGGGTCTTTTAATATAGTTGCAGGAGTAATTTAAGAAATGGTAAATTATAGAAAAAAAGCATATAAGGTCTTAGCAATAGGGCTTTGCCTTCCCCTTTTGATGCAGGCAAGGGCCGGTGCTGAACAGAGGTTTAGTGATTCATATTCACGTTCTGCCATAGTAAGCGATACAGATACTAATAGGATTGTATATGAAAAAAATGCCGACCAGGTAGTGCCCATGGCCAGCCTAACAAAGATGATGACCCTACTATTGACATTTGATGCCATCTCCCAAAAGAAGGTAGACTATAAGGATATAGTTACTATACTACCATCCGATGTCAACAGGGTGGGTACTAATATAAAGTTAACAGCAGGTGAACAAATCAGTCTGGAGGAATTGATGAAGGGTATGATGATAGTGTCAGCCAATGATGCTGCCCTAGCAATCAGCCACCATGTCTCTACTACCTATAGCAAGTTTGTAGAAGATATGAACGCCAAGGCCAAGGAAATAGGCATGGAAAATACTGTTTTCTACAACCCTAATGGCCTACCTACCAGTATAAATGTAGGTGGCAAGCCTGTGGGGGTTGAGAATAAGACAAGTGCCAGGGATGTCCTAGTCTTATCCAAGTATCTTTATGATAAGTATCCTAACCAGTTGACTGCTATAACAAATATGTCTTCCTATGTCAATCCAAAAAAGGCAATAAATGAGGAAAATACAAACCCTCTTTTACCCCTAATCGCCAATGTAGACGGACTTAAGACCGGCTTTACAGGTGCAGCGGGTTACTGCCTGGCCTACTCGATGAAGATTGATAAGGGCAATGGTAATGATAGTGCAAATAGGTTAATAGGAGTTTCCCTAGGAGCTTCCAGCAAGGAAAATCGTAAGCTAGCATCCTACAATACCCTAGTTTATATAAATAACCACTACAAGACTAAGTACCTATACAAGAAAAATACTACCATAGATAGGCCCGTAATAAATGGTATACCTTTTATAAAGTTTGACCTTGTTGCAAACAAGGACCTTTGCCTTATACAAAAGGACACAGAAAAACTAAAAAAGACTATAAAATACAACTCTGTCGATATTTTTGCAGATAATGACCAGCCCCTGGCCAACCTTATATATACAGACGACAAGGGTAACCAGGTTGCCTCTTTCGATATCAGCACTAGGACCCCACTTAGGGATATGCCTTTCTTGGAAAAGTGTCTAGTCAGTGGATGTGCTATTGTTGGCAAGGCCTTAGACCACATAACTGATACTAATGTTGGCCCTCGCTATACTTTTTGGGAATAATATGATTAAAAATTTATTAG
>NZ_ADGQ01000036.1 GCF_000147675.1 Peptostreptococcus stomatis DSM 17678 | reverse complement strand
TTTATAATCTAAGTGCAACTAAAAAAGATTCATAGCTTTCTGATAAAATAGTGTTTGCAAAGACATCTAAAAATCAGGAGGAGCCATGAATCATTATACTCATTTTACACTAAAAGAGCGCGAAATGCTAAAACATTTTATTGATATAGGCAAAAATCAAACAGAAATTTCAATTTTACTAGGGAAAAAACAAAATCGTCTATATCAAGAAAAATTAAAAGAAATAGTCAAAATGGCGAGTACATACCTTT
>NZ_ADGQ01000037.1 GCF_000147675.1 Peptostreptococcus stomatis DSM 17678 | reverse complement strand
TATAGACAACTAAAAAAGTATGATGGCACAGTAAGGAGTTTAGCATTAGGCTCTAGAAGGCCTTTACACAGTCCAAATGCTCACACAAAATCTGAATTGAAGTTAATTAGAAAGATGCTTAAAAGAAATGGTATCTATGGTCTTGCAGAAGTATACGTACGATGTAAAGCAAAGGGCTATATAAGAAGCTTTTCAAGCATGTGTAGACAAATTAGGAATAAGGATTATAAAAAACCGGAGCTACGTCGTAAGAGTTACACAAAATATGATAGAATGGATGGTAAATACCCTGGTGACAAAGTACAAGTTGACATAAAACATGTTCCTGACGAATGTATAAAATTTTCTACATATGGCTATAAATACTATCAAATAACAAGTATTGACGAGTATAGTCGAAAAAGAATTTTGAAGATTGTAAAGGAAAAAAGTACCTATGAAACAAAAAAATTTTTAGAGAATTTGGAAGAAATGATTGGATTTCCAATACATACCGTTCAGGTAGATACCGGTCGTGAGTTTGTTAATGATGATGACAAAACAAGCAAAGAGAGTGCATTTGAAAAAGCTGCTTACAATCTTGGTATCACGATTAAACGAACAAGACCATATTCACCATGGCAAAATGTAAAAGTAGAAAGAAGTCACAGGGAAGATGGTAAGATTTTATATAATCGAAAAGTATTTACTAGCGAAAAAGATCTGATAAATCAGGTGGCAAAGCATGAAAGAAGATATAATAGTACGGCAAAAACAAGTTTAAAATTTAAAAGCCCAAATGAAGTTGTAGAAGAGTATTTCAAAAATACAGCCTGTTATTGTGAAAATTAAAATGAACTAAGTCAAGGTACGCAAAGCTTTACTCCTTGACTTATCCATTTATAATTTTCGATAAAATAGCAAGTATTTTGAAAAACTTTCTCGTAAGTGTAACATATGTCTTGACAACTAAGAG
>NZ_ADGQ01000038.1 GCF_000147675.1 Peptostreptococcus stomatis DSM 17678 | reverse complement strand
TATAATTATGACTCATAGGGGATTCGAACCCCTGTTGCCGCCGTGAGAGGGCGGAGTCTTAACCACTTGACCAATGAGCCGTATACCGACCTCGCCTAGTCAAGGCTTGTTTCAATCACTACTTGTTTTGAACAAGTATTATAATATCAAAGTTACCCTTAAAAGTCAATAGCTTTTTCAAGAAAAATTTGCATCCTTATAGTTTTTTCCTAAAAGCACTTTTCAATACACTTTTAATAGATACGAATGTCTATATTTTATTTTTTGTAAAAAACCTACCCTAATTTAAAATTATAAAGATTGTCTTAAGAATATATTATATTTCCGTTAAAGTACTTTTACTTCCTCCTATTTTGGTCTATAATCTTTATGTAATTAAGGGGGTATTAATATGAAAAAAGTATTAATAATGACCGCTTCCACAGGTGGAGGCCACAATAGGGCTGCAAGGGCCATTATTGAAGAACTAGAAAAAAGGACCTACCAGGGTCATAATATAGAATGCAAGATTATAGATAGTTTTAAGCTGGTAAGTACTGCCATGGACAAGCTGATATCAGATGGTTATGAAATGTCAGCCAAGTATACACCATCAGCATATGGCGGTATGTACAAGTTGTCTGACAGGAAGTTTTTTGCCATAAATGAATTTAAGAGCAACCCAATTGCCTTAATACTTGCAAGGAAATTTAGGAAACTTATCTTGGAGGAAGAACCTGACCTAATAATAGGTACCCACGCCTTTCCACTAGTAGCCCTTAGTAGGTTGAAGAAGGGGGCCAGGGGTGAAGACCTAGAGGATGATTTTTCAGAGTTTGTAGCCAAGACAAATGAAGAAAAGTACAACTTTCCGCCACTTATATCCGTCTTGACTGACTACACAGCCCATTCAGCCTACCTGCAGAATGAAATAGACTACTATATATGTGGGGATGAATATGTGAAAGAACTTCTTATAGAAGATGGTATTGAAGAAGCCAGGGTTATGCCTTTCGGTATACCTGTAGAGAAATCCTTCCTGGAAAACAGGCCTAGGGACCTAGTCCTTGAGGAATTAGGCCTAGACCCTCAAAAGAAGACTATACTTCTGATGGGTGGTAGCTTTGGGGCAGGTAATATCAAGGGAACTCTTGAGGATATCTGTCAGATAGATAGGTCCTTCCAGGTATTAGTAATCACAGGTAGGAATGCCCACCTAAAAAACTCTCTAGAAAATAAGATAAAATACTATGATTGCAAGACAAACATAAAGATAGTCGGTTTTACCAATAATATGAATGATATTCTTCCAGCCATAGACATCCTGATTACCAAGCCTGGTGGCCTGACTACTACAGAGGCCCTTTTAAAGGATGTCCCTATGGTCATACCATACTTTATACCTGGTCAGGAGGGTGAAAACCTAGACTTCTTGACCAACTGTGGTGTTGCCATTAGGACTACTAAAAAGTTCTCTATCAAGTCTGTTATAAAGGTCTTACTTGACAACCCTGAAAGGCTTGAAAGGATGAAGGACAATATCAGGCTGATTAAAAAGCTAAACTCTGCTGAAAATATAGCTGACCTAGCCCTAGATATATTTGATAGGTCAAATGTCGACTACCAATCTATACACTTGAAGCAGAACCTATTGACCAAGATAGAAAACAGTATGATGATCAGTAAGAGCATTATCGTTAAGGCCTGGTCGACATACTCCTTATAAATATGAAATAGCGTTGAAAGAGAATTTATTTTCCCTGTCAACGCTATTATTTTTACTAAATCTAAAAACTTCAATATACACTTTTATACATGATAGCCTACTAGTTCTTTAGAAACCTGCTGTAGATAAATATCGCAAATAAAACCAGTATTATCCCACGCACCACATAAGTTATGACCTTATAGGAAGGGTGGTCTTGAGGAACAAGCTTGTTTACAGCTATTATTAATATACTACATGCTAAAATCACAACCTTAATATCTGGCATTCTTCTACCCCCTAAAGTTTAACTACTTTTTACTATGAGGCTCATAGTAGTCCTCTTCATAATCATATTGAAAGTTTCTGGCATTATTCCTAAATACACTGGTATCATTGACCCTCTTATATCTGGAAGTCCTACCTGATTTTTTTGCCCTAGTCTGGTTGTGTCTCTTCTTTACTACCAGACCAAGGGCCTTGTTTTCATCATATTCATTAGCCATATTTTCAACCCTCTTCAGGTCCAAACTATATTGGTCCAAACAGGCCTGGGCTATCTCCAATTCTTGGTCTAGGTCCATCATATCTCTCTTCTTCCCTCTAGGGCCTTGGAAATCGTCACATCATCAGCATACTCTAGGTCACCACCTACTGGTAGACCATGAGCTATCCTGGTAACCTTGATCCCCATTGGCTTTACTAGCCTAGAAATATACATGGCAGTTGCCTCCCCCTCTATAGTTGGATTAGTCGCCATTATTATTTCCTTTACACTGCCATCGCCCAGCCTTGAAATTAGCTCCTTAATATTTAGCATATCAGGCCCAATTCCATCCATGGGTGAAATAACCCCATTTAGGACATGGTAACGACCGCTGTAGTCCTTAGTCCTTTCCATGGCTGCCACATCCCTTGGGTCCTCAACTACACATATGGTAGACGGGTCCCTATGACTGTTGGCACATATAGGACAGACCTCTGTATCAGAAATATTGCAGCATACACTGCAATACTTTATTTCATTTTTCACATCTACCAGGGCCTTGGATAGGCCTGTTACATCCTTTATATCCATATTTATCACGTGAAAGGCCAACCTCTGGGCTGTCTTCCTGCCTATGCCTGGTAGCTTTGAAAATTCATTTATGAGCCTGTCAATCGGCTCGCTATAATTCTCCATACTCTTCTATCACCTTCTATATCCTAACTAGCAAACTAGAAAGGTAGGTTCATACCACCTGTTAGCTTGCCCATCTGAGACTTTTGTAACTCATCTATCTCTCTCATGGCCTGGTTTACAGCACTCATCACTAGGTCTTCCAGCATTTCTATATCGTCTGGGTCTACTACTTCAGGCTTGATATTGATTGCTACTACTTCCTTCTTGCCGTTTACCTTTACAACTACTGCTCCACCACCTACAGATGCTTCTAATTCCTTGGCCTCTAGTTCTTCCTGGGCCTTCTGCATGTCAGCCTGCATCTTCTGAGCCTGCTTCAACAGGTTATTCATATTCATTCCACCTGGCATTCCTCCGCCAAATCCACCTTTTTTAGCCATTATCATTTCCTCCTAATTTATACTTTTTTTCATTTATATTCAGCTTATTATTTGTCCTAAGCCTTATCATCCTTTATCTCTAGGGTATCACCCAGGACATCCTGGAGCAAGGCCTCTTCTGGGCTCTTTTCATCTTCTACTGGGTCTTCCTGGTCAAAATTCATATTTTTCATATCAGTCAACTTGATAAACCTCAGGTCAATCTTTAGACCACATATCCTGGATAAGGTATCCTGTATATAGGCCTTGTTGGCCTCTTCTTCCAACCTCTCTATAGCAAACTCAAACTTGTCTTCCAATATTATATAGAGTATGCCATTTTTATATCTTAGACCATGCTTTTGTATTAAAAAGGCCCTTAGAGGCATCTTCTTATCAGCCTTCATCTGATCCAAGAACTTGTCCCAATTTTGATTGATCAAAACCAGGTCTTCATCGTCTATTATATCAAAATTATCACCCCTGTCCAGGCTTGACTTTATCACTTGGTCCTGGCCAGGATCTACCTGTCCTGGTAGCTGGTTGACTGACTGGGCCAGGGCAAGCTGGTTGACCTGGTCTAGTGATAGGTTGGTATTTATACTTATCCTGCCATCCTCAACTAGCTTTTCTATCTTTTCTAGCCTCTTTGCTAGAGCTTGGTCTGACTGGTCCATAGCTGGCGATGCCAGCTTCATTATATATATTTCCAGGGTCATCCTCTGGTTTGTAGAAAATCTCAGCTTTTCAGATAGGTCTGACAGGATAGTCAGTATCCTAATGATTTCTTCTGTATCTATGTCCTTGGCCAAGGCCGTCATAGCCTGGGCCAGGTCCCTGGTCAAATCCACCAGGTCGCTTGCCTGACCAAAAATCTTGACCATCATAAGTGACCTGAAAAAATCCGTAATATCATCTACTAGGAGCCTTAGGTCCTTGCCCCACATAAAGTAGTCATCTATCATCTCCATAGACTTACATACGTCTGAATCCATTATAGACTTGGCCATTTTCAATAGCTGGTCCGGGTCTGAACCTCCTAGGAGTTCTAAGACCTGGTCCCCAGTCAAGATATTACCACCAAAGGATAGGCACTTGTCTAAGATACTCAGTGCATCCCTGACTGACCCCTGGCCATTTCTAGCTATTATCCTAAGGGCATCTTCATCTATATCTATAGACTCACTCTGGCATATGAGTTTCATCCTATCTATTAGGTCTCCCACAGATACCCTCTTGAAGTCAAACCTCTGACACCTGGACAGGATAGTAGCCGGTATCTTGTTGGGCTCCGTAGTTGCCAGTATAAAGATTACATATGAAGGTGGCTCCTCCAGGGTCTTTAAAAGGGCATTGAAGGCCCCCTGTGACAGCATGTGAACCTCATCTATTATATATACCTTATACTTGGAATTGGCCGGTGTATACTTGACAGTATCCCTCAATTCCCTAATATCATCTACACTGTTGTTGGATGCTGCATCTATCTCTATTACATCTAGGTTTGATGAATCCAGTATAGACTGGCAGCTTGGACACTGGTTACAAGGATGATCTTGGTCACTAAGCTGACAGTTTACAGCCCTAGATAGGATCTTGGCCGTAGTAGTCTTACCGGTCCCCCTAGTCCCACAGAATAGGTAGGCATGACTCATGCTATTTTCTTTTATTTGATTTTTGAGAGTCCTGATGATATGGTCTTGACCGATTACATCATCAAATACTAGTGGTCTATACTCCCTATACAAGGCCTTGTGCATAATGTCCCTCCAAAAAAATAACAACCCCATTAATGGGATTGTAAATTTATATGTTTAAACTGTACACCATCCTTCGACAAGTACCTACAACCGTTGCTCGTGTAGTTGGCTCCGCACAGGCGTCCCCAAGTCACATGAAAGTGACCACTTACCGCTGCTTTCTTCCGAATCTGACGGAATTCATGGGCTTCCATTGCTTGGGACCCATGCATCAACACTACTTGCACAAGACTGCATTACAGGCAGCTTGCCTCTGGATGGAATTCAACCTCGCTAAAGCGGATTGCGAGTTACAGGGCACCGCTAACTCCCCGTCTAGTACAGCAAAATTATAACCAAAATTAATTTAATTATTGATTAACATATCTACATTTAAATCTCGTTAACCATTAAGATGAAACTTACCTTTGTAAATTTTAAGTGCTTGGCTTACATTAGCCAAGACATAACTAATGATACCATATGCGAGATAAATATTCAATGTTTTATTTTCATGTTAGGCTTAATCTCTTATTCAATTAAACTAATTAAAGTGAAGCAGTTTGTACATTCATAGTCACTATTCTTACATTCATCTTACTTCGCATATGAAGTCTGGATCCAATTTAAAAATAAATCTTTTATTACCATCATAAAATCCGAAATAACTATTCTTCTTACCTAAATCATCTCTAGTGCTAAATAAGTAGGCATAGTCTCCAAGCATTACGCCTTTCTCCTTTAAAGTAGCTACTTCTTGTCCGGTCAATTCATAGCAAAACTCACCCGACCTGCTTATTGGAGATTCTTTTGCTATTTGCCCCACTTTCAAGACTAATTTGGACTTTAAATCCTCTACCCCTCTTATTTTGACATATAAAATGCCGGCTACATTAAAATCCTCATCGTATTCACTTGGATTTAAAAGTGCAAACTTGTTTTTATTATCTTCAACAAATTTTTTCATGGCCTTGGCCTCATAGAGACTTGCCTCGCTAACCAAACATTTATATTTTGAAATTTGTACAACTGAATTGTTTCTTACTAATACATCTTCGACCAAGTACTTGTTTCTGTATTCCTTATTGACGCTGTACACCCTACACCCATATACTAATATAGCCACCGCAGCCATGATTATTATCAAATATTTTTTTAACTTTCTCATAACAATTACCCATCTATCCTTTTTAATCTACCATTGTACATTTCAAACACCCTATCAAGGATATTTTCAAATATATTTTGTTTATGGGTGGCAATTATTATTGTCTTGCCTTTGGCTTTTTCCTCCTCCAAAAGTTTGACAAACACATCAATACTCTTTTCATCTAATCCGTTCAAGGGTTCGTCAAAAATCATCAGGTCTTGATTTTCCATCACGGCCTGAATAAGGGCCAATTTCTTCTTCATTCCAAGAGAGTATTTTTTGAACTTCATATCCTTATACTTATAGATATCAAATAATTTCATGTATCTTAATATTTCTTCCTTGTCTATTATTTTATTTATATTGGCCAGGTAAGCAAGGTTTTCAAAACCAGAAATATTCGATTGCATACCATTTTGTTCAATACAAATCCCAATATCTACAGGAAATTTCTCGTTAAATATCAGCTTTTTGCCATCTATCAAAATTTCTCCACTCGTCGGGAATATCAATCCGGAAAGTGCACGCAACAGCATTGTTTTTCCAGAACCATTGCCACCAACTATCAGGGAAAGGCTACCCTTTTCCAGTGTCAAATTAATATTATCCAAAACAGTCATTCCTTTTATTATTTTGGTATAGTTATTCACTTCTATATACTTCATCAATAAAACTCCCTTCTGCCAAGAACCACCCTATTTATCAAGACTAAAATTACAAGCATTACTAGACAGACTAGGCAATATACGAGTACTTTTACTTCTACAAATTCTTGGGAAAATATTCCAGAAAATACTTCCGAATTTATGGACATGGATATAAGAAATGGAAGGCCAATGCAGTAATTGTCGTTAATCCTGCATGTTATCATTATGCTGATTAGCATATTTATCATGGAAATGAATAATAATAAACATACCATGGATAAGAGGCCTCTCCCTAAATCTATAGTTCCTATACATAAAAACAATATGCCATTTATTACTGCCACAAACAAAAGTGAATATGCAAGAATATATGAAATATGTTTAGAATAATATCTTCCTATATTCCTGTTTCTAACATACTTGTATATATTTCCTGAGTCAATAGTTCTCTTTTGCATGCAATGACTAATCAGTATATTTAAAAAGATCAAACTGGCTATAAAAACATTCGCCCTGATTCTTAAGAAAAAACTCCCGCCATAATCTAAATAATATACATCATTTACACTCCTATTAAAACTATAGCTACTCGTACTGTATAAGACAATCATCAAAAATAGTAACGAAGCTATAAAAATAGAAAAATCAAATTTTACTCGCAATTTGCCCCCCACTATAGTATCTCCTTTTCAAATACAAGTTTCTTGAGCATACTTTCCAATATAAATATCAAAAAAATACACACTATTATACCAATATTTATCATTTGAAAAACAGGCCAGCTCTCGATATTGTTTATAAGTGTCCCTGTGCGTATAATCACATACAAAAAATTAGCTCCTATTACTCCACCTGCTGACATTATTTTATTTTTAAAAATATTGTTCAAGCAAAAATATACTAAACCAGATAAATATGATGAAAAGAAAATCGTAAGTACACTAGGTAAAACGAGATCTGCTATATCTAGAAAGGTCCTATCGATCAAAACCAATCTTGTAAACAATAAAATGACCGCCACATTGATTAGCAAAAATATCAATGTCAACCATTTTAATTTTTTTAATATATCTTCATAGATGTTTTCTCTCGATATCCTAGATATCAGTTCAGGATTTATAATACCGAGCCTTCTACCAGGATAAAGTATATATATTAGAAACATAAGAGAAAACATTATGCTCTTATCTCTAATTTGATATATCGTATTTACAAGTAAATCTTTCATATTTGTGTTAGTCTCTTGCAGTGAAAATGCATAGTCTGATTTGTAATAGTACCATAATATGAGACTCACCATAACTATATGTATAATTGACGTTAGTAGAAGTTCCTTTTTCTTAAAATATATCATCTTTTATTACTCTCCTATTATACAAAAAAGTCAAGACCACCAACGGACACAAAATAAAAGCTATGATCCCAAGAATACTCTCCAAACTTGCATTGAAGTAATTCATTATATGAAATAGCTTTATATCATAAAAAAATGTACCACAAAATTCTATAAACACTGTTATCAGAAATGGTATCATCAGCTCAATATTTTTATTACTATTTATATACACTTTGGACACCAATGTAATTGCACTTATCATACAACCATAAATGAAAAATGGAATCATTGATAAGAATATATAAATTGTAGGACTAGAATTGACAAAAACAGTAAATAGATTTGCCTTTTTTACGAGTACAAAGAAATCACTTGGTATATATGGCACATTCATCATCAAAAATACTGCAACTATTAAAATAGGAAGTATAGAAACTATACCTCCCATTATCAAGGAAGAAATATACATTTTTTGAAAGTATTTTTTTCTTCCACCCTCTCTATTTATTAGGCACTCATAAAGACCACTATTCATATCCTCATAAAATGCCTTTGAAGCCACTATCGAGATAAATAAAGGATTAAAAATATAGTATAAGAATGACATTTCTGATTTATAGGTATCTGGACCTGTAATTACAAAGGCACATATCCCAAAATTTCTGTAACTGCCGGCCTTAAATAGGAATTCTATTCCCAATACAATACTAAATAAGAGTAACAAAATGAAATTTTTATTATATATGCTTCGCTTAATCACGCCTCTTATCATATTTTCAACCTCCGCTATTCATAACATAAAACCTTTCTTAATATATTATTGATTATCTTTATTGTATAATTATTTATATTAAATGTCAACGTATTCAAATTTTCCTATTTTGCTTGCTATCATATTCCTTATACTTATAGTTATTCTTGGACTTACCATACCTACTATGACTAGGTGCCAGACATCCTACCTCAGTACTATAACTAGGCCCTCATTTCTAAGGCTGGTTGCCAGGGCCTTCCTATCAGCAAAGTTATTCTTATCGTACTTCTTGATTTTAATATCATCTGTCAATAGTATATATTTACATACCAAGTAGGTCTTGTAGTCATAACCGTTTTTGGTATAGACTGTCACATGCTTGTTGTAGGTAGTTGCTGGATAGGCCAGGTCGTTGTCACCTATCTTATGCTCAATTACTTCCTTATACCTATACATGTCTACATCATGGGCCAGCCTATCAGCCGGCACCAGGGCCTGTCCCAGTCTGGCATTATCAAAAATACAAATAGCCACTAAAATAGCCATGCTCAAACCTATATAAAACTTATTATTCCTATATAGGCTAATAAACCAGGCCAGAACCAATAGGCCAATATATATCTTCATACTATTAAAGTACCTATCATAGCTGGCCAACCTTCTCGCTTCATATAGGGGCATTGAATATAGATACATACACAGGTTGCCCACCTGGTAGGCCAGGGATGTCAAAAATCCAAAAAGTGACAGAGCCGTCAAGGAAAGCCATACCCTCTTTCCGGTAACCAAAAGGGCTATCAACCCCAGGCCAAACAAGATTATTAGCAGGTACCAGTAAATATCGTTGGTATTTTTTTCTATAAACATATTGACTATCATATCTATATTACCCTTACCCTTGTCTGCCAAGACCTCCGAATATCTTGCAAAGGATATGGAATGTTTTGAGGCCTCTTCAACTACAAAGGTTCTCTTGTGGTGGAGGATCCAAGCCTGTTGGACTATAAAGGGTACTAGTAGACCTATTAATAGACCTATACTGGCCTTTTTTTCCTTTATCATAAAGAAAATTAGGAGAATCATAGAAAAGATCAAAAATATAAGTCCACTATGCTTGATGCTTATTAAAAATGACCCCATCAGAAGAAAGGGTAACCAAACCCTCCTGACATCTTTCCTATAGTAGTAGACCATATAGGATAGGGTAAAGGCAACTGTAGCCAAAATGCTGTCTATATACATGGTAAAGGTCCTTACATTGGCCACTTCAACCACTGCCACAGTAAATATAAATACTATCTCCATAAATATGTTCTTAAGCCATGTATTTCCTGATTTTTCCCTAGTAGGGTCCAAGATTGGTAGGATAGAAAATACCAGGACAAGGGCGTGGGCCTGCTGGTAGAGATTCTCCTGGTATAGGGTCCTGCCACTGTTAAAAAGGCAGAAAATAGGCATGGCTAGTGGATAGTCGCTAAAACTGATACACTTATCCATGGCAGATGGCAGGGCCCTGGAAGTCTGCATCAACCTAACTGCCAGACCCCAGTGAGAGAAGGCATCATAATCGCCTACATTTGATTTCAAAAATAGGCCTGTATATACCAGCATAACAAATCCAGCCAGTCCATAGATATAGAGATTTTTCTTATATATTTTCGGATAGGCCAAAAGACAAAAGACAAAAAGCCCCATCCCTATAATATACATGATATATATACCTGGAAAAAGTAGTCCCATATAGCCAAAGAATATAAGGCCTACTGATATAAAAGAAATGGCACTTATAGGACCAAACTGGGCATCCAAACCTAATTTAACCTCTAGAAAACAGGCATATCCAATTAGGCAGGCAAGTATTAAAAATAAGTGCAAAAATGGATACAGTATCCTTATACCTTCCAAGTCTCTTCACCTCCAAAAATACCTTTATAAAAATAAGGTCCTAACAAGCAGGACCTCATAGAGAAAGAAGTTTTAATTAAAAAACTTAGCAAAAAATTTCCTAAATATAAGCCTATAAATTTTAAAGGAATCTACAAAAACCCTAAAGTGGCTCTCCGAATTATCCCTTACATAATGGGTTTTTATATCTACCTCTTTTATCCTATAGGCTAGTCTAGAAGCCTCTATCAACATGTTCATCTCATACTCAAACCTATCGCCATCCAGGTCCTTAAAATCTGATAGGGCTCCTAGTGGAAGTCCCCTCATACCTGTTTGGCTATCACCTACCTTGACACCAAATAGGAGCCTGAAAATATACCTGGTAAACTTATTGCCATACCTATTCCTAAAAGGTACACAGGCTTCATCAAAGTTTCGCCTGCCAAGGTATATTGTAGATTCAAAAAGACCCCTATCCCATGAGTGGTCGGCAGTCATGACCTTATCAAGTTTGACCACATCTTCTACCAGGTGTTGACCATCTGAGTCAAGACACAAGACCCCTAGATGAGGCCCCAGAATATCTTGCTTGTCCAAGACCCACTTAAAGGCATCCTTTAAGGCCCTGCCCTTACCCATGTTTTTATCATGGACCAAGACCTCTAGTCCGGGCCCTCCCAAGCTTTTTATGGCTTCAAAGATTTTTTGACTTTCATCTCTACTACCATCATCAACCACCAAGATATATTCAAAGCCATTTTCCACCAGTTCTTTTACATAGTCAACAAAATAAAAGGGAGGGTTATAAGCAGGTATTATAAGTATGGTCCTTCTCAAACTTTTCAAATACACGCACCCCCCTCATCCATTAATTAGTCTTTTTAAATACGACTGAAACCCTCTCTACATAAGGTACATAAATAGACAATAGGGCAAAAGCAGCCAATACTAGCGGATACCAAGTTAGGTATACCACTTCAAAGGGACTATTTAGTCCCTTTATACTTGCACAGGCAAATAAGACCTGGGCACCATAGGGAATCAAGCCCTGGAATACACAAGAGAATATATCTAGAAGAGAGGCTGCCCTCTTTGGCTCTATACCATACTCTTCACTTATTTCCTTGGCAATTGGACCATTTATCAAAATGGCAACCGTATTGTTTGCAGTAGCCAAGTCTGTTAGTGACACCATGGCACTGATACCAAGTTCCGCAGACTTCTTACCCTTGATAATCTTCCTAACCTGCTTGATAATCCAGTTTATACCACCTTCTCGCTCAACCATATAGGCCAGACCACTCGTAAACATAGATAGTAGGAAGATATCTAGCATACCCTTGAATCCTTCAAATATCTGCTGGCTGAATACCAGGGCTGTAAATGAGCCATCACTGATGCCTATGATACCAGATAGTATGATACCACCTGTCAAGACAACAAAAACGTTCATACCCCAAATAGCAGATACAAGAACGAATATATATGGTATAACCTTGATGATGTTGTATTCATAAGATTTGACAGTAGGTATAGTTTCCGGCCTAGCAAAGATTAATAGCAGGACTATTGTAACTATGGCCGCTGGTAGGGCTATAATAAAGTTAGCCTTGAACTTGTCCTTCATCTCTACCCCCTGGGTCCTAGTCGCTGCTATAGTAGTATCAGATATGATAGACAGGTTGTCACCGAACATACCACCACTGATAGTGGCTCCGATTACCATGGCCTCACTGATACCTGCTGCCTGGGCAAAACCAATAGCTATTGGGGCAACCGCAACTACTGTACCTACAGATGTTCCCGTAGATATGGCTATAAAACATGAAATTATAAAGATACCTACAGTTATATACTGGGGTGGCAATACTGACATACCAAGATTTACGACAGAATCAACACCGCCCATCTGCTTGGATACTGTTGAAAAGGCTCCTGCCAGCAAGAATATTATACACATGATGATTATATTTTCATTACCACAGCCCTTAATTAGGCTATCGAACTTTTCTTCAATAGACCCCTTAAACATTATAAATGCAACTATAATACCGATTATTGCTGCCACTGGTGATGGCAATTGGTAAAAGGCCAACTCCGTCCCCTGGGCATTTAGGACTATACCAGTAATTAGGTATACGCCTACAAAGACCAAGAAGGGGATTAAGGCTTTGGCACTAACCTTGTCATTCTTCATATATGACTTCCTCCTTAAAAATTTTTATTATTATATATATATCAGTATACAATAAAACCGGCTATAAGTCACCTACTTGCCACAATAATTGTTATCGTTTTCCTATATTCTATGATACTAGAGGATCTTAATTATTCATTTCTAGCTTTTATATTCACTATTTGAGTGGTATTTTTATCAACATATGAACATGATTTATATAAAGCCCAAATGAAGTTGTAGAGTATAACAGTATTTTAAAAATACATCCTGCTATTGTGAAAAAACATCTCGAAAGTGTAACATATGTCTTATCACATTACATTATTTTAGCTTTAACTAACCTGGCCATGGGTGCTTTTAACTATATGAAAATATCTTAAACTTTTTGTTGACATTGCATTTTTTTAATGATAGAATTAATAAAAAATATAGAAAAGGAGAAGCATTATGAAAATATCAAAAAATACTATTACAAACAAAAATATAGAAAATAATTCTGCCAACCTTTTCTATTATTATACTTATTAGAGAGTCACATTAGATTTAGTGGCTCTATTTGCATTTGTCAAGGAGCCTCTAATGATGTGTTTGTTTTTTACGACTCCTTACAGTGCAAACTAGTAAGGAGTTTTTTTATTTTCATTTGTCGACAAAAAATAAAAAACGCAAATATTCTATTTAAAACAAGGAGATATATTTATGTTTAATTTACTACAACATCGAAAACCAAGTAAAAAGGAAGCTGTCATTAGCATCTTAATAGTATTTTTTATCCTAGGCTTTCCAATGATAGCCATAAGGGATATGGTTCCCCATATCCCTATCCTACTTGCTCTCATTTGCCTCATAGTCTATGGACGTGCCAGGGGCATATCATTTGACAAGATGCAGGACAGTATGGCTGAGTCAGTTCATACCAGCATGGGGGCTATTTACCTTTTTTTCTTTATAGGTATATTGGTTACTGCTCTTATGATATCTGGTGCCATACCCAGTCTTATCTACTTTGGCCTGGATATTATTTCATCTAAGACCTTTTACCTATCAAGCTTCTTGGCTACTGCAATAATTGGTATTGCTATAGGATCAAGCTTGACAACTGTAGCAACTCTAGGAGTTGCCCTTATGAGTGTTTCAAATGCCTTTGGTCTTAACCCTGCAATTACAGCTGGTGCTATTGTATCCGGTGCCTTTTTTGGCGACAAGATGTCTCCCCTATCCGATACCACAGGTATAGCTGCCAGTATAGTAGGGATTGACTTATTTGACCACATTAAAAATATGATGTATACGACCATTCCAGCCTTTATAGTGTCTGCAATAGCCTTTACCCTTATGTCCCTAGGACAAGAAGCAGCTTCTTTAGATGGGATAGAAAGCTTTCGTTCCTCTATTTTAGCTACTGGCCTAGTTCACCCTTACTCACTGCTAGCCTTTGGTGTCCTAATCCTGCTTTCAATTAGGAGGATACCTGCCGTCTTGACCCTTATATACACCAGCCTAGCTAGTCTCTTGATTAGCAAGCTCCACTCTTCATATAGTATGGGCCAACTAGCCAAATTTTTCTTTGATGGCTTTTCTATGGATGGTCTTAGTCAAGATATAGGGTCCCTGGTGAGCCGTGGCGGTATCAGCAGTATGTTCTTCACCATGACTATTGTAATCTTGGCCCTAAGCCTCGGAGGCCTTTTATTTGGCCTAGGTATCATACCAAGCATCCTAAACAGCTTGAACCAAGTATTGGATAGTCCCTCTCGTGTCAGCACATGTGTAGTCGCGACTGCCCTGGGTGTTAACCTGATAGTGGGCGAGCAATACCTTAGTATCCTCTTAGCAGGTAGGACCTTTAAGCCTATATACGACCAATTGGGCCTACATCCAAAAAATCTGTCCAGGACTCTTGAGGACTCTGGAACTGTCATAAATCCCCTTGTACCCTGGGGAGTTTGTGGTGCCTTTTCTACCAGCATGCTAGGAGTGGCTACCCTAGCCTACCTTCCCTTTGCCATTTTTTGCTACACCAGCCTTATACTTACAGTCGTTGTTGGACTTACTGGCCTTACTATGACCAGGTCAGACGTCCTTCCTTAGGACTATAAATAAGACCCCATTTTTTAGTTTGTCCCCAGGACCTTCCTACCGTTAAAGTTCTCTTATCCTTTCTCTATATGTATGCATCCAGGTGCCAGCCTATCAGCTGGCACCTGGACATATTCAAAGTCATCTTCCAAGAGTGTCTTTACACATTAGACAAAATAAAAGGGAGGGTTATAAGCAGGTATTATCAGTATGGACCTTCTCAAACTTTTCAAATACACGCACCCCCCTCATCCATTAATTAGTCTTTTTAAATACGGCTGAAACCCTCTCTACATAAGGTACATAAATAGACAATAGGGCAAAAGCAGCCAATACTAGCGGATACCAAGTTAGGTATACCACTTCAAAGGGACTATTTAGTCCCTTTATACTTGCACAGGCAAATAAGACCTAGGCACCATAGGGAATCAAGCCCTGGAATACACAAGAAAATATATCTAGAAGAGAGGCTGCCCTCTTTGGCTCTATACCATACTCTTCACTTATTTCCTTGGCAATTGGACCGTTTATTAGGATGGCAACTGTATTGTTTGCAGTAGCCAAGTCTGTTAGTGACACCATGGCACTGATACCAAGTTCCGCAGACTTCTTACCCTTGATAATCTTCCTAACCTGCTTGATAATCCAGTTTATACCACCTTCTCGCTCAACCATATAGGCCAGACCACCCGTAAACATAGATAGTAGGAAGATATCTAGCATACCCTTGAATCCTTCAAATATCTGTTGGCTAAATACCAGGGCTGTAAATGAGCCATCACTGATACCTATGATACCAGAAAGGATAATACCACCACTGATAGTGGCACCGATTACCATGGCCTCACTGATACCCGCTGCCTGGGCAAAACCAATAGCTATTGGTGCAACTGCAACTACTGTACCTACAGATATTCCCGTAGATATGGCTATAAAACATGAAATTATAAAGATACCCACAGTTATATACTGGGGTGGCAATACTGACATACCAAGATTTACGACAGAATCAACTCCGCCCATCTGCTTGGAAACTGTTGAAAATGCACCTGCTAGCAAGAATAGTTGATTTGTGACAAGGTAGGTCTAAGCGAGTACATATCTAGTTTAAAGGAGGGTATAAATACGAAAATTGGTGAAAGGGGAGTTAAAATATCTGGAGGTCAAAAACAGAGGATTGCAATTGCTAGGACAATACTTAATGATAGTGATATTATTGTTTTGGATGAAGCTACATCAGCACTAGATAACATATCACAAAGCAATATTATAAAAAATTTAAAAGGATATTTGAACAATAAAATTGTAGTTATAATTGCTCATAGGTTATCTACAATCAGGGATGTAGATAATATTTACGTCCTAAAAGATGGTAAGGTCATAGATAAGGGAAATCATGATAATTTATTAAGACACTCAGATCAATACAAAAAGTTATATTACAATGAATAGGAGCTTTAGGAATTTCAGGACAAGGATAATGCTAATGGAAAGGTATAAGATACAAAAAGGCAACATCCATAGCTATAAGTTTGCTATGGATGCTGCCAC
>NZ_ADGQ01000039.1 GCF_000147675.1 Peptostreptococcus stomatis DSM 17678 | reverse complement strand
TATGCGGGTGTAGCTCAATGGTAGAGTTCTGGCCTTCCAAGCCAGCTGTGAGGGTTCGATCCCCTTCACCCGCTCCAGATGTGGGAGTATAGCTCAGCTGGGAGAGCATCTGCCTTACAAGCAGGGGGTCACAGGTTCGAGCCCTGTTACTCCCACCAATAAATGCGGCCTGGTAGTTCAGTTGGTTAGAATGCCAGCCTGTCACGCTGGAGGTCGAGGGTTCGAGCCCCTTCCAGGTCGCCATCAAATACACACTATGCTGGTGTGGCTCAACGGTAGAGCAGCTGACTTGTAATCAGCAGGTTGTAGGTTCGATTCCTATCACCAGCTCCACGTGGAGGATTTCCCGAGCGGCCAAAGGGGGCAGACTGTAAATCTGTTGTCACCGACTTCGGTGGTTCGAATCCACCATCCTCCACCAACAGAATAAACTAAAATGCGCGGATGTGGCGGAATTGGCAGACGCACTAGACTTAGGATCTAGCGCCTTTGGCGTGGGGGTTCGACTCCCTTCATCCGCACCAAGTTTATTTTT
>NZ_ADGQ01000040.1 GCF_000147675.1 Peptostreptococcus stomatis DSM 17678 | reverse complement strand
GTATGATGTAAATCAAAGCAACCTGTTAAACGGGTGGTTTGCCCAATGGTTACCGGCCAGCGTCTAAAGACGCTGGCTTTCATTTTGTTCAAGCTCGGTCCTTGATTAGTCACAACCCTTTAAAGGGTATTTATACTATTTTGATATAGAGCCAAGAAATTTAAGTGACTTTTTATATCATATATTTGATATTAAGGTAAAGATTGATATGTCTTGCTTAATAAGCTTAAATCATATTATTGAATGTAGAGTATTGTAATGTGCTATAACATATGTTACACATTTGTATAAAAAAAGAAAGGAACTCTGATACAATAGTAATATCAACAAAACCATTTAGTAAAGGAGTCCTCTCATGTCTATTATAACAGAAGAAATGCGTTACCGCCAAAAATTATGTGAATTTGCTAAAAAATATGGAGTTACAAAAGCCACAAGGCGATATCATACTAACCGTCAGTTTGTG
>NZ_ADGQ01000041.1 GCF_000147675.1 Peptostreptococcus stomatis DSM 17678 | reverse complement strand
CTTTTAATTTAACTGGTAAAGATTTAGACCTAGTATTAGATAGTGTTACAAAAACTGCTCAAAATACTGGAGTTTCTACAGATAAATTATTTGATAGTGTTGTTAAAGGGGCTCCTGCTCTTCAGGGAAGGGGGCTTAATTTTAGCCAGTCTGTTGCCCTTATGGGGCAATTTGAACAGTCTGGGGTAGATTCCTCAAAGGCAATGTCTTACCTAACAAAAGCACAAGCCAATTGGGCTAAAGAAGGGAAGACCATGGAACAAGGTCTTACTGAACTTACCGGTAAGATTAAGGGTGCTAAAAACGAACAAGAAGCCATTGCCTTAGCAACTGAAACCTTTGGAACTAAAGCAGGTCCAATGATGGCTAAGGCCAAAAAAGATGGCAAGCTGAATTTCGAGGAGTTAGCAGGTGCAGCAAATGGGGCAAAAGGTGCTGTAACTTCAACTTTTGATGAAACAAAAAATCCTATAGACGAATTTAAGGTGGCTATGAATAACCTTAAAATCGCTGGAGCTGAATTAGGTGAAGCACTTCAAAAGGCCTTAGGTCCTATTATAAAAGAAGTAATAGAAAAGTTAAAAGGCTTTACAAAATGGTTTTCAAGCCTTTCACAAGGGCAAAAAGAATTCATAATAAAAATAGGACTATTAGCTGCTGCCGTGGGACCTGTTGTTGTAGTTTTTTCCAAACTCACCCAAGGGGTAGGAGGTTTTGTGATAAAGATGGCAGGACTTTCTACTAAAATAACACAAGCTGGAAGTGTCATGTCTGCTTTATCTGGAGGAATGGCAAGTCTATTGTGACAGGTGTTTGGAATGGAATTAAAAACATTACATCAAGCATTTGGAATGGGATTAAAAATATAATAGGAAATAGCTTAGATGGAGCCGTAAGGACAATCTTTAATTTTGGAGGTAGATTTTATGAGGCAGGTAGAAATATAATAGGTTCAATTGTAGATGGAATTAGGTCAGCTATTAGCTGGGTGACAGACACAGTTCAAGATGTTGTTCAGGGTATTAGAGACTTTTTGTCATTTTCTCCTGCAAAAAGGGGACCTCTCAGAGACCTTAATAGGTTGAATTTTTGGGGGACCATTTCAGAAGGAATAATTAAAGGGAAATCTGCAATACAAGATGCAATGTCCAATGAGTTAGAGGGATTAGATTTTACTGTTGATAAGAAGAGGATATTGGAAATTAGAAAAAATAGTGTGAAAAAAGATAAGAAGAAAAAATCTATTTTGATTGCAGCAGTTGTTATTTTGCTGATTGGAATAGGTGTGATGAATAATAAGTATACAAATATTCTTATCAGTCAAGCTATTGAAGATGTGAAAAATTCTTTTAGTCATTTATTTACTATAGGTGAAGATGCTGATAAATATAGCCTAAAGTATGTGAAAAAGGCTAAGAAGATAGGAGAAAATAAAATTAGACTGGATAAGATTTTACTAGATAAGAATAAGGTATATATGAGCTTTTTTGTTGAGCTTGATTACAATGTTAATCTTGTTAAGGAACCAAGTTTTGGTGGAATATGCCTTAAAATAAACCGTAAGGAAGTAGAAGATCGTGGACTTGGACAAACCGTAAGTTTAGTCAATAATGAGAATAAAAAAAAGCAACTGTTTAGAATCGATTATGAAATAGATCTTGAATCCAGTATAGATGAAAAAATAGACAGTATAGACTTTGAAATACAAGGTTTGGAGATAAAGGAAATAGACAAGAAGAAGCTATTAGATGCATATGAAAAAGCAAAAAATAACCGTAAAATAGATTATGTACTAGCCATTAAGGATGGGAGAGACTCAATCAAGAGATTTGATCAAGTCTTAGACTTTTCCATAGAAAATATGGATAAGGTATACTTAAGGGATTCAACTAAATCTTACCATGACGAATTTTCTATATATAATGGCAACGATAAAGTTATTTGTAGGTCTTTATCTATAAATGAACTAGGTATTCAAGCAGACATACATTATTATTTTGACAAGGATAATAACAAGGGACATGATTTGGATATAATAGCAATCAATGATCAGGGAGATAGAATTAGGCTAAGTCCTATGATAGGAAATGGGCAAGGAGATAGTGATATCAGATACATTATGAGGACTATGACTAGTCAAAACAAAGATATATCTAGGTTTTTAAAAAGTAGTTACATAATTTTAGAGGCTTATAAGGTGAAGGGGGAAGAGAACATAAAGCCAGAAACTTTTGTTGAAGAATTAGATAAAGATATAAAATATATAGAAGATAATAACGCCTTTAACAATGAAAACACCAGTGAAAATAGGGACATAAATCGAAACCTTTATAGCTATGAAAAGATAGGTCAGAGCAAAAAAATAAAGTTATAATTTTATTATTGATATAAAGAGTAGCCAAATGAGGATACCTCGCTAAGAAGTGTCACAGTCTGGTTACTCTTTACTTTTTGGTGGTTTTAGACTACAATATGTCGGACGTATAGTAAGCTGAAATTTTGGAAAAATAGTAATACACATCAAATCTCATGTTATAATTAAATAATGTAAAGAGTTATAGTTAAGCAAAAAACTGATTGTGGAAGGAAGAAAGCGATATGGAAACGAAAGTACTATTTATAATCTTTTCAATAGAAGCTATGATGATATACGTCTTTATGGATAAAAAGGATAGGCATAAAATACCCAAGTATATTATGCTTATCCTATCCATATATTTTGTAAAAGACCTTGCAATTGCCAGCAAGATAGAAGAAGATGTACTATGGGGCATAAATCTAATAAGTAATTTTCTAATAATAGTAAATATAGCTGTAATTCTGGTTAAGTATATATATTTAAAAAATAAAAAATAATTATTACTTAGGTCTACTATTCTTAATATCATAAACAAGTTTGTATAAATTATTGATTTTAATTTACTATGATGATAAAATCATAATAACAAAGGGTAAGGGCCCTGTAATGACGGAAAAGGCAGGTATGAAAAGATGATATCATTGAAAAATAATATACCAAAATATATGATAATACCACTAGTAATAATCTTATATGGAGTATCCTTAATTACATTTTACACTAATGTAAATAATGGTCTAATGTTAGCCATTTATATTGCCATATATATACTAATGGTGTCAATTCAAGACTATAAGCCAGCTAGAAGGTCTTTTAAAGAACGGCTTAAAAAAGTATTACTATTCATAATAAGTCTAGTTATATGTATTATGATACTAACGCTTTTTGATCCACTTTATATGGACACAAAAATAGACAGTATGATTTTTTGTTTTAATAACCTAATACCACTAGTTTTGTGTGATTTTAAACTTAAAATATAATAATATTAATATTTTAAGTATAATGGAAGAATTTTAGTTCAATCTTATATGATAGGCAAGTAAAAATCGTGATTATAAATTTTGATGGAGGGCAGGATATATGAAATTTGTTCTAAAGTATATATATGGAAACAAAATTAAATCATTTCTAGTTTCTTTTTCATTTTTAATTTGTATCACGATTATTATTATATCCAGCTCCTTAGTTGAGACTATTTCAAATTTAGAAAATTTACAGAGAGAATATCAGAATACGCCATATAATGTAATTATAAAAAATGCTAAGAATAGACAATATGAAGCGATTAAGGACAACAAAGAGGTAAAAGCCTTAGGGCTAGAGAGTTTTATCGGTTCTTCAGTGGATAAAAAGTACCTGTATCAAGTGGTTGGAACAAATTCAGACAACCTATTATCAACTTCTATGTTTATCAAGGGAGGTCTGTTTAAAAAAGAAAATGATGTTATTCTGGAGAAATGGACATTGGATTATTTGGGTCTAAAGCCTAATATAAATCAAAAGCTTAAAATAAGCTATAAAAATGAGTCGGGAAAAATAGTCAATGAAGAATGTAATATATGTGGAATAATCCATGATACACCTACCAAAAAGAATATAGGTGTAAAAACGATATATAAAAATATCAAGGATAGCAAGTCTAATGATTTAAGTATTAAACTAGAGTATAAGAGGGGGACTCGCCTATTTTCTGTTTTAGATAGGTATCAATCAAAGTACAGAATTGAAAAGAATAATATATCTATAAACGCATCATCTCCAGAAGAGGTAAGTGAAATTTTAAGTAGCGATCTTGATATAAATAATATTATTAAGAGCTCAATTTTTTCATTGTTATGTATCTTAATAGTTTTTTCTATAATTAATATGTCTATAAGAGACCGTATTAATTTATACTCCTTGATTAAGGCCATGGGCGCAAAAAAACAATTTATATTCAAGAGTATATTTTATGAATTATTGATTTTATACATGATATCAATACCAATAGGTCTCTTTATTAGCAATTCATTCACTAAAATTATAGTAAAAAGACTTCGTTTTACTAGTATTGGTAATATCTACATACACAATAAAATAGCGAATCTAAGTTTAATTATTAATTATAAACAAATTTTTGCTGACTTGACGATTTTACTACTATTTATACTGGTTCTCTCCTACATTATTTATAGGAAAATCAAAAGGATGGATATAATTTCTGGAATGAATGATGAGTACGATATCAAAAAAAATAATAGATTTACAAAAAACATATATCTAAATTACCTAATAAAAGATGCATCTATAATTATAACAATGGTTATAACTATGTCTATGTTATCATCCTACTATTTAATGATAGGATTTAACGCTTATATGAGTAGGGAAGAAGAAAAAATGATGGTATGGGATATGTATGCATATTCAGATATAAAGGTCGCTGCAACTGATAAAGACCTAAATAAGTCAATTTCAAAAAGTGAATATGAAGAGCTGAGCAAGATTAAAGGGATAAGGAGCATTGATTATAGTAGGTTTATACCAGGAAAAATCATATATCAAGATAAGTGGAAGATAAATGACGCCTACTTCTCTAACATTAATGAGAATTCAAAGGATGAATATTGGAAAGAATATTTTGGTATAAATGAGATAACAAAAAAGAAACTGATAAAGGCAAGTGTAAGAGCATATAACGATGAGTCCTTCATTAGATTAGCAGAGTTTAAGACTAGTGGTAGTTTTGATATTAAAAAATTAAACGAAGCAAATAATGCTATAGTAGTGGTACCAAAAACAGATGATAATAACTTTAAAAATTTACCAGATGGAAAAAATGTTGTAGATATTAAGCCTGGAGATGATATAGAGGTTATGACACCAAAGGATTCTCTTATAGATATGAGTTACTATGATTTGAATGATGATGTTAGAAAGTATACTATAACTAAGTTTAAGGTTGTTGGTATAGCATATGGAACCTATTTTGAAAATGCGAGAGAAAGAACTAATCCTACATTAAATATAATTATAACTGATAAAAAGTTTAGCGATGTCTATAAGATAAAGGATTTTAGAAACCTTAATATATATGCTAAGGGCAATTACGATATAGATAAATTGTATAGCGAAATTGATAAAGTTTTTCTTGGTAGAAAAAATATAGTGACGAGGAATATAAGAAGTGAACTTAATCAAATAAATCAGATTAATAGCAGAAAGAAGATATTTAATATATCGGTTATAGTATCTTTGCTTATGGCCATATTATTCTCTGCAATAAATAGTACATCTTCATTATATGAGGTAAATAAGAATGATATATCGATTATTAAAAAGATAGGTGCTAGTAAAAAGAAGATTTATAAGTATTTAATTTTGGAATGGATATTTATATCTTTGATATTAATTTTTACGACTTTTCTTATATCTAAATTATCCCAATACCTTATATACTATAATAAGGGAATTTATTATGAAGGGATACAAAATATATACGACTATAAGAACCTTATATGTATTTCTATGGTTAATAGTCTACCGATATTGTTTATCCTACTACGTAGAACGAAAAAAATGGAATAAAGTAAAGAGTAACCAAATAAGTATATCTTCTTAGGAAGTATAACAGTCTGGTTACTCTTATTTTTAATTTCGTAAAGCGAGAAGAAAAATTAGTGGAAGATAGTATCGAGAGCAAGTAATCTTATCCCATATTATTAGGCGGACAAGCTTGGTCTCACAGAAAGATATTATATTGAAAGCATTAGAAAAACTTGACTTTTTGCTAGTTTTAGAATATAATATATCGGACGTGTAGTAAATTGTGTCAAAAATTGGCACAATTTACTATATTAAGTTAAATTAGTAAATGATATACAAAATAATATAAATATCTATTTGGAGGTTAAAATGGAAGAAAATAACAGTAAAGAGATTATACTTACGCAAGAAGGTTATGACAAACTGGAAAGCGAATTAGAGCTATTAAAAACGACGAGAAGGAAAGAAGTTGCGGAAAGACTAAAAGTTGCTATATCCTTTGGTGACCTTTCAGAAAATGCTGAGTATGATGAAGCTAAGAAAGAACAGGCAGCTCTTGAAGAAAGAATCCTAAAGTTAGAAAACATGACTAGGGTAGCTGTGATAATAGATGAAAGCAACGTAAACCTGGATATTATCACTGTTGGATCTGTGGTTAAGATATATGATGAAGACTTTGATGAAGAACTAGAATACACTATAGTAGGTAGCGCAGAGGCTGACCCATATGATGGAAAGATTTCTAATGAATCCCCAGTTGGAAAGGCTCTACTAGGCAGGGCTAAGGGCGATGTAGTTGAAGTAACAGTGCCGGACGGAATAGCCAAGCTTAAGGTTGTAGATATAAAGAGATAGTAGGGATAAGGGCCTAGAAGACCTGGTCAAGTTAGGCCAAATACAGGTATATAGGATTAAAGATAAGATATATTAGAAAGAGACAAGTCGGTAGGAGGACGTTATGGAAAATAATAAGCCAGAAAGTCAGATAGAAAATTTAAGTGAAGTTTTACAGGTTAGAAGAGACAAGCTAAGTGAACTTCAGAAGATGGGAAGAGACCCATTCAAGATTAGTAAGTACAATGTAAGTCATCATTCAAATGAGGTAGTAGACAACTATGACAGCCTAGAAGGCCAGAAGGTTAGCCTTGCAGGTCGTATTATGTCAAAGAGAATCATGGGCAAGGCTTCATTTATGCACTTACAGGACCAGAATGGTAGGATCCAGGCCTATGTGAAGAGGGATGATATAGGCGTTGACGAATACAAGCTATTCAAGACATATGACATAGGTGATATAGTTGGTATAGAAGGTTTCGTATTCAAGACTAAGACAGAAGAAGTATCTGTACACGTAGAAAAGTTAGTTCTACTATCTAAGTCACTACAGGTACTGCCTGAAAAGTACCATGGTCTAAAGGACGTTGACCTAAGGTATAGACAGAGATATGTAGACCTTATAGTTAATCCAGAGGTTAAGGATGCCTTCCTTACTAGAACAAAGGCCCTAAAGGCCCTAAGAAGCTACCTTGATGAAAGAGGCTTCTTGGAAGTTGAAACACCAATATTAAATACCATTGCTGGTGGTGCCAATGCTAGACCATTTATCACCCACCACAATACACTAGATATACCAATGTACCTGAGAATTGCCAATGAATTGTACCTAAAGAGACTAATTGTTGGCGGATTTGACAAGGTATATGAAATGGGTAGGATGTTCAGAAACGAAGGTATGGACATGAAGCACAACCCAGAGTATACAGCTATAGAGTTATACCAGGCCTATGCAGACTACAAGGATATGATGGATATTACTGAAAATGTAATTTCACATATGGCTCAAGTTGCTACAGGTAGCATGAAGATAAATTACCAGGGTACTGAAATAGACTTCACACCACCATGGAAGAGAATGACTATGGAAGAATGTGTAAAGGAATATGCGGGTGTAGACTTCTCTGAAATAAACACTGATGAAGAAGCTTTGGCTATAGCTAGAGAAAAGGGTATAGAAATCACTCCAGGTATGAGAAGGGGTGAAGTAATCAATGCCTTCTTTGAAGAATTTGGTGAAGACAAGCTAATCCAGCCTACATTCATTACCCACCATCCAGTTGAGGTATCTCCTCTTGCCAAGAGAAATGTAGAAGACCCAAGAAGGACTGACAGGTTTGAAGCCTTTGCTAACAAGTGGGAGCTTGCCAATGCCTTCTCAGAATTAAATGACCCAATCGACCAGAGGGGAAGGTTTGAAGACCAGGTAAGGAAGAGAGAACTTGGTGATGATGAGGCTTGTGAAATGGATGAAGATTTTATAAATGCCCTAGAAGTAGGTCTACCTCCAACAGGTGGACTAGGCATAGGTATAGACAGGGTTATCATGTTGCTTACAGATTCTACTACTATTAGGGACGTTTTATTATTCCCTACAATGAAGCCTCTAAGAGATGGTTCATCAGAAGCTGATGGAGAAACTGAAAAGAAGGAAGTTAAGATAGACCTATCTAAGGTAAAGATAGAACCTTTATTTGAAGATATAGACTTTGAAACTTTCTCTAAGTCAGACTTCAGAGTAGTGAAGGTATTGAAGTGTGAAGAAGTACCTAAGTCTAACAAGCTATTAAAGTTTACCCTAAATGATGGTTCTGGCCAGGAGAGGGTAATCCTATCAGGTATCAAGATGCACTATTCGCCAGAGGAACTAGTAGGTAAAACTCTAGTTGCTATCACTAACCTACCACCTAGAAAAATGATGGGCCTTGAATCTTGTGGTATGCTATTATCAGCAGTATGCGACTATGATGGTGAAGAGTTGTTAAATCTTCTGATGGTAGACGACAAGATACCAGCAGGGGCTAAGTTATATTAGGTTTAAATAAAGGTTTGATAATATAGTATGTAAAAATATATATAGATATTTAAGGGTGTCAAGATTGGCACCCTTTTTTAAAATGTTTAGCAATAAAGTAATGAAAAATGGTCGAAATTTACTATATAGACCCGTTTTTGCCCCTATAATATAAAGATTTTCTTAAGGATTAGTAAATCGTATTGACATTTCTTTGGGCGTATGTAAAAGTATTAGTGGGTCTCATATTAAGGAGGCTTTGTAAAAAGATACCTAAAGCAGAATTTCAAAAGGTATTTTTAGTATTATCTAGAAGAGGAGGAAAGATATAAGTGGATTTGATAAGGTACTTCTTTAGGACTAAGCCAGATTTAATTGAACCTATGAATGGGTCAGTTTTGATGCTTTTATCATTGGTTTCTTTTGCATTTGTAATTTACTATATAAAGAAGGATTATCCTATAAACAGGACTAAGAAGGTCTTGCTGGTAGTATTTTTAATAGATATATGTATGAGGTATACTTGGTATTTTGTTGGTAAGTATTCGGGCCTTACGGAATCATTACCACTATATCATTGTAGGGTTACTGCCTTGTTGAGTATTTACTATCTGATTACATCTGATAGGAGGGTTACTCCTATAATATATGTATGGGGTATTTTTGGTGGAACTTTAGCCCTGGCTCATCCGGCTATGGACCCATTTAAGTTCCCTCATTTTAGTAATACTTTCTTCTATTTTTACCATATAGCTATCCTTATGGCTGCCTATGTGGTATTTAAGGAACATAGAGATTATATTTTGAAGTGTAAAAACCAGGTTAGACTCTTTACCCTGTTCTTTAATTTGAGCTTGTATGTTATAAATCTTGGTCTACACTCAAATTATGGATATATGGTTAAGTCTCCGATTTTTACAGACAAATTTAGTAAAATGACTTTCTACTTCTTATTTGCTATTCTTGTATATGACCTTTTGATCCAGATAATATACAAGATTACCGACATTAGGCATGGAAATGATGTAAGTATTGAAGATATAGGTATGTAATAGATATTGTAAGCATTGAGGCTATTAGTATTCAATAGGATATTATTATATATATGAGTATAAAAAGGACTGGCTTAGTTTTGAACTGACCCAGTCCTTTTAGGTTAAATAGATTCGAATAATATTTTCTATTCCATAAAATATCTTATTCTAGTCGATTTTTACTATTTCCTTGATTCCCTTGTATATTACACAAAGTATATAGTAAATACCGATATAGCCGATAGCCGGAAGTATTATTGCAACCAATTTTGCGAAGGGTAATATCCCTACCAGGGTGGCTGCTATAGCAATAAGTACGGCAGCCATCTTGTTTTTCTGCTTATTTTCCGAATATATAAACTTGCACAGACTCCACATGGTTGCAGAGGATGAAGAGAACATACCCATCAACAAGATGATAGTAAATATACTGGCCATAAGTGGGCTTACATGCTTTGCCAGGTATAGGGTAGGTACATCTACCCTGGTTATGGTGTCTATATTTAGGAGGATTGCTGTGCTGAGAATAAGTACAGCAAGTGATACTTCAAGAGCCCCTAATAAAGTTCCATACCTGGCTATTTTTAAACTCTTGCAAGAAGCCCCAAGTTTTGAAAAGTAGGTTCCTCCTGATGATACGGCCAAGGAGAAATACAAAAATCCGCTGAAAAACCATATTGGAGCAGCATGGAAGCTACTTAGCTGGTCCTTGTATAGGCCTATTCTTGAAAAGTTTCCATAGTCCTTGAAGATTACTATGGTGCCTACCAAGAGGAAAAAGCCTACTAGGATGGGACCTATTTTTGATAGAACCTGGATGAACCTGTCAAAGCCTGCTAGGTAGGCCATCAAAACTATAAGGGCCATAAGGCTTGATCCTAAGTACCTGTTGACTCCATAGTGCTCTAGGAGTGTAGACCCTGTAGCCGATATAAGTATGGCCATCATAAAGAAGAGCATTATGGGCATTACTATAGAATAAAGTTTACCTATTTTCCTGCCACAAAAGTATTCGTATTGCCTAAAGTCTGGATCCTCCCTGTGTTGGTAGCCGGTTTCCATGATTACCTTGCCTGTAAAGGAAAAACCTATTAGTATAATTAAGATGACACCGTAGCTGTAGTAGCCAAAGCTGGAAAAGAAGCTAAGTATTTCTCTGCCTGTTGCAAAGCCGGCCCCAATTATCCAGGCCACAAAAGCACCTGCAACCTTAACTACCTGTCTTTTACTTATCTGGTCACCGTCAATTTTACCACTATTCATTGAATTGCCCCCGATTTATACCTAAAGGTATTTTTTTATGTATTTTTCTAGCCTATTTATACCTTCAAGGAAGTCATCTTCATGGCAGGCGTAGGATATTCTTACATAATCATCGGTACCAAAGGCCTTACCTGGTATGATAGCTACTCTTTCTTCATTTAGGAAGTCTTCACAGAATTTAACTGAGAAGCTATCTTCGTATGGGTAGTTTTCCTTGACCTTGGATAGGTCTATAAATATGTAGAAGGCACCAGAGGGCTTTATATAGGAAATGCCTTCAATCTTGTCTAGCCTGCTAGTGATTAACCGGCACCTATGCTTGTAGGTAGCTACCATTTTTTGCATATCATCTTCACATTCTAGCAGGGCACCAAGACCTATATACTGGGCTGTTAGAGATGGGTGAGAAACTATATGGCTCTGTATAGAGTTCATGGCCTTGGCTATCTCAGTATTAGATGCAGTGTAGCCTAGACGTGTTCCTGTCATAGCAGCACACTTGGCAAAACCATTTACTGTTATTGTGATATCCTTTATTTCCTCACTTAGGGAAGCTACAGAAACAAAGCTATCGTCAAACCTGATTTTTTCATATATTTCATCGGCCATTATATAGATACCTTTTTCTAGGCAGACAGCAGCTATCTCTTCTAATTCTTCCTTTGTATAGACAGCACCAGTAGGGTTGGATGGGTTAGTTAGTATTAAAAGCCTAGTCTTGTCGGTGATGGCTTCTAAGAGATTTTCCCTGGTTACTTTGAAGTTATTCTCTTTAGAAGTTTTAACTTCAACTGGAACTGCATTCACTACCTTTACCATTTCAGAGTAACTTACCCAGTATGGAAGGGGTAAAAGGACCTCGCTACCTGGATCAGTAGTCACAAGTAGGACATTTGTAATTGAGTTTTTTGCCCCACTTGATAGGACTATCTGGTCTGGACTATAGTCTATATTGTTTTCTTTCTTAAGTTTCTTGCATATTTCCTGTCTTAACTCTAAAATACCTGCAGGAAAGTCATACTTTGTCTTATTGTCGTCCAAAGATTTTTTGCCGTATTCTTTGGCCCTTTCTGGCACATTGAAGTCTGGCTCACCTATACTAAGGCTGATAACATCTATACCATTGGCCCTCATTTCTTTTACCTTAGAACTGATACCTACAGTTACTGAGGGTGAAACATTGTCTAGTCTTTCTGATAACATAAAATACCTCCTTCAAACTTGTTAGTACTAATTAAAACCTGTTTTTTCTGACAAGATCTTTACATTAATATATGTAATTAAAATTCCAAAATGAATGATATATTTATTTTATACTAATTAGAGAATTTTGTATATAATAATATAGATACAATATTTACACATCTTAAGAGGGCATTTAGACATAGTTAAGATGGGAATAAAATAAGACGAATATTATTTATTGCAAGTAGGGCTAAAAAGTATTAAAAATGCAAAAAAGCGAACAATACTTTTGGTGAATTTGTTAAAGTTTACATATCGAAAAAAAGTTCAAAAAAAACTCAAAATTTATTGACATAGGCTATAAATGGTGATATAGTATTACTTGTCCTTGACATGAGGACTTGAAAATTTAAGTAAAAGACCTTATTTTTTAACCTAAAAATAGTCTTTGAAAAAAGTGAAAAGTACTTGACGGATTAGTCTGAAAATAGTATAATTAATAGGCTGTAAAAACAGCAC
>NZ_ADGQ01000042.1 GCF_000147675.1 Peptostreptococcus stomatis DSM 17678 | reverse complement strand
AAATATAAGAAAATAGACCTAATGAGAAGGTTAAGCTTTAAAGATATTAATAAAAAACTGATGGCGGTACAAATTGGAAAACAAAAAACTTTTATGATAATTTCAGCAGTTATAATAAGTTTTTCCGGATACTTATTTTTACAATCATACAGTCATGTTAATAATGAAGACAAGTACACAAGTCCAACGATATATAGCTTGGGAAGGTACGATCTTATATTAAATCACAATAGGATAGTTGATAGATATTTAAATGGATATTCAAAAAATGATATAGAATATATAAATAAGTTAGATAATGTCAGAAGTATAGTATCAACAAGTGATTCAAAAGCACATTTGTATTTGGATTCTAGAATGTTATCTAGTGAATATAATGAGCAAAGATTATCAGCAAGCGATGGTAAGATTGATGTTAGAATTGATCTAATAGGAATTAATAAAGAAGGTATACAATCATATGTAGATAATGAAAAGATACTAGAATCTGGAAGGTTGCCTAATGAAAACTCAGATATCCCAGAAGTATTGATGTACAAC
>NZ_ADGQ01000043.1 GCF_000147675.1 Peptostreptococcus stomatis DSM 17678 | reverse complement strand
GAGCAATTTAAATTACACACGAAATTTGATGTGTGTTCACCTTTTTTGTAAAAAATTAGCGTTGGGAGAGAATTTTTCTCTCACCAACGCTAATTTTCACCTTTAGTTATTAATATTCTACCTTATACCAAAAAACCTCTTGGCATTTTCCTTAGTTACTCGACACACCTCTTCGTAGCTTATCCCCCTCTCAAGGGCTATCTTCTGGGCTACATACTTGACCATAGATGGGTCATTCCTCTTCCCCCTATTAGGAGCTGGAGCCATATATGGAGAGTCGGTCTCTATAAACATCCACTCTAGCGGTATATTCTTGGCTACATTTACTGTCTTCCTGTTGTTCTTGAAGGTAACAGTTCCAGGAATCGATATATAACAGCCCATCTTTACATACTCCTTGGCCAGGTCTAACTCACCACTATAGCAGTGAAGAACACAGCCTGTCTCTGGAGCCTTGTACTTTTTAATTATTTCAAAAGTATCCCCATGGGCATCCCTGTCATGGACTATAAAGGGCAGGCCTAGTTCGTTAGCCAACTGAATCTGCCTGATAAACCACTTTTTCTGCAGGTCCCTAGGCGATAGGTCATAGTAGTAGTCCAGGCCTATTTCACCAATGGCTACCACCTTGTCATTTTCCTTGGCCCATTTCTTTAGGGTCTCTATATCATCTTCAGTCATATGTTCTACATCATGTGGATGTACCCCAACTGCTGCATATATGAAGTCATGTTTTTTTGCCAGGTCTATGGCTGTCTTGGATGTCTCCATGTCTGCACCCGGATTGACTACCAGGTCCACATCATTTTCTCTTAAATAGGCTATTAGCTGGTCCCTATCTTCATCAAACCTCTCATCATTTAAATGAGCATGTGAATCAAACAGCATTTATCTCACCTCTGCCCCATCTTTTGCACCAATAGCTTCTGGTATTACCAGGTCATCACCATCATCACCAGCTGCAAGTATCATACCCTGAGATTCTACCCCTCTTAACTTAACTGGCTTTAGGTTGCATACTACTATTACATTTTTGCCAACCATTTCTTCTGGCTTGTACCACTCAGCTATACCTGATACTATCTGTCTCATTTCTGATCCAAGCTTGATCTGTGATACTAGTAGCTTGTCTGCCTTAGGATGCTTTTCACACTTTACAATCTTTCCTACTCTTAGTTCTATCTTTTCAAAGTCTTCTATACCTATTTCTTCCTTATGGTCTAGCTTTACTTCCTGGTCTACTATCTTTTCAGCAAATAGGTCTTCTAGTGCCTTTATTTCTTCTTCAACCTCAAGTCTTGGGAATAGGACCTCTCCCTTTTCTACCTTAGTTCCATCAGGAATTAGACCGAAAGTATCAGTGCTTGCCCAGTCGTATAGGTCTTCCTTACCAGCTATACCAAGTTGATCGAATATCTTTCTAGCTGTTTCTGGTAGTAAAGAAGATATAAGTGTAGATATTAACCTAATAGATTCGCATAGGTTGTATAGAACATGGTTTAACTGGTCCTTGTTTGCTTCATCCTTAGCTAGAACCCAAGGCATTGTTTCATCTATATACTTGTTAGTCCTTCTAACAAACTTCCATAGGCTTTCTAGGGCTTCATGGAACATCAATTCATTCATCTGACCTTCAAAGTCAGCCCTTACTTCCCTATAAGTATCGATTAGGTCCTGGTCAAATTCAGTACCAGCGTCGTTTACAACTAGGACACCCTCATTGTACTTTTCAACCATTGATATAGTCCTGCTTACAAGGTTACCAAGGTCATTGGCCAAGTCTGAATTTATTCTGTTTATAAAGTTCCTGTGAGTGTATGAACCGTCCTGACCAAAAGAGAACTCTCTCAGTAGGAAGTACTTAAGGGCATCTACCCCGTACCTGTCTACCATCTGGCCTGGATATACTATATTACCCTTAGACTTTGACATCTTGTCATCTGCAAATAGGATCCAACCATGACCAAATACCCTCTTTGGTACTGGTATATCTAGGGCCATTAGTAGGGCTGGCCATATAATTGTATGGAACCTTACTATTTCCTTGGCAACCAGGTGGACATCTGCTGGCCAGAACTTCTTGTAGTTTGTATCATCATCACCCTCATATCCTAGGGCTGTAATATAGTTACATAGGGCGTCTACCCATACATATATTATATGCTTTTCATCGAAAGGTACCTTTATACCCCAGTCAAATGAAGTTCTAGTTACTGATAGGTCTTCTAGGCCTGGCTCTAGGAAGTTCTTTATCATTTCGTTTTTTCTGCTCTCAGGCATTACGAAATCTGTATTTTGGAATAGGTCCATCAACCTGTCCTGGTACTTTGATAGCCTGAAGAAGTATGACTCTTCCTTCACTACCTTAGTCTCTCTACCACAGTCTGGACACTTGTTGCCTTCTAGCATCTGTGATTCTGTCCAGAAACTTTCACATGGTACACAATAGTGGCCCTCATATGAACCCTTGTATATTTCTCCCTTTTCATATAGCTTAGTAAATATCTTCTGGATAGCCTTCTCATGTCTTTCTTCAGTAGTTCTGATAAAGTCATCATTAGATATTTCTAGCTTTTCCCAAAGCTTCTTGATTTCTGCTATCTGCTCATCAAGGAATTCTATTTCACTCTTGCCCGCTTCGTGGGCCTTTTTCTGTATTTTTTCCCCATGCTCATCTGTACCAGTCAAAAATCTTACATCATAGCCACAGAACCTCTTAAACCTGGCTATAGCATCTGCTGCTATAGTCGTATAGGCATGACCTATGTGTAGTTTTCCACTTGGATAATATATTGGTGTTGTTACATAAAATGTTGGTTTACTTGTCATAATTAACCTCCTTCAAAGTTCAAAAGTAAATAAAAATCACCCCTATGCAATGCATAGGGGCGAATAATAATCACGGTACCACCCTACTTACTGGCCATCAAACTTTTTAGTCTGTATTTGCTGGAACTCTCCCCCTACAATTTATGAAGAAGTCCCTCCGCCAGTATCTCTTAGATTTAACGCATTCATACGCAGACCCTAACTCTATCAGCTCAGGTCTGAAGCTCCGAGTCCATCTTCACTACTCTTGTATTGTCGGTTTACAGCCACCACCGACTCTCTAAAAATACTCCTGCAGTTACTCTTCTCTTCACAGCCAAAAAATTTTATTAACTTGATTTTACATCAAGGATATAAAAAAGTCAATTATTTATAGGATTGATTTTGCCTGGATTGGCGTAGATAGGATTACTGATGTCCTTGTCCTACCGAAATCCTTTAGGTTGTCTATTACATTTTCCAATTCGTCCATACTTTCAACAATAACCTTGATTAAAGAACTGTCATCACCTGTTATATGGTGACATTCAACTATTCTAGGGTCATTCTTGACAGCCTCGATAAAGGCGTCATAGGCTGTACCCGGAAGCGATACATTTATAAAGGCCTTTATAGCCCTACCCATAGAGTCGGGATTTATAATAGCCTTATAACCTGATATAATTTTGGCCTCTTCAAGCCTCTTAACTCTTTCGGATACTGCCGGTGATGTCAAACCTACGGCTATACCCAGGTCCTTCATTGAAATTCTACCATTATCCTGAAGGATTTCTATGATTTTCGCATCAGTAGAATCCATTCTTTCTTCATAAGATTTTTTTGTCATACTCTCCACCCACTTTACATAATATATTATTTTATTTTCTTAGAAGCAATCATATCTTGCTTCATTTTCCATAGACCTTCTGATAAATCCACCTTATATATGTGAGGATTTTTTATTCTCTTATGCTGGTCCCATAGGCTGGCCAGCTCTTGCCTTGTATATTCAGTAACTTCCTGGATTGTCTTCTTATCTCTTACGCACTTGCCATCCTTAAATAGGGGAGACAAGACCTCTCTCAAGTTGTATTTTTCAAATTTCTTAGTCTTCCATGTATATATAGGGTCAAATATTTCTAAAGTATTTGACTCATCTATTACTTCATCTGCTAGCATGATAAGGTCTGCTTCTGCCTTGCCATTTTCATTGTATATTCTTACAACCTTTTTAAAGCCAGGATTATTTATTTTTTCTGGATTTTCTGATATTTTAATCTTCGGAACCAAAAGGCCTTCAGAATTAGTTGCTGCTGCCAACTTATAGACCCCACCCAATGAAGGATAGTCATAAGAAGTAATCAGCTTGGTTCCAACTCCCCAAGAATCTATCTTGGCCCCCTCCTGCTTTAATGATGTAATCGTATACTCGTCCAGGTCATTTGATGCTGTTATTTTAACATTTTCAAAGCCTGCCTCATCCAGGATCCTCCTTACCTCTCTTGAAAGGTATGTCAAATCACCTGAATCCAGTCTTACACCTAGTGGCTCATGTCCCTTGGCCCTCAACTCATTAAATACTGTTATTGCATTTTTAACACCACTATTTAAAACGTCATATGTGTCAATCAGTAAAAGGCAACTATCTGGATATATATCCGCATAAGCCCTAAAGGCCTCTAATTCTGTATCAAACTTCTGTACCCAACTGTGGGCATGTGTACCTGAAATTGGAACATTGAACATCTTTCCTGTCAAGACATTTGATGTTCCCTTGCATCCACCGATAACTGCTGCCTTGGCACCATATAGGCCTGCCTCTGGTCCCTGGGCTCTTCTCAAACCAAATTCAAGGACTGGGTCTCCTTGGGCTGCATTACATACCCTGGATGCTTTTGTTGCTATTAGAGACATAAAATTCACTATAGAAAGCATAGCTGTTTCGATTAACTGGGCCTGATAAAGTGGTGCCTTTACCACTAGCACTGGCTCTCCAGGGAACATCACTGTACCATCTTCTACAGCATATATATCTCCTGTAAATTTAAAATCCTTTAGAAAACCTAAGAAATCTTCATCAAATAGGTTCAAACTCCTCAAGTATTCCAGGTCTGAATCTTCATAGCGGAGGTTCTGGATGTAATTTACCACTTCCTCAATACCACAGATAATTGTATACCCGCCCTCGCAGACATTTTTCCTGAAAAAAATATCAAACACAGCAGTATTTTCATGTAGACCCTTCTTGTAGTATCCGTTCATCATGGTCAACTGATATAGGTCAGTCAACATCGTTAAGTTGTTAGTCATTTTCCTCTCCTTTTAGCCTAAAGTAGTTTATACTTTATAATCTAAAGTTCGTTTTCACATCTATATTTTATCATAAATAAGATTAAAAAGCTATTTAATTTTCAATAATTTAATTTTTGGCAAATTTATCCTTATATTCATAATTTTGTACGAATGAAAATGTATTCCCTTTTTAATAAGTATTATCCGTTGATTTTTAATATAAAATATAGGTTTACTTCTATATAGGCCCCTTTATTATCAATAAACAAGCATAGAGGGGGACATATGGTCCCCCTCTAAAAATTATATTTTATCTTTGTTATATCTTGTCTATTTCACAAAGGAAAGTGAGTTTATCATACTAGTAGATATAGTGCTTTCACCACCTAGTATTACTGACTGACTTATCTTTCCATTTAACCTATCCTTAATGCTATTTGGTATACTTGTCCTATTGACAAGTAGGATAGGCATTTTTGCCCTGGCAGTAACTGCTCCTGCTGACAAGGCATCTATTGAGTTATATCCATTTGCAAACATAACCTTCTTAGTGCTTGGATATGATTCATCTGCTATGGCCAAGGCAGTCTTAAACCTATCCTGACCTGATAGTCTAGTCTTAGTCTTAGCCCTTACCTGATTTACGACAGAGTCTGAAATAGAGTTAGTGCCACCGACTAGATATACCTGGTCAAGGTTCCAGGCATTAAACTTGGCCTTAGCATTTCCTTCCAGTTCTCCAGACCTAGTCATGATTACTGGTAATCCCTGACTTGTGGCAAGTCCTGATACCGTCAAGGCATCTGCCTCCTTAGAACCATTAATCAGGATGGCCTTAGATACTTTAGTTATATCCTTGACCTCTTGGGCTATCATGGCAGAAGTTTCATACCTGTTATTTCCTGCTAATCTTCTAACGCTATAACCCTTCTTCCTCATCTCGCCTTCTACCTTATGACTAACTGATGAGCTACCTCCAACTATGATTATATTCTTAGCCTTTAGCCTGGATATTTCATTTAGGACGCTTTCATCTGTAGTATCTTTATTTGTCAATAATATTGGTGCCTTATGAGCATTTGCAAATGATGCTGATACTAGGGCATCTGCATTATTTTTTCCACTTGCCAGTATTACAGTATCTGCTGAACTGAAGTATTTTTGGCTAATTTTGGCTGAAGTTTCATACCTGTTGCTACCTGCAAGTCTTTCAGTGTTTTTACCATTAAGGTCTTCATTGCCTGCACCAAAATCTATACCATCTTGGTCACTGATATCTTTAGCATTCGACCAGTCAAATTCTAACATAGCATTCTGTGCACCTGAGCCCTTAACTATTTTATCATAACTACTTGCATTGCTTTGTATAGAGTCCATGGCATCCACATAAACCTTTATATATATTTTACTTTCTTTAGTAGTTGGTCTGTTAAAAGCTATTATTCTTGGGAAATATCTATCCTTTCCATCCATAGCCCTATCAATATATGTTTTATATACTCTAGCCATTTCTGGTTCAGACGACATTGAAGATCCCGGATATATTAACATATCAGTTAAATGTCCATATTTGTTCATGAGAGAAATACCCTTCATGCCCAGGTATATAGTTGACTTACCATCCTTGGTATATACTATCGCTTCCCTATCTATAGCTTTGTCTCCCATAGATGCCTCTTTTTGATTATAAGCTTGGACCATCTTAACTGGTACCCTATATTTTTTAACTTGTTTTTTCTTATCTTCTCCATTATTATCTGAATCACCAGTCTTGTCCTTAGACTTATCACCTATAAGGTTATCACCTCCATTATTAGGATTTGGGTCTTTCTTAATATTTGCTATAGAAAACCTCAATACTTCTCTAGCAGTTAGATAATGTAATTCTGTAGACTTAGGATCATTTATAGTTTTTTTTGCAGAAGATATCGCAGCCTCTACCAAAGACTTTGAATTTCCTGTAACTACACCTGATTTTAGAATTGATTCAGCCAATTCTATATCTTTAATTAAAAGCTCTTTTATTTCCTTGCTTATCTTAGGATTTTCATTTGGTTTTGGCTCATTATTACCTATAGATGAAATATCAAATACCAATCTTGCTGCCTGTGAACCCTTCCATTTATCAACATTAGCTTCATATGGATTTCCACCCGTTGCTATCATACACATTGCATCAACTGCTACTTTTACATTTAAAGTATCTACCAATTTATCACTAACAAACTTATACTCAGATGGGAATTCTCTTTCATTAGAGTATATATCCTTATCCTTGGCCATTCTTGATGGTGAAATTTCTTCACTTAAGTTTGAGTCAAAACCATCCATATACTTTTTCATTCCGAATAAGTGGCCATAGAATGTTCCTGTTCCAAAATTTCTATGTATCCCCTTAAAATTAACAGTATATGTATATTTACCATCCTTATTTTTGCTTATCTTGGCCGTCGGTATAGTAGCCAATGAACCCATTGAAGGTCTGTCCTCATGAGCCATCTTCATTTCAACGGGTACAGTCCATGTGTCCTTATCAACATCAGGATTAGGAGTTGGAACTTCAGGGTCATCATTTTTTATTGATTTGATTTGTCCATAGTCCAATACTAAAACCCCATACTTAAATACATCATCATCAGGTCCATTTCCAAAAAGTCCATTCATAACATCTACAGATATACCAATATATCTCTTAGGATTTTCTTTTTCCTTGTTAAGAGGTATTGAAACTTTAGTAACATAATCTCTCTTTTTGCCATCAAATCCTAGTAAATTTTCTTTCTTAATAACATTTACCTGTTTAGGTTCTCCTAAATCACTTTCTTTCTTTAGACCTCCTGTAGGATCATAGTTATCTGGCTCAAAATAATTTATCTTTATAACCCTTCCCTCTAAGTTAGACATATTTACACTTTTTACATCAAATTCGATATTTTGAATTCCATTTTTTATAGTTAATTTTGCAATTCCTTCAATCGCATTATTACCCATAGATATTTCATTAATGGAGCCAAACATCCTCATTTGAATTGGAATTTCATATATACCATCACTTAGCTTAGGTTGTTTTTTAAAACCATCATATATCATTTCTAGTGAAGATATAGCTTTTCTAATATTTGTACTTGCCTCTTCTTTTTCTTTATCACTCATAGAAGATTTATTTTTTTCAATAGATTCTACTAGTTTATCTAATTTACTCAAACTATCTTCTGTCTTAAGAATTCTAGTTAATTTATTTTTAGAATCAGCAATAGCCTTTTCAAGTTCATAATCTTTTTCATTCTTATTTGCCATCTGCAATTCAAGAATTTGCATTTTTAGTTTATTCAATGCTTCTAAAACTTTTTCTTTTGCTGTATTATCATTGAAGCTTTCATATACTTTTTTAGAGCTATCCAAAAGCTCATTTAACTTTTGGCTTTCATAGTTTTCTTTGCTGCCACTGAGTTTATCCAATATGTCTTTATATTGTTTTTTTAGTTCACCGACATTATCATTAGTAGTTTTCTCAACTAGTAATATATTCCCCTTATAGTCATTAATATCGAATATTAAGTCGACCTTGTTGCCTGATTTTGAAAATACCCCGTCTTTTTCACACTTTTCAATTTTACTAATTTTCCCATCATCAGAAACCCTATATAGGTCAATCTTGTCATTATTTAAGTCAAGAGGGTATAGATTTTTACCTTTATTCAATCTAAGTTGAATAATCCAATTGTAGTGACCTGGTAGTTTTTTATCATTAAATTTTTCACTTAGCCATTGACCATTTTCAATTTTTGCTGGTTCTCCATTAGGGTCTGTAATTTTATAATTTAAAAGGGCAAAATTATTTAATCCACTAGCAATAGCTCCCTTTTTGACCTTTTCATAAAATTCTCCAGAATTTATCCTATTTATATCTAATTTAGAATCATTGTAAACTCCAAATTCCTTGAATTTTAAATCTGGATTTCCTAGATAAGACTCATGTACTTCACCTTCAAAGTATGTTGCCTTCTTTACAAGTCCATCATCATATAATCTTCCAATTTTACAATTGTATGTCAGCGTTTCTGATGGTTCCATACCCTTTTGGAAAGCCTTAACCTTAAGTACAACGGTTCCCCCACTGTAAACAGCATTTGGTAATTCTTGCAAAGGTCTATTTTTACTTCCATATTCCTTCATTTGGTCAAACTCAACCCCAAAGATGCCCGTTTTTTCTTCCCTCATCGATTCTGATTTCTCAGTCGGTTCAGTTCCATCCAAGGTGAATTTGAAGTCTATCCTATTATCCACAAATACGTCTTTAGCATAAAAAGTAAAGTTTAAACCACTTGCCATTTTATTTTTATGTGTGATTGTCTCATCAAAATAATTTACTGAACTCTTGTAACTATCAGAAAAGAAATTTAATAAAGCAGGTTTTTCAACTTTATTTGTCACTTCTTTTTCAGTCTTAAATGCATTAAATCCCTTGATAAGCTCCTGCCTATTCTTATATGTCATAATAGGGAACACATACTTGCTTTCATCCAGTTTAGTTAGAATATTACTTATATTATTAAATACATCACTGTTAATTTTCTTTACATCACTCTTTTTTACTGATACTATTCCGTCAACTGTAAATAAATTATAAGTATCAGAAGTAGACTTCTTTTCACTATTGACTATGGCTTCTAAAAGCTCAATAAAGTCACTAGAATTATCAGCTATTGCATCTAAATAACTGTCATCAAATTTATTGAGTATATCATCTATTTTTAATGTAGATCCTTTTACATCTATATTTTCTGGATATGATTTTTTATCTAAGGAAACACCCTCAAAATTATTATCCTTACCCTTTATTAACTTTACATAACTACTAGCAATGTCTTCAACGTTATCATTTGTAGGAATATTAATCCTTTCTCCATCGGTTAATATAATTGACTTATTTTTTCCCTTTTCACTATCTGATATAATCTGCAAATAGGCTAACTTCATAGCAGCAGATAAGGTCATGAAACCTTCATCCTTTAAAAGCTTAATCATGTCATCAAGTGTTGATATATCTTCACCAAGTATTAAATATTTATTATATTTTTCTTTATTTAATCCAATTTCTTTAACCTGATTTAGAAGAGCTTCTTTATCTTTTTCATCATTGATATTGTCAACCCTTACCTTATTACCATTAGATAAGTATACATACTTGCCCTCTTCATTATTTTCACCTGTTTCACCACTAGGTTTATCTTCAATGTTCAATTTTTCCAAAAGTTCCTCTATTTTGGGTACATCAAATTTCAGTTTATTGTCTCCGAAATTTTCTAGATCAAAGGTATACTTACTATATATATTTTCATCAGTTTCACCACCCCTAAAATGATGTGTTGTTAATATACTTTTAATATATATTGGTTTATTTAATTCATCTGTTGTTAAAGTTAACTCTTTTAGTTCTTGCTTCCATTGTCCAGACTCACTAACACCATTTTCCAAAGGTTGGATATTTCTTATAACCTTGCCATCAATAAGCTTTCCATCACTTTCTTTTAGGTATTGAAAACCACTTTGAGAATATTTTTCCCATTCATTATTACGGAAATTCAATTCCATCCTATAAACTGCTACTGGTAGCTTTACAATGTATTTATCATTGACCTTCTTTACTTTAGCTGTTAAGTGATAGATTCCATTTGAGTACATCTCATTATTACTATATTGGGGAGTTGCATCAAATTCTTCTAATTCACCAACCGGTAACTCATCATCTTCACTCATTTTAGATTTTTTTATCATTCCTATCTCATAATCTATATTTTCTTTTAGGTTTACTTGATTTATATGTGAATTACTAGCATCAGCAAAACTAATAGATGAATATCCCACTAAACTAGTGGTCATCATTGCTAATGCTAAGGTAATAGAAATGACTTTTTTCCCAATTTTAACAATCATTTTATATCTCCAGTTCTATTGATTTAATATGTGCTATATTTTACTGTATGTTAATAAAGTGGCGAAACGATTCATTAATATACTAAAAAATATATTTTTTTATACCTATTTTTTTGTTAACTTAACATAACAAGTAACATTTTTATGTGCCAAACCGCCTGCAAGTTTCATTTTGCAAGATATATTCTTAGTAAGGTAAGCTCCCTTTTGTTCTAAATTTACATTAGTAAAAGAAAAGTCTGGTCCACTTTCATTTTTAACACCATCTATAGTCATTTCAACTATTTCACCTTTTACAAGCATAAATGTCATGCCTTTAGTGTGAAATACAACATTATATCTATCTTTTCCAACCTTTGTAACTGTGGCTGATTTAAAAGCGTTATCTACCTTTCCCTTCATTGGCTGTGTAGTCATATCTTTATTATGATAAACGTTAACAGTATATTCACCATCACCAGCATATGTTGTTTCTGCACTAGCATTACCAACAAAAGTAACTGTCAATCCTAATAATAAAACAAAAGCCGTTACAACTTTCACTAACTTCTTAATATTTGTCATTTCTTTCCTCCTTAATAACTTAATTTTTATCGAATCGTTTTCACCACTATGAGAATTATTTATTGTGCATTTATGCAACAACTGATAACTATTGAACATACAATTGGTATAAATAAGATTTATACTAACCAATGATATTCAATACCATTCTCTTAACTAGTATATCATATTTTTACTGAAAATAAAATTCATTATTTTTAGTTATTTTTTAACTATATTTAGGTTTTCTAAAATCATTGACGCCTAAATCTATTTATAATGCCTACCGCCTATAAATTTAAAACCCTACTAAATAGTGTCACCAATCTCTTCTCCTGTCTTATATTAATATAAACAAAATTTACTTAAGTGAATCTATCAAACTAGTTTTAGTAAAGTATAGGGGTATAAAAAAGAGGCCTTGCCTTGGCTAATCGCTCTTGGGCAAAACCTCGTCTATTCTCTTATCACTTAAAACCACTTATACTTATAAGTCTAGAACTTCCTTGTATACTATATCCTTTTTTAACTTCCTATCCCTGGCTACCCTTTTGATAGCATCTTTTTTTGATAGGCCCTCTTCCATGAGCTTGATGACATAGGCCCTCTCGTCTAAACCATCGTAGCTATCCTTTTTATCAGGTCTTGTTTCATTTGACCCCTCAACTATAAGTATATATTCACCCCTAGGGTCATTGTCCTCATAGTAGGCCCTTACCTGACTTATATTTGACCTCATATATTCCTCATGTTTCTTGGTCAATTCCCTACAAACAGCTATCTTTCTATCACCCAGGACTTCCTCCATGAGTTTTAGACTCTCTTTTAACCTGTGTGGAGACTCGTATATAATCAGGGTCCTCTCTTCGTACCTTATTTCTTCTAGCCTTTTTTTCTTGCTCTTTTTATCCCTATCCAGAAAGCCTTCAAAGGCAAACTTCCAACTAGGTAGACCTGACCCAACCAAGGCAATTACAAAGGCCGATGCCCCAGGTAGTACCTCTATGTCTATACCATGGTCTATACAAAGGGCTACCAGGTCCTGGCCAGGGTCTGAAATGCCTGGCATACCTGCATCACTTACCAGGGCTATATTTATCCCCTCTAGTAGCTTATCTATGAGTATGGGTCCCTTGGTCAGCTTGTTGTGCTCATGGTAGCTGGTAAGGGTCTTATTTATTTCAAAATGATTCAATAACTTTATCGTGTGTCTGGTATCCTCTGCGGCTATTAGGTCGACCTCATTTAGGACCCTTAAGGTCCTATAGGTAATGTCTTCTAAATTGCCTATTGGGGTAGGGCACACATACAGCTTGCCTGCCATATCCTACTTCCTTTCATCTAAGCCTGGTCCTTAAAAACCTGACTTTTAAATGTCTACACTTTGATTAGAATATATTGCTTTCACCTCATCAGTATAGGTCCCGTCTTCATTGTATACGTACAAGGGGCTTAGGACCCTTATCTCTGGTTTTGCACACTTTACATACTCTATCAGGACCATCTTTGGTGCAGAAGCCACCCTTGAGTGTACAAACCTTATCTGCTTGGCTTCTAGCTTGTAGCTTCTGGCTATGGCCAGCATATCTACCAGCCTGTTTGGCCTGTTCACCATAAAGAACTTACCATTTGGCTTGACCAGGTCAGAGGCTACCCTTATTACATCTTCTATATCACATTTTAAACCATGTCTGGATATGGCCTTTTTATCATTTTCATTTATTAGTCCATTTGAATGCATATAGGGTGGATTAGATACTACCAGGTCCATCTGGCCCTTGCCCAAGACTCCTACTGCATCCTTCATGTCCATATTTAGGATTTCTACCCTATCTTCCAGTTGGTTTAATTTAACAGACCTGGAAGCCATTTCAGCAACTTCATCCTGGATTTCAATCCCAATAATCTTACTGGCCGATGACTTGCCTGCCAGCAAGATAGGTATTATACCAGTGCCAGTCCCTAGGTCTACCAGCTTGGCATTTTTCTTGACCCTGGTAAAATTAGCCAGGAGGACAGCATCTATACCAAAGCAAAAACCCTTTGTATTCTGTATGATCCTTAGTCCATTGAACTGGAGGTCATCTATTCTCTCATTTTCCAATAAATTTACTTCCATTGTATTATTCTCTTTCAAGCCTACTTTTCTCTTTCAAGTTTTTTCAATTCTGCCAAGGCTTCCTTGTCCAACTTTTCCTGGTTAGCTTGCTGGCTATTATCCTTCTTTGATGCCTTGATAACCTTATAGTCACCCTCAGCCAAGACTCCTACAGTCTTGTCTTCGAACTCAACCTTTATATTTTCTAAAAGGTGGTTTACATCTATGACCTTACCCTTCTTTTCAGTAAAGAGGTCTTTTACCAACCAGCCTACTGATGGCATTTTCTTGACTGCATCTGCATATCCCTGGGCCTCATATTTTAGGCAGCAGAAAAGTCTACCACATACACCTGATATTTTGGCAGGATTTAGGGACAAGCCCTGGTCCTTGGCCATCTTTATAGATACAGGCATAAATTCTCCTATCCATGTAGAACAGCATAAAGACCTACCACATGGACCTATAGCATTTAATATCTTAGCCTCATCTCTTACACCAATCTGTCTTAACTCTATCCTTGTCTTGAATATGGCAGCCAGGTCCTTTACCAATTCTCTAAAGTCTATCCTTCCATCTGCCGTAAAATAGAAGATCAATTTATTCCTGTCGAATGTGTACTCACAATCGATTAGGTACATTTCCAAGTCATGGTCCTTAATCTTTTCATCACAGATGTCATAGGCTTCCTTTGTCTTAACCTTATTTTCTAGATAAGTTTCTGCGTCATCATCACTAGCAATCCTGATAATTGGCTTTAAGGGGCTAATCAGGTCTTCTTCCTTGACCAGCTTTGGTCTGATTACTACCATACCATACTCTAGACCCCTTGCTGTTTCAACAATTACATCATTACCCGTTTCTATTTTTAAGTCTCCTGGGTCAAAGTAGTATATTTTCCCAGCAGGCTTGAATCTTACTCCTACTATTTTTACCATTAATTTATCACCTCATATATATTTAAAGCCATGGCCTCAATTGTCGTTGCAAAGTGGCAATTTGCTACCAACTTTGTCTGACTCTCATCCAAAATGTCCATTACCTGGCCCAGTTTTGATATGCTGAGCTCCCTGGCTAGTCTTCTTAATAAGTCTAACCTATCATAATTTATAATCAAACCAGGGTCTATCCCCTCTTTCAAGAGTACAATATCCCTTATATAATACCTAAATAAGTCTATCAGGTTAGTATAGTCCTTGGCATAGGCCTTGAAGTTTTCTCCCATCCTAGCCAACTCATACTTGTTTTTATCTATAAATATAATCTCCAAGTACGACTCCAAGTCCTGCCTCATCAACTTGAGGTCTTGACTCTCACATATATCAAGGGCCCTACTTGCACTTCCCCTTGAAAATATACTTGCAACCTGGGCCTGGTCATCATCTATGCCTCTCTCGGACAAGATAGTCCTTATATCCCTACTGGATAGGGGGGCAAACTTGATTTCAAGGCACCTGGACCTGATAGTATCTAATAGGGCCTGGTCATTTCTTGTTACAAGTATTATTATACCATAAGCTGAGGGTTCTTCTAAAGTTTTTAAAAGGGCATTTTGGGCCTGGACAGTCATTTTATCTGCATCATCTATTACAAATATCTTGTAGTTGCCATATGGCTTGATGCTCATATCTCCTATCATATCCCTAATTTGGTCTATTTTTATGCTATTTTCACCCTTTTTAACTCCTATACACTTATAGTCCGGGCTATTTTCCAGCCTAACCCCTAGAAGGTTTTCAGCAAAGTCTTCTGCTATCATCCTTTTGCCAACGCCTTCAGGACCAGTTAATAAGTATGCATTTGTGATATTTCCCATCTCTAGGGCCCTTCCTAATTTGGCCTTAACAGACGCTTGCCCTAGTATCCTTTCAAACATTGGCTACACCATCCTTAAAGATTTTTCTTCTTATACCTTATAGGTTTTGTTTTTCATTCTTTATAGGTATCTTTCTTTTCCCCTACAGATAATTTTTCTTGTTACTTATGGGGCGTTCTTCTCCTACTTATAAATCTTTCTTTTTAGACTCTATAGCAGAAATAACCCTTGTATATATTTCTTCATGAATTTGGTCTACGGACCTCATATTCCTATCTTGGTCAATACACTTGACTATATGCCACTGGTACTTGTCTGCCACAAACTTTGAATTTTCATATGTCTTTACCAGGTAATCCTTATCGCTCTCATGGATATCCTTTTGACTTTCGTTTGTAAACTTGTTCTTCCTGTCCCTAATCAGATCTTGGCTAACATCAACAGGTACATCTAAAAAATACACCTCTCTTGGCCTTGGCAGTTTATATAAGCCGTACTCATACTGGTCTAACCAGTCCAAAAAGCTAGCCCTCTCTTCTATATCATCCATCTTAGAAGCCTGGTGGACCATATTTGAAGTGGTGTACCTATCCGCAATGACAATACCGCCCTCCTGGTAAAAGTCCTCCCATTCAGTCTTGTAGGATGCATACCTATCTGCCGCATAAAAGGTTGATGCTATATAGGCATCTACATCATCCGCCTTCTTACCAAAATCTCCCCTTAGGTACATCTTGACTAGGGCTGATGAGTCAGAGTCGTAGTTGGGGTAGGAAACCTTGATTACCTTATAGCCATCGGCCTTTAGCCTGTCGTATAATAACTTGGTCTGGGTTGCCTTTCCAGACCCATCTGTCCCACTCTCTATTACAAAAACACTTCCCTGCATTTCTTCTCCTCACTTTATAACTTTTATCTTGTCTAAGGTATGGCTTTCCATACCATTAATATCTATATTCATTTCCCTGGCCCTGATCAAAAAATCTATCAATTCTTGGTCTATCACTTCTCCAGGAGCCAGTACGGCTACACCTGGTGGGTATGGTATTACAAATTCACCACCAACCCTACCCAAAGAATCTTCTATCCTGACATCTTCCTTGTCAGCATCAAAGGCCTGGTCTAAATCCATACCTCTTATAGGAATACCAACTGGTAGGTCCAAACTTATAGGCTTACTCCTGTATATAGAGCCTATACTTCCAACCCTGTTTTCTTTCCTACTCTCATTAAGATCTTCGCTAAAATCAACCAAGGCACCAAAGAGTTTTCTTTCTAATATATCCTTCATTGCAAATAGGGTCTTGTCAAAGTCAGACTTAGTATTTGCAATAGTAGTCAAAAATAGTACACCACTATAATTAGCCAACTCCACCTGTATATTATACCTGTGTCTTAGGACTTTTGAAAAGTCATAACCATTGATTCCCTTTTCAATAGTATTTACAAATATCTTGCTAGGGTCACTTGTAGGAAATACCTTATAATCCTTCAAGCCACGCTTAAACCTGTAAATATTATTTATTAGGTTTTGCATTAATACCAGACCACTCTTTTCATATATATCATAGCATATTTCTATGCTCATCAGCATAAGATAGGATGGACTTGAAGTTTCAACCATCGATAGAACACTTGATAGTCTGGCAGTATCCAGCCTATCCCTCCTGTATATCATTAGAGATGTCTGTGTAAGGCTTGGTAGGGTCTTATGAACACTTTGGATAACCATGTCAGCACCACTATATACGGCAGACTTTGGCAAGGTATGACTAAGGCCAAAATGAGCCCCATGGGCCTCATCCACTATAACCAGCATCTTGTTTTCATGGGCAAGCTTGACAACTTCATCTATATCCTGGCTCATACCATAATAACTAGGCCTGGTTATAAATACTGCACTAGCTTGGGGATTAGTCCTTATAGCTTCAATATAAGCCTGACTAGAGGCCCCCATTAGGATATTATTCTCTTTATCTATATCTTCTTTGACAAAAATAGGTTTTACCCTGGCCAGTATACAGGCGTTATAGGCAGACTGGTGACAGCCCCTATTCATAATTATAGAAGATCCTGACTTACAGGCAGTCATAATAGCAGCCTCAATACCAGACGTACTACCATTAACTAGGTATACTAGGTCCAAACCATCCCTGTCCCCTGGATCCATATCAGCAAAAAGTATCCTCTTTGTGTTGTCCTGGGACATCTTTATAATCCCCTTGGCATTGTGAAGGTTATCAGTTCCTGGTATTTCTGTAGTATCTAATTTATATAGTTTATTCATATACTTATCATAGCCTAATTTTTCATAAATCCTACCGTACTTATGGCCCGGCATATGAAAGGATGTCATTTCTGACTTGTATATATAGGTTAATTTTTTGTAGATAGGCATATCCATAAAAGTCACCCCCAAAGTTTTAACTTTTAAAAACCATTGCATATTCGTTATATTAATAAACGTTTCTATTAACTATTATAGCCTCAAATTCACCTCTTTGTATATAGATAATTCAGAAGTTCTTTTTCTATTTATGACTTTTAATATTTACTATTTATCGTTTTTAATATTTACTA
>NZ_ADGQ01000044.1 GCF_000147675.1 Peptostreptococcus stomatis DSM 17678 | reverse complement strand
AGAGGTTGCCTATCAACCTCTACTTTTTTGTGAGAAATACCTAATAAGAAATGTAATTCTTTTAAGTAAGTATATTATACAATAAGTTATGAAAAATGTCTAATAGTTTTTGTGAAAATCTAATTTTAATGGTATAATATAGAAGTCGAAGTAGGTAAATTTACTGAAAGTGGGTAAATAAGACCTGTAGAAGAAGATTATTAGGGGGATAAATTAGCCCTATTTGATATAAAAATTGAAATATAAGGAGTAAATAATGTCAGTTTTAGATTCGTTTTTAAGTAAAAAAGATGATGCAGAAATAAAAAAATAAATAAGATTGTAGATAAGATAGAGGCAATGGAAGATGAAATATCTTCTCTTCCAGATGAGGAACTTAGAAATAAGACTCAGGCCTTCAAAGATAGGTTAAATGAAGGGGAATCGATTGATGATGTATTAGTAGAGGCCTTTGCTGTTGCCAGAGAGGCTTGTAAGAGAGTCTTAGGTATGAGACAGTATAGGGTTCAGTTGATAGGAGGTATAGTCCTACACCAGGGTAAGATAGCAGAGATGAAGACTGGTGAAGGTAAAACCCTAGTTGCTGTGGCTCCTTGCTACTTAAACGCCCTATTAGGCAAGGGAGTCCATGTAATCACAGTAAATGACTACCTGGCTGAGCGTGATGCCAATACAGTTAGGCCGGTTTTTGAATTTTTGGGTATGACAGTTGGTACTATCATAACTGGACAGGATCCAAATACTAGAAGGTTCCAATATAATTGTGATGTATCCTATGGTACCAACTCAGAGTTTGGATTTGACTACCTAAGAGACAATATGGTTAAAAATATTGAAGCTAAGGTTCAGAGCAAACTTTACTACTGTATAATAGATGAGGTTGACTCAATACTTATAGATGAGGCGAGAACTCCCTTGATTATATCAGGTGAGGGTGAAGCAATTAGTGACCTATATTATCTTGCTGATGATTTCGTAAAAACTATTGATGAAGAGGACTATGACCTTGATGAAAAGGAACACACGGTATCCTTGACTGAATCAGGTTTTAGGAAGGCTGAGAATTTCTTTAAGATAAGGACTATCACAAATTTAAATAATATGGCCATCTACCACCATATCAACCAGGCTCTTACAGCCCACAAGTTGATGGACCTTGATGATGACTATGTAGTCAAGGATGGAGAAGTGTTTATAGTTGATGAATTTACAGGTAGAATAATGGATGGTAGGAGGTTTTCTGATGGTCTTCATCAGGCTATAGAGGCCAAAGAAAAGGTTGAAATCAAGTCTGACAACAAGACTATGGCAACTGTTACCTACCAGAACTTCTTTAGGATGTACGAAAAACTGTCTGGTATGACAGGTACAGCCAAAACTGAAGAAAATGAATTTGAACAAACTTACAATATGAATGTTGTACAGATACCTACAAATAAGCCAGTAATAAGGGCGGACTTAAACGATAAGGTATATTCAACAGAAAAAGAAAAGTTTGATGCTGTTGTAGAAGAGATAATAAGAGTCCACAGTACAGGTCAACCAATGTTGATAGGTACTGCTACTGTCGAAAAATCAGAAATCTTATCAAGACTCTTGACAAAGAGGGGGGTAAAGCATGAAATACTAAATGCTAAGAATGATAAGAAAGAAGCAGAAATAGTTGCCAAGGCCGGTATGATTGGAAATATTACGATAGCTACCAATATGGCTGGTAGGGGTACGGATATCAAACTGGGTAATGGTGATAAGGAAATAGAAGACCAGGTTAAGGAATTAGGTGGTCTATATGTTCTAGGTACTGAAAGACATGAGTCTCGTAGAATAGACAACCAGCTAAGGGGACGTTCTGGTAGACAGGGTGACCCAGGTGTTTCCAGGTTCTATGTAAGTATAGAGGATGAAATTATCAAGTTATATGGTGGTGCTGCCATCAAAAAATTAAGCAAGAAGCTAAAGCCAGATGAACATGGGGCCTTATCTAGTAGGGCCCTAACTAGGGCAATAGAAAATGCCCAAAAGGGTATAGAAGGTAAGAATTTTGAACAGAGAAAAGATGTATTAAAGTACGATAATGTAATAGACAAGCAGAGAAAGGTCATCTATGGTGAAAGAGACAATGTACTAATGGGTGTTGACCTAAGAGATACTATAATGCAGATGGCTAGGGATACAGTTGTTGAAAGTGTTGAAAAGTATATTGACGTAAAGCCAAGAAACTATTTCAACTATTTCAAGAGTCTTTACACTGCTTTTATGCCAGAAGGAACATTGTTGATACCTGATATAGCCAATATGACTAGGGACGAGGTAATCGACAATACTATGGAAATTGTTAAAAGGGTATATGAATTGAAGATGATGATGGTTCCAGAATATGAACTTGCCCAACAGGAAAAAGAAATACTACTAAAGGTAGTAGATACTTACTGGGTTGACCACATAGACTTGATGGACCAGATGAGACAGAGTGTGGGTCTAGTCTCCGTAGCCCAAAAGGATCCTGTTAAGGAGTATACGATAGAGGGCTACAAGATGTTTGAATCCTTAAATAGAAAGATTAGGAGAGAAACATTAAAATTTGTATTTACCTTTGACGAAGAAGATGAATAAATGAAGGTGATATTATAATGTATGTAAATGATGTGGAAGAATTTGCTCTGAAGACTTATATACGTAAGTACTTGAAGATTATTAAAAATTTATATTTGGATAAAAAGGCAAAGGACCAAGAATATGCCTATATGAGGGTAGGTGCCATTGATGTATTGAGGGGTATCTTTGTAGTAGCAGCCCTATTTATAATTAACCAGGGTATGGAATCTGCAGTTTCAAGCAACTTGTCAATTTCTACCTGGCATGGTATGACCTTTGCAGATCTTGTACTTCCCTATTTTGTACTAATAATGGGCATGTCCATACCATTTTTTGTAAAGAAAAACTATGCTGATGGAGACTTGATTATAGACATAGTAAAGAGGGTTTTTGTCAGGTTTGTAATCATATTTGTCATAGGGATCTTGTATTCTGTGATTTTTATGGAGGGAAGGGATAGTATCAGGCTGACTGGACCATACCAACTCTTGGCCGTAGATTATTTGTTGGTGGCCCTGGCCTATATTGGGCTTTTGAATCTTAAGATTAAAAACAATGCCTTAACATATGTTTTCTTGATTATGGCCATCCTGGTATCTTGCATTATGACCCTTATAGCCTTTATAAATGGTTATTCTATGGATAAAAGTGCATTCATTGGCATAGATAGGTCGGTTTTAGGTGGATTTATGAGCAAGTCCCTTGCCGACCCAGAGGGCTTGTTGGCAATCCTGGCAGCAAGTCCCTTGGGTATGATAGGTATATCTATTGCCTGCATTTTTAACAAAAAACCTATAAAAAACAAAAGATACAAAAAGTACACCAGACCTAGGATGGTAAATACATATGGTTTTAACAGGTCTAATTTATGGATAGATATTAAAAGTTGGTTGAATCCTAAATCTATAGGGTCAATCCTAAGTAACTACTATAGGATAAATGATGAACTAAAAAAATTGGTCAACTTGGCCTTATTATCTATACTGATGTTTATATTATCACATATCAGTCAGATATTCATACCTTTGAACAGGAATGTTTTTAGTTTGACCTTTGTCTTGCGGATGGCAGAATATATCTACTTTATTAGTATGTTAACCTACCTTTTATGCGATATTGTTGGTCTAAGTTTTGGCACTAGTCTATTGAAGAGGGTAGGTTTGAACGCAGTAGCTATAATTCTTTTAGATACTGCCGTACATGAGTTGATCAAATTCATACATATAAAGTCTATTTATACAGCGACTTGGTTGCCATTTAATAATTGGTTCACAACTGACTTTATACTGCCGATAACCGGTACTGATTATGCATCAGCAATTTATTCAGTATTTATAACGGTAATTTGGGTATTACTTTTTAACTTATTGGAAAAGTATAAATTGAAGATTAATATATGATAGTGGGGGGCTTATGTTAGAAAAATTTAATACGGAAATTGCTAAAAATAGGGTTAGAAAAGCCTTGATTCTATTGATTTCCCTAATATTGATCTTGGCCTTATTTAGGTTGCTTCACTACCATCAGAGTCAGAGGAAGATTATAAGTGAATACAAGAACACAAATATAAGGGAAAGATTAATTACCAATAATAAGGTTGCTCAAATGAATAAACCTTATAAGATTAATAATGGTATAGTATACGTTCCCTTGTTAGAGTTGTGCAATAATTTTGGGACTAAAATTGAATACAAGTTCCTGCCTTTTGGAGAAGTAGAAGTTAAGTATAAAAAATATACCTACTATCTAAAGAGGGGGTCTAATGAAGTTAGGTTTGCTAAAAATAAGGATGTCCTAAAGATGGACGGTGTAATGGAATATATGGAAGATACCATATACGTTCCCCTAGACTTTATCTATAAGGTCTTAGATGTCAATGTAGTCCAATCAAGTGATAGGACTGTATATATGGATAACTATCCTAAAAAATTTAACTATTCTTGGGTTGGTGAGAACAGGTATATAGCACATGCCATGGGTGGCGTTGATGGCAACTCCTATACCAATTCCAAGCAGGCTATGATATCAAGTTACAAGAGGGGTTTGAGAGTTTTTGAGGCCGATATGTCCATGTCCTCTGATAATGAATTGATACTCTTACATTCCTATGATAGACAGGGTTTGTCGGAACTGGCACTACCTCTTTCTTGGGCAAATACTAAACCGACTAAGAAGGAATTCTTGAGTGAAAAGATATTGGGTAAGTATGATACTCTGGCCTTGGACAACGTAGTAGAATTTATGAAAGAACATAAGGATGTATACCTGGTAGTAGATCTTAAGACAAATGACATCAAGAGTGTCGAGCAGGCTTATAAAAAACTTGTTGATACTTTTAAAAAGATAGACCCATCATCTTTGAATAGGGTAATACCACAGATATACTATGAAGAGATGTACAAGCCTGTAATGAATATATACGACTTTAAGTCTATGATATTCACGACTTATAGGCTAGAGGAATTAGAGGTAAATAGGATTGTTGATTTCTCATATGAACACGGTATAAAGATTGTTGCAGCCAATAAGTTTAAATTCTCGGCTGATTTGACTAAAAAATTAGTAGATAGGGATATCAGCCTATATATGTATACATATAATGATCAGAATAAGGTTAACTCCCTAAGGAATAGCTACGTGAGTGGTTTCTATACAGACTTCCTACCAAAAGAGGTAATAAATAGGGATGCTAATGGCAAGGTTGTTGTAAAGAAATAAGAACTATATTAGGATAGGATGCTTTACTTATGACTTAGCTAACAGATAAAAATTTAATTAGAAAGCATTGTAAAGACCGAATATTTAATTGGTGAATAAAAAACCAAATTATAATATATTCGGTCTTTTTAATAAAATAGGTTACAAAATGTAACTTTTGTGGTATAATAAAGAAGTATTGATTTGCTCATTTATTTAAGTAATATAGAATGTTTTTGGGGAGGTAATGGATGAAAGTTTTTTTGAAAAGAATTATGGCAATGACACTAGCTGTGACTATCTTGGCTGCTTTAACACCATATAGTCTTGCAAATGAAGTAAATGCCAGTGATACTGGTTCAAAAATAGAAGCAAGCAGTTCTAATAATGGATCAGAAGACCAGTCTGGAGTAATGAAAATTAAGCTTGGGGTGGCCAAGTTAGACCAGGATGGAAATGTAAGTGAATATCTTGACGCTGAGGAAGGAGACCTATCATATGAGGAAAAATTGGATTCCAACTATGCTAAGTCTAATGCAAACGTGTCATATTTATATGGTAGTGATAGGTATGAGACATCTATCCAGGTTAGTAAGGCCTCTTATCCAAATGGGGCAGATACAGTAGTTTTGGTAAATTCATCAAACGCTATTTATGGTTTAATTGCAACTCCATTTGCCAGTTTGAATAAGGCACCGATATTATTGACATCTGCAAAAGCTATTAAACCATCAGTATTAGATGAAATAAAGAGGTTAAAGCCTAAGAGAGTATACATGATTGGTGATACTAGCCATATTTCCAAGGGTATTTCTAATGTTATTAAGGCCAATACAGGAGCTGAGATGGCAAGAATTTTTGGTAAGAACCCAAGTGACTTATCAGCAGCTGTAGCAGAAAAGATATCTTCAAGTCGTAAGGTGAACACAGCCTACCTTGTAAGTACTGAATATGGTGTGGCCGATGCCCTATCTATATCTTCAAGGGCAGGAAGCACTATGGCACCAGTCTTGGTTGCAAGTAAGAACTATGTTAACAGTGGTGTTTATAACTACCTAAAAAATTCTGCTGATAATGTATACTATATAGGCGGCCAGGATTCTATATCAAACAGTCTTATTAATAAGATTAGCTCAGTGGTTAGAAATGGTGGCCAGGCCAACAGAATATATGGTAATGACAGGTACCAGACAAATATAAAGGTTATAAATAAGTTTTATAGAAATAGTGATATCACCAGTCTGATAGTCACAAAGGCAGAGAATAACGGCTTAATAGATACAGTAAGTGCAGGACCATTTGCAACATTGAAATCGTGTCCTATACTGATAACACATAGGAATAAGCTGGCAGTAGCATCTCAGAATTTTTTAAATAAAGTACAGGGAAATGCAATCTATCAGATTGGTGGAGGAATAAGTGCTAGTGTAACTAACCTGATTAAGTCTGGTTTTCAATCGGCTCCTACAGGTAGCGGTACAATAGAAACTAATCCTAAACCGGAAGATAAGTCTAAGGAAAAGCCTAATAAAAAACCAGGAAACAATGGTGGTGATAATAATGTTACACCAAGTAAAGGTATTAAGGGAAAGACTATAGTAATAGATCCAGGTCATGGAGGTAAGGATTCAGGTGCAGTTGGGCTAAATGGTTACAAGGAAAAAGACTGGACCCTAAAGACAGCCCTAGCATGTGCTGATTACCTTACAAAGGCTGGAGCTGACGTAGTAATGACCAGGAAGAATGATACCTACCCTACACTTCAGGATAGGGCAGATATCTCTAATAATAGCAAGGCAGTCTTATTCTGTAGTATTCACTACAATAAGGGCGGAGATGTAATAAATCCGGACACTGGAGAACAGAGTGGTAATGGTGTAGAAGTATATACAGGTGAAGGTAGCTTTGCTCAAAATACTGCTAAGAAGGTATTAAATAGCATATTATCTAAGTTTAATATGAAAAATAGGGGAGTAAAGGATGGTACCCACCTATATGTAATCTCAAATACTCTTGCACCAGCGATTTTAGTGGAAGGTGGATTTATGTCTAATTCACATGATGTAAACCAGCTAAAATCAGATGAGGCACTTAGGACAATGGGTATACAAATAGCCAAGGGTATAATTGCTGCTTTTAATTAATAGTTTTAAATAAGATATATGGAGAATTATAAAAGTTCTCTATATATCTTTTTTTCTTTACAAGCTTTGCACAAATTTTCAATATATAGTATAATAGTGTAGTGAGTGAAACTGTGTTTATTTCACACAAAATAGAGCAGGAGAATTAAGTATGAAAAAGATTATAAAATATACAGCACTTATACTTATATTTTTAATTATATATATAGGCGGCGGAAAACTGCTTGATAAGTTATACTTTGATAAATTTGATATAGTTGACTATACGGGTGATACCAGGTATGATACTGTAAATACGGTTGTTGACAAACGATTTAAAAAGGCTGATACAGCCATAGTGGTAAATACTGAAATGATAGACCAGATAGTATCCATAGCACCTTATGCCTATAACAATAAATATCCGGTATTTTATATAGAAAGCTATACTATAAAGAAGCCTGTATATGATCAAATGAAGAAACTAGGAGTCAAGAAGGTAGTCCTAATAGGAGGAATAAATAGTTTAAATAAGAGGGTTGAGAGGTCTTTTAAGAGGAATGGATATAAGGTAGATCGGCTAATAGAGAGCAATGCTACAGACCTTTCCATAAAACTTGCTAGCATGATGGCTGACAAGAAAAAAGTTGATGCAGTGGCTCTAGTTAGTAACGATGTATTTGACTTACCAAATGCCATATCTTTTTCACCTTACGCACAGAAAAACAACATACCGGTGATAGTAATATCTGGTGGTGATGATGATGCAGCCAAGCTGAAAAAATATGTGGATAAGTATGGGGTCAAGAAGGCCTTTATAGTAACTAATAAAAATACCTTGAACAGGAATTTTAACAAGATTTTTGCCAGTTTGGTGAAAATAAGTGGAAGGGACAGGTATGAAGTTAATAGGAATATAATGGACCGCCTATATAAGAAGGGTAAAAAACTTTATGTCTCTAAGGGTGGGGAAGTCCTTCACAAGAGGTCTATAGCATCGGGTCAGTTGATAAATGCAATAGCAATTGCCCCACTGGCAGCAGATAACAATTCTCCATTACTTTTGATAGAGAATAATTATCTTGCAACTGCAGATGAAAAACTGGTTAAGGAGAGAAAATATACAGAACTCAACCAGGTCGGTTTTAAAATTGAAAGAAGAAACTTCTTTAATATAGAAAGATTCAAAGTAACTACTACAATACTTTTGGTTTTACTGGCATTATTCATGACAGTAAGGGTTTTTCTTACAAAGAAGTCGTTTGATATTGATTTGTAAGAATACAAAGTTTTGGAATAATATAGGCTGGTGTACGCAATAAATTAGCGTATCAACTGCTGAAGGGAGGATAATGATGTCTCTAAACAAGTACGGTGGAGATGACGTAGAACTAAAAGAGTATATTGATACCATAGATTACACTATAGTAAAGGGTGGTAAGGGCCTGGAACTATGTCAGAGGATAGTTGATATAGTACTGAGTTTCTTAGCCATGATAATAGGGATACCGGTAATATTGATAGCAGGTATTTTTATAAAATTAGAGGATAAGGGACCTATCCTTTACAAGCAGGAGAGGCTGGGAAGACACGGTAAGGAATTTTATGTTTACAAGCTTAGGTCAATGAGGACTGATGCTGAAAAATTTGGGGCCCAGTGGGCTGAAAAAGATGACCCAAGGGTAACCAAGGTTGGGAAATTTATAAGAAAGACTAGGATTGATGAAATACCCCAGTTATTTAATATCTTTAAAGGGGATATGGGTATTATTGGACCTAGACCTGAAAGACCAGGCTTCACCAAGGAATTTGAAGAAACATATGGGCATTTTGTTTACAGGCTGGCTATAAAACCAGGACTGACAGGATGGGCCCAGGTAAATGGGGGTTATGAAATAGACCCAGGAGAAAAGCTAAAGTACGATATCTATTATATAAAAAACAGGAGTCTACTTTTGGATATAAAGATAGTCTTTATGACTGTTAAGGTTATTTTTACAGGTGACGGAGCAAGATAGAAGGGGATTTTTAAATGAACGAGATGGAAAAAGTATATACTAACAAGTTGGTTTCGGTCATTATGCCTGTATATAATGCCGAGAGATACTTGGAAGAAACTTTAGATAGTGTCTTAAGCCAAACTTATGAAGATATAGAAATTATTTGTGTGGATGATATGTCTAACGATAGGTCTAGGGATATTTTAGAAAAATATAAGGAAAAAAGTGAAAAAGTTAAGGCTATATATTTGATGGAAAACGCTGGGGTAGCAAATGCAAGAAATGTAGCCATACAAAATGCTAAGGGCAGGTTTATTGCCTTTTTAGATAGCGATGACGTTTGGTTACCTGAAAAAATCAGCCGTCAAATAGACTTTATGTTGGAAAACAAATATGAGTTCACTTTTACCAGCTACAGGTTTATGGATGCAGATAGCAAGCTAATGAATACTGTGGTAGAGGCCAAGGAAGAATTGGACTACAACAAGTTGTTAAAGCATAATGCCATAGCCTGCTTGACAGTAGTAATTGACAGAAATTACGTTAAGGAAATTGTCATGCCAAAAACCAGGCATGAAGACTATGCTGCATGGTTAAGGATACTGAAGCAGGGTCACAAGGCCCATGGATTAAATGATCTTCTGGCCCTATATAGGACAAGGCAGAATTCACTTTCTGGTAATAAATTAAAGGCGGCTACTTGGACTTGGAATATCTTAAGAAATGAAGAAAAATTAGGCCTTCTTAAATCCTTGTACTGTTTTACAAACTATGCTTTAGTAAATATATTTAAGCATTTTTTGTCTAAATAGTGGGCCTGTTCTTAAAGTGAGGAAGAAGGGAAGTATATTATGAAATTCAGTTTATTGTTGGGTACATATGGTTCCAGGTTAAAGGAACTGGATGTATTGTTTGATAGCCTAGATAGACAAACATATAAGAACTTTGAAGTTATAGTAGGTTCACAGACTAACTTCAAAGAGATAGATGAAATACTTAAAAAACACACTTTTGAATACAAGCATATCGATGCAGGTGGCATAGGCTGTTCTGTAAGCAGGAATGCAACTATGGATTATTGTACAGGGGATGTATATACCTTTACCGATGATGACTGCTGGTATGCAGACAATACCTTGGAGATAGTAAAGAAGCATTTTGAAAAATACAATCCAGATATAGCTATTTTTCAAAACTTTGATCCAATAACTAAGAAGTCTACTGCAGACTATCCAAAGGAACCTATTATGGGTATATCCAGGAGGCAGACATTAAAGCAGCTTACACTAGATATGTGGTTTAATGCCCACCAGTTAGACCCTATGACTCATAGGTTTGATGAGAGATTTGGTATAGGGAAAAAGTACAATTCAGGTGAAGAAAATATATTTATAATGGATGCCTACAATGAGGGCAAGAGAAAGATGTATTATTTTCCAGTTGTTGTATCCTACCATCCTTACAAGAGGGTTAATTATACCGATGCAGAATCAATTTTAGGTAAGGGGCCACTTTTCAAAAGATTGTTTGGTGGTTTTACGGGCTTTATACTATTTATAGCCTTTGGTTTTAAGAAAATGAGGATTATAAAGGATAGCAATGATGGAAAATTCTGGGGAATATTTATGTCAGCTATCAAGGAACAACTAAAATTTAGGGTTTAGGGTGGTATTATGAGTCTGGTTGAAAAAATAGTTAGACTAAGCAAAAATTCCTTGGATATGCTGGTCTATAATAGTAAAGTCAATAAATATAGGGAAGAAGACAAGTATAAAAATATGTGGCTGATATCTGAAAGAGGGGTGGAAGCTAAGGATAACGGCTATGTTTTTTTCAAGTATTTGAGGGAAAATCATCCTGAGATCAATGCATGGTATGTAATAGATTCTTCTCATAAGAAGGACTATGACAGGGTCAAAGACCTTGGGAATATCATAGAATTTGGCAGTGAGGACCATAAGATAGCCTTTCTACTATGTGAATATGCAATATCATCACATCTTGGTTTTTTAGAGCCTTGGAGTTACAAACTTTACAAGCTCCTATTAGATAGGAAGGACAAGAAGAAGTTTGTTCTTTTACAGCATGGTGTCATACTTAGTGACTTGAGCATGTATTACAATGCTTCTACTAAGATAGACTTGTTTATAACTACGACCAAGCGTGAATATGAGTCTATATGTGGACCTAATTATGGCTTTGATGATGGAGTAGTTGTAAGGACAGGTATTGCAAGATATGACAGGTTAAATGACTTCAAGACAAAAAAGCAGATTCTCTTGATGCCTACGTGGAGGCAGACTATAATAACTCCTTCATATAAGAATCAGGATAATTTAGATATGACTAGCTTCTTGGCTTCTGATTATTTTAAGTCACTAAATTCTTTGATTAATAACAGGAAAATATTGGACCTATTGGAAAAGTATGATAGGGACCTGATCTTCTATCCTCATTTTGAAATGCAACCCTACAAGGGGGCCTTTGATAATGACAATAGGAGGGTTATTTTGGCTGACAAGGATGACTATGATGTCCAAACCTTGTTGAAGGAGTCAGAGCTATTGATAACAGATTTCTCATCTGTAGCCTTTGACTTTGCCTATATGAAAAAACCCCTTATATACTACCAGAAGATAAAGGACGATAAGTATGCACCAGGTTATTTTAGCTATGAGGATGATGGTTTTGGCAAGGTGATTTTGGATGAAGAATCTCTAGTTAGTAAGCTAGCAGACTACTTTGAAAATGACTTTAGGATGGAAGATATTTATGCTCAAAGGGTTGAAGAATTTTTTGATCTTAGGGATGGGAAAAATTGTGATAGAATTTTTGAAGCTATACTTAATTTAAAGAAATAGTTTATACTAAGGGAGTAGTTTGATGTTAAAAGATAAATGGAGAAATTTATTTGGTATCATCATAGTCTTTATGGCTGTATTTAAGTTTTATGGGGACTTTTTTGATATGAATTCTTTTTCTAGGTACATAATGGTACTTAGTTTAGGTTTATCAACGATAATGATAGCAACAGATATAAGAAAATTTAATATTACACATTTATTGTTTTTACTAGTGGCTGGTATCCAGTTTCTAATGTCAAAAAACATCACTATGGCCTATGTATACTACTTATGTCTAGGCCTATATACATGTGATTTTAGGCTCATGGTAAAGTGGTTTATGGTTTTTAATGCCATATTCTTTTCTGTATACCTGGTTAGTAACCTACTTGGTATACACCCGACTGAATACTTGGAAGGTAGGAATGATTTTGGTTTTGGTAATCCAAACTCATCATTTATATGTATGTTCCTGGTCTGGTCTTCTTACTTTTACTATGTATTTTACAGCAAGAGGAGGGTAGACTTTCTTGTCCTATTCCTAATGGCGTTTTTGATGTATTCTCAGACTATAACAAGGACAGGCTTGCTGACAGCTATTGTAACAGTAATTGCCTTTTTGATTTTAAGGAAGATAGATGTAAGGAAGAAGAGGAACGCCTTATTAATAGGTATATTTCCAGCCTTTATGTCTATATTGAGCATAGTGATAGCCTTGTTTGGAAGTGGCAATTATTATTTGAATAGGGTCTTATCACATAGACCCCTATACTGGCATTCATATATTACCCATCCTACTAGTGGGATCAACTTGTTTGGTTATACACCAAATATCAGGGATATCCTATTTTCGCAGAGAATGCCCCTGGACAGTGGTTATATTTGGACCCTATATAGTATGGGACTTATAGTATTTATAGTAGTTATAGCTTTTATATGCCTTGCTATGTATAACTTATGCAAGGAAGGCCAGAAGGACAAGGTACTTTTACTTGTAAGTATTTTGACCTACTGCTTTGCAGAGAGTATCTTGGTAGATATTGCTAGTAATATAAGTATTATATTACTAGTTTATGGTATATCTAAGTTTGATATTAGAAAAGCAAGTTTAAATAAATTGAAATTACATAGACCTAAAAAGCTTAGGAAGAAAATTGGTTAGGAGTTAGATATCATGAAGGAAGGTTTGGTATCAATAATAATACCCGTATATAATGCAGAAGACTTTCTGATAGAAACTATAGAATCTGTCCAGGCACAGACCTATAAAAATTGGGAGTTATTATTGGTAGACGATTGTTCAACGGATTCTTCAGGCGACCTTATAGAGGCAAAGGCTAAAGAAGATGATAGAATTAAATATATAAAATTAGAAAAAAATTCTGGAGCAGCCGTTACTAGGAATATCGGACTTTCAGAGGCTAGTGGAAGGTATGTGGCCTTTTTGGATAGCGATGATATTTGGAAACCAGAAAAGTTGGAGAGGCAGTTGAACTTTTTAGCTGAAAAGAAGGTTGCTTTCTGTTTTACCTCTTATAGGTACACTAATACGGATGGGACTCCAACCCACAAGGTTGCTAGGGCTCCAGAAAAGATAAACTACAATGGGCTTTTAAAGAATACAATTATAGGTTGTTCTACTGTCCTGATAGACAGGTACCTAATGGGAGATTTTAGGATGGTAAATGTTAGGCGTGGTCAAGATACGGCTACCTGGCTACATCTACTTAAGAGGGTGGACTATGCCTATGGTATATACGAAGACCTGGTATGGTATAGGATAGTCAAGGAATCCTTATCACACAACAAGTTCAACGCTATAAGGAGGACATGGAATACATATAGAAATATAGAAAAATTGAGTATATGGAAGGCCTCTTATGTATTCATATTCTATGCATATAATGCAGCAAAAAAGAGACTTAAGAAGGAAAAATAGCCTTGTTTAGTATTAATTAAGCATAAAGGCATAAAATAAATGGGTTAACTAGGAGGTTTATATGCCAAAGATTTGTTATTTAGCGGATGCTTCGAACCCTCATGTTAAAAAGTGGTGTGACTTCTTTTTAAAGAAGGGCTATGAGATAGAAATAATATCCCTAAATGGGGGGAGCATAGAAGGTGTGACGGTTCACAACTTTCAAACAAATGTAAATGAAGTCAGGAACAAGGGACTCTTTAGTAAGTTCAGTTACCTTAAACACAGGAAGGAAATCAAGGCCCTAATTGAGAAGATTAAACCTGATTTTTTACATGCCCAGTATGCTAGTTCCTATGGATTTTTGGGGGCCCTAATGGCTTATAGGCCTTATATACTATCAGTATGGGGTACGGACATATATGATTTTCCTAGAAAGGGTCTGCTTCAAAAGATGATTATTAAGTATAATTTTAAAAAAGCAGACTATATTTTTTCAAATAGTGTAGATATGGCTAGAGAGGCCAACCTATACACTAATAAAAATGTTTATATCACCTATTTTGGTGTTGATACTAATAGGTTTACACCTATGGATGAGGCCAAGGACGAAACCTATTTTACATTTGGCATAGTAAAAAGTTTAGAAAAGAAGTATGGTATTAAATACCTTATAGAGGCCTATGACAACCTTTACACTAAGTACCAGGGCCTTTACAAGGGGAAGAAGTTAAGGCTCATAATAGGGGGTAGTGGTCAAGAAGAAGCGACCCTTAAAGAACAAGTGGCCGGACTAGAATCAAGGGAATCAATAAGATTTCTTGGTAGGGTTCAACCTGATGTCATAGTGGCTACATACAACTCATGTGATATATGTGTTTTCCCATCTTTGAGGGAAGGATTTGGTGTGTCTGCAATTGAATCACAGGCCTGCCAGGTTCCGGTAATCATCACTAGGGTTGGTGGTCATCCGGAATCCGTAGAAGAAGGTCAAACAGGCTTGATAGTGGAATCAAAGTCTGCGGAGACACTTCTAGCTGCTATGGATAAGCTTATGACTGATGATAATATGAGATTAGCTATGGGTAAAAATGCAAGAGACTTTGTCGTGTCTACTTATAGGTTTGAGGATAACTTTGAGGATATATCCAAGCTATATGATATGGTACTGGAAAATAGATAGATTATACTTGCAAAGTCCGGTTGTTTTTACTGGAGCTTTATCTTGTATAATCATATGGTATATATGAAACTTTTATAAGTTTTTTCATGAAAGGTGAGGTATGGCGAAATTGTCGAGGGTGATGATAGTTGGTGCAGGTGAAGCTGGCCAGATGGTCATCAATGAAATTAATAAAAATAAGGGAAAATTAAATAGGCAGGTTGTTGCACTTATTGATGACAATGAGCAATTACTAGGTCAAGAGGTTTGTGGTAAGACAGTTGATGGTAGGGTAGATGATATACCAGACATCGTCAAGAAATTTATGGTTGATGAAATCATATTTTCTATAGCAAATATAAGCAACAAGAGGAAGAAGGAAATAATAGACATTTGCAGGGCTACGTCTTGCTATACAAAGACCATACCAAGCTTCTTGGAGATAATAGACGGTAAGGTAGATTTTAAGATAATCAGGGATGTAGAAATAGATGACCTTCTTGGAAGGGACCCGGTAAATCTAGACATGGACAAGATAAGGGGCTATATATCCCATAAGATCGTTATGGTTACTGGGGCAGGTGGTACTATAGGCTCTGAATTATGCCGACAGATATACAAGTATGGTCCTAGGAAGATAATACTGCTTGATAATTATGAAAACAATGTATATAATGTGCAACAGGAACTTTTGATGAAGTATGACCACCAGTTGGATATGGATGTAGTGATAGCCAATATAAGGGAGGAAAAGAGACTAGAAGAGATTTTTTCTAAGTACAGACCGGATATTGTCTTTCATGCGGCCGCCCACAAACATGTGCCCTTGATGGAGGCAAATCCTACTGAAGCAGTTAAAAACAATGTATTTGGTACACTAAACCTCCTAAAGATTTCAGATAAGTATGGTGTAAAGAAATTTGTTCTTATATCTACTGACAAGGCTGTTAACCCTACTAATATAATGGGGGCGACAAAGAGATTGGCAGAAAAATTGATCCAGATTTATAACGAAAATAGTCCTACAGACTTTGTAGCGGTTAGGTTTGGCAATGTATTGGGAAGTAATGGATCAGTAGTGCCACTTTTTAAGTCTCAAATCCAAGCGGGAGGTCCTGTAACTGTTACTCATAAGGATATAATTAGGTACTTTATGACTATACCTGAGGCAGTTGCCCTGGTAATGCAGGCAGGTGCCATGGCCTCTGGCGGGGAAATTTTTGTCCTGGACATGGGTGATCCAGTCAAAATAGATGACCTGGCAAGGAATATAATAAGGCTTAGTGGTTTTGAACCGGATGTAGATATAGATATAGTATACACAGGTTTAAGACCAGGTGAAAAGTTATATGAGGAGCTTTTAATGGCAGAAGAGGGCCTGAAAGTTACTGATCATAATAAAATTTTCATAGGCAAGCCACAGGAATTTAATAGGGACGAAATTTTTGGCCAACTGGAGGAGTTAAAGTTGGCTTCAGAAGATGAAGATGTCCCAAGAGTAATTAGTTTGATAAAGAAGTTAGTTGACAGCTACAAGAAACCTGAAGATGTCAACAAGTTAATATAGAGGAGAAAGTTATGTCAAAAGCAGCAAAGGCTACCGTCCTTTTGATGATAGTTACCATAGTTTCCAAGGTATTGGGTCTCTTTAGGGATAGTGTCTTGGCATCGGCTTATGGTACGGGAAAGTATGCCGCAGTATATTCAACTGCCAATAGTATATCTACAATACTCTTTGCAGTAATAGGTACGGCTTTAGCTACAAGTCTGATACCCCTTTACAATAAATTAGAAACCGAAGATTCTACTGAAAGGGCAATGGGATTTTTAAATTCAGTTGTTAATCTTGTGGTCATAGTCTGTCTAGCAATAGCGGGCCTAGGTATTATCTTTGCAGGTCCCTTGGTTAAGGTTTTTGCACCAGGTTATCAGGGAGATGTGTATACGCTATGTGTCCAGTACACTAGAATTTTGCTACCAAGCATAGTATTTGTTGGACTGGCTAACATATTTACATCCTACCTACAGATAAAAAAGAGGTATGTAATTCCAGGCTTTATAGGTATGCCTTACAGTGTAATTATAATAGTATCTATATTCTTAAGTTTGAAGACAAGTCCAATGGTCCTGGTAGTAGGTACACTTATAGCTATATCAGCCAAGGCTCTTTTTCAGCTTCCTTTTGTATATAAGGAGGGATACAGGTATAGGCCAAGGATAAACCTTCAGGATCCCGTTATGAAGGATATGATGATTCTTATACTACCAGTAGTTATAGGGGTAGGAGCCAACCAGATAAATTCAATAGTAGACAAGTCCTTGGCTTCTTTGTTGGGAACGGATGTAGTAGCATCTTTTAGCTATGCAATAAAGCTATATGAATTTGTTCAAGCCCTATTTATAACATCTATACTGGCTGTCATATATCCAAGGTTATCCAGTATGATAGTTTCTGAGAGGATGGATAGCTTTTTAAATAGCTTGAAAAAGACTATGAATGTAATAATAGTGGCTCTTGTACCTATAATTGTAGGTTGCATAGTACTTTCAAAACAGATAGTAGAAGTTCTTTTCCAAAGAAATGCCTTTACATCTAAGGATACAACTATGACGGCTAGCATCTTGTTAATATATGTAATTGGTATCCTGGCCTTTGCCCTAAGGGATGTCCTTACGAGGGGTTTTTATTCTATGGAAGATAGCAAGACCCCTATGATAAATAGTATCATATCTATAGTATTTAATATCAGTTTAAATTTGATACTGGTTAAACCACTAGGATATAAGGGACTGGCAATTGCTACTGCAGTATCGGCCTATATAGGTCTCTTCCTTTTCAATCGCAGTATGAAAAAGAAGATCGAGGGATACTCATCTAGGGACAATTATATAGTCTTTGCAAAAGCCCTTTTTGCTGCCTTAATAATGGGCCTAGGTGTAAAGTTGGTATATGGAATAGTAGGGGCGAGCCTGGTTGGTGGCCTATTATTAAAGCTTATAGCCCTGCTTTCAGCCGTAGGAGTGGGAGTAATCATATATGCAATAGTAATGCACTTCCTAAAGGTAGAAGAGTATGAAATGATTTTTGATATGTTCTTTGGAGTAGTAAAAAGAAAGATTAAAAAGTTACAGAAATAGTTAAAAATGTAAATATATATTAGTGTAGACAGGGTAAAAGTTACAAATTGTAATTTTTACCTTGCTTTATTTTCTTATTTATGATAGAATTGTATTTGTTGATGGATATATTTTAACTAAAGGAGGCAGAGATGCAGTTTAAAAAGAGAACGAGTAAGAAAATAATTGCCATAGCCTTAGCGACATTTGTTTTGTCATCTAGTGCTTTTATGTATACAGCTAATGTAAAGGCAGATGAACAAGTTGAAGAAATAACTAGCCAACAAACCGCTGAAGATAGCCAGACCACTAATGATGGTGCAGAAGCAGTTACTTCTGACACAGATAGTCAGGCATCTAATACACCAGAGGAAAGCCAGTTGGAAGTTACTCCAAATGAAAATCCATTAAAGGCAGCTAATAATGGTTCTAATGGATTTATAAAGGAAAATGGCAAGTGGTATTTTTACGTGAATAACGTACAGAAAAAGGGATGGATAGAGTACAAGGGTAACAAGTACTATATTATAAACACATATGAACTTCCACAAAATATGTGGAGGAAGATAAATGGAAACTTATACTACTTTAACAAAGATGGTATAATGATCAAGGACCAGAAGATAAGTATAGATGGTAAGGAATACCAGTTTAACAAGAATGGTCATATGGTTGACTTAGATTCTAGCAAAAAGTTAAATGAGGTAAGTGCTGAACAGCAGAAGCTATACGATTTAGGTCAGCAAACCCTAGTAGAGGCCGCTTCAAAAAAGAAGAATGGTGTACTATACGAAGCCGGTAAGTACTACAGGTACCAGGATGGCAAAAAGGTAAGAGGATGGTACAAGGAAAACGGCAAGTGGTACTATTTCTTAAATAGCTTTAATAGGGCAGAAAACCTATGGAGAAAGATTGATAACAACCTATACTATTTTGACCAAAATGGTGTGATGCTGACAAATACGACTACAAACATTAAGGGTATAACTTATAAGTTTAACAAGGGTGGTAGTCTTGCATCCAGCTCTTCTCAGATCAAGATAAACAAGGTTATTGAAGTTGCCAAGTCAAAGATTGGTTCTAACTATGTCTGGGGTGCCCAGGGGCCTAATACTTTCGACTGTTCAGGTCTTATGTTATATTCATTTAGTCATGGGGCAGGAATTACCCTACCAAGAGTATCTAAGGACCAGGCTACTGTAGGTACATATGTGTCAAGATCTGAATTAAGACCAGGAGACTTGATTTTCTGGGGTTCACCAGTTCATCATGTAGCCCTTTATATAGGTAATGGAAAGTATATACACGCTCCACAGCCAGGCTCAACAGTTACAATAGCTAACCTAGGTGGTTATACAACTGCAAGAAGAGTCATACAGTAAATATCAAGCTAATATATAGTTTGAAACATATAGGCAATTTAATCTATGAAAATATTGCGACTATAATCGACATTTACATGTTGCATTATAGTCGCATTTTTAGTAAAAAGAACTTTTATAACCAGTATGTAGTAGGAACTATAGATTTTGTATATAACACAAATATATATATTCAATTTATCTATAATTATTGTTTAATTGAGAATCTTATAGTAGTATATAAAGCATAACATTAATTATATATAAATAAATAATAGAATGTGGGTGTTTTACATACTGGCTAGTTGATGTTTTATTAGGAGGAAGAAAATGAAGAAGAAAATTTCTTTTGTAGCAACACTAGCTCTAGCCCTTAGCATGTTACTATCATCTATGGCTAGTTTGGGTCCGGTCAAGGCCCAAGATTCGGAAGTCAGGGCAGCATGGATATCTACAGTATTCAATATAGACTGGCCTTCAAAAGCTTCTTATGGTAATTCAGAAAAACAGAAGCAGGAGTATATAAGTCTACTAGACAGACTAAAGAATGTAGGAATAAACACCGTAATGATCCAGGTTAGACCGGAGTCAGATGCATTTTATAAGTCAAATATCAGTCCATGGTCGAGGTTTTTAACAGGCAAGCAGGGTAATGACCCGGGATATGATCCCCTACAGTTTATCTTAGAGGAATCTCATAAGAGGGGTATGAAGGTGCATGCTTGGCTTAACCCATACAGGGCCAGTATATATGATGATATTAGCTCCACATCACCATCAAATCCTATAAATACTCATAGGGATTGGGTAATCAAGTACCAGGGCAAGTGGTACTATGATCCTGGTAAGCCAGAAGTAACCAAGTATATATCAGATGTGGTAGCAGAGATAGTTGAAAATTATCAGGTTGATGGAATACATTTTGATGACTATTTCTATCCAGGTCCTGGTTTCCCAGATTCCAATACATTTAACCAGTATGGCAGTGGAAGTATAGACAACTGGAGAAGGGCCAACATAAACAATATGGTCAAGACAGTAAGGGATAGGATAAAGTCAATAAACTCTAATGTTGTCTTTGGTATTAGCCCAGCTGGTATATGGAGGAATTACAGCAATGATTCCAATGGCTCCAGAACTAGTGGGGGAGAGTCATATAATAAGCAATACGCAGATACTAGGTACTGGATTAAGAATGGTTTAGTAGACTATGTAGTACCTCAGGTATACTGGAGAATTGGGCATCCAAAGGCAGATTATGCTACATTGGTAAAATGGTGGTCCGACCAGGTGAGGGGTACAGGAGTAGACCTATATATAGGTCAGGGTATCTACAAGCATGGTCAAGATGAATACAATGGTGAAAATGTAGCAGCAGAAATCAAAAGTCAGATTAACTTAAATAGAAAGTATAAAGATATAAAGGGAAGCGTCTTCTTCTCTGCCAAGGATATAGTAAATATAGGACAGGTTGCAAACGACTTAAAGTCCCTATACACTACTACAAATCCTACTGACCAGCAACCAGACCCTAACAGGAGGTACCCATATCAAAATAAATTGTGGGGGGCCAATAGGGCAGAAACTGCTGTAAAAATCAGCCAGCAGGGTTGGAAAAATGGATCATCAACAGTAGTATTGGTAAATGGTAAAGACCTGATAGCTGGAGTGGTATCAAGTCCTCTAGCAGCAAGTTACAATGCCCCAATATTACTTAGCTATCCAAATAAACTCAGTGACAACACAATAAAGGAAATAAAGAGGCTAGGAGCCAGGAAGGTAATCCTTGTAGGCACAAATAACTTTGCAATCAACAGGGACCTTAAAAGCATAGAGGGAGAATTATCTAATGTGACTATAGAAAAAATATATAGTTCAGATATTGAAGTGGCATCTAGGCAAATTGCAGATAAGTTAGCACAAGATAAGCAGGTAGATACAGTCTACATAGCTAGTAAGGAAGCCCTAGTGGATGTTTTGTCAATAGCATCTAAGGCAGGTAAAAACAGGAATCCTATTATAGTTTCATCAAATAAGTCTATAAACCAGGATTCAATTAATTGGATAAAGAACAAGCAGGTTAAAAACATATATTTCATAGGTGGTCCGGATGTACTGTCAGACTCAGTAATAAATCAATTGGGCTCAGCCTTAAATATGAATCTAAGTTCAAACAGGATATATGGTAATGATAGAATTCAAACCAATACTAAGGTAATAGAAAAATTCTATACGAAATCATTCTCTCCAAAGGTATTTATAACTAGGAGTAATGCACCGATAGATGCTATTACAGTTAGTGCCTTTGCTCAGAAGTCTGATTCACCTATAGTGCTGGCATCATCTAGTGTTTCCCAGTACCAGAGAGATGTCCTATATCCAAGGAGTACAAGCCTTCTATACCAGATAGGAGGAGGTATAAATGCTAACTCATACAAAGAGATATACAATTTGCTTGAAGGTGTTATGCAGTAGCTAATTGAAATTTAAACACCCTCGAGTATAAAATTGGTATTATTCGTTATACGATTGATATAAATAAAATACAAGGGGGTGTTTTTTTAATGAATGATGCATTATTAAAAATCGTAGTTGCCATAAATGGTATACTATGGGGAAAAGTCCTATTGGTGATCCTAGTGGGATGTGGTATATTCTTCACTATTTCTTTGAAGGGTATACAGCTTAGGAAATTTGCCAAGGCTTTTAAACAGGCTTTTGGAGGATTTAGTTTGAGGGGAGAAAAGGCCGGTAAAGAGGGTATGTCATCATTCCAGTCTCTTGCAACGGCAATAGCTGCCCAGGTTGGTACAGGTAACCTGGCAGGTGCTGCGACGGCTATAGTTTCAGGTGGTCCAGGTGCAATTTTCTGGATGTGGATTAGTGCCTTTTTCGGTATGGCAACAATCTTTGCCGAAGCGGTTTTAGCCCAGTTATTTAAGAAAGAGGTAAATGGACAAGTGACTGGTGGTCCAGCCTACTATTTAAGGTATGGATTAAACAGTAAGTTCTTATCATCTTTTTTTGCAATCACAATAGTTTTGGCTCTTGGATTTATAGGTAATATGGTTCAGGCCAACTCTATAGGTACAGCTTTTGAATCAGCTTTCCATGTAAACCCACTAATAGTTGGTATTGTATTAGCAATCATATCTGGTTTTATCTTTGTTGGTGGTGTTGCTAGAATAGCTTCTTTCACAGAAAAGATAGTACCGATTATGGCATTCTTCTATATAATAGGAGGTCTTATAATACTTGTTATAATGGGTTCGGACACACTTGATGCTATTAGGCAAATTTTTGTGGGGGCCTTCAACCCAAGTGCAGTTCTTGGTGGTGCTGCCGGTGTAGCTGTTAAGGATGCAGTTAGATACGGTGTTGCCAGAGGTTTATTCTCTAATGAAGCAGGTATGGGTTCTACACCACATGCCCATGCAATAGCCAAGGTTGACGATCCTACTCAGCAGGGTCTAGTTGCTATAGTAGGTGTATTTATAGATACTTTTATAGTATTGAATGTAAGTGCCCTAGTTATTATAGCTACGGGTGCTAACTTATCAGGTGAAACAGGTATAGCAGTAACTCAGAAGGCCTTTGAGACAGGTTTTGGAGGGTTTGGTTTGGTCTTTGTTGCCATAGCCTTATTGTTCTTTGCCTTCTCGACTATAATCGGTTGGTACTTCTTTGCAGAAGCTAATATCAAGTACTTATTTGGTGAAAAGGGACTGACTCCATATAGGATAATAGTACTTGCCTTTATAGTTTTGGGTACATGTCTACGTGTAGACCTTGTTTGGGAGCTAGCAGATATGTTTAATGGTATCATGGTAATTCCTAACGTAATAGGTCTAATAGGCCTATCTAAGTTGGTTAAACAGGCTCTTGATAAGGCAGAAGATAACCATATCTTGTAGATGTGAGGTCTCCAATTAATTATTGTTAGAAAATTAAATTTAGATATTATCTTAAAAAATATTAACACTTTTACTTTGCTAAATACAAAATCGGGCCGACTTGATCTAGTGTCAAATACAGCCCGATTTTTTGTGTTGATTATTTTTTAGAAGTTATATTTATAGAAGGCTATAAGCCTAGTACTCAATATCGTCAAATATAAACTGTTTTAGGAATTTAACAGAGTCAGGGTCAAACCTGATTACCCATCCATAGCTTCTGTAAGAACCGTTGGTTGTATACCTAGGGTTGTCTACAAGAGGGAATTCCTTTTGTTTTATATTATCAGTACCTATTCTAAGAGCCTCGAGACCAAGTCTTATCATCTTGGTTGGTGACATGCTTGAGTCTATATATGGGGCAGCTGCCTTTAATAGGAGAGGGTACCTTAGGAAGGAAGTATTCTTTATCTCCTTCATAATGCTCGATACAATCATCCTTTGTCTGTTGTCCCTACCAAAGGCTGAATCATTGTGTCTGATTCTAGCATAGGATAGGGCCTGGTAGCCGTTTAGCTTTTGTGTACCGGCAGATTTTACCAATTCCATTTCTCCCTTATTCTTGTTGGTAGACCATGAATATGTCTCAGGGATAAACTTATTTAATTCTGCAAGTTCATTCTGGGTTACATCGACTGTAACTCCACCCAGGCTGTCTATAATAGCCATAAATGACTGGAAGTTTATCATGACAAATTCATCTATATCTATATCAAAGTTATTTTCAACTGTTCTTATCAAGAGGTCTTCCTTGCCATAGGCATAGGCATGTGTCAATTTAGACTTGCCATGACCTGGTATGTTAACCAAGGTATCCCTGGCTAGAGATGTTATCTTGATGTCTTTGTGGACGCTGTCTATTGTAACAATCATCATGGAGTCCGCTCTTGAAGTATTTTCTCCTGGTCTGGCATCTGTACCCATTACTAGTATATTTTTGATACCGTCCCTACTTGTATGGGACTTGTCATCTAGACTAGTTGTATTTATATTTGAATTATGGATATCGCTTAGGACAGAGCTTGTTAGGGCAAAAGTCCCAACTGGTATTGCTATGACTAATACGAGTAAAAGTCTTACGAAATTTCTGAGTTTAAACATTTAAACACCTACCTTTCTCGTTGATTATATAATATTAATATTAAATTAACCATAATTGGAAATAAAAAAAGAGGGGTAAGGCATTTAGTTTTGTGTCAACTAAAATACCTACCACTCTTAATTCTTAACATTATATCTAGTTTTTAAAGTTTGTAAAAATAGCCATCTAACTATTGGGCTGCTGACATGTATTCTGAATCTGTCAGGTACTGGCTTCGGTTACCAGCTTCCTTCCAAGCCCGTCTAGCTTCTTCTATCTCATTGGCTGTAGACTTTATATTATCAAATATATACTTATGCAAGATATCCACTTCATAGCTTTCAAATGGTATTACATAACCAGCTTCAGGCAATTTAACTTCATTTTCCGGATGAAGAGGGAACTGCATAGTGTCTATGGTCAAGTTTCCTATTGATAGGACATCCTTACCCAGGTACATTATCTCTGTAGGGGTCATGTTAGTCTTTACATATGGCTTAACTGCATCCAGTAGCTTAGGATACTTGGATATAGATATACCATTAACCTTGTGTATGATAGCTTCTATAACCTTTCTCTGCCTATCATCCCTTTCCATAGTACCATCACTCTTTCTTATTCTTGCGTAAGTAAGGGCCTGGTAGCCGACAAGGGTTTGTTGACCACTTTTCTTAAAGTACTTCAGAGGGCCATTTTTGTGATTGCTCCAACGGTAGCACTCTGCAACAAACTTGTTTAATTCTGGAATTTCTTCACTTTTAATATTTACATCTACACCACCCAGGGCATCAACTATATCCATAAAGGAGAAAAAGTCAACCTGAGCATAGTTTTGTATATCCAACTTAAAGTTGTCTTCTATTGTTTGAATCAATAATTTTTCCTTGCCATAGGCATATGCATGAGTTAGCTTCTGGAAACCGTGGTTGGGTATCTTGACATAGGTATCTCTACCAAGTGAAGTTAGTTTAAGTTTTTTGTGCTTATTATCCACAGTCAATATCATCATGGAATCTGACCTTGAAACCTTCTCACCAGGTCGACCGTCACTACCAACCAAAAGTATATTAATAATTTCATTATCATACTTGTATTTATTTGAAGCCAACATATCAAAATTACCATCTAATTGCATGCTTTTTAGTTTCGAATAAACAACCCCTGCAAATGTAATTGGAATTGTAACAACTAGTACTGCTAGAAAAATTACGAATTTTCTAAGAGCAGACAAAAATATCACCTTCTTTTCTCTAAAGTTACATAAACTATTATATTAAATATCATTTGACTAGTAAAGGGGAATATGGAAAAATATGATAATTTTTTATTGGATTTAACTAGAGGACGGTATATGATATAATGTTATAGGTGACGAGTAGTAATAAATAGAACAGGGAGGCTTTATGGTAAAATTAATAAGTGTAGACATGGATGGTACATTTCTAAATGATGATAAGGAAATGAGTCCAGAATTTGATAAGGTTTTTAAGGCCTTGAAGGAAAAAAATGTGAAATTTTGTGCAGCGAGTGGCAGGCAGTTGGCCAGCCTTAAGACTGTATTTGATAAATATAAGGACCAGATGTTATTTGTAGCAGAAAATGGTGCTGTTATGGAAATAGATGGTCAGCCAATAGTAAATGCAACCCTAACCAGGGAAATTAGCGATAAATTTTTGGCCAGACTTAAGGAATTGGACGATATGAGAATCTTGTATTGTACATCAGACTACTCATACATAGATAGGACTGATGATGAATCCATGGAAAATGCCAGGATATACTTGCCAAAATTTGAAATTGTAAAGGATGTGACCCATATAGAGGAGTTACCAGTTAAGATATCGGTCCATTCAAAAAATGGATATTATAACGACTTTAAACTATTGGTAGAGGAGTTTTCCGACGAGGCCAGTATATGTACCTCTGGTTTTGACTGGTTGGATATAGTTCCAAAGGGGACAAACAAGGGGACGGCCATAGCCAAGATGCAGGCCATGCTTGGTATAAGTCCAAAAGAAACTATGGCCTTTGGAGACCAGATGAATGATTTTGAAATGATAAACCAGGCCTATCATAGTTATGCTATGGATAATGCCATAGATAAAATCAAGCAGATAGCCAGGTATACTGCACCTAGTAATAATGAATTTGGGGTGGTATCTACACTCAAAGAAGTATTTGCCATTGATTAGTGAGGGGTAATAAGGTATGGGAAAGAAGACAAGGACAAGGCAGGGTCAAAATAGAAATTCAAGATCCAGGAGACCTAATGAGCAGAGAAGACCTAGTAAGCAGAGAAGACCTAATAATCCTGCAAGAAAGACCAGACCTAGAAGAAAAAAAATAATTAAATCCAGGTTATTTTTGGTTTTATTTATAATATTTATAATTTTCTTTGCAATAGGGAGGTTAGTCTGGTCGAACCATAAAAATACCCAGGCAAAAAAAGCTTTGGAAGCATCTCAAAACCAAAAGTCTATAGAACTTATGGAAGCGAAGAAGAGGAATGTTATAAATGTTGCCGTAGATGCTGCCAAGGGTGGTATCAATGAAGGCATGACAGCCTATAGAGGTAGTCAAAAAGAAAAAGACATAAACTTGGAAATTGCTAAATATGTCAAGGACAACCTATCAGACCAGGCAGATATAAATGTAATCATGGTGAGGTCCTACGATGAAGATATGAAGCTATCAGAAAGGGTGGCCTATGCAAAAAAGAACCAGGCAGACCTTTATGTGTCAATAAGACTAAGTGCCCAAGCAAACAGGAATGATGCTTCGGGGATAGATACCTTCTACATTGGTCCAGAGAATATAGAATACGATTCACTCATAAAAGATGAGAGTAAGAAGACTGTCTCACTTAAGGATGAAAATAAATCTAAAAAAACTGACGAGTCTACAGACAAGGAAAAGGGAGACAAGTCTTCAAAAGACAAAATAGATACAGGTGATGTCGATACTAATAATAAGTCTTCAAGCCAGGAAAACTCAGATAAGGAAGATTCAAGTAAGGGAACTTCTAAAGGAAAAACCGACAAACCTGAAAGGAAAAACCTATCAAAACTTATGGCAGAGAGCATACAAAATACAACTGTATCTTATATAGAAATGAAAGATAGGGGGGTTTTAGAAAAAAAGTTCGATATCTTAAACTATACTCAGATGCCAGCCGTAATAGTCCAGTGTGGCTTTATAAGCAACAAGGATGATGCCCGTAAATTAGAGAGTGAAAAATATCAACAGGATATAGCCAAGGGCATTAGCGAGGGTATCCTGAAATTTGTAGATGAGCATAGGGCCGATATTATTAAAGATAGGATAAATTATAGGTAGACTTAAATATAGTGGCTATAATATAAGTCTTATATTTGACCTTTTAATTTAAATTGTAAGTTTGGATTTTTTAGAATTTACAGAAAATATTTTAAATAAAATACTAGTAATTTCCTTGCAATTGGGGTAATATATAGGTATAATATTATTTGTTGAATATATGGGGACGAAAAATGACCTCTAGGGTCGCAATCCGTCAAAACCATTTATCAAAGTATAGTTTATTAGAAAGTCTATATGTCTTAGGTTTTCACAAATACAAGAATTTTTTTTGGAGGTTATTATGGAAAAGAAAGTTACAATTATCAATGAAACAGGCTTACATGCTAGACCAGCTAGTATGTTTGTAAAGAAGGCATCTGAATTCAAGTCAAGCGTAGAATTAATTTGTGGTGGAGAAAAGGTAAATGCTAAGTCAATCATGGGTATAATGAAGTTAGGCCTAGCTAAGGGTACTGAAGTAGTTATTGAAACTCACGGAGAAGACGAAGAATTAGCTTTAAATTCAATAGTAGAATTAATAGAAAGTGGTTTTGGAGAAAAATAGTATAACTAGATTGTAAAATGTTAAGAGTTTTCTCTTAACATTTTATTTATATTTGATGGAGGTAGTCATGTTATTTAATGGTATTGGAGCATCACCAGGAATTGTAATAGGCAAGGCCCTAGTAGTAGAAGAAAACGAAATAGTAATAGAAAAAAAGGCTATCAATGATCTTGAAGCTGAAGTTAAGAAATTAAATGACGCGGTTGAAATATCAAAGACAGAACTAGAAAAAGTAAAGGCTAAGGTTGCAAACGACCTTGGAGAAGAAGAAGCAGAAATATTTGGAGCCCATCTTTTGGTACTGGAAGATCCAGAATTCATAGGTGAGGCAGAAAACAAGATAAAGTCAGAGTCTCTAAATGCTGAATACGCCCTAAATGAAGTGAAGGATATGTTTGTGACTATATTTGAGTCGATGGACAACGACTACATGAGGGAAAGGGCTGCAGATATAAAGGATGTTACTAATAGGGTTCTTAGACATATACTAGGTATAAAGATAGTAGACTTGTCTGCTATAGATGAAGAAGTTGTCTTGGTAGCCCATGATTTAACTCCTTCTGACACTGCAACAATGAACAAGGCTATGGTGCAGGGCTTCCTGACTGATATAGGCGGTAGAACTTCTCATACAGCCATAATGTCAAGAACTTTAGAAATTCCAGCCGTAGTTGGTCTAAGTGATATTACATGCCAGGCTAAGGACGGAGATACTATAGTATTTGATGGAGACAAGGGACAGGTATATATCAATCCAGACCAGGCCCTTATAGATGAGTACCAGGAAAAGAAGAGGGTATTTGAGGAAGACAAGAAGGCCCTTGCCCTATTAAAGGGTCAGGAATCTAGGACAATAGATGGTAAGAGGGTTGAATTAGCTGGTAATATAGGAACTCCAGATGATGTTGAAGGCCTGATTAAGAACGATGCAGAAGGTGTGGGTCTATACAGGACAGAATTCCTATACATGAATAATGATGAATTCCCAAGTGAAGAAATCCAGTATGAAGCCTATAAGAAGGTTTTAGAAGGCATGGACGGCAAGCCAGTTGTAATCAGGACACTTGATATAGGTGGCGATAAGAAGCTAAGCTACTTTGAAATGGATGAAGAGATGAATCCATTCTTGGGCTACAGGGCTATAAGATTATGCCTAGACAAGACTGACATCTTTAGGACTCAGTTAAGGGCCCTATATAGGGCATCTGTCTATGGCAAGCTTAGAATAATGTTCCCGATGATATCTTCTCTAGAAGAATTATTGGCAGCTAAGGAAATGTGCCAGAAGGTCAAGGATGAATTGAAGGCAGAAGCAATAGCATATTCTGAAGATGTAGAACTAGGTATGATGATAGAAATACCATCTGCAGCAGTAATCTCTGATATATTAGCCAAGCATGTAGACTTCTTCTCTATAGGCACAAATGACCTAATCCAGTATACTTGTGCAGTAGACAGGATGAACCAGAAGATTAGCTACCTATATAACCAGTTTAATCCAGCTGTGTTGAGATTAATCAAACTTGTAATAAAGAACGCCCACCAAGAAGGTAAGTGGGTAGGTATGTGTGGTGAAGCAGCAGGGGACCAGAAGATGATTCCAATCCTACTAGGATTTGGACTAGATGAGTTTTCTATGTCACCAATATCTATTTTAAGGGCTAGAAGGCTGATAAATTCTGTTACAGAAGCAGATATGAAGAAACTTTCTGACGAGGTTCTTGTCCTAGGAACAGCCAAGGAAATAGAAGCCTATATGGATAAGTTTATAGAATCTAAGTAGACAAGGATTAAAAGGGATTAATATAGTATAATATATTTAGGATATATGAGCAAAATATCCCTAAAAATAAAAAATATATGATATACTAATAAGTTTTTTAGGATTAAAAAACCCTATTATATCAAGGCTTAGAGTGCTTTTAGACAAATAAGGTACATTGAATTATTATTCAAATGCCTTATTTTTTTGTAAAAAACACTAGACTTAAGGTTGAAAGTATGTTAATATAAGGTTGGAAATGATTTCCTGACGTTGAATATTAAGTGGAGGTGTAGCTAATGTTAGGTGATATTATAAGGTATAACTTTTTTGCACTAGATGATGTAGACTATGAGACATACTCTTTAGACTACGCAGTTATTTTGGATATAGACGAAGACAAAAATACTGTGAAGATTTTGCCTATATCTAACAAGTTTAGCAAGGATTCTATTGAATCTTTCTGCATTGGTCTGATTCCTGGATTCGTTGAAATCAAGAATGAAGGCTATGTAAGTAACAAGCAGTACGTACACTTTAGTAAGGTTATCGATGTAAGGCCAGATGAATTACATCCTGTACATGTTCAGGATATAAGTGGTTCTATATTGAAGGATGACAAGGGTAATCCAATTAGCGTTGCACTAACAGATGACCAGTTAGAAAAGATCTTGAGAAAGTATAAGATTTATGAAATTGGTGAGGAAAGAAACCTAATCAATTTACTGATGAAGTCAGATGCCCAGTTCATGTTGGCAGATTCTAATGAGATGGACCAGATTCGTAAGGTATGCAACGTGGAAATGGATAAGTATAGGGAATATAACTTTAAGGACAAGAAGGTCGTAGTTTTCTTTGTTGAAGGTAAACGTTATTCAGTTGTCATGGTTCCAACAGACAACAAGGACCTTTCATATAGAAATGAGAGCCTTAAGACAGCCCTAGCTAATTAATTTGCTATTACTTTTTGTTTTTTTACAAAACTACCATAATAACATGCACTATTATAGTGCAGAGACGTCGGAACTTACCAATCCGGCGTTTTTTCTATAATAAATCCCCCAGTTTATCTGGGGGATTTGTTATAGAAAATAATATAATATGACAAAAGGTGTCATGTTACTGTGGTATAATGAATCGAGGAGATTTAAGATGATGAAAAATAATAGATTGTTTAGGATACTATATTACATTTTAGAAAAAGAGAAAGTTACGGCAAATGAGCTTGCAGATAAATTTGAAGTGTCAGTCAGAACGATTTATCGAGATATTGACTCAATTAGCAGTGCTGGGATACCAATTTATGCCACTCAAGGAAAGGGTGGTGGTATAGAAATTGCCAAAGATTTTGTGCTGAGCAAATCATTGCTTACTGAAAGGGAAAAAGAGCAAATTATGTCTGCTCTTCAAGGATTGGATAATACTACTAAACATTATGAAAATGAACTCATGACTAAACTGTCTGCATTATTTAAAATGAAAAGTACTAATTGGATTGAGGTCGACTTCAATAATTGGCAAAACAACAAGATGTATGAAAGAACATTTAATGATATTAAATCTGCCATTTTAAGTAAGAGTATTATTTCATTCTCATACTTTAGTAGCAATGAAGAAGAAACAAGCAGAAGAGTTAAACCTGTGAGGCTTCTTTTTAAAGGACAGGACTGGTACCTATATGCCCTATGTTTACTTAGAAATGACTTTAGGTATTTTAAATTGTCTAGGATAAAAAATTTAGAAGTTCATGCCGAAAAATTCGAAGACAGCTTTGAAAATTTAATACTGAAAAAAGAAATTCCATATGAAAATACAGTCAATATCAAAGTTAAGTTTGATCATAAAGTTGCCTTTAGAGTATATGATGAGTTAAAGGGAGAAATCGTAGAAGATGATGGAGATTTATATGTTGAAATAGAGATGCCAAATGATTATAACTTATTTAACTATATTCTTTCCTTTGGAGATAGTGCTGAAGTATTAGAGCCAAAGGAGATACGAATACAGATTAAGGAAATGATAAATAAAATGGCAGAAAAATATATAATATGACATATGGTGTCAAGTATCTTCCTGTATAATAAAATAATCAAAAGACAAAGGGGGATTAGATTATGTCAAGACCTAGAACAAAAAAAGATTTATTGACTGCTGCCAAGGAAAACTATGAAAAGTTTAATTTACTTATTTCAAATATGACCGAGGATGAGTTAAATACACCTTTTGATTTTTCAAAAGATGAAAAGAAAAAAGAAGCTCATTGGAAAAGAGATAAGAATTTAAGAGATATTTTAATTCATCTCTATGAATGGCATCAGCTTATTTTAAAATGGGTATATTCTAATCAAAAAGGGGAAGAAAGGCCATTTTTGCCTAAACCATATAACTGGAAAACTTATGGGGATATGAACATAGAATTTTGGAAGAAACACCAAAATACTTCTCTTGAAAGTGCGACTGAAATGTTTCATAAATCCCATAGGGATGTTTTAGAGTTGGCTGAAACATTCACAGATGAAGAATTGTTTACAAAAGAGATATATAAGTGGGTCGGAGGAAGTGTACTTGGGTCTTATTTTGTAAGTGCGACCTCGAGCCATTATGATTGGGCTATGAAAAAGCTTAAAACTCATAGGAAAAATTGCAAATCAAAAGAGTAGGGTAGGGATTTAAAGTGCATTTTACTAAAGTAAAAGGAATCTTATCTTCAAAAAATGGAATGAACTTGTTTAGGGGTTGTACACATGGATGTATATATTGTGACTCAAGAAGTGATTGTTACCAGATGAACCATAAATTTGAGGATATAGAGGTAAAAGAAAACGGAATAAGTCTTCTGGAAGAAAGATTAAGACGAAAGAGGAAAAAATGTATGATTGGTTTGGGCTCCATGACAGATCCATATCTTAGTGAAGAATTAGACTTAAACTATACGAAAAAAGCTCTTGAACTAATAAATAAGTATGGATTCGGTGCTACACTGATAACGAAATCTGCGAATGTCTTAAGAGATATAGATTTACTTAAGGCAATAAATTCAAAAACTAAATGTGTTATTCAAATGACCTTGACAACCTATAATGAAGATATGTGCAAAAAAATTGAACCCAATGTTTCAACTACGAGACAAAGGTTTGAAGCATTAAAAGTATTGCGAGATGAAGGGATACCGACAGTAGTTTGGCTATGTCCAATATTGCCATACATAAATGATACGGAAGAGAATATTCTTGGGATTTTGAATTATTGTAAAGATGCCGGTGTATATGGGATAATATGCTTTGGTATGGGTCTTACACTTAGGGATGGTAACAGAGAATATTTTTATTCCCAACTAGATAAAAAGTTTCCAAGATTGAAAAATCAATATATGAGTGAATACAGAAACAGCTATATAGTGACCAGTCAAAATAATAAAAAGTTAATGGGTCTATTTCACAGATTTTGTGAGCAGAATAATATTGCCCATGATAATGAGGCTATATTTAATTACTTGAATTTATTTGAGGAAAAGGAAATTTCAAAGCAACTAAGTTTTTTTGATGAAATATTTGGCGGCTAATGAAGCACTAAATGACCTGTATGCAAATACAGAATATGAATTAGCCTATGATGGCGCAAAGTCAATGCTCTTGCTGGATAATTTAGGTGATTTATTATATCGTAGGAATTCAAGTGAAATATTAAATATTTTTGTGACCTACAATGCAAAAAAATATGTGTATAAACACTTATATACAAGAATAATTATATATTTTTTGTGAATTGCAAGAAAATATGGTATAATAAAAAGTATCTATGAAACGGAGGTGATTTTTTGAATTTATTCAAGAAGGCTATTGCTGCCAGCTTGGTACTTGCCATGACTTTGACAGTAGGCTGTGGTAGCAATAAAAAAACTGATACCAAAAATAGTGATAAAACCCAGAAAACAGAATATATTACAGAGATTACAAAAGACAATGTAGAAGAAGTGGTTGTTGAATATAAGGAAATATTGTCATATTACAATGATCTCAAGAATAACTTGAAGACAATAAGTGATGCTAGTAAAAACCCAGACCTTGAGAGTGACCTAGTATCAGCCAAGGACTTAATCAAAAATGGCCAGACTCTTTTGGCTAGTACAGATATTAAGTACAAGCCCCTAAATGAGGCTAAGGATATCTTGAAAAAGATGTATGTAAAATCCCTTGACATGGCAGACCATGTTCTTACAGATTCAGCTAAGTACAAGAAGGAATTGAAGGAGTATGATAACTTGTTTAAAGATTTCAAGGAAAAGATGGATAAGATAAGACAGGACGTTGAAAAGGTTAGAGGTAAGTCTGTTAAGGCAAATGACGACAAGACTACGACAGATGAAGTAGACAAGAATAATTCATCTTCAAGTACTGACAAAAATAAGAGCAAGTCAAACAATAAGAAAGACGAAGATAAGGACTCTGACCAGAAGTCAAATAAGAGAAGGTCTAATGAAGATTCTAACAAGAATAAGAGGCCTTCAAACAATACTAAGCCAAGTAACAGTGATTCAAACTCTAATGATGACCCAGGATTTGTTCCTAAGGTTTCTAGTTTGAATAACAGTCTAAGAAGTGAAATTAAGAGTGCCGGTGCTAATGCGGGTAGTAGTTTCAAGCAGGGTGGAGGTAGTGAAAGCCAGCTTGAAGCTGTAGCAACTCAGATGTTTAATGACCTAGAAGGAGATAGTCCAATCCAGGGAAGTCAGATAGCTGAAGCCAGATCTATTTTCGTAGAGGCCTTTAAGGCAGCCTTTTATGGTAATTAATGGCATAATTGGACATTGATTAAACCTAAATAAGAAAATAAAACTAATATTTAAATAAAAACCAATCCATATGGGTTGGTTTTTTTGTATAGTCTTATAATGGTGTGGTATAATAAAGAGTAAAGGATTTTTAAAATAGGAGGAAATAAGGTGGAATTAATACACAAGTATAGTTTGAATGGATATAATATCGTCATAGACGTGAATGGGGGGGCTGTTCACGTTATAGATGATGTGACATATAGAGTACTGGATTTTTATAAGGAAAATGACTTAGAAGATATAGTAGAGCTTTTAGCAGGTGAATTTGAGGCTGATAAGGTCAGGGAGGCCTATGAAGAAATAAAAAATCTAGAAGAGGAGGGACTACTTTATTCAGAAGATGAGTATAAGTTCCATCCAAGTTTTGTAAATAGACAACCGGTGGTAAAGGCACTCTGTCTAAACGTCGCCCACGACTGCAACCTAAAGTGTAAGTATTGTTTTGCTAAGCAGGGTGACTTTGGAGGTAAGGCTGAACTAATGCCACTAGAGGTAGGCAAGAAGGCCCTTGACTACCTGATTGCTAATTCTGGCAACAGGAGAAATCTTGAAATAGACTTCTTTGGTGGTGAGCCACTTATGAACTGGCCAGTAGTCAAGGAATTGGTAAAGTATGGTAGGGAAGTTGAAAAGCCTGCCGGTAAGAATATAAGGTTTACAATTACTACTAATGGTGTCCTTCTTGATGATGAGAAGATAGACTTTATAAATGAACACATGCATAATGTAGTCCTATCACTTGATGGTAGGAAGGATGTCAATGATAGCATGAGGCCAACTGTAAATGATAAGGGTAGTTATGATATCATAGTACCTAAGTTCCAGAAATTGGTTAGTCAGAGGCCTAAAGACAAGTACTACTATGTGAGGGGTACCTTTACCAGGGACAACCTGGACTTTTCAGAGGATGTCAAGCATTTTGCTGACCTTGGCTTTGAGTTGACATCTATAGAGCCGGTTGTAGATGATGAGACTAACCCATTTGCCCTAAGAGAGGAAGACTTACCAAAGATATTCGAGGAGTATGAATCTTTTGCAGATGAATTGGCAGATAGGCAGTTGAGGGGAGAGAAGATGAAGTTCTTCCACTTTATGATAGACTTAAACCAGGGCCCGTGTGTTATCAAGAGAATAACAGGTTGTGGGGCAGGTAATGAGTATATATCTATAGTGCCAAATGGGGATATCTACCCATGTCACCAGTTTGTAGGAAAGGAAGAATATATTCTAGGCAATATAAATAATGAAAAGATTGAGATACCTGAAGATATAACAAATATGTTCAGGGAGGCTCATGTATATAACAAGGAAACTTGCCAAACATGTTGGAACAAGTTCTACTGTTCTGGTGGATGTCATGCCAATGCAATTAACTTTAATAATGATATTAAAAAACCATATGATTTGGGATGTGAAATGCAGAAGAAGAGGACGGAATGTGCCATAATGATTCAGGCAAAATTACTGACTGAAGGTGAATAATATATGAGGATAAGTTACAAATATCTAGGCAGATATAAGGAAATAGCAGGTGTTTTAATTAAATATGGATTTGGATTTATCGTAGACAGGCTTAACAAGGATTCCATGACTGCCAAGGTAGTTGGACATGGTCCTAGTATCAAGAGCAAGTCTATGACAACTGCCCAAAGGCTTAAGTGCGCCCTAGAGGAGTTAGGACCTACCTACATCAAAATAGGCCAGATTTTAAGTACAAGGAAGGATATCTTTGACGATGAAATAATAGGCGAACTAAGCAAGCTGAGAGACAATGTAGAGATGTTTGACAATGACGTGGCCATGGCTATATTGGATGAAGAATTAGGATTTCCAAGAGACCAGGTATTTTCCTATATCAGTCAAGACCCGATAGCAGCGGCATCGATTGGTCAGGTTTATGAGGCCAAGCTCCTTGATGGTAGAAAGGTCGTTATAAAGATTCAGAGGCCAGGAATAGAGTCGACTATAAAGGCGGATATAAGTATTTTGAAGAACATTGCATCCAGCCTAAATAGTATTAAAAAAGACTTTAACCTAGATGTTGAAGAACTTATCAAGGAAATGGAAATCCAGCTTTTAAGAGAGTTAGACTACAAGTTTGAGTCAGTAAATGGGGTCAAACTAGGTAAGATATTTAAAAATAGTAGTGAGGTATTTATACCTGAGATATTTAGTGACTATACGAGTAAGAAGATCCTGGTAATGGAAAAGATTGAGGGCGTATGCTTGTCTGAGCTAGACCAACATTACCTTGATGACCAGGAAAAAAAGAGGATAGTAGATATAAGTGTGAGGTCATTTTTTAGGCAGGCCATGACTTGTGGTTTCTTCCATGCTGACCCCCACCCGGGCAATATGTATATACTGGATGACGGTCGTCTGGCATATATAGATTTTGGTATGATAGGCCTGATAGACGATAAGACCCTAGGCTACCTAAACCAGTTAATTATCGCCTCTACAAACAAAAATATTGATAAGATTATCAGGGTTTTGACTGATATGGATGCCATGTCAGTTGACATAAACACAGAGGGCCTGAGAAGAGACCTGCTTTATTTGATTCATTACTACTATGATATACCTTTTGATAGGTTAAGGATAACCGACATCTTGGATGAGGTCTTTAGGTTTATGAGGAACCACAAGATTAAGTTGCCTTCACAGCTTATCATACTAGGTAAGACTGTAATAACCCTTGAAGGGACATCTAGGGGCCTATATAATGATTTCAGTGTAGAGAGTATCGCCAACTCATACCTGAAGTATTATAGGGAAGAAAAGGTGGATATTAAGAGGAACCTTTTAAGATTAAAATCCAATGTGGACGAGTACTACTACGAGTGGATTACGGTACCAGGTCAGATAAAGACCATCCTATCTATATTAGAGAAGAATAACATGAAACTAGAGTTGGGGGAATTAAAATCTCCTAGTCTAGATAATAGCATAAAAAAATTCACAACTCAGATGTCTATGAGTATTATGCTAGCAGCCTGTATAGTAGGTTCATCTCTTATACTGGCTTCATCAAATATACAAAATAGCATAATGATCAAGTATGTGAGTATAATAGGATTTATGATATCCTTTGTTATTGGTATTACCCTGGTATTTTTAATATTTAGGAACAACTACCACAACAAGAAATAGGGGAGGATTTTGATGAAAAAATGGAATATATTACATAGGCAGGAGCCATCTAGAAATGACTTGATGGAGTCCATGTCTATATCAAAGGAAATAGGTCAAATCCTTCTTAACAGGGGTATAGAGAGCCAAGATCAGGTAGAGATGTTTACAGACCCATCCTTGAAGTATCTCAGAGACCCCTTTCTGCTAAAGGATATGGACAAGGCAGTGGAGAGGATAAGGCAGGCTATATCGAGAAAAGAAAAGATATGGATTTTTGGGGACTATGATGTGGATGGTGTATCATCAACATCTATTATGGTCTTGTATTTTAAGTCCATAGGCTATCCGGTTGACTACTATATACCTAATAGGTTGGAAGAGGGATATGGCTTGAATATAGAGGCAATAGACCATATAGGCAGTCAGGATGGCAGGCTAATAATAACAGTAGACTGTGGTATTACTTCTGTAAAAGAGGTTGAATATGCCAGGGGGCTAGGAATAGATGTTATAATAACAGACCACCATGAATGCCAGGAAAGCCTACCAGCTGCCTATGCAGTGGTAGACCCAAAGAGGGAAGACTGTTCATACCCCTTCGAAGGAATATGTGGCTGTGGTGTAGCCTTCAAACTAATCCATGCCCTATCAGGAAATGAGGACTTTTATAAAAATATAAATAGGTATTTGGAGATAGTTTCTCTAGCTACCATATGTGATATAATGCCCATACTGGATGAAAACAGGATAATTGTAAAGAATGGTATGGAGATTTTAGGCCAGGGTAATAATATAGGGATGAAGGCTCTTTTAGAAGTATGTGGACTAGATGGGACAAAGATAAAGAGTTCCCACCTGGGCTTTGCAATAGGGCCTAGGATTAATGCCTCAGGTAGACTGGGATTTTCAAACTTGGGTGTTGACCTATTTACAAGTGACAATCTACAAGAGGCAAGAAACTTGGCCCTTATGATGGATACAAAAAATACAGAAAGACAGGAAGTAGAAGCTAGGATTCATATGGAAGTAGAGGATATAATATCCAAGGATCCTTCATACAGGGATGACAAGGTCTTAGTGGTTTCGGGGGAGGACTGGCACCATGGTATTATAGGTATAGTTGCATCTAAGGTTACAGAAAAATACTATAAACCCTGCATCCTTCTTTGTGAGGAAGGGGATATAGCAGTAGGGTCTGCGAGGTCTATAAAGGGATTTGACATATTTTCAGCCCTTTATGAGTGTAGGGACTATATGACCAAGTTTGGTGGTCACCAACAGGCTGCAGGTATGAGCATGGAAGTGGCCAAGATAGGCCTACTAAGGGAAAAGATAAACCAGATAGCCAACTATGAACTAGACCAGGAAGACTTAGTAGAGGTAATCAGGGTAGAGTATGAAATAGACCAGTCTAGTCTTAATCTAGACCTAGTGGAAAACCTCCACCTTTTAGAGCCTTTTGGCATTAAAAACCCAACCCCGTATTTTATGTTGAGAAAGTGCCTGTTAAAGAGGTTGATGACAATAGGCAGGGACAAGAACCACCTTAAAATGGTGGTCGAGAAGGACATGGAGTTTGACGTAATAGGTTTTAATATGGCTCATCTGGGGACAGATTATCAGGAGGGAGACCTTGTTGACTTGGTTTTCCAGGTTGATTCAAACACCTTTAACAATAAGACTAGTCTGCAATTGTTATTAAAGGATATGAGACTGTCAAAACCTAAAAGTCTCTATCCAAGCCCATACTATGGTGAAATTATCGATATGATGATTCCAGACAAGTGCAGGGCCAATAAGAGTGATATCTTATCTGATAGGAAAGACTTTGCCAGTCTAGAAAATAGGGCAGACCTTAATAGGATAGATGATATATTTAGGCTTAAGTTTGAGTCAGAAGACTTTGAAGGAGAAAAAGCTATAAATAACCAGTCTTTAGACTTTGGAGAGTCAAACCTAATGCTTGTGAATACTATTAATGGGTATTTTAGGGCAATGTCAGATAAAAATCTATACTATGACCAGAAAATAGACCTTATATGCCCAAGAAATATTGATAAAATGGCCTTAAAAGTATATAATAAAATTATTGTATATGACTATTTAGACAATTATGAACAATACAAGAATTTGTTGGAAAATATAGGCGATTCTGACCTGCTTATCAACTATGATAAATCAGATTTTGAATACTTGAAAAATAAGTTTAGGATGCTTGAATTTGACAGGAAAGAATTTGTTGTTGTATATAAAAAATTGATGGGTATTAATATAGGTAAAATAAAATATAGCCAATTAATTGAAGTAACAGGGGTCAACCCAGTCAAGTTAGACTTGATTTTAAGGGTTCTAGCCAGTGAAAATTTGATGAGGTATGAGGCTGATTTTGAGAGGGACTCAATTGATGTTGAGATCTTGCCTAGGCCAGATATAAAGTTAGATTTAGAAAAAAATAAAATTGTTGAATATATAGGTGAAGACTACAATAAATTTGTTAAGACATACAATTTATAGGGTCGATACTGTGGAGGAATATATGAATTTAGAAGAAAAAATCAGAAATGTCCAGGATTTCCCAAAAGAAGGTATAGGTTTTAAAGATATTACTACCTTGATTTGCGATGGAGAAGGCTTTAAGCTGGCCGTTGATAGGATGGCAGACTACTTAAGAGAGAAGAGGGTAGACCTAATAGTTGGACCGGAAGCAAGAGGTTTTATATTTGGTACACCAGTTGCCTATGCCCTAGGAGTTGGTTTTGTTCCTATCAGGAAGCCGGGTAAGCTACCATCAGAGGTAGAAACTATTGAATACGATTTGGAATACGGGACTGATATCCTGGAAATCCACAGGGATGCAATAAAACCAGGCCAGAGGGTTGCTATAGTTGATGACCTCCTAGCAACTGGTGGTACAACTGCAGCTGCAGTAAAGCTTATAGAAAAACTGGGTGGCCAGGTTGTATGTTTGGAATTTTTAATTGAATTAACCTTCCTAAATGGCAGGGACAAGCTGGATGGATATGATGTTCAGACCCTAGTCCAGTATGACAGTGAATAATTAATAGATAAAGGAACTAGTCGAGTTTAAATTTCTTTTAGCCTTACTAACTTCCAGTATATTTAGTATGAGGGGTGATTTTATGTACGATGATAGAATACAAAATTTAATAGAAAAGATAAAAGCATATGCGCCTAATGCTGATATAGATAAGGTAGTAAGAGCGTATAATTTAGCTAAGGAGGCCCATAAGGACCAATTTAGAAAGTCTGGAGAACCATATATTATTCATCCGGTAGCTGTAGCTAATATACTGGCTGATATGGAATTGGATATAGATACAATATGTGGAGGCTTACTTCATGATGTTGTAGAGGATACTGATTTTGAAGAGGCAGACATAGAAGAGATGTTTGGCAAGGATGTAGCTGCCCTGGTAGACGGGGTTACCAAGCTTGGTAAGATCAAGTATATGACTAAGGAAGAGTCTCAGGCCAGCAACCTAAGAAAGATGTTTATGGCTATGGCCAAGGACATGAGGGTCATGCTGATTAAACTGTCAGATAGACTTCATAATATGAGAACTCTAGAGTATATGGATAGCAATAAGGTAAAGTACAAGGCCCAAGAGACCCTAGACATATATGCTGGTATAGCACATAGGCTGGGTATATCTACTATCAAGTGGGAGTTAGAGGACCTGGCTTTTAGGTTTTTGTATCCAGATGAATATTATGAACTTGTCAATAGGGTTAATAAGAAGAGAGAGCAAAGAGAAGCTTATATAGATGAAATAGTAACTATAATAAAAAAGGATATGGATGATAAGGGTGTAGAATGTGATGTTTACGGCCGTCCTAAACATTTTTACAGCATATTCAAAAAGATGAAAAAGAAGAATAAGAGCTTTGACGAGATATATGACTTGACAGCCGTCAGGGTTTTAGTGGATACGGACAGGGACTGTTATGCAGTTCTTGGTGAGGTCCATACCCTATGGAAGCCAATTCCAGGTAGGTTCAAGGACTATATAGCCATGCCAAAGCCAAACATGTACCAGTCACTCCATACTACAGTTATAGGTTCCGATGGTGAGCCGGTTGAAATCCAGATAAGGACTTATGAAATGCATAATGTGGCTGAATTTGGTATAGCCGCCCATTGGAAGTACAAGGAGGGTGTTACTGACAATAGTCTTAGTGATGTCGATAGGAGACTTCAGTGGTTGAGGCAGATGATGGAATGGGAGAAGGATGTAACTGACCCATATGAATTCCTAGATGCCCTAAAAGAGGATGTATTTAATGCCCAGGTGTATGTATTTACACCCCAGGGAGATGTTTTGGAATTACCAAATGGAGCTACACCTATAGACTTTGCCTATAGGATCCATTCCAAGGTGGGTAATAAGTGTGTAGGGGCCAAGGTAAATGGTAGGATTGTGCCATTAGAATACAAGCTTAAAAATGGCCAAATAGTGGAGATACTTACATCTGCAAATTCTCTAGGTCCTAGTAGGGACTGGATGAACCTGGTCAAGACTCCAAATGCAAGAAATAAGATAAAACAGTTCTTTAAGAAGGAAAGGCGAGAAGAAAACATTGAAAGAGGTCTTGCTATCCTGGACAAGGAACTTTCAAGAAATAATTTAAGCAGGAATGATAACAAGGTAATGGCTGCCATTAAGGAAGTCGCAGTCAGATTCAACCAACCAGACTACGATGACTTTTTAGCTACTATAGGCTATGGTGGTATTGTAGCTAACCATGTAGTTAACAAGGTAAAGGATGAGATTACCAGGGAAGAAAGAAAGTTAGAAAAAGAACAGAAGGCTAACCTGGAAGAAGAGGTTGTAGCCCATAATATAGTTGATCCGGAAAAGAGCAAGTATACTTCTAAGAAGACTGAAAAGAGGCATACTGGTGTAAAGGTCGATGGACTAGATGGTATATATGTTAGGTTTGCCAAGTGTTGTAGTCCGCTTCCAGGTGATGAAATCGTAGGTTACATCACTAGGGGTAGGGGAGTAGCAGTTCACAGGACAGATTGTGAGAATGTCCTTAGAGACAAGGAAAAGAATGCTCCAAGAATGGTTAAGGTATCATGGATAGAGGATATAAAATCAAAATTTGAAGCCGAGCTACAATTAAAGGCCAACGATAGAAGGGGTATTATAAACGAAGTTACCCATGTTATATCCAATGAAAAGGTTGGTTTAGTTGGAATTTATGCCAGAAAGGGTACTGATATTGGTGTCACAATAGACCTATCAGTTGAGGTAGTTGGTATGGAAGAATTAAACAAGCTTATCAAAAAGATGAAGAATATACCGGGTGTAGAAGAAGCCTATAGGGTACAAGGCAGATAGGAGTAGCTATAATGAGGGCAGTGGTACAGAGAGTTGCGAGATCTAAGGTAGAGGTTGAAAACCAGTTAGTAGGACAAATAGACAAGGGGCTGATGGTACTCTTGGGTGTTGGCCAGGATGACACAACTAAGGATATAGACTATATGGTTGACAAGATAGTCAACCTTAGAATATTTGAAGACCAGGATGATAAGATGAACCTATCACTTTTGGATGTAGGTGGTCAGCTCTTGGTTGTTAGCCAGTTTACCCTTTTTGGAGATTGTAGAAAGGGTAGGCGTCCAGGTTTTAGTGAAGCTGCCAGACCAGATATGGCAGATGACTTTTACCAAAAATTTGTCGACAAGGCCAGGGCCATGGGGGTCGATACCCATACAGGTAAGTTTAGGTCCCATATGATGGTAGAACTGGTAAATGATGGACCGGTAACCTTGTTGATTGATTCTAAGAAAAATTTCTAGGAAGGGTTTAAATATAGATGAAAATTAAGGCAATTACAGATATGATGATGGGAGAAAATACTTATATTTGCTATGATGAGGAGACTCTAGAAGCAGTAGTAATAGATCCATCTTTAAGCATAGATGAAGAAAAAAAGTTTATAAAGGATAAGAATCTAGATGTCAAATACATAATGTTGACTCATGGTCATGCTGACCATATAGGTGACGTCCTTGAATTAAAAAAATTAACAGGTGCTAAGATTTTAGCCCATCAAGATGAAAAAGAAATGCTAAATGATGCTAACAAGAACATGAGTCACGAGCTTTTCAGAAGAAGAATAGAGTTTGAAGCTGATGTTTATGTAACTGATAAGGAAAAATTAAAGGTAGGAAACCATACTTTTACCTTTATAGCTACACCAGGTCACACTAAGGGTGGCATGTGTATAAGGATTGGTATGGATATGTTTACCGGTGATACCTTATTTGCAGGATCAATAGGTAGGACAGACTTCTATGGTGGAGACTACAAGGTAATACTGAAGTCCCTAAAAAAATTAAGCAAGATGGAAAATGACCTAGTAGTATATCCTGGTCATGGGCCAGTCAGTACTATAGGTATTGAAAAACAAGAAAATTATTATATGAAATTGGTGGTATAGATGTATATATTATTGCAGGGGCATAATTATAGGTACGAAATATCCGAATTTCTAAAGCTATTCTCTTCTGAGTTTTCTTTTATAGAATGCTCAGAAGATTTTGGCGTTAATAGAGAGGGTGAACTTTTGGTCAATAAATTGGATATAGACCATGGTCCTGACAGGGTGAGTATACTTACTAAGAGCCAGGTTCTTAAGGATGGCCAAGTCCTGTATGAAAAAGAACTTTCGCAAGACATAGACCTAGTAGATTATGAAAAAAAGTTTGAAAAAAGAAATAAAAAAATAGATAATGATATTAAGACTATATCAAAAAGACTTATACAAAGGTCAATGTTTGATTACTTGAATAAGAAGTATGATGCAAATGTTCCGTGGGGAATTTTAACTGGTATCAGGCCAGTAAAGCTGATACACAGTCTTATGGACCAAGGAAAAAGCGACCAGGAAATAAGTGACTTTATGAAGGAAGAATACCTTATATCTCAGGAGAAACTAGACCTGATTATGGATATAGCCAATAGAGAGAGACCCTTTATATATCCTACTTCAGAGGACAAGATATCACTTTACTTGAGCATACCCTTTTGCCCAACCAGGTGCCTGTATTGCTCCTTCCCATCTCATAGCCTGGATAAGTATGGCCAGCATAGGGAGTCATATGTTGATACCCTATTAAAAGAGGCTAGAGGTATCGAGTCTATTATAGAAGACTTTGGTAAGACTATCGAAAGCATATATATAGGAGGGGGTACACCGACTAGTCTAGAGGCCAAGGATATGGATTACCTGATAACAAACCTATTTAAAATCCTAGACCTGACGAAGATTAAAGAGTTTACTGTTGAGGCTGGAAGGCCAGATACCATAACAAGGGACAAGTTAAAAGTCCTTAAAAAACATGGTGTGACCAGGATTAGTATAAATCCACAGACCATGAACCAGGTCAGCCTGGATAGGATTGGCAGGAAACATAGTGTTGAAGATATAGTGGACTGCTATCATATGGCAAGAAACCTGGGTTTTGACAATATAAATATGGACCTGATACTGGGTCTACCAGGTGAAAGTCCAGCCATGGTTGAGGAGACCATGAAAAAAATTATAGACCTGGACCCAGAGAGTGTGACAGTTCATACACTGGCACTTAAGAGGGCTTCAGACTTAAATATAAATTTGCAAGACCATAAAAATGACTTGACCAACTATAGGAATATGGTTGAAATGATAGATATTTCCAGGACTTATATGGAGGAAAATGGCTACAAGCCATACTACATGTACAGGCAAAAACATATGCTGGGCAACCTGGAAAACATAGGTTATGCAAAACCTGGCTATGAATGCCTATACAATATGCAGATTATGGAGGAAAAACAGTCCAACTATGCTATTGGGGCAGGGGCAGTTTCCAAGTTTGTATACCTGGATGAAAATCGTATAGAAAGAGTAGATGATGTAAAGAACCTAGACCATTATCTAGCTAGAATCGATGAAATGATAGATAAGAAGTATAAGGAGGTAGCAAAAAATGTTAACAAAAGCACCAAGAGGAACTAAGGATATAATACCTGCAGAAGCCTATAAATGGAATTATTTAGAAGAAAAATTCAGAGACTTGTGCAGACTATATGGATATGAAGAAATTAGGACACCTGTATTTGAACACACAGAACTCTTCAAGAGGGGTGTAGGTGATACTACTGATATAGTTCAAAAGGAAATGTATACTTTCAAGGATAGGGGGGATAGGGACCTTACACTAAAGCCTGAAGGTACAGCCGGTGTAATAAGGGCCTTCATCGAAAATAAGATGTATGCTGAGACCCAGCCTACCAAGCTTTTCTATATCACACCATGTTTCAGGTATGAAAGACCCCAGTCAGGTAGGCAGAGACAGTTTCACCAGTTTGGTGTAGAGGCTATCGGTAGTGATACACCTTCACTGGATGCAGAGGTAATTTCCTTGGCCATGCAGTTTTTGGGAGAGGCTGGCCTAAAAGACCTGACAGTATCTATCAACTCAGTTGGATGTCCAGTTTGTAGGGAAGAATACAACAGGCTATTAAAGGACTATCTAGCAACCAAGGCTGATGTCCTATGTGACCTGTGTAATGATAGAAGAGACAAGAACCCTATGAGGGTAATAGACTGTAAGAATGAAACTTGCCAGGCCAATATAGTGGATATACCATTGATGGCAGACCACTTGTGTGACAATTGCAAGGACCACTTTAAGCAGTTAAAAGCATACTTAGACGAGATGAACATAAAATATGTGGTTGATAAGAAGATAGTAAGAGGTTTGGACTACTATAAGAGGACAGCTTTTGAAATAATATCAAACGATCTGGGAGCCCAGTCTACAGTATGTGGTGGGGGTAGGTATGACGGTCTGGTTGAGCAAATCGGTGGACCGAGTGGCTATAGTGGTATAGGCTTTGGGCTAGGGGCAGAAAGACTCTTGTTAACACTTGAAGCCAATGGGGTTGAAATCGGCAACCCTAACCATACAGATATATTTGTGGTAACTATAGGAGACAAGGCTAAGTTGAAGTCATTTAGTATTCTAAAAGACTTAAGAGAAAATCATATATCAGCTGACAAGGACCACCTTGATAGGAGTCTAAAGGCCCAGTTTAAGTATTCGAACAAGATAAATGCAAAGTATACGATTGTAATTGGGGATGATGAGTTAGACAAGGATAAGGCCACTCTGAAAAATATGGAAACAGGTGACCAGAAATTGATAAAAATCAGTGAATTAGTTAATGAGCTAAGAAGTGTACTATAATTTGGAGGTAGAGGCATTGGATAATTTAAAGGGAATGAAGAGAACTTGTTACGCAGGGGACTTGAGATCTTCTGATATAGGCAAAGAAGTAGTATTAATGGGATGGGTCCAGAAAAAGAGAAATCTAGGTGGACTAGTCTTTGTTGATCTAAGAGATAGGGGAGGAATATCCCAAATTGTATTCGATACGGAAGTAAGCAAAGAAGCTTTTGAAAAAGCAGAAAAGCTAGGTAGTGAATATGTAATAGGAGTTAGGGGTAAAGTATTAGAGAGACAGTCTAAAAACCCTAATATACCAACTGGTGAAATAGAAGTATTTGCAGAAGAACTAAGGGTCTTAAATGAATCGCAGACACCACCTATATACATCAAGGATGACGATGAAGTAAGTGAGGCTCTAAGGTTAAAGTACAGGTACCTGGACCTTAGAAAGCCAAAGATGCAGAAGAACTTGATGCTAAGACATAAGGTAGCGAATGTAGTTAGGAACTACCTGTCAGACAATGACTTCTGTGAAATAGAGACACCTTTCTTGGTAAAACCGACTCCAGAGGGGGCAAGAGACTATCTTGTACCATCAAGGGTAAATGAAGGTAAGTTCTATGCCCTACCACAGTCACCACAGCTATACAAGCAGCTATTAATGGTGTCTGGTATGGATAGGTACTTCCAGATAGTAAAGTGTTTTAGGGATGAAGACCTAAGGGCTGACAGACAGCCGGAATTTACTCAGATAGACTGTGAAATGTCATTTGTAGAAGAAAATGATGTAATGACGATAATGGAAGGTTTGGTAAAGGACATTTTTAAGAAGGTCCTTGACAGAGATATAGTTACACCATTTCCTAGGATGACTTATGCAGATGCCATGGATAAGTATGGGTCTGACAAGCCAGACACTAGGTATGGATTAGAATTTGTAAATATATCAAATATAGTAGCAGACTGTGGTTTTAAGGTATTTTCCGACTCTACTAAGCCAGGTAGCTCAGTAAGGGGTATAAATGTAGTAGGTGGGGCAGATCACTTTACTAGGAAGGCCATCAGCCACCTGGAAGACCATGCAAAAACATACAGGGCCAAGGGTCTAGCCTGGATGAAGATTACTGATGAAGGAGTTACTTCTCCAATAGCAAAATTTTTTACAGAAGAAGAATTAGCCAAGATAACAGGAGCTATGGATGCCAAGTCAGGCGACCTACTACTGTTTGTGGCAGATAAGGACCCTGTAGTATATGATGCCTTGGGCCAGGTTAGAATAGCAGTAGCAGACAAGTTGGGTCTAGCAGATCCTAACCAGTTTAACCTATTATGGGTGACAGAATTTCCTATATTTGAGGAAGATGAAGAAAATGGAAGATTTGTTGCCAAGCACCACCCATTCACTTCACCAATGGATGAAGACCTTGATAAGCTAGAATCTGCAGAAAATAAATTAGAATTAAGGGCAAAAGCCTATGATATCGTATTAAATGGGTATGAAGTAGGTGGAGGCTCAATTAGAATCTCTAATGCAGAAATTCAAAAGAAGATGTTTAAGGCTTTAGGTTTCACAGATGAAGAAGCCTATAACAAGTTTGGTTTCTTGATAGATGCCTTCAAGTTTGGTACACCACCTCATGGGGGTATTGCATTTGGTTTAGATAGGTTGGTAATGCTATTAGCAGGAGCTGAAAATATCAGAGAAGTAATAGCCTTTCCTAAGAACCAGAACGCAGTTTGCCCAATGACAAATGCACCAAGTATAGCAGAAGATGACCAGTTAAAGGAGCTAAGTATAAGGGTAGAAATAGAAGATAAGGAATAAGATATGAGTATTGATTCAGTAAATAATCATGATGATAGACACTTGAATCCAAATAATGATAAGGAACTACTCCTAAAGAGATTGAGGAGGATAGAAGGCCAGATTAAGGGGATTCAGGGTATGGTTGAAAACGAAAGATACTGTGTAGATATACTGACACAGATATCTGCAGCCAAGTCAGCTATCAATGCCGTTGGGAATATGATCCTTGAAAATCATATCAGGGGCTGTGTAAAAGAAGCCATTGAACAAAATGAGGACGACAAGCAAGAACTAATTGATGAAATGATTGAACTAATGGTGAGATACTCCAAATAAGAGGAGGTATAAAAATGGATCAAAGAGGTAGAATTGTAGAAATAATAGATGAAAGAACTGCTATGATGAAGATGCAGAGAAACTCTGCCTGTGCGTCTTGTGGTAAGTGCATAGGTTCTTCGTCATCAGAGTCACAAGAAATAATAGTTGAAGTAGACAATACTATAGGTGCAAAGTTAGGAGACGAGGTAGAGGTCAGCATGGACCAAATCGACGTAATGAAAGCCCTGGGCATCCTATACGGCATACCACTATTAGGCCTTTTAATAGGCTCAGTGGGGTCATACTATATATTGAAATCACTAGGTGTAACAAGTATGTTAGAAGTCTTGAGTGCCCTAGTGGGATTTGCCTTTACAGGTTTGGCCTACTTATTAATAAGGTCTAGAGAAGGCAAATTTAGAGCTAGTCGAAAATATATGCCAACCGTAACTCGTGTTGTCATAGATTTAAATACTTGCTCTCTTGATGGTAGTTGTGAGGGCATGTAAATATAAAAAGTAATAGGTAATCAGGAGGAAGAAAATGGAATTATTTGACGAATTAAAAGCACAAATTGAAGGTAAAAATATCAGAATAGCTTTACCTGAAGCAACTGAGCCAAGAGTACTTGGTGCAGCAGCCAGACTACAGAAGGAAGGAATATTGGTACCAGTCCTACTAGGTAAGCCGGAAGATATAAAGTCAGTAGCTGTAGAAAATAATTTTGATATAGACGGTATAGAAATTATTGATATTGACACATACCCAGACTTTGATGAGATGGTAGCAGCCTTTGTAGAAAGAAGAAAAGGCAAGGTAAGTGAAGAAGAGGCTAGAGAGATATTAAAGAATGGAAACTTCTTTGGAACTATGTTGACATATATGGACAAGGTTGATGGTATGGTAAGTGGTGCTGTTCACTCTACTGCTGATACAGTAAGGCCAGCCCTACAGATTATAAAGACTAGACCAGGTGTACCAAGAACAAGTGGTTCTTTCCTAATGCTAAGAGGCGACACTAGGTACCTGTTTGCAGACTGTGCTATTAATATTGAATTGGATGCTGAAGGCCTAGCAGGAGTTGCAGTAGAATCTGCTAGAATGGCTAGGATGTTTGGTATAGATCCAAAGATAGCTATGCTAAGCTTATCGACTAAGGGGTCAGCTAAGCACGACCTTATAACAAAGGTTCAAGATGCCACTAGGATAGCAAAAGAATTAGCACCAGACCTTCCAATAGATGGAGAGTTACAGTTTGATGCTGCAGTATCTGAAAGAGTAGCCAAGCAGAAGGCACCAGGTTCAGAGGTTGCTGGATTCGCCAATGTATTTATCTTCCCATCAGTAGATGCTGGTAATATTGGATACAAGATTGCTCAGAGACTAGGTGGATTTGAAGCTTTGGGACCAATTATCCAGGGGTTAAATAAGCCTATTACAGACCTTTCAAGGGGTTGTAATGAAGAGGATGTATACAAGCTAAGTATTATAACAGCTTGCCAGAGTTTAATATAGTTAGAATTTAATAAAATCTTAATATAGGGTAGTTCAGACAAGAGACTAGTAGCCAACTGCAAGATAGCAAAGGCAAAAA
>NZ_ADGQ01000045.1 GCF_000147675.1 Peptostreptococcus stomatis DSM 17678 | reverse complement strand
AAGACTGGCCCCATCCAACCTCTGTAAGACCCTATAATGTGTAATAGACCTCTGCCCCCTTGGGTCTACCACCCTACTTATAGAGTCCTCTGTCTCCCTGTATATTGGAAAATCGAGCGTCCCACTATCTTGGCTTATTATACCCTCTACTATGGCCAGGTACTCCTTATGAACCCTATCCTGGCCCATATCCAGGGACAACTTGTGGTGGGCATAAGAATTTTTAGCTATGACTACTAGGCCGGATGTATTCATATCAAGCCTATTTACAAACCTGATCCTACAGTCTTCCCCTATCCTACCTATATGGTAGGTGATTGCATTGGCCAGGGTCCCATCAAAATGACTCTTAGTGGGGTGGACCACCATAAAGGGTGGCTTGTCAGCTACTATCAGGTCCTGGTCCTCATATACTATTGCTATACCCAGGTCCTGACCCTCAAAGCCTGCCTTTTCTTCATTAATCTCTATCTCTATAATGTCACCTGGCTTGGCCATGGAAGTTGGCTTGGCAGGTTGACCATTCTTATATATATTCTTGTCCCTCTTCATCTTTGATATAGACCTGACTGAAAAATTAAGTTCATCAATCAGGAGGTCTTTTATCTTTAGGTCCCTATCAACCCTTATAACAAATCTATTCCACTTTTGCCCATCTCTTATAAACAATTCCTTCACCCTTACTCTTTTTATAAGTCCTTCACATAAGATTT
>NZ_ADGQ01000046.1 GCF_000147675.1 Peptostreptococcus stomatis DSM 17678 | reverse complement strand
TTTAGGGTATAATCTCAACTTTAAATTCCGTGGGGAATATAGAACTTTATAATAGTTACATAATGAATTTGATGTAATACCTTGTTCCAAGGTAGCTCAATGGTGGAGCAACCGGCTGTTAACCGGTAGGCTGTGGGTTCGAGCCCCACCCTTGGAGCCATTGAATATCGCGGGGTGGAGCAGTTGGTAGCTCGTCGGGCTCATAACCCGAAGGTCGAAGGTTCAAGTCCTTCCTCCGCAACCATTAAAAAAACTTTAGTTGCCATGGCTCCTTGGTCAAGCGGTTAAGACACCGCCCTTTCACGGCGGTAACAGGGGTTCGATTCCCCTAGGAGTCATAATGTGGGAGTATAGCTCAGCTGGGAGAGCATCTGCCTTACAAGCAGGGGGTCACAGGTTCGAGCCCTGTTACTCCCACCAATAATGCGGCCTGGTAGTTCAGTTGGTTAGAATGCCAGCCTGTCACGCTGGAGGTCGAGGGTTCGAGCCCCTTCCAGGTCGCCATTTAATTAATATGCGGGAATAGTTCAGCGGTAGAGCGCGACCTTGCCAAGGTCGAAGTCGCGAGTTCGAATCTCGTTTCCCGCTCCAATATAAAGTGGGTGCATAGCTCAGCTGGATAGAGCAACGCCCTTCTAAGGCGTGTGTCCGGGGTTCGAATCCCTGTGCGCTCATTTAAACTCTTTGTCATAATGATAGAGAGTTTTTTTTATAAAATAAATAAATTATCTTGATTTTATGGTAAAGTATAGTTAGGAAAGTAGGTGGAAGATGTGTTGTCATTTGATTTGATTTTTAATAAATTTTTCCAGTTAATATATAGGATAAGTATAAATGATGTGGTAGATATACTTATAGTGGCCTATCTATTTTATAAGATATTGAGGTTTATAAAGGATACACGTGCAGAGCAGTTATTCAAGGGAGTAATAATACTACTAATTGCTACCCAAGTCAGTGGTATGCTTAAACTCCATACTCTTTATTGGATACTTGTAAAGATACTGGAAGCAGGATTTATACTACCATTTATAATATTCCAACCGGAGCTAAGGGCAGGATTGGAGCACCTGGGCAGGAATACAAATTTATTTAGGTTTGGATCACAGGCTAAAAGTGCCTATGAAATAAATATAGAAAAAATGATTTCTGAAATGTTAGGTGCAGTGTATGACATGGCCGGAAGAAAGATAGGAGCCTTGTTGGTACTTGAAGGCAAGACTAAGCTAAATGAAATTGTCGAAACAGGTACAGAGATAGATGCAAAAATAACTAAGCAGATCTTGTGTAATATATTTATACCTAATACACCTCTCCATGATGGGGCTGTCATAATTAGGGATGGTAAGATTAAGTCTGCAGCATGTTTTTTACCACTTACACAGAGGAAGGACCTTAGCAAGGATCTAGGTACAAGGCATAGGGCTGGTATAGGAGTTAGTGAGATATCAGATTCCTTGACCCTGATAGTTTCAGAAGAAACAGGTCATGTATCAATAGCCAGGTCTGGAAAGATATACAGGGATGTCAGCAAGGAAAGATTGGCAAATATATTAAAGAACTTCTACAAGAATAAGACAGAAGATAAGACCTTTGGTCTAGTAAAAGATATTTTTAATAAGTAGCTAGGGGGGTGCTGAATTTGAGTAAATTAAGGCAGAAAGCCAAGGGAAATATTAAGGCAAAAATCATATCAATATTAGCAGCACTTGCACTATGGTTATACGTTTTAGCTGTGGTTGACCCAGATGAAAAAAAGGTAATAGTGGACATACCTATAACTATAAATAAGATGAATCAATTAGAAAATGAAGGTTTTGTAGTATATCCTAAGGCGGATTTTAAGACGGATATCACCTTGGAGGGCAAGTTGTCGGAATTACAAAAGTTGACTAGGGATAATATTGATATATACGGAGAAATAATTAACCCGGTAGAAGGAAGTAATGTCGTAATATTAAGGACCAATATATCAAATAGGGTGTCCAGGGAACTAAAGGATTCTTCTATTGTAGTGAATCTTGAGAAAAGGACAAAAAAACAGGTTGATGTCAAGGTCAACCTAAATGGTAGTCTCAAGGATGAGATTATAAAGACTACTACTAACTACAAAAAAGTCACTGTGTCGGGGGCGGCGTCCTTAGTTGATAAGGTTGACTATGTAGGCCTAGATTTAGATACTGATAAAATAGATAAGGACTCTTACTTTGAAAAGGAAGTCCAGGCTAAAGCCTATGATAATAAGGGCAATGTCTTAGATTTAGATATAAATGTAAAAAAAATAACAGTCTCTGGTGAGTTCAGGCAAACTAAAAGCCTTCCACTGAAAATAGATTACAGCGGAGGTCTATATGATCTTGATTCCTATGCCCTATCTCCAGAAAAAATAGTCGTGGCTGGAAGTGGTGAAACTTTAAAAAATATAGAGTACATTAAAACAAAAAAACTAACAGATAACGATTTGAATCAATTGCTGAATAAAAAAGTAGAAATAGTGTTGCCAGAAGGTATAAAGCTAAAAAATGAAAATACTGAAATACTATTAATTAAGAAATAGGAAATAGCAAATTATTACTTGATAATTTATGAGAATAACCTTATTTTTTAAAATAGGCAAATAAAAGTATGAAAACTACTTTTCTGGAATATTTGTTGAAAAAACAAATGGAGAAATATTTGGAATATTTAAATTAAATAAGAATTAAAAGTAAAACAGGGGATTTGCTTAATCATATTAAAAAATAACAAATTTGTTAATTTAATATTTTTATTGCAAGTTCCTTATTTTAGTTATAAAATAATATATAGGAAAGAGTGATTAGTAATTTTTTTTCTTACCCATTACCAGTTGAAAACTTATTGGATAATGTTTTCAAGATATAAAAAAGTAAAAAAAATATTTCCTGATGTGCAAATAACTAACTATAAAAAAGTTTGTTATATATGAAGGATTTTATTCATTTTTATTAATTTATAGCTAGTAATATGAATTTGTCGATAATCGAGGATAATCCTCTTAAAGAATCACACATTTAGAATCTTAAATAGAGCCTTGGGAAAAAGTTTTTATTGGATATAGGTGGGTGATATTATTGTGAGTTATGTTTTTGGTTATTTGGCAAGTTTAGCAATAAAATTTAATCAGTTAGAGTTAAATAGGAGGATACAATGAAGGAAGTTTACAGAATTTTAACTATCAATCCAGGTTCTACATCGACTAAGATAGCTGTCTATGATAATGACAAAGAGGTTTTTGAAAAGACTCTAAGACATTCATCAGAAGAAATCGGCCAGTTTGAAAAAATATCTGACCAGTTCAACTTCAGAAAAGATGTTATAGAAGGAGAACTTAAGGCTGCGGATATCAAGTTAGAAGACCTTGATTGTGTAGTTGGTAGAGGTGGTCTACTAAAGCCTATAAAGGGTGGTACATATAGTGTAACTGAAAGTATGCTAGAAGACCTTAGGGTAGGCGTTTCAGGACAGCATGCATCAAACCTTGGAGGTATAATTGCAAACGAATTCTCAAAGGAATTAAATATACCAGCATTTATAGTTGACCCAGTTGTGGTTGATGAAATGTCTGACTTGGCTAGGATATCAGGAACAGCTAGCATTGAAAGAAAGAGTATTTTCCATGCTCTTAATCAGAAGGCAATAGCTAGAAGATATGCTGGTGAAGTAGGCAAGAAGTATGAAGACCTTAACTTGATAATAGCTCACATGGGTGGGGGTATATCAGTAGGTGCTCATGATAAGGGTTCAGTAGTAGATGTTGCGAATGCCCTAGATGGTGAAGGTCCATTCTCACCTGAAAGAAGTGGTGGCGTGCCTGTTGGTTCAGTAGTAGACTTATGCTTTAGTGGCAACTACACAGTATATGATATAAGGAAGATGATAACTGGTAACGGTGGTCTAGTTTCTTACTTAAATACAAATGATGCCAGAGAAGTAGAAGCTATGATAGAAAAGGGTGACAAGAAGGCTGCTTTAGTATATGAAGCAATGGCTTATCAGGTAGCTAAGGAAATCGGTAGCTGTGCAACAGTACTATCAGGCAAGGTAGACGCAGTTCTATTGACTGGTGGTATAGCATATTCTAAGAGCTTTACAAAGATGATATCTGATAGGGTTGGATTCTTGGCTGAAGTTAAGATATACCCTGGTGAAGATGAAATGGTAGCACTAGCTCTAGGTGGATTAAGAGTTCTAAAGGGAGAAGAAAAGGCTCAGAATTACGACGAGCAGTAATATAAGGTCTTTGAATATTTGTCACAGATTGTAGGCCTTGCCTATCTGGAGATTGAGTATTTGGATAAAGGAGAAGGCAACAAATGGAGAAAACAAAGAGAATAAGGATAATAACAGGCCACTATGGAAGTGGAAAGAGTGAATTTACAGTAAATTATGCATTGCAGTTGAGGAAGGAAGTTGAGGGTCCGCTCTCAATTTCTGACCTTGATGTTGTTAACGTATACTTTAGGTCTAGGGGTAAGAGGGATTTCCTAGAGGAAAATGGAATCCACCTTATATCTAGTTCAGTAGATGCGCCAACGCTGGATATACCAGCACTTTCTGCAGAAATACATACACCACTATTAAACAAGGAACACAATAATATAATAGACCTTGGTGGTGATAAGGTTGGTGCAACTGTTATTGCAAGATATAGAGATATGATTAAAGACGGCGATTACGATATGTTTTTCGTTGTCAATGCAAACAGGGAAAAAACACAAAATGCGGAAGAAGTAATGAAGTATATTGATGAGATCGAAACAGCTTCTAAGCTTAAGGTTACAGGTCTGATCAACAATACTCACATGCTTAAAGCTACTACAATTGAAGATATAGAGAAGGGGCAGGAGGTCTGTCGTGAAGTATCAAAGCAGAGGAATATACCTATAAGGTTTATATCTTGCCTAGAGTCAATAGTAGACCAGATTCCTGAGGATTTCGAAGGTGATGTGGTACCTATCCATCTATATTTAAGAGATGAGTGGATGATGTAGTTTGTGTTTTTATAAATAATTTTAGATTTATTTTATTTTAAGGAGGCAATACAAATGGCTAAAGGTAGAGTGTCTTTTGATCAGAAGTACTGTAAGGGTTGCGGTCTATGCATCTCAGTATGTCCAAAAAAGATTATTGAGCTTGACATGTCTAAGGTAAATTCAAAGGGATATAATCCAGCTCACGTTGTAAGAATGGAAGAATGTATAGGATGTTCAAGTTGTGCATTGATGTGTCCAGATGCAGTAATCACAGTAGAAAGAGATTAATTTAGGGGGGATTTTAAATGGCTAAGATACTAATGAAAGGTAACGAAGCATTCGGTAAGGCAGCTATGGTTGCAGGATGTAGATATTTCTTCGGTTACCCAATAACTCCACAGAGTGAGTTACCTGAATATTTATCAAGAGAATTACCAGCAATAGGCGGAACATTCGTTCAGGCTGAATCTGAAGTTGCTGCTATAAACATGGTTTACGGTGCTGGTGGATGTGGTGCTAGAGTACTAACATCATCTTCTTCACCAGGTATTGCGTTAAAGCAGGAAGGTATTACTTACTGTGCAGGTGCAGAAGTTCCGTGTGTTATATTAAACGTAGTGAGAGGTGGCCCAGGACTAGGATCAATCCAGCCTTCACAGTCAGACTACTTCATGACAACTAGAGGTGGTGGTGACGGTGACTACAGAACACCAGTATATGCTCCAGCAAGTGTACAGGAAGCATGTGATATGATAATGGATGCATTTGATGTTGCAGAATTATACAGAACACCAGTTCTAGTATTACTAGATGGTATGATCGGACAGATGATGGAACCAGTTGACTTTGATAAGCCAAGAAAGCAGAGAGAACTTCCTTCTAAAGAAGGTTGGGCTACTACTGGTACTAAGGGACAGAGAAAGCCAAATATCATAAACTCTCTATACCTTTCTCCAGAAATTCTTGAAGAACACAACTATCACCTACAGAGAAAGTACGATGTAATCGAAGCTAACGAACTTCAGTATGAAATGGATAGAACTGAAGATGCTGAGTTAGTATTCGTTGCATATGGTACTATGGCGAGAGTTGTTAAGAACTGTGTAAATGAAATGAGAGCAGAAGGATATAAGGTAGGTCTAATCAGACCTAAGACTGTATGGCCTTACCCATATAAGGCATTTGATGAAATACCAGCTTGTAAGAACTTATTTGTAATCGAAATGAGTTTAGGACAGATGGTAGAAGACGTTAAGTTAGGTTCTAATGGTAGACACCCAGTTCACTTCTATGGTAGACCAGGTGGTATGGTACCAGAGCCAAAGGAAATAATCAAGAGAGCAAAAGAAATCATGGGAGGTGTTAAGTAATGGCTGTTATATTCAAAAAGACATCAGGTTTAACTGACGCACAGACACATTACTGTCCAGGATGTACTCACGGTATAATCCACAGACTAGTTGCTGAAGTATTGGAAGAAATGGACGTTGTAGGATCTGCAATAGGTGTAGCTCCAGTTGGATGTTCAGTTCTAGCATATAATTATTTTAACTGCGACATGCACGAAGCTGCTCATGGTAGAGCTCCAGCATGTGCTACAGGTATAAAGAGAGTTAATCCAAATAATACAGTATTCACATACCAGGGTGACGGTGACCTTGCATCAATCGGTGCTGCTGAAATCGTTCATGCTGCAAACAGAGGTGAAAAGATAACTGTTATATTCGTAAACAATACTACTTACGGTATGACAGGTGGACAGATGGCTCCTACTACACTAATAGGTGAAAAGGGAACTACTTGTCAGGCAGGTAGAGATCCAGAACTACATGGATATCCAATCAGAATTTCTGAAATGCTTTCTACACTAACTGGTGCTAGATATATAGAAAGAGTTAGAGTAGATACTCCGGCAGAAGTTAGAAAGGCTAAGAAGGCTATTAGAAAGGCTTTCGAAGTACAGATGGCTGGTTTAGGTTTCTCTATGGTAGAAGTACTTTCTACATGTCCTACTAACTGGGGTAAAACTCCTGTAGATGCTCTTCAGTGGTTAAGAGACAATATGGTTCCTTACTATCCAGTACAGAACTTCAAGGATATTGATATAGAAGCTGCATTAGCAGAAAAAGCTGCAAAGGAGGAAAAATAAATGAGGACATCTAGAGTTATTTGTGCAGGTTTCGGTGGACAGGGTGTAATGTCTATGGGTCAGTTGATGACTTATGCCGGAATGCTTGAAAATAAAGAAGTTTCTTGGTTGCCATCTTATGGTCCAGAAATGCGTGGTGGTACTGCTAACTGTGCTGTTACTATTTCTGACCAGCCAGTAGGTTCTCCAATCATCACTGATGATGCAACAGCTGCTGTAATCATGAACTCTCCATCTTTGACTAAGTTCGAAGGTGATGTAGTTCCTGGTGGTGTTATACTAATCAACAGCTCGCTTGTTCACGAAAAGTGCAGCAGAGATGATATAGAAGCTTACTATATAGATGCTAACACCCTATCAAATGAATTAGGTGGGCCTAAGTTTGCCAACATGGTAATGCTAGGTGCTTTCCTTGCAGTTGACGATAGTGTTAACATAGAATCTGTTCTAGAAGCTTTCAAGAAGGTTTTCGGAAAGAGAAAAGAAAAGTTCATACCAGTTAATAGACAGGCTCTTGAAGCAGGTTACAAGGCTGTTATGGATCAGAAAAAATAATTAATTAGTTTATAATTAAGGATTGGCCTTAGTGACTGGTCCCGATTGGATAGAGGGTATATATTCTAAGCGAAAGCAAATGAATATGTACCCTCTAATTTGTTTATACAAAAATGGGAAACTTGATATAAAATCTCCAATATAGACCTAAAATATATGTATAAATACGTTTTTTGTGATAAAATAGATTATATATGGGATTTTTAGGAATATTAAGATCAAATTCAAAATAGAAAAATAAGGTGGTAACATATATGAGAAAATATTTTGGTACAGATGGAGTAAGAGGTGTAGCAAATACAGAATTAAATTCCTCTTTGGCCTACAGGTTGGGTAGGGCCGGTGGCTTTGTCTTAACAAAGGAATGCAAGGATGATTCAAGGGTTAAGGTGGTTGTTGGTAGAGATACTAGAATTTCAGGTGATATGCTAGAGGCTGCCCTAATAGCTGGTTTGATGTCAGTTGGTTGTGATGTAATAACAGTAGGAGTAATACCTACACCAGCAGTTGCATACTTGACGAGAAAGTATGGGGCTAATTGTGGTGTAGTAATATCAGCTTCCCACAATCCTGTTGAGTATAACGGTATAAAATTTTTCAATGACAAGGGCTTCAAGCTAGATGATGAAATAGAGTTAGAAATAGAAAAGCATATAGACAATGAAAACCTATTAGACAAGTGGCCAGTAGGGTCAGATGTTGGTAGGAAAATCTATGAACACAATGCTGTTAGGGATTATGTGGACTACTTAAAGTCACACATAGATGGAGACCTAAAAGGCTTGAAGGTGGTTCTAGACTGTGCTAATGGTGCAGCCTATAAGGTGGCTCCTATGGCCTATAGGGAACTTGGGGCAGAGGTAATAGAAATACACTGTCAACCTGATGGCAACAATATAAATGACAAGTGTGGGTCTACTCATCCAGAATCATTACAGGCCAAGGTTGTAGAAGTAGGTGCCCACATGGGTATGGCCTATGATGGTGATGCAGATAGACTGATAGCAGTGGATGAAAAGGGCAATATAGTAGATGGTGACAAGATTATGCTCATAAGTGCTATAGATATGAAGGCAAAGGGTCAGCTAAAGAAAGATACCCTAGTAGTTACAGTAATGAGTAACATAGGTTTAAGAATTGCTGCTGAAGAAAATGGAATTAACCTGGCCACAACTCAGGTCGGAGACAGGTATGTCCTAGAAGAGATGATAAAGAGTGATTACAGCCTAGGTGGAGAACAGTCAGGCCACTTGGTTTTCTTGGACTATAATACTACTGGTGATGGTACTATGTCATCACTAGTTCTGGCATCTATTGTAAAGGCCAAGGGAGAGGCTCTTTCTAATGTGGCCAGTATAATGGACCAGTATCCACAGGTACTAGTAAATGTCAGGGTTCAGAATGAATACAAGAATAGCTATATGGAAATAAAAGAGATAGCTGATAGGATAGAAGATATAGAAAAAGAAATGGATGGTAAGGGTAGGGTCCTAATCAGACCATCAGGTACGGAACCCCTAGTAAGGGTAATGTTGGAAGGCAAGAATGAAGACCATATATATGGTTTGGCCAAGGGGCTTGCAGACCTGATAGATAAAAAAATTGGTTTAAAGCAGGTTTAAGTGTAATAGAGACCTTGTCTTAGATATTTAAGTTAAAAAAATATTTAAAAAGAATTTAAGTGATTGTAATTTTACCGCTGATTTGATATAATAAGGAGATGTATGCACATCTCCTTGGGCGGTAACCCATCTATATGTGTATATTGTGATTTGATATCATTTATAAACCTTAGAGTAGGTATCTGTGGTATGTCTTTTGTTACCACTGCTATAAGTGGAGTCGGATTAAAAATTTTAAGATTTATAAATGACAGCAAAGTTGGTGTAGGTTTTTGTTAGACCTTTGAGGTTTGGCAGCTATAACCGATGACACCCTTGATGAGTATATGGGAAAAATCTACGAGGATTATTAGTGTTAAGTTAAGAGGAGAAATTATGCCAAGAATTAGAGTAAAAAAGAGTGGTCCTTTAAAGGGAACCCTGAAAATAGATGGAGCAAAAAATGCTGTACTACCTATAATTGCAGCAACAATACTAGCTAGGGGGAAGTGTACATTAAAAAGCGTACCAAGCCTAAGAGATGTACATGTAATATCAGATCTTTTGGCCCATCTAGGTGCAGATGTTAACTATTGTGATGGATGTCTAGAGATAGATACATCAAGTATAAACACATATGAGGCTCCATATGAACTAGTAAAGAAAATGAGGGCATCTTTTGTAGTTATGGGTCCACTCTTGGCCATCTTTAATCGTACAAAGATTTCTATGCCGGGTGGATGTGCAATTGGAACTAGACCAATTGACCTACACCTAAAGGGATTTAAGGCCCTTGGTGCTGAAATAATAATGGACCATGGTTTTATAGAAGCCAGGGCAGAAAAGCTAGTTGGCAATAAGCTATATCTTGACTTCCCATCAGTAGGAGCTACTCAGAATATAATGATGGCATCAGTACTTGCTGACGGTGTAACAATTATAGAAAATGCTGCTGAAGAGCCTGAAATAGTTGATTTGGCAAATTTCTTGAATGAAATGGGTGCATCTGTTAGGGGTGCCGGAACGAATACAATAAAGATAAAGGGTGTTAAGTCTCTTCATGGGGCAGAGCATACTATAATACCCGATAGAATAGAAGCATCTACATATATGGTGGCAGCTGCTATGACAAAGGGAGATATAGTTCTTGAAAATGTAATAATTGACCACCTAAAGCCAGTTATAGCCAAGCTATCTGAAGCCGGAGCCATAGTGGAAGAGGGTGAAACGTCAATCAGGGTAATAGGTCCTGATAAGATTAAACCGATAGATATTAAGACCCTACCGCATCCTGGATTCCCAACGGATGTACAGGCCCAGTTTATGGCAATGTTGACAGTTGCCGAGGGAACTGGAGTGGTAATAGAGACTGTATTTGAAAATAGGTTTATGCATGTAAATGAATTTAACAAGATGGGAGCCAATATTAAGATTGATGGCAGAAGTGCAGTAGTTAATGGCGTAGATTGCCTAAAGGGGGCAGATGTAGTAGCTACTGACCTTAGGGCCGGAGCAGCCCTTATACTATGTGGCTTGATAGCTGATGGTACAACTAATGTAGGTGAGATATACCATATACAGAGGGGTTATGTCGACATAGATAAGAAGTTGAGAAGTATAGGCGGAGATGTTGAAATAGTTGAAGATTAATTAGTCGTATACGGAGGTTTGAGATGGCAGGAATGGATATTGGAATAGATTTAGGTACTGCGAATGTATTAGTAGTAGTAGATGACAAGGGTGTTGTTTTGAATGAACCAGCTGTAGTAGCTGTTGACAATAGGATGGACGAAATCATAGCAGTGGGTCATGAGGCCTACAAGATGATTGGTAGGACGCCTAAGGATATAGAGGCTATAAGACCAATGATGAATGGCGTAATATCAGACTATGATAATGCAGAAAAGATGTTACGTGGTTTTATCAATATGCTTGGTGATAGCAAGGGCATGGGCAAGATAGTAATGCCTAGGATCATGGTATCAGTGCCTAGTAAGATAACTGATGTCGAAAGAAAGGCTGTCCAGGATGCTACTAAGCAGGCGGGTGCTAGAGAGGTCCTACTGATAGAAGAACCCATAGCAGCAGCCATAGGAGCAGGTATAGACATCACAGTTCCAGGTGGTCACCTAGTGGTTGATATAGGTGGTGGAACTACAGATGTAGCCGTTATATCTCTTGGTGGTACTGTAATCAGCAAGTCTATAAAGGTTGGTGGTAACAGGTTTGACCAGGATGTTATCAGGTACATCAAGAAAAATTACAATGTAATCATCGGTGAAAGAACTGCCGAAAAGATAAAGAAGGATATAGGTTGTGCCTATAGACGTCAGGAAGAAAGGTTCATAAAGATAACAGGTAGGGACTTGACTAATGGTCTACCAAAGTCTATAACAGTTAGCTCTTTTGAAATAATGGATGCTATGAGTGACAGTGTGGCCCAGATTACCAACCTAGTTATCAAGGTCCTTCAGGATACCCCACCAGAATTAGCATCTGACATAGCAGAGAGGGGAATTGTCCTAACAGGAGGAGGAGCCCTACTATATGGTATGGACAAGAAGATTTCTGAGGTTACAGGACTCAGGGTAAGGTTGGCAAGTGAGCCAATAAATTGTGTTGCCCTAGGTACAGGTATAGCCCTGGGATCTGTAGAGATACTTGAAATAGCAGGAACTGTTTAAATTCGAAAATAAAAACTTGACTTTTAATAGTCATGATGATAACATAGTCATATAATTGAATAAAATTCTTGATTACCTTATCAAGAGTGGCTGAGGGACAGGCCCTATGAAGCCCGGCAACCGGAATAATTTACGGTGCTAAATCCTACAAGATGTATATCTTGAAAGATGAGGTTTGCTAATTATTATGTAAATAATGGCCTCTTCTTTTGGAGAGGTCAATTTTTATTTATAAGGCAAATTGAGGAAAAGTTGTATAAAAGTATATAGTATTTTATGAAAGGAAGAAGAAATGGCAAGACATTTATTTACATCAGAATCAGTAACAGAAGGGCATCCTGACAAACTTTGCGACCAGGTATCAGATGCGATACTTGACGCCTTGATTGAAAAGGATCCAAAGTCCAGGGTAGCGTGTGAAACAACAGCTACAACAGGACTAATATTAGTAGCAGGAGAAATATCAACAAATGCCTATGTAGATATTCCAAAAATAGTTAGAGAAACAGTTGAAGGTATAGGATATGTCAGGGGTAAGTTTGGTTTTGATGCTGAAAACTGTGCAGTAATCACAGCTATAGATGAACAGTCAAATGACATAGCTATGGGTGTTGATGAAGGTTTGGAATCAAAGGAAGGTGAAAAGGTAGAAGACGAGATAGAAAAGGTTGGTGCTGGAGACCAGGGTATAATGTTTGGATTTGCTTGTAATGAAACTCCAGAATTAATGCCACTACCAATATCCCTAGCTCACAAGCTATCAAGAAAACTTACTGACGTTAGAAAGTCAGGACAAATAGCCTACCTAAGACCAGATGGTAAGACTCAGGTAACTGTTGAATATGAAGAAGACAAGCCAGTAAGGGTACATACTGTATTGATATCTGCCCAGCACGACCCAGATACTACAAATGACCAGATAAGAAAAGACCTTATAGAAAAGGTGATAAAGACTACAATACCAGCAGAATTATTGGATGATGAGACACTATACTACATCAACCCAACTGGTAGGTTCGTTGTAGGTGGGCCACACGGAGATACAGGCCTAACTGGTAGAAAGATAATCATAGATACATACGGTGGATACTCTAGACATGGTGGAGGAGCCTTCTCTGGTAAGGATCCAACAAAGGTAGACAGGTCAGCTTGTTATGCGGCTAGATATGTTGCCAAGAATATAGTAGCGGCAGGACTAGCAGACAAGTGTGAAATAGAACTTGCCTATGCTATAGGTGTAGCGAGACCTCTATCAATATTTGTAGATACATTTGGAACAGGAAAGCTATCTAATGAAAAGCTAGTTGAGATTGTAAAGGAAAACTTCGATCTTAGACCTGGTGCTATCATTAAGAACCTAGACCTATTAAGACCAATCTACAAGCAGGTAGCTGCCTATGGTCACTTTGGTAGAACTGATATAGACCTACCATGGGAAAGAACTGACAAGGTAGAAACTTTAAAGGCCTACTTATAAATAAGACCTATAATATAACCTGTGTAACATTTAGCGTTGGTGAGAGGAAAAATTCTCTACCAGCGCTATTTTTGTGAAAAAGAATTAGATTTATGAAAAATTGATATTAATATTTTTAGTAAAATTAGTTTTTTACTCGGCTAATGTGTTAAACTTTATATGATATGAAAAATAGATTTTAAATAAAGACCGGAGTAAGTGTGAAAGCAGGTAAATAATAAAAAATTTATATGAATCTAAAAAACTTTCTCAAAAAGCTTTTTTAAAAAATAAAATTGACTATAAGTAGTTAGGAGGCAGATATAATGGACCAAGTCGAAGGTAGTGTTATCGATATTGTTTATTCGAATGATACTAATGGCTATACGGTAGCAAGATTAAAAATTGAAGACTATACGGAAGTAATCACTGGTTACATGCCTGGCCTAACTGCTGGAGAAAATATCCTTGTTAAGGGAGACTGGAAGGTACATGACCAATATGGGAGGCAGCTAAATGTGACTTCCTATGAAATAGTGGTCCCATCTACAGTCAGTGGTATCTTATCCTTCCTGGCATCAGGTGTAATCAGGGGGGTAGGTGAAAAGACTGCCAAGAGGATAGTTGATAGGTTTGGGCTAGAAACCCTAAATGTGATACAAAATGAGCCGGACAGACTATTGGAAATAGAGGGTATTGGCAAGAAAAAACTCCAACCAATAATAGAGAGTTACCAGGAGAATATGGGTGTTAAAAATGTGATTGTAGCCCTATCCCCCTATGGTATCAGCCCCAGAATGAGTATGAAGATCTACAAGATCTATGGAGAGAAGTCTTTGGATGTAATTAGGACCAACCCATACCTCCTGGTCGACAGGGTGGTTGGTATAGGATTTACTATAGCAGATGATATAGCCCAGAAATCCGGGGTAGAAAAAGATTCCGAGTACAGGATAGAAAAAGGAATCCTCCATATCCTGAAAAATTCTATAAATAGTGGTCATACCTTTTTACCGGAAGACCTGGTTAGGTCTGAATCTCAAAAGTTGCTAGACCTTGATGTGGACTTGATTGATTCCATGATATATGAGATGGCCCTAGAGAGGAAGATAGTCATCGAAAGACTTGGCGACTATAATATAATATACCTGGCCAAGTACCACAAGGCAGAGGTAGATGTATGTAATAGGTTGATTAGACTGAATTCCTATGAACACAGGGACTTAAAGATAGATATAGATAGGGAAATTGAGTCTTTTGAAGAAGACCAGTCCATTTTTCTAGATTATAACCAAAAGATGGCTGTCAGGGCCGCCTTTGAAAATGGGGTCATGGTCTTGACCGGTGGACCGGGAACGGGTAAGACTACCACAATAAATGCCATTATAAACCTATTTAGCCTAAATAAGAACAAGGTCGCCTTAGCTGCCCCAACTGGGCGTGCTGCCAAGAGGATGACCGAAACAACTGGTAAGGAGGCCAAGACCATCCACAGGCTCTTAGAGATGGCCTTTGATGCAGATGACAGATCTATATTTATGAAAAATGAGGAAGAGCCCATAGAGGCAGATGTCATTATAGTTGATGAATCCTCTATGATAGATATATTCTTGATGGATGCCCTACTAAAGGCCACTTCACCTAAGACTAGGCTACTCCTGGTTGGTGATGGAGACCAGCTGCCGTCAGTAGGGGCAGGTAATGTGCTGGGGGATATTATATCCTCAGGTATCATCACTACTATAAGGTTGACGGAGATATTTAGGCAGGCCCAGGAAAGCGACATAATTGTCAATGCCCATAGGATTAATCGGGGTCAGGATATTGTTGCCAATAAAAAGGATACAGATTTCTACTTTATAAATAAGGAAGAGGATATAGACATATTGGAAGAAATCAAGAGCCTGGTCAAGGGGCGGTTGCCAAGTTTTTATAAGGTTGACCCAATCAAGGATATCCAAGTACTATCGCCAATGCGTAAGGGTCTGGCAGGTGTACATAACCTAAATATACAACTACAGGAAGCCTTAAACCCTTTTAAGGGAGAGAGGCAGGAAGTAGAGCTTTTGAAGAGGACCTTTAGGGTAGGTGACAAGGTTATGCAGATAAAAAACAACTACTCTAAAAAGTGGGAAAACGAAAAAAATACGGACTATGGAGAGGGTATCTATAATGGGGATATTGGTTATATCTACCATATAGATAAGCAAAACAAGTCCATGTATGTCCTATTTGATGAATACAAGATATTCAAGTACAAGTATGATGAATTGTCAGAGCTTGACCACTGTTTTTGTACAACTGTTCACAAGAGCCAGGGTAGTGAATTCCCCATAGTTGTTATTCCTATGACCTGGGGACCACCTATGTTACTGAGTAGGAACCTTCTCTATACAGCAGTTACCAGGGCCAAGAAGCTGGTGGTTATAGTTGGTAACAAGAAGTATCTGGACTATATGATATCTAATAACATGAACCAAGATAGGTATTCAAACCTGTCCTATAAGTTGGCTAGTTTCAAATTAAATTCAATAGTTGAAGACTAGAGGCAGGATTTATCCTGGTCCATGTATAATAAATTAACGTAGCTAGTTTTTTTAACTTAATATACTGTATTCGTAATTGCCTTCTATTAAGGGGGCTTTTATGTTTGAAAAAATCTGGAAATACATTTTGGATATAATTTATCCACAGAACTTAAACTGTATCTTTTGTGAAATGCCGATATCTAGGTCCAACAGGTACTCTATGTGTAAAAAGTGCCTAGAAAAGATTATATTTATACACAATTCCTGTGACTATTGTGGAAAACCCACGATAAATACCAGTCTTGAAGTTGACAGGCCCGTAGAAAAGTGTCCCTATTGCCAGGGGAAGAACTTTCTATTTGATAGGAATATTAGCTTTATAGAATACGGAGACCTATCCAAGCTAATGGTTTTTAAATTAAAGTATAGTGGCAAGACCTATATGGCTAAAATAATAGCAAATATAATGGCGGACAGACTTCAAGAGTCAAATTCAGACCTGGTAGGTAGGATGGATATAGTCACCTATGTACCACTAAACAAAAAAAGGATGGAGGCAAGGGGTTTTAATCAGGCAGAGAAGATAGGGACCTACATATCGAGCCTACTAGGTCTACCAATGGTTGGACTTGTTGACAGGGTGAAGAATACTGACAAGCTACATGGCCTATCATCTCAAGAAAGAAGGAGGGTCTTGAAAAATTCTTTTTTAATAAAGGAAGAAATGAAGGACCTAATAGTAAACAAAAATATACTCCTGGTAGATGATGTATTTACAACGGGATCTACTGTTGATGAAATGGCCAAGGTTTTAAAGCTTGCAGGAGCCCAAGAAGTAGTATCTTTAACCTTTTTGACAGGAAAATATGAAAAAGATATTGACAAGTAGGGCTTTAAATTATAAACTAGATAAAGTATTTAGGTCTGTGGTTGCAAGTCCAAGCCAGTCGCGGGCAAAGGGATCCACGTAAGCTACTCCTAAAAATTGGAGGGTGAGCATGGCGCGGCTTAGAAGTAAGTCCTGCCGAGAAAATCGAGAGGATTAGTAGTGCGGTAACCCCAAAGCGAAAGTTCCAGCAGGCGAGTGTGGGGTCAAAGACCAGGTCAGCTAAATACAAAAAGCTTTTTACTAGTAATAGCTACCAGTAAAAAGCTTTTTTGTTTACAAAATATGAGCCTCCCGAAATATTAGGAGGCTCTAGTCTTTATTATAGGACTTAGGCAGCCCTAAATTTTTCAAATAATTTCTGGTTTTCCATTACCCTGCCAAAGGCATAGATAAGACCAACCTTTATAGGTAACATGACTATAAATCTTATCAATCTAGGTATAGCAAATAGCTTTGCCCCATAAAGTATATTTAACCATATTGGTGTAAGGATTAAGACGGTGATTATACCTTCTATCAAGACACATATAGTTATACGCTTTACAGTTAATTTCTGCTTGTACAAGAAAAGACCAAAGATAACTCCGGAAAGGATGTTATTTAGGGTAAAACCTGGGAAAAATGGTCCACTAGGTCTTACTATGTACTGTATTATATCCGAAACACCCCCTACTACACCACCTATAAGTGGTCCGTATAGCATACCAGTCAAGGCCAGAGCCAAGAAGCTAAAAGATATCTCCATGATATTTGAAAATACAATCCTGAAAAAGTCAATAATTACGGCTAAGGCAATCATCAGGGCTGAACCGGTTATAGTTCTAATATCTCTAAGGCTTTCAGATTTTAAGCTAATAGTTTTTTTCATTGAGTCCTCCCTCCATCTAAATTTTATTTTAGTAATTAATTTGTATTTTAAATTACCACAATATCTTCATGATATATTAGATTTAAACAAAAAGCAAGACTAAATATCTATTCAATGCCAGATATCATACTATGCAATATTTGCTATCTGATTGATATGTATAAGTCTATGCATATCCTTCTTTTACTAGTTTTGCATTAAACATTTTATCAATGATTTCTTTCTCTGTGGGATCATTAGTTTCAGGGCTATTAACACCAATCATCTTTAGCTCATATTCTCTATCATTGTAGGAAACTTTTATGGTATCTCCATCTATAATATCTGTTACCTGGGCTTCAATAAAGTCATTTTTGTTGATATTTTGTTTTTTTATAATCCTTTTTATCCTACATATAGTTTATTTATTAATTTAATTAATATTGTATCACAAAGATATAGAAAAATAAAATGATATAAAGAGATCTTAGCATAGTGGTAACCCAAATACGAAATTCATAAGTATATGAAAAAAATATACTATTTATCATAAATTTATGATAAAATAGACTATGTACGAATAATTTTGCAAGTAAACAAAAAGGAGGACGTGAATGAGTTTTTTAGACAGCCTATTTAATATGGCAGATAAAAAAGATTTAAAGCAGTTCAGTAAGATTGCTGATCAGATAGATGCGGCCGGTGAAAAGTATTCAGCTATGACAGATGAAGAACTTCAGGCCATGACACCTGAGTTTAAAGAAAGATTAAAAAATGGACAAACATTAGATGATATACTAGTAGATGCCTTTGCAGTTGTGAGGGAAGCTTCTACAAGAATATTGGGTATGAGACACTTTAAAGTCCAGCTAATAGGTGGTATGGTTTTACACCAGGGACGTATAGCTGAGATGAAGACAGGTGAAGGTAAGACTCTTGTTGCCACTTGTCCGGTATACCTAAATGCCCTAGAAGGTAAGGGTGTGCACGTTGTAACAGTAAATGACTACCTTGCAAAGCGTGACCGTGACCAGATGGCAAAGATATATGAATTCTTAGGTTTGTCTGTAGGTGTAATAGTTCATGGCCAGTCACCTCAGCTTAGGAAGCAGCAGTATGACTGTGATATTACATACGGTACTAACAATGAGTATGGCTTTGACTACCTAAAGGACAACATGGTTATACATGAAGAGCAGATGGTTCAGAGGGGGCTTCACTATGCTATTGTCGATGAGGTCGACTCTATCCTAGTCGATGAGGCCAGGACACCACTTATCATATCAGGACCTGGGGACAAGTCTACCCACCTATATTCAGATGCCAATGTATTTATACTTACATTGAATGAGGATGACTACGAAAAGGAAGAAAAGGATAAGGCAGTTTCTCTTACAGAGACTGGTATAAAGAAGGCGGAAGTATACTTCAATGTAGACAATATAACTACTATGGAGCATACAGAACTTTACCACCACATCAACCAGGCCCTAAAGGCCCATACGATAATGAAGAAGGATGTTGACTATGTAGCCAAGGATGATGAAATTATAATCGTTGATGAATTTACAGGTCGTTTGATGTTTGGTAGAAGGTATTCTGATGGTCTGCACCAGGCCATAGAAGCCAAGGAAGGTCTGACTATACAGAGAGAGTCTAAGACACTTGCTACAATTACATTCCAGAACTACTTTAGAATGTATACAAAGTTATCAGGTATGACAGGTACAGCCAAGACAGAGGAAGAAGAATTCAAATCAATATACAAGATGGACGTATTCCAGGTTCCAACTAACAAACCATTGTTGAGAAAGGACCTAGCAGACTCTGTATATGCCAACCAGTTGGCTAAGTTCAGGGCAGTTGCCAGAGATATAAAGGAAAGACATGAAAGAAACCAGCCAGTCCTAGTGGGTACTGTATCAATAGAAAAGTCCGAGTTGCTTTCAAGTATTTTGACAGAAGAGGGTATAGCCCATGAAGTCTTGAATGCCAAGTTCCATGAAAAGGAAGCAGAGATAATTGCTCAGGCAGGTAGGTTAGGTGCAGTTACAATTGCAACAAATATGGCAGGTAGAGGTACCGACATCCTATTAGGTGGTAACCCATCATTCATGGCCCTTAAGGAGATGAAGAGGTTAAACTTTACTGATGAAATGATCAACAGGGTAAATTCAGCCAATGAAGTAGCTGGTGTTGAGGCTAATGAAGAATATGATGCGGCTAGAAAGACATACAAGAAGTTGTATGAAGAATATAAGGTACAGACTGATGCTGAACAGTTGGCAGTTATAGAAGCTGGTGGTCTATGTATATTAGGTACAGAGAGACATGAGTCTCGTAGAATAGACAACCAGTTGAGAGGTCGTGCTGGTCGTCAGGGTGACCCAGGTGAATCTAGGTTCTACATAGGTCTTGATGATGACTTGATGAGACTATTTGGTAGTGAAAGAGTCCAGGGTATACTTGAAAAGTTAGGCCTTGATGATGAAACTCCAATAGAACACAGGATGCTTACTAAGTCAATCGAAAATGCCCAGAAGAAGGTCGAAGGAAAGAACTTTGGTATCAGAAAGCATGTCCTTGAATATGACGATGTAATGAACAAGCAGAGAGAAATAATCTATGCAGAAAGAAAGAGAGTTCTATCTGGGGAAAACCTACAGGATCAAATCCAGATAATGATGAGGGATGTGATCACAGAAGCTGTGGCCATATATACTGATGAAAATGAAGTATTTGATCATGTTGGTTACAGGGCCCATATGTATAGGAAGTACCTACCAGGTGGTGTAATTGATGACCTTGATTTTTCAAGTATGACATCATCAGAAGCTTTAGAAGCCACATATGATAGACTATTGAACCTATATACTGAAAAGGAAGAGTTTATAGGGTCTGAGAGGATGAGGGAAGTAGAAAGAGTAATCTTGCTTCAGTCAGTAGACAACCACTGGATAGACCACATAGATGCTATGGACCAGTTACGTCAGGGTATTGGTCTGAGGGCAATTGGCCAGATAGACCCAGTTATAGCCTACAAGATGGAAGGCTTTGACATGTTTGATGAAATGAACAAGCTAATCAGAGAAGATACAGTTTCTTACCTATTCAATATACAAATAGAAGTTCCAGTTGAGAGAAAGGCTGTAGTTGATGTAGATAGCCTAGAATCTCCTGATATGGATGGGGTAGATAGAAATCCAAGTAAGTCTAAGCCAGAACATATGGAAGAAAAGGTCGGTAGAAATGATCCTTGTCCATGTGGAAGCGGAAAGAAGTATAAGAACTGTTGTGGTAGATAAACTTTAGTCTTTAAGTAGACAAAAATACTATTTAACCATAATTACAGAGTGAATAGGCCTAGATTATAGGTGAATAAGTAAGTTTAAATAGCACAGGTATTTAAGAAATCAAATATCTGTGCTATTATTTATATAGGGGTATTTTGTCAGGTTAATCCTGGTTAAAATACAAGGTGTAAGAGGATTTTTAGGCTGAGAAGGGAGAAATATATGGAAAAATCTCTTTTGATTAGTATAACGATGAATATGGATTTACCATCCCTAGTTTCTTTTGAGGATGGAACTATCCTCTGTCAAAATAAGCAAATAGGGTCTGTTTGTGATTTTTTAGGTTTTAGAAACCTGGATAATACTAGACAGTTAGATATAGAAGAGTTTTTAGAAAAAACATCAGGTCCCATGTCCTTTAGGATAAGGAATACATCTCTAATAGGTAAAAAATATGAAGTTACGATAGATGGTAAGGGGGTTTGTTACTGGTATATCTTCAATAACGACCTAACCATAGATGCAGGTATAAAAAACGTAATTGAACATATAGACGAGATAATAGTTGTCTTCAATGAAATGGGAATATTGCAGAAAATGAATAGTATATGTGATCAGTTGCTACCCTTTAAGAGGAAGGATGTCTTGAAAAAGAGTATTGATGAACTAGTCAGAGATGGCAAGGTGTCTAACCCTGTAATAACAGAGATGATACAGAAAAAAAAGAAGGTATACAGGGAAATTGTCTACCCTAATGGCAAGGTCATATCCTATACTGCAATTCCCCACTATGATGTAAATGGCAATTTTAAGGGGGGAGTTTTGACAGGCCGTGATGTATCAAGGTTGATCAACCTGGCCAAAATATCAAGTGAAAATAATGAAAATGTGGTAGAGTATATAAGTTCTAGTGAAGAGATGAAACAGGTAAAGGCTATAGTAGAGAGGGTTGCCCCTTCAGATGCCTCTATCTTTATAATGGGAGAATCTGGTGTTGGTAAGGAAATTATAGCAAGGAGTCTCTGGTCTAAGAGTAAGAGGTGTAATGGTCCTTTTGTAAGCATTAACTGTGCATCAATACCAGAAGAACTTATAGAGTCAGAACTATTTGGTTATGAAAAGGGGGCCTTTACTGGAGCAAACAAGGAAGGTAAGATGGGTCTAATGGAGGCTGCAGATGGTGGTACCCTATTTCTGGATGAAATAGGTGAGATGCCATTAAAGACCCAGAAGAAGTTTCTGCGTGCCATCCAGGAAAATGCTATAATGAGGATTGGTAGCACCAAGTCTAAGAATATAAATGTAAGGTATGTATGTGCCACAAACAAGACTCTTGATGAGTTGAGGGATGAAAGAATCTTCAGGCAGGACCTTTACTATAGACTAAATGTAATACCAGTTGTTATACCGCCTTTGAGGGACAGGAGGGATGATATCCTGCCTATCACAGATTATTATATAAATTATTTTAACGAGAGGTATAATAGGAAGGTAAGCCTTTCAAGTGAAGCCAGGGCTAGAATGGTAGAAAATGACTGGAAGGGTAATATAAGAGAACTTAAAAACGTAGTGGAAAGGTTGGTTATCCTGTCACCACAGGAAAATATATACCTAGAACAGGTTGAAAGAATACTTACCCTTGAAAGTAACGAGGATATAATAGATAGCAAAAAAACTGAGGATAAGTTATCTTCAATAATCGAGGATAGTGGAGAGAAGAGCCTGATTATAAAAGATATAATGAATATAGATGATGCTCATAGGATTGTCGAACAAGAAATTTTAAAGAATGCGGTGAAAAAATATGGCAATATAACCAAGGCTGCCAAGGCAGTGGGTATAAATCCATCAACTGTATATAGGAAGATAAAAAGTGGATATATTAAACTATAAGATATAAAATAAAGAATGTCAGAGTAAAAATTTAATGAAATAAGAGTAAAATTAGAACTACTTATAAAAAACATAGATTTTGGCATAAAATTTGCCTTAAATAAATGTGAAAGGAATTGTATTTACCTTTCAATAATTTAAGGAGGAATTTTGACATGAAAAAAGCTAAAACGATTGGATCATTTGGCGCCATATTCGGTGTAGCAGCCGTATTATTTGGCTCACATGCAGGTGGAGGTTTTGCTACAGGGAACCAGGAAACACAGTATTATGTTCAATTTGGTTGGACAGCACCAATTACTGCAGTATTAGCAATGGTATTATTGACAGTTTCCCTAAGAGAAGCAATTGTAATGTATAATAACTACGACTGTAAGAATTATAAAGACTTGTTTAGACGTCTTTGGGATCCTTATCCAAAACTAGAAATTTTATGGGAAATATACTACTACCTAATGGTTATAATCGCTGTTGGTGCAGTAATTGCAGGTGCAGCAGCAGTTTTCCAGACAATGGGTATACCGTATATCGTATCTATTATAATAGTAGGTCTTGTGTTGCTGATCCTTACCGTCTATGGTGCGGTAGTTGTATCAAGTGCTGCAGGTATAATGTCGATTATAATCATGATATGCTGTTTGACTATATTCCTAACTGGTATAAGCATGAGAACTGGTGAAATTAGTCGTATTATGTCTACTAGAGAAGTATGGGGTGGTGCATCTATTAAGCCATTTATCCTAATATTTACATATGCTGGATTCCAGTCAGTTGTAATTCCTTCGCTAGCTGCGGCTTCGAGAGAACTTTTAAAGAGCGAAAAGCAGGCCACAGCAGCCATGGCACTTTCCTTCTTAATGAATGCAGTTGCCCTAGGTCTAGCTGTTACAATGCTACTAGGTTGGTTTAAGGAATTTAGTGCAGCAGGTCAAATGACTCTACCAACACTATATGTTGCTAAGCATACAGGTAATGCAGCCATAGCGGTTGCCTACCAGGTTTCTCTATTCCTATGCTTGATATCAACAGGTGTAACTTGTATATTCGGTTTGGTCAATAGGTTTGAAGAACATGAAAAACTAGCATTTTTAAAGACAAGACAGAAGAGAAGAGTATTTACAGCAGTGATGATTATTGTGATTGCAGTAGTAATTTCATCTACAGGTCTTACTAATATAGTTAAGTTTGGATATGGTTACTGTGGCTACCTAGGTATATTTGTTATAGTTATACCATTCTTGACAATAGGGGTTTACAAAAACAGAAAGTTCAGGAGAGAACATCCAGACCATAAGTGGTATGGACAGAGAGTTTTAGATGGAGAAGAAGTAGAATAGTTTCCATATATACCTGAAAATTGGTGTAGAAAATTAAACAAAAAATAGACTTATTAAGGGATATTTGCATTTTGCAAATATCCCATTTTTTTAAAAAAACTGCTTATAAAAAATAAAACACTGGTTTTTGGTAAAAAAACAACATTTAGTTAATAAAAGATGGAAAAATGTTATTTTATTAACCTGTATAAAAAAACATGTTAAATTGAAACGAAATCATATTTGCAAAATGCAAAAATATCTTATATATATTTGCAAAATGCCATATAATAATAATCAATATTAATAAAAATAAGTCAAAAACAAACCTTTTCTATAATTGAAAAGGCTTTTTTATGTTTGGCAAAGCTTTGCCCATACCATACTAGCCTATTAGATTTAGTAGCTTTAGTAAAATTATATGTACTTATGTAAATTTATAAAATGTGAAAAAATATGTACAATTTCTAGGGATTAAAAAGTTGGCATGGTATTTGCTGATATAAGATATAGAAAGTCAGGGACTTCAAATTATATTAAATTAACAATTTTTGGGAGGTAGAGAAAATGACAAAAATAGGATTACCTTTGGAAGGTGTAAGAGTAATTGAGTACGCAAACTTCGTTGCGGCGCCAATATGTGGTAGATTGCTAGCTGACTGGGGTGCAGAAGTTATCAAGATTGAGCCTACATTTGGAGACACAATGAGATTTGTTGGTATACAGTGGTGTTTCCCAACTGATGAAAAAGAAAATCCAATGTTTGAAATCGAAAACTCAGGTAAGAAGGGTATTGTAATTGACACTGGTACTAAGGAAGGTGTTGAAGTTATCTATAAGTTACTTGATGATGCAGATATTTTCTTGACAAATACTAGACAGAAGGCTCTTGACAGAAGTGGTCTTAACTATGAAGAAGTTAAGAAGAGAGCTCCACACATTATATATGCTCACTTGCTAGGATACGGAGAAAATGGTCCAGCTAAGGATAATCCAGCGTTCGACTACACAGCATACTTCGCAAGAGGTGGTGTTTCAATGAGTTTGATGGAAAAAGGCGGTTCTCCATGTAACCCAGTAGCAGGTCTTGGTGACCACTATGCAGGTATCAGTTTGGCAGCGGGTGTATTAGCAGCTCTACGTAAGAAAGAAGAAACAGGAAAGGGAGAAAGAGTAACAGTTTCTCTATTCCATACAGCAGTATTTGGTATGGGTATCATGGTATCTGCAGCTCATTACGGATACAGAATGCCAATCACTAGAAAGAACCCACCTAACCCAATCAATACTACATTCAAGTGTGCTGATGATAGATGGTTGCAGGTAGCGTTCATGCAGTATGACAAGTGGTTCCCTAACTTCTGTAACACAGTAATAGAAAGACCTGACCTAATAGGTAGTAAGTATAGCACAATGAAGAGTGCAGTTAACTACGTAGAAGAATTCGTTGAAATATTAGAAAAAGAATTTATAAAGAGACCTATAGACGAATGGTGTGCAAGACTTCAGGCAGCTGGTATACCTTACGAAAAACTAGCTACAACTGATGAAGTACTAGTTGATGAACAGTGCTGGGCTAATGACTGCCTAATCAAACATACATTCGAAAGTGGTAATGAAGGTGTTGTATTCAACACGCCAGTAATGTTTACAGAAAACAAGAGAGGCGAATATGTAAGAGCCCCTAAGTTCGGTGAACATACTAAGGAAGTACTAGAAAGTGCTGGTGTTAGTGGTGCTGAATTCGAAGAATTAAAGGAAAAAGGTATCATTAAGTAAAGAATTTTGGAGGTGTTGATGATGGAAGCAAATGTAAAGAAAGATGCAAAAACAGCCATAGCTGACGTATTGCAAGCACAGTATGATAATGCATTTAAAGAAAAGGAAGCTGGTAGACCAATAGGTTGGTCAACATCAGTTTTCCCTCAGGAATTAGCTGAAATATTTGACCTTCAGTTATTATACCCTGAAAACCACGCGGCGGGTGTTGCAGCTAAGAGAGAATCACTAGAACTTTGTGAACTATCTGAAGGTGAAGGATATTCAAATGACCTATGTGCATATGCTAGAACAAACTTTGGTGTTCTTTTAAAGGGACATTCAGATGCTCTACCAATGCCAGAGCCAGATTTCCTATGTTGCTGTAACAACATTTGTAATGAAGTTATAAAGTGGTATGAAAATATTTCTAGAGAATTAAACATACCTCTTATAATGATAGATACAGCTTACAACCTAGAAACTGAGGTTACTGAAAGTAGAATCAAGTACCTAAGAGGACAGTTTGAAGAAGCTATAAGGCAGCTTGAAAAAATTTCAGGCAAGAAATTCGATCCAAAGAGATTAGAAGAAGTTATGAAGATATCTTCTGAAAATGGTAAGTTATGGAAGTACTCAATGAGTCTACCAGAAGGTAACTTCCCATCTCCAATGAATGGTTTCGACTTATTTAACTACATGGCAGCTATAGTTGCAGCCAGAGGTAAGAAGGAAACTACTGAAGCATTTAAGTTACTTATCGAAGAACTTGAAGAAAATGCTAGGACTGGACAGACTTCATTTAGGGGTGAAGAAAAGTACAGAATCATGATGGAAGGTATTCCATGTTGGCCACATATTGGTTACAAGATGAAATCTCTATCTAAGCAGGGTGTAAATATGACTGGTTCAGTTTATCCACATGCTTGGGCATTGATTTATGATGTAAATGACCTAGATGGAATGGCTAGAGCTTACAGTACAATGTTCAACAACGTTAACATAGAAACTATGGTAGAGTACAGAGTTAACGCTCTTAAGGGCGGGAACTGTGATGGTGCTTTCTATCATATGAATAGAAGTTGTAAGTTGATGTCTTTCGTACAGTACGAAATGCAGAGAAGAATAGCTGAGCAGACTGGATTACCATATGCAGGATTTGACGGTGACCAGGCCGACCCTAGAAACTTCGCTAAGGCACAGTTTGAAACAAGACTAGAAGGGCTAGTAGAAGTTATGGAAGAAAGAAAGAATGATGGAGGTGCTCAGTAATGACTGTTAAAGAATTGATTGCTAAATTCGAATATGCTGCAAATAACCCAAATGCATTATTAGATGGATATCTAAAAGAAGGTAAGAAAGTTATAGGATGTTTTCCAGTGTATACTCCAAAGGAAATAGTTCATGCTTCTGGTATGATACCAATGGGAACTTGGGGTGGTAATACTGCAATAGAAAGAGCTAAGGAATATTTTCCAGCATTCTGTTGTTCAATAATCCAGGCTATCATGGAATATGGTCTAAAGGGAAGCTTTAAGGGCTTGTCTGGTGCCATAATACCATGTCACTGTGATACACTTATAACACTTACTCAGAACTGGAAGTCTGGTGTTAAGGAAATACCTATGATAGGTTTTGCTTTCCCTCAGAACAGAAAGATCCAGGCTGGTAAAGACTACTTAGTTAGCGAATACACTACAGTTAAGACTAAGTTAGAAGAAATCTGTGGCCATGAAATAACTGATGAAAGCATTCAAGCAAGTATAGAAGTTTATAATGAACACAGAAAAGCAATGAAAGAGTTTGTTGAGTTGGTTCCTGACTATCTAAATACAATCACTCCTAGAGTAAG
>NZ_ADGQ01000047.1 GCF_000147675.1 Peptostreptococcus stomatis DSM 17678 | reverse complement strand
AATTGACATAGAGCCATTCTTTTCTAATTCAAGCAAATATTTGACAGAGAGCCCTTAATTGATGATAAGAGAGTTGAGACAAATTGTACATTTTGATATTGACATTTTCAACCCTTCACAATTGCATTCGTATAGTCATATTTCAGTGAATTTACCACATATTTTTTAGCTTTTCAAGGTTTTTTACACCTTTCTACAACCGTTATTATTAATTATATATAAGCTTATATCTTTATATAAATATGTTGTTAAAATAGAAAAAATTTAAAAAATCTATAATTTGAATATTTGCTTATATAATTTAAGTGTTGACTTATATATATAAGATGTTTATAATATAAAATAGATAGTTGAACTATTGCTCATTTCAACATACGACTAAAATAGTGGTAAAAATATGCTTATAGTGATACCAAAGGTGTTGGTGAGTTATGAAAGAATCTAATATAATTCCTAGGTAGACAGAGTATTTAATTCTGTATCATTCATACATTATCTTTTATAAATGGCAAATGTGTGCATATAGTGGGAAGAAAGGTTTAGGTAAATTGAATTCTAAACAATTCCTTGACATGTTTGATATGGTTTTGATGTGATGGATATTAACACTAATAAGATAAGTGGAAATATAGTTAGATTACAGTTGGTAAAAAACTAATAGAAAAGAATAATACTTAAAGACTTTGATATGCTTGGATGTAAAATTGAAGTAAAGAAAATTGGAACATATGGTTTTATTTATAAGTATGAATCAATTATTGACATATGGAGGAAAGAAATTTAAGTTTGAGAATGGAAATAAAATTTTAAAAAGACTAAGCATTGATGTTAATAAAATAACCTTGAAGGGTTGAGGTAAATGGCATGAGGAATGATGAAATAATAATGAGTATGAAAAAAAAGGATATTTTAAAGTTCGATTTCAATGACCTAATAATTTTGAATAGAGATAGAAAGGTTATTATTCATAGAAAAAAGTATAAAACTAGTGTGCGATTAAATAGAGAGGTTTTTGAATATTTTTGTTATGCAAATGAAAATAATATGACTATAGGAGATTTTGTCGAGTGTTTTGATAGAGAGGAAGATAAAAATTACATAAGAGAAGTGATAAACATGTTGAAAGATAAAAAAATTTTAAGCAATGGTAGGTGTGGTGATAAAGTTTATTTTAAAGATATTTATCTAGCTCTAACCAATAGATGTAATTTGAAGTGTGTACACTGTGCTTCGCATTCTAGTCCCAATGAAAACGATAAACTTAAGTATAATGATATATGTTTTATCCTCGATAATATTGCATTGTTAAATACGAGAAGATTAATACTAACTGGTGGGGAACCATTGGTCAGAGAAGATTTTTATCAAATAGTGAATTATATTAATAATAATAAAATATGTAAAGAACTATATTTATCAACAAATGGTACTTTGATAAATAAAAATAATGTAGAATTTATAGTGAAAAATTTTGATAGAATTGATATGAGTTTGGATGGGGTTGATGAAAAAAGTTGTTCACTCATACGTGGTAAAAATGTATTTAATAAAGTCATTAATACAGTGAATTTATTGCATGAGAAAAATTTCTACAATATTACTCTATCGATGGTATTTGATCAAAAAAACATTGATAAATTTGAGGAATTTAGATTATTAAATAAAAATATGAATACAATACCAATTGAAAGATATTTTGAGCCCGTAGGAAGAGGGATAAGTAATAAAAGTATATTTACTGAAGATGAGTCGTTCTTACCTCTATCTATTTCTACAATTAATGAGTATATGCTGGATACAGATAATAATAGCTACAACAAATACACTCCATTTTCATGTAATGCCTGTGAGGAACAGCTGTTTATTAATTACGATGGAGAAATGTATCCATGCCCTTCTTTGGTAAAATCAAGTTATAGACTTGGAAGTAGTATGGATATGAAGATAATTAATAAGATTAAGTTAAATAATTTAGATGGTTTTGCTGGGTATATAAATTTAAAAAAATATATCCATACTATTATGATAAGTGTAAGAAATGTGATGTAAATTTATTTTGCTTGAAATGTCCCGCGAAGGTAGATTTAATAAAGGATAGTGACTCACTTCATGATGAATGGTGTAGATGTATGAAATATAATATAGGTAGAATTGTGTGGGGAGAGAGTTAATGAAATTTACCATTTTTGTGACACAAAAGTGTAATTTACGTTGCAAATATTGCTATGAAGACAATCTAGATAGAAGAGATGATATGAGTATTGAAACTGCTGATAAGGTCATAAAATTCATTTTAGAGCGTTTGACAGAAAAAAATATTGATAGGCCATTAGTAATAATTTTTCATGGGGGTGAACCTCTATTAAATTTTGATTTGGTGAAATATATTCGTGAAGAACTGGAAAATAAAGTCTCAGATAGAAAAATAATTTATCATATGACAACTAATGGAACTCTAATAAATAATGAAAATATAGATTTTTTATGTAAAAAAATAGATTTCCTGTCAGTTAGCATGGATGGAGTAAAGAAAATAAATGATGAAAATAGGATTTTTTCTGATGGCAGTGGCACATTTGACATTGTAATAAAAAAATTGAAGAGTGTATTATCTAGGAATAAAAATATTAGAATAAGGATGACAATAACTCCTGAAACTGCAAGTGATATATGTAAAAGTATTACAGAGATTGTAAACTTAGGACTTACTGATATAGTTGTTTCTATGGATTATAAGAATACAGGGTGGGAAAACAGACATATAGAAATCATAAGAATGGAACTGATGAAACTATTAAGTAGAAAAAAAAATCTAAAAAAAGCATATATAAATCTTATTGACTTATATTCTTTAAATGTAAAAAAAGGTGCTTGTTTTGGAGGGGTTGTGAGTTATGCAATTGATGTTAATGGAGATTTGTATCCATGCACAGTATGTGTGGGTCATAAAGATATGGTAATTGGGAATGTACATAATAATAAGGTTATATCAGAAAGAGAAATTTTTGCAATAAACTATATTGATAATTTTATATGTAATGAATGTACAAGAAAAGAATTTTGCACAACGAAGAGATGTAAGTTTATTAATAAAGTAGTTACAGGAAAATACGAAAATAATATACCAATTATGTGTGCTATGGAAAGAATTAGTATAGACGTAAGTAGAATGTTGCAGGAAAATATAGAAAATCAGGTGAGATTGTGATGAAGAAAAGATATTTTAGGGATTATTTATGTGACAAAGTTGAATCAGAAAGAGTAGTCTTGCTTTCAAATAAGGTGAGCGGACAGTGGATTAAAATTCCCACAGAATGTTACGATATTTTAAACTATGCATCGGAGAATAGAATAGCTTTGGAAGATGTTGCGATGAAGTTTATGGTAGATGAAGATAGAAGATATTATTTAAAATTAATAGAATTGCTAGAAAAAATAGGTTTGGCAGGTGTAGATTATGATATTGAATCCTTAGGTTTATACAAAGTTGTTTTTTCAATAACAAATAGATGTAACCTAAGTTGTGAATACTGTTGTGCAGAATCAGAACTACAGGCCAATGAATATTTGACAACATCAGATTGTAAAAATATTATTGATAGAATTGTTTTAATGAGCCCAGATATAGTAATTATTTCTGGTGGAGAACCAATGATGAGAAATGATATTTTTGATATACTTAATTATTTAAAACAAAAATTTTCAGGCAAAATAATACTATCCACAAATGCTACATTAATAAAAGATAATGATGCTGAAATATTAGCTAAGATTTTGCATGCTATAGAAATTAGTGTAGATGGATATGATGATAAAACCGTTTCTAGAATTAGAGGATATGGTGTTTATGATAAAGTTGTTGCTGTGGTAAAAAAACTACAAATGTGTGGCTTAGAAAAGATAAGCTTATCAATGGTTCTTGGGAAAGACAATATAAATCAGAAAAAAAATTTTATTGAGTTTTGCGATGAAATGAATGTATCATATATGTTAAGGTATTTCTATAATGTTGGACGTGGAAAAAATAATCATGAAAGGTATGTTGAGAACTTGCTTGATATTAATTATATTGACTTTGAGTATGAGAAGTCAAATACCAGTTTTACAACAAATCGATGTAAGGCTGGTTTGACACAAATAAGTATTGATAGAAAAGGAGATGTATATCCCTGCCCAAATTTAGAGTATGAGGAATTTAAAATGTACAATATATTGGATTATGAAGCTAATTTGAATAGAAAATATAATTTAAGAAGAGAGTTAGAACAATTAAAAAAGATCAATAATTTTAAAACTACGAATATTGAAAAATGTAAGTCATGTAATATAAATGTTTTTTGTATGCCATGTCCAGCAATGATTTATAATATAATTGATGATGATATTAGGTTTGAACACAATTGTAAAAGAAATAAATATATGCAACTAAAGATATGGAGTTGAAATGGAGAACAAACAGATTATTAAAATAGCAGTAATTGATACTAGCATTGATACGAAAGATGAAGATTTAAGAGGATATTATGAAATTATACCTGAAATACAAGTGAACGAAATAGTATACAATAATGATGAACATGGTACTCTTGTGTGTAAGACTATTGTAGACATATGTAAAGATGTTTTAATTTATCCGATTAATATATTTGAAAATGATGGTTGTACATCATCTTTAAAACTCTTACAAGCGTTAAAAAAACTATTGGACTATGATGTTAAATTAATAAATATATCGGCATCTACAATAAATCAAAAATATAGAAATGATATATGTGAGGTATGTGATAGGTTGACCCAACAAGGTAAAATTATTCTGTCTGCAAAACATAGATATGATGAGGAAAATATGTGTATACCAGCAACATTTGAAAGTGTGATTGGTGTAGATGGTAATGATAATATATATAATAATGATGAATACACATACAACAAGAATGAAAAAATACAAATGTGTGTAAATACTAAAGAAATATTTATAAAGTATAAAGATGGTGTGACACATTTTGGTAAAAGCAGTAAGGGGTGTGCTATTGCTACAGGGATTGTAGCGAATATATTGAAAAAAAATAACAATTTATCTTATTATGAAATGGAAAAAGAATTAATAAGTGATGCAGTACTTGAGTTAAAAGATAGTTATATAAAAAGAATAAAAAAGGTTATGTTAAATGAATTAAAAAAAGATAAACTTAATAATATGAGTAATATAAGTGAAGTGACAGGTGTTAATAACCTTGATTATAAGATTGAGTATATTGAATACGGTATTAAAAAAGTCATGAAAGAGAATTTCAATAATATATCTAATTTGGATAATATAAGAAATATGAATATTATATATGACTGTGCGTTAGTAAGGAGAGATAATATCAGTATATTAATTGAAAAAATAAACGAATTCTTTAGAATTGAAATAGACTGTCTTGATTTTTTGCTTGAAGAAATAAGTGATTTTGAACTATTAAAACTAATAATATATGTACATTTGTATTGCAATGTTTAAAAAATAATATATATAAACCATTATTTAGAATTTTAATCTAATTTAATTATATTAAAACTAGTTTGTTAGGTTAGATTGGAATAAAATATAATATTGTAGAAAGGAATGTGTTATGAAAAAAATCTTAGAAAAAGAAAAGAAAAAAGAAGGATTGCAGATTGAAGCAATAAAGGATAAAATTGAATTATCCGATGTGCAGATACAAGTTGATCCTTGCAAGGGGTTAGGATGGGGACGTTTTGACTGTTTAATAGACTGTGCAGATTATTCTCCGAAAGGATCTCCTGCTTATTAAGCTGTGAAAATAGTTTAATATGAGAGAAAGCAGGTAATTTGTTGTAGTAATTACCTGCTTAACTAATATAATACAATTCAAAGTATATTTTTGTTTAAAGTGTTATATTAGTTAAGCAGGTGAAAGAAAAACATTATGTAG
>NZ_ADGQ01000048.1 GCF_000147675.1 Peptostreptococcus stomatis DSM 17678 | reverse complement strand
CTAGAATGTTCAATTCTGAGCAAAACCAAGCGGCGGACGGGTGAGTAACGCGTGGGTAACCTGCCCTATACACATGGATAACATACTGAAAAGTTTACTAATACATGATAATATATATTTGCGGCATCGCAGATATATCAAAGTGTTAGCGGTATAGGATGGACCCGCGTCTGATTAGCTAGTTGGTGAGATAACTGCCCACCAAGGCGACGATCAGTAGCCGACCTGAGAGGGTGATCGGCCACATTGGAACTGAGACACGGTCCAAACTCCTACGGGAGGCAGCAGTGGGGAATATTGCACAATGGGCGAAAGCCTGATGCAGCAACGCCGCGTGAACGATGAAGGTCTTCGGATCGTAAAGTTCTGTTGCAGGGGAAGATAATGACGGTACCCTGTGAGGAAGCCCCGGCTAACTACGTGCCAGCAGCCGCGGTAATACGTAGGGGGCTAGCGTTATCCGGATTTACTGGGCGTAAAGGGTGCGTAGGTGGTCCTTCAAGTCGGTGGTTAAAGGCTACGGCTCAACCGTAGTAAGCCGCCGAAACTGGAGGACTTGAGTGCAGGAGAGGAAAGTGGAATTCCCAGTGTAGCGGTGAAATGCGTAGATATTGGGAGGAACACCAGTAGCGAAGGCGGCTTTCTGGACTGCAACTGACACTGAGGCACGAAAGCGTGGGTAGCAAACAGGATTAGATACCCTGGTAGTCCACGCTGTAAACGATGAGTACTAGGTGTCGGGGGTTACCCCCCTCGGTGCCGCAGCTAACGCATTAAGTACTCCGCCTGGGGAGTACGCACGCAAGTGTGAAACTCAAAGGAATTGACGGGGACCCGCACAAGTAGCGGAGCATGTGGTTTAATTCGAAGCAACGCGAAGAACCTTACCTAAGCTTGACATCCCTCGGACAGGTGTTTAATCACACCCTTCCTTCGGGACTGAGGTGACAGGTGGTGCATGGTTGTCGTCAGCTCGTGTCGTGAGATGTTGGGTTAAGTCCCGCAACGAGCGCAACCCTTGTCTTTAGTTGCCAGCATTCAGTTGGGCACTCTAGAGAGACTGCCAGGGATAACCTGGAGGAAGGTGGGGATGACGTCAAATCATCATGCCCCTTATGCTTAGGGCTACACACGTGCTACAATGGGTGGTACAGAGGGTTGCCAAACCGTGAGGTGGAGCCAATCCCTTAAAGCCATTCTCAGTTCGGATTGTAGGCTGAAACTCGCCTACATGAAGCTGGAGTTACTAGTAATCGCAGATCAGAATGCTGCGGTGAATGCGTTCCCGGGTCTTGTACACACCGCCCGTCACACCACGGGAGTCGGAAACACCCGAAGCCGATTATCCAACCGCAAGGAGGAAGTCGTCGAAGGTGGCGTCGATAACTGGGGTGAAGTCGTAACAAGGTAGCCGTATCGGAAGGTGCGGCTGGATCACCTCCTTTCTAAGGAGAATTACCTGCTGTTCAATTTTGAAGGTTCATTGGAAACTTC
>NZ_ADGQ01000049.1 GCF_000147675.1 Peptostreptococcus stomatis DSM 17678 | reverse complement strand
GGACTGCTACACCTTAGTGTAGTAGTCCCCCTTTCAAAAGGTGAAATACTATTTAAAATATTGTATAACCCCTTATTATTTATATGTCTATTTACCAACTAAATTTAACAATACACTATATGGTAGGTACTTTTCTCCACCTATAGCTATAATACTAGTCAAACCAGCATCCTGTATATACTTCTTAACTACAGCATTAGTATTCTTATTTCTTGATGCTAGTAGTGTTGGCTTGTTATACTTACCAGATATTGGTGATATAACTAAGGCATCTGCAAATTCTTCGCCTGATGCTATAAAGGCTTCCTTGCTATCCTTGAACTTAGACTTGGCTATGGCAACTGATGTTTCATACCTATCCTTACCTGCCATTCTCTCTAATACTCCTGGAAGCTTGGCTTCTGTAGACTTAAATATAGTGCTAGTTCCACCAGCTATATAAGTCTTACTGATATCTAGGTCTTTGATAGCCCTTTCTATCTGATATGGTACAGTATCCTTCTTAACTAGTAGGATTGGATATGCTTCTCTAGATGCGAATGTTCCTACTGATAGGGCATCTGGGAATACCTGGCCAGATGCTACAACACCTGTGTACTTCTTGCCTGTTATACCAGTTACTCTTCTAGCTACCATTTCAGATGTTCCATACCTATCTACACCGGCAACTCTTTCTACATTCTTATCCTTGTCATAGACCTTTAACTCTTCTCTTACTCTTTCAGATACAGAATCTGGACCACCTACTATGATTACTTCCTCAGCACCTAGTCTCTTAATTTCGGCACCTACTCTTGGGTCTAGCTTGTCTGTTGGGTTAAGTAGGATTGGAGCATCCTTTAACTTA
>NZ_ADGQ01000050.1 GCF_000147675.1 Peptostreptococcus stomatis DSM 17678 | reverse complement strand
TTTATATTTACTTTACTTTTTAAATGCTATATAATTATAAGTGAAAAAGTATGCAAATGAGAGTAAGGGGTGAAAGAGATGTCACAAAATCCAAAGGTGGATTATTTAAAAGGTAACTTCTATGAAAAAATTGGCAAGTCTGAACTTGCAGTTGAAAAATTTAAAGAAGCAGCAGAGTCTGGATATGAAAGAGCCCAACTTATTCTAGGTCAACTATATGATAGCCAGGGAGAAATAGAAAAGGCAGAAAACTGGTACAGGTCTGCCTTTAATAATGGTGTTGATTATGCAGCATTTAACCTTGGAAACATGTACTATAATAATGAAATCTATGATACATCCCTTTATTGGTATGAAAAGGCAGCAGAAAAGGGTATTCTTGCAGCTAAAAACAATATTGGTGTCATTTACTATATACTAGAAGATTATGAAATGTCTGAGAAAGTTTTAAAGGAAACTGCCGAGGCTGGTTTTGCTAAGTCTTATTTCAACCTTGGTCTCTTGAATATAGAGCTGGGCAATAAGGACTTGGCCGAAGAAATGTACGAGAAGGGGGCAGCCCTTAATGATGAGGATTCTATCTATAATCTGGCAGTTATAGAGATGGACAGGAGCAATTTTACCAGGTCTATGGACCTTTACAGGAAGCTTTTAAAGAAAAAGCACCTCAAAGCTGCAATAAACCTTGGTGTCTTGAGTGAGCTTTCAGAGAACTTTGCAGACGCCGAAAAGGCATATAATATTGCAGCAGATGAGGGTGACCCAGATGCCCAGTATAGGATGGGCTTTATCCTAGATAGGAAGGACAAGTCATCTGATGCAATCCACTACTACGAGTTAGCAGTAGCTCAAAACCATACTATGGCAAAGTATAGGTTAGCCAACCTTTATAATAGGAACAATGACACAGACAATGCCAGGATATACTATAAGATGGCAGCAGATGATGGTGTCAAAGAGGCCAAAAACAACTTGGCAGGTATCCTTTTTGAGGACAAGAACTACAAGGAGGCTGGCCTTTATTACAAGCAGGCCATAGCCCAGGGATGCTATAATTCTGCTGAGAATATGGGTGACCTGTGTAGGACTCTAAAGGAATATGATATAGCTATTAACTACTATAAGATGATACCTGATAACATAAATTGTCAGATTAAATTAGCCAATATATATGAAAAACTAAATGATTTGGATAATATGATAGATTGGTATAAAAGGGCAGCTGATCACGGGGATATAGAATCCTGCTTCAAGCTGGCTAGTATCTATGAAAAAACTGCTAATGAAAAAAAGGCCCTTAGATACTACCAAATAGCTTCTGACCATGGTCACCAGATAGCCAAACTCTATGCGGGCAGGCTATATTTTATGCAGACCAACTATGAGGAAGCCAAGGCTTATCTTGAGGAGCCTGCAGAACTCAATAATATATATGCCTTAAATACCTTAGCTGTCATGTATGACAACTTTTTTAAGGACCCTAAAAAGGCCATTGAGTACTATGAAAAAGCCATAATGCTTAATTGTACTGAGGCCATGTATAACCTTGCCCAGTTGATGTTTAGGAGTTTTGAATATGATAAGGCGGAAAAATACCTAAAAATGGGGGCAGAAAATGGCAATAAGAGGTGTGAATACTTCTTGGCAGCCTTTTACTACAGGAAGTCAATAGATATGTTTAAGTCCCTGGCCAACCTTAATTATGAGAATTCCAATGAACTCCTAAATGATATAAGGCATATGGACTTTATTGATGATCATCTATTGATGACAGACTTTTCTATATATCCACTTGAATACGAAGTTATAAAGGAAGATGTAGAGCCCCTTTATATTATAGATATAGATGAAGACATAACCAGCCTACTTAGTCAGGGAGATGTTAGGATGGCTGTAGACCAGGGTCAGGTTGAAAATATTGATATTTAAACCAGTATAGATTAACTAGGCTAGTCTGATGGTAAAATTAATATTATGGAATAAATTAAGATTAGAGTTTACATAAGAAATACTATAAGATTCAGAAAGGGGTGAGCTTATGATAAGATACTATAAAACGGTTAATGAAAATTTAGAAAGACTAGATGAATTTGAAGCAAGTTGTTGGATAAATCTTACTGAGCCAACCTCCAATGAAATTGAAGATATTAGTAAGCTTTTAGAAATAGATACAGATATTGTGGCTGCAGCCCTAGACAATGAAGAGAGTTCCAGAATAGAGTATGATGATAATTACACCCTAATCTTGATTGATATACCCTTCGATATGTCAGACTCAAAGTCTTCTAACTATATGACAGTACCTATTGGTATAATACTTGCCAAGGACTGTATCATTACAATCTGCTCTAAGCAGACGAGAATTATAAATGACTTTATAGTAGGCCATGTCAAGGACTTCTATACCTATATGAAAACTAGGTTCATCCTGCAAATCCTATATAGGAATGCAACCTTCTACCTGCTATATCTAAGAAGGATTAATAATACCACTAACCTTATAGAGCAGGAAATCCATAATTCTATGAAGAATAAGGAACTCCTACAATTATTGCAGTTGGAAAAGTCTCTGGTATACTTTTCAACATCACTGACAGCCAATGAAGCTACTCTAGACAGGTTGCTAAAGCTAAACGTTATAAAGCACTATGCTGAGGATGAAGACCTTCTAGAGGATGTAATTATAGAGAATAAACAGGCCCTACAAATGTCCAAGATGTATGGTGATATCCTTAGTAGGATAATGGATGCCTTTAGTGCAATTATAAGCAACAACCAGAACAATGTTATGACCTACTTAACTGTAGTAACAATAGTAATGGCAGTTCCAACCATTATTTCTGGTCTCTTCGGTATGAACGTTGGTGGTATCCCATTTGCTCACCATCCATTTGGATTTTTGATTGTAAATGTGGTTACTATACTTATATGTTTCTTGTCTACTGCCTACCTAATAAAGAAGAGGCTCCTATAGGATGGTGAGATAGATGAAAGAAGAAAATTATGAGAAATTACTACATATAAATACCTCCAAGATTGAAAGTAGAATGGACAATAAAACTATCTACAACCGCTATGAGCCAACACCATATAAGGCTCTAATCAAGCTTTTTGATGAATATAAGGCTGGTATAGAGGACCACTTTGTAGACTTCGGCTCAGGTAAGGCAAGATTTGCATTTTTAGTAAATTTTCTCTTTAATTCAGCCTGTACTAGTGTAGAAATTTGTGAGGACTTCCATAAGATGGCCTTGACGAATAAGAAAAACTACCGGCCAAGAAACCCAGCTTCCAAGGAGAGGTTATTTTTTGTAAATTGTCCAGCAGAGAAGTACCAGGTGAGTGGATTTGAAAATAAGTTTTATTTTTTCAACCCCTTCGCCTTAAGTATATTTATAAGCGTAGTGAATAATATTTATAGGTCAGTTGAAGAAAGGCCTAGGGAGGTAGATATAATCCTCTATTACCCATCTTATGAATATATCGAATACCTGGAAAATAGGACTAACTTTCATTTGTATAAGGAAGTCTTCCTTGATGATTCTAAGAATGATCCCAGGGAAAGGTTTGCTATATATAGGTTGGGTGAGGACAAGCCTATTTACGATGATTGTTTTACAAGTATATGTATCAAGTCAGTATACAGAAGAGACTTGATGATTTTTCAAAAATATAAGAAAAGGTCACTGTAATAGAGTATTTTAAACCTATACAGTGACCCTTATTTTTATTTCTTTTATTTTTTTAGTCAATTACCTTATTCTGTAATGACCTGTTGTATTTTATCCTATCTTGTTCGTTTAGGACCTTCTTTCTTAACCTGATTGAATCAGGTGTTACTTCTACTAATTCATCATCCTCTATAAATTCCAAAGATTCTTCTAGGGTAAATATCTTTGGTGGTGATAACTTGATGGCATCATCTGAACCTGATGCCCTGACATTCGACATCTTCTTATTCTTACATGGGTTAACCACCATGTCTTCTTTTCTAGAGTTCATACCAATTATCATACCCTCGTATACGTCAACGGCTGGATCAACAAATAGGATACCCCTAGATGATAGGGCATTAAGGGCATAACCCATAGTCTTGCCTGCAGTCTGAGATACTAAAACACCATTTAATCTTGATGGTATTTCACCCTTGTAGTCATCAAATCTTTCAAATGATGAAAGTAGGGTACCTTCACCCCTAGTGGCATTTATAAATTCACTCCTGTAACCAAGTAATCCTCTTGTAGGTACCAAAAATTCTATCTTTACATAGTCGCCCTCTAGGATTTCCATTGACTCCATTAGACCCTTTCTCAGATTTAATTCGTTGATAACTGTGCCCGAGTAAGCCTCTGGACAAGAAACAGTAACCCTTTCTATAGGTTCAACAAGGTTGCCTTCCGGGTCCTTATGCATAAGTACCTGTGGCTTTGATACTCCTAATTCGTAGCCCTCTCTTCTCATATTTTCTATAAGTATTGAAAGGTGAAGCTCACCACGACCACTAACCCTATAACCATCTGTAGTTTCAAGAGGTTCTACCTTTAGACCAACATTAACTTCTAGTTCCTTTTCAAGCCTGTCCTTTATATGCCTTGTAGTTACAAACTTACCACTCCTGCCGACAAATGGTGAATCATTAACCATGAAGTTCATAGATAGGGTAGGCTCCTCAATTAAGATGGCACCCATTGGCTTTGGATTATCTTGACTACATATAGTTTCACCTATAGCTATATCGGGTATACCAGCAACCACTACCATTTCACCACTCATAGCCTGGTCAGTTTCAACCTGCTTAAGTCCCTCGTAAACTGATAGCTTAGAAATTTTACCCCTTCTAGGCTCATGGCCCTCTGAGCAGATGCAAATCTGTTCTGTTGAGTCTAACTTGCCCTTAAATACACGGCCGATTCCCAGTCTTCCTATATAATCGTCATAGGCTAGGGCAGAAATCTGAACCTGTAGGGGCTCATCATCATAGTCTGGATATGCATCTACATGGTTAATTATTGTTTCAAATAGGGGAGATAAGTCCTTACCCTCATCCTCTAGTTCTTTTAGGGCTATACCCTGCTTGGCTATACCATATACAATAGGGAAGTCACACTGTTCATCTGTTGCATTTAAGTCAACAAATAGGTCAAATACTTCATTAACAACCTCTTCAGCTCTCTGGTCCTTCTTGTCTATCTTATTGATGAATAGGATAGGTCTTAGACCCTGTTCTAAAGACTTCTGCAGTACGAACCTTGTCTGAGGCATTGGTCCCTCAGTTGCATCTACTAGTAGTATAACTGTATCTACAGTCTTTAATACACGCTCAACCTCAGAAGAAAAGTCACTATGGCCAGGTGTATCAACTATATTGATCTTGTATTCACCATGTCTTATAGAACAGTTTTTTGAGTAGATTGTTATACCCCTTTCCTGTTCCAGGTCGTTACTGTCCATTACGCAGTCTTTTACGACCTCATTATCTCTAAAAACACCACTTTGATTTAGGAAGGCATCTACTAGGGTAGACTTTCCGGCATCAACATGGGCTATTACTGCTATATTAATTATATTATGCTTAATACTCACTAAAATCGCTCCTTTATAATACATATTAAATTTTAATCAACTTTTATATTATACCAAATAATAGGAATACTGTATAGAAAAATCTAAACAAAAAGCCCTGATTTTCACATTTTAGCAAAGATCAGGGTAAAAAATATCCTTATATAGAGAAAGGTACTATTTTTTTGGCATAAAGTCATCATCCTTGTTGTATGATGTAACCAGGTAAGTAAGTACAAAACCACATATCAAGCCTCCTATAATTGGAAACATGGGTACATCTGCATGCAATATATACTTGTAGATTAAACCACTCACTGAAGAAAAAACAGAGAATAGGGCTACAAATAGTAGTAAATTTCTAGTTGACTTGCTCATAAAGAACCCCCTCGTCTATAATTGTATGGATAACTACAAGTATCCATACAATTATTATAAGGCAAATATAAAAAAAATACCATATATATTTTCCCACTTGATTTAATATACCTCATAGGGGTATAATAGGCTTATAGATGAAAATAATTATAGATTCATAGTATGAATCTATTGATACAGGAGGTAAGTCATGGAAGATAAGGATATTAAATTAGAAAAAATAGATTTTTCAGTCTTGGGTATGTCATGTGCAGCTTGCTCAAAATCTGCAGAAAGATCACTAAAAAAGACCGAGGGTGTATCTTCAGCAGTGGTCAATATTGCTACAGAAAAAGCCAGTGTAGAATACGATCCAAAAGTGTGTAATGTAGACAATTTGAGGGCTGCAGTAGAAAAGGCCGGCTTTACAATGGAATTAGAGGACCATATAGACAGGGAAGATGATACAACCAGTTTTAAGAGATTTCTAGTCGCCATAGTATTTGCTAGTTTGCTATTTACAATATCTATGGGGCCTATGGCAGGTATAAGTCTACCAGCCATAATTTCACCACATCATAATCCATTAAATTATGCCCTTATACAGGCGATTTTAGCCATTGTAGTCATGGTAGCCGGTAAAAAATTCTATATCAAGGGATTTAAGGCCCTATACCAACTGGGTCCTAATATGGATTCCCTAGTAGCTGTATCTACATCTGCATCCTTTATATACAGTATTATATCTACTTTTAAGGTAGCCTATGAACCTGGCTTTGCAGATAATATACTTGCCAGTGGCCACCACCTGCCCCTATACTATGAGTCCTGTGCCATGATTATAGCTTTGATAATGTTGGGTAAGTATTTAGAAGGCAGGAGCAAGTCAAAAACGTCTGAAGCCATAAAGTCCTTGTTGGAACTCCAGGCTAAGATAGCTATTATAGAGGTTGATGGTCAGGAAAAGGAAGTGGAAATTGATAAGGTAAGGGTAGGAGATATAGTTATAGTAAAACCAGGTCAAAAAATTCCTGTAGACGGTAGTGTTATATTCGGGTCTACTTCCATAGATGAATCAATGTTGACAGGAGAGAGTATACCAGTTGAAAAAACAGTAGGTGACCCAGTTACAGGAGCCAGTGTTAATAAAAATGGATACATTAAATTTAAGGTGGAAAAGGTGGGCAAGGATACCACACTTTCACAAATTATAAGACTCGTGGAGGAAGCCCAGAATAGGAAGGCTCCTATAGCCAACCTGGCTGACCTTATATCAGGTTACTTTGTACCAACAGTAATAGGAATTGCCCTAGTTTCAGGTCTTGCCTGGTTATTTATCGGAGGAACAAGTTTCCAGTTTGCCTTCACTATATTTATATCTGTCTTGGTAATTGCCTGCCCATGTGCACTTGGTTTGGCAACACCTACAGCCATTATGGTTGGAACAGGTAAGGGGGCAGAGAATGGTATACTAATTAAGGGTGGAGACTCACTAGAATCTGCCCACAAGATAAGTACAGTGGCCTTTGATAAGACGGGTACAATTACCGAGGGTAGACCTAGGGTTACAGGTGTGAAAAATTTAAGTAAATCCCTAGATGAAGATCAGCTTATGTCATTCGCGGCATCGATAGAATCAAATTCCGAGCACCCCTTGGCAGATGCCATCGTTGACTACTCTAAAGAAAAAGGGGTAGAAATATATCCAGTTGAAGACTTTGTAAGTATAACTGGCAAGGGGGTAGAGGCTCTTATTAATAAAAAAAGGGTTAGCCTGGGAAATCTCAAGCTAATAGATAGCTATGGTGACATAAATGACAAGTCTAGCCTAAAATCTATGGTAGATGAATATGCTGAAAGGGGAAATACGCCTATGCTATTGGCTATAGATGGACATGTCAAAGCAATTATAGCAGTTGCCGATACCATTAAGGAGGACAGTGCTAAGGCCGTAGAAAAGCTCCACCAGATGGGAATAAAAGTTGCCATGATTACAGGTGATAATGAAAAGACAGCCCTGGCCATAGCCAAGCAGGTAGGAATAGATATAGTAAGGGCAGATGTCCTTCCATCAGAAAAATCTCAGGTAATTAAAGACCTACAAGACCAGGGTGAGTTTGTTGCCATGGTTGGTGACGGTATAAATGATGCCCCTGCCTTGGCCCTAGCTGATGTTGGCATAGCAATTGGCAGTGGTACTGATGTGGCTATAGAATCCGCAGATATTGTCCTAATGAAGAATAGCCTAATGGATGTGCCTAATTCAATCAAACTTAGTAAAGAAACTATAAGAAATATTAAAGAAAATCTTGGTTGGGCTTTTGGTTACAATATTATAGGTATACCTTTTGCAGCCGGTCTAATTTACTTGTTTGGAGGACCTCTTCTAAACCCTATGATAGCAGCTGCAGCCATGAGTCTATCATCTGTCAGTGTGGTTTCTAATGCCCTAAGGTTGAGAAAGTTTAGGACATTTTAATCACTTGATTTTTTAAAAATATACACACGAAAAAAGGGAAGTATAGAGTTAGATAAATCCTCTATATTTCCCTTTTTACTTTTAAAAATAGTCTATTAGACTTAATATAAAATAAATAAAATTCCTGATCTATTATTCATGAATATCTATAACAGACTTTTCTTTTAATCCTAGAGACTTTAGTTTAACAAGGACCTCTTGGTGGTCTGGGTGGTCTATATATCCTCCTAGATCGCCTGCTTGAGCAAGGTCTACAAATAGGACTAAATCCATATTATTTTCCTTTTCTGGTAAGCAGTTGATGAAAAACTTATAACCCTGAATTACCTTGTGAACCTTTTCTAATTTTTCATAGGTTTCTGATACTAATCTATCCACCTTTCCTAGGCAATCCTTATTCTCAAACTTGAATAAAACTATATGCTTCACGCTGAACCTCCTGTAGAATTATTTTTCTCTTTTATTATATAATAAAAGAGCTAGATTTCCAATATATTATTTTATAATATAAGACTATATTTCTCATATGATATATAATATTCATATTATAACGAACTTTATTTCTTGAATATTGCTATAAAATTTGATATAATTGTCTATAGATTGTAGAGGCTTACTGTATTTATATAGGAAATTGAATGAGTCAGGATAATCTGATATAATATTTCTGTAAGTGAGCTTGAGAGAAGGGATAATATTATGAATCGACAAAGAATTCTAATTGTAGAAGACGATAAGGAAATACTAGAGTTGACAGCTGAATTTTTGCAGGCTAAGAACTACCTGGTTGATACTGCCACTAATGGGGTTGAATGTATTAAAAAGTTTAAAGAATCTAAGTACGATATGATCATCTTAGATATAAAGATGCCTAATTTAGACGGACATACTACTTGTAAGATGATTAGAAATACTTCTAATATTCCCATAATATTCCTTACTGCCTTGTCTGACGAATCCGACCAGATAAAGGGCTTTGAACTTGGTTGTGATGACTATATTACTAAGCCATTTTCCTTTAACCTCTTACTAAAGAGGCTGGAGGCAGTACTAAGGAGGAGTCACAACGAAAATAAAAATACTTCATTGAACTTTGAGGATATATCTCTAGACCTGAATACCTACACCTTAAAGGTTAAAGATGCAGTCGTAGAGTTGACTCTTAAAGAGTTCAATATACTTAAAGAGTTAATAGAAAAATATCCACAGGTAATTACCAGGGAAACCTTATTAGACAGTATATGGGGCTATGACTACTACGGAGATTCCAGGATAGTTGATGCACATATAAAGAATATAAGGAAAAAAATTGGCCTACCCTATATAAAAACGGTTAAGGGCATTGGATATACACTAGAGAAACTTGAAGGAAATCAGGACTAGATAATTATGTTATTTCAAGTTGGGCCTCTTTAGGAGGATGGACTCAACTCTTGATATATTTTATTATTTATTTTTAATTTTGGAGGTACTAAATGAACTCAAATCAGAAAACTGCTAGTAGACAGGGGCCTTTTCCCCTGCTTTCTGAAAAAAATGTTAATATGAAAAAAGAAATATTAGCAGGTATCACAACATTTTTAACTATGGCTTATATTATCGCTGTTAACCCTAGTACACTAGCTGCTGCTGGTATGGATGCTGGAGCCCTGGTAACTGCTACATGTTTAGCCGCGGCCCTTGGTTGTTTTATTATGGGATTTGTTGCTAACCTACCATTTGCCCTTGCATCAGGTATGGGCTTAAATGCATTCTTTGCATATACAGTTGTTTTAAAGGGTGGGGTACCATGGGAAACTGCACTTACAGCAGTATTTGTAGAAGGTATTATCTTTATATTCTTAACATTATTTAAGGTTAGAGAAGCAGTAGTTAACTCTATACCACTTAATATGAAGCATGGTGTTACGGCTGGTATAGGTATCTTTATAGCCTTCATAGGTTTAAAGGGATGCGGTCTTGTAATAGCAAATGAAGCTACTTTTGTTAGTATGGGTCACCTTTCACCTACAGTTATATTTGCCTTTGTTGGCTTATTTGTAATAGGTGTTATGGACAAGAAGAATATGAAGGGGTCTATCTTGGCTGGTATAGCAGTATCTTCTATAATGGCTTGGATATATGCTGTGCTTAATCCAGAAATGGCAGCTAAGCTTGGAATTTATCTTCCTACAGGTATATTTAAGTTCGAATCAATTGCTCCAATAGCTGGTAAGGTTGACTTTGGATTTTTCTCACATCCAAAAGATATTGGTAACTTCTTTGTTATAGTTTGTACTTTCTTGTTTGTCGACTTCTTCGATACAGTAGGTACTCTAGTTGGAGTTTGTTCTAAGGCTAATATGTTAGATGAAAATGGCAATGTACCAAATGTTGGTAGAGCCCTACTGGCTGACTCATTAGCAACTACTATAGGCGCCCTACTAGGTGTATCAACAGTAACTACATATGTTGAGTCATCAACAGGTGTACTTGCTGGTGGTAAGACAGGTTATACAGCTATTACTGTAGGTATCCTATTCCTCATGGCTATGTTCTTCTCACCAATATTTATAGCTATCCCAGCTTGTGCGACTGCACCAGCCCTTATATATGTTGGTTACTTGATGATTAGCTCTCTACGTGAAGTAGACCTACACAATGTAACAGAAGGTCTTCCAGCCTTTATTACAGTTATCAGTATGGCCCTTACTTACAGTATAGGTGATGGTTTAACTATAGGTATCCTATCATATGTATTGATTAACCTAATTTACAATATCTTTGCTAAGCCAGATGAAAGAGAAAAAGTATCTTGGGTAATGATCATATTGGGAATCCTATTCCTAATTAAATTATTATTCTTATAAAATGAGTCAAGGATAAATATTAATTGACAAAAACTGTCTAATTGGTATAATTAAATATAGGTTAAATATCTGGGACTATTGTATATGTACTTATTCAATAGTCCTTTATCTTGAAAAAAATTATTTTACATAAATATGAGAGGAGATACTATGTTACAAGTAACAGATGTCGGCTTAAGATTTGGCGACAAGGAGCTATACAAGGAAGTAAATCTTAAATTTACAAAGGGAAACTGCTATGGTGTAATTGGGGCAAATGGAGCAGGAAAGTCAACTTTCTTGAAAATATTGTCCGGTGAAATTGAGCCTAATACAGGAGTAATATCAATAACAGACAAGGAAAGAATGTCTGTACTAAAGCAGGACCACTTTAAATATGACCAAACTTCTGTCCTAGATACAGTCATAATGGGACATGAAAGACTATGGACTATTATGAAGGACAAGGATGCCCTATATATGAAGGAAGACTTTTCAGATGAAGATGGTATAAGGTTAGCCGAATTAGAAGGTGAATTTGACGAATTAGACGGTTGGGATGCAGAAACTAATGCTGAAAAAATCCTTATGGGATTAGGTATAGAAAAGGACCTTCATTACTCGCTTATGGCAGACCTAACGGGTGCCGAAAAGGTCAAGATTTTATTGGCCCAGGCCCTATTTGGTTCTCCTGAAATACTTTTACTGGACGAGCCTACAAACCACCTGGATTATTCATCTATAAAGTGGCTGAATGAGTTTATAATAGGCCTAGATGAGACCATAGTAATAGTAGTATCCCATGACAGGCACTTCCTGAACACTATATGTACCCATATCGTTGATGTAGACTTTGGAAAAATCCAGCTATATACTGGTAACTACGACTTCTGGTATGAGTCAAGCCAGCTAGCCCTACAGTTAATGAAGGACCAGAATAAGAAGGCAGAAGAGAAGATTGCCCAGCTAAAGGAATTTATAGCCAGGTTTTCATCTAATGCTTCCAAGGCTAAGCAGGCAACTTCCAGGAAGAAGCAGCTAGAAAAGTTAAACATAGAAGAGATACAGCCTTCTAGAAGGAAGTACCCATATGTTGCCTTTAAGCCAGAAAGAGAGATTGGTAATGAGGTCCTAGAAGTCCACAATATAACTAAGGTAATTGATGGGGTTAAGGTCCTAGACGATATATCATTCAGGCTAGAAAATGATGACAAGGTAGTCTTTATGGGGGATGATATGGCTGCTACAGCCCTATTTAACATCCTATCAGAAAGGGATACTGACTTTGAAGGTAGCTTCAAGTGGGGTGTAACTACTTCTCAGGACTATATGCCGAAGAACCACAATGAATACTTCGATGGTTGTGAATTATCCTTAGTAGACTGGCTAAGACAGTATTCAGAAGAGAAGAGCGAATCATATATCAGGGGCTTTTTAGGCAGGATGCTATTTAGTGGTGATGAAGCCCTTAAGGAGGCCAACGTCCTAAGTGGAGGAGAAAAGGTTAGGTGCATGCTATCAAAGCTAATGCTATCAAATGCTAATGTATTGATGTTAGATGATCCAACCAACCACTTAGACCTTGAATCTATAACTTCAGTCAATAAGGCCTTAGAAGATTATAAGGGCGTTTTACTATTTACATCACATGACCACCAGTTTATATCCTCTATAGCAAACAGGATTATATTTATAGGTGAAAATGGAATCCTGGATAGAAAGACTAACTTCGAAGACTTTATAGAAAGTGAAGAAATACAGGACCTATTAAAGAAAATTGTTCAGCAGTAGGTTATCAAAATATAAATAAAGGTATCAAAACTATAATTTTATATTTGAAACCCTTACTTTTTAAGAGTTTATAGGTATAACTACTGACACTTATAAACCTAATTTATAAAATAAATTTTCTAGAATGGTAAGAAAATAATAGTGTACTTATGATTACAATAAATTAGTCTCTACTACAAGTCATTTATTGTAACCATAAATTTCCAACATCTCATTAGTAATATTCAAAAATATTTTTCAATTTTTGAATATTACTAATTGTATTTTATGGCTAAAGTATGTTATAATGATTTTGTTAGGATATGGCAGGAAAAAATCATAAGTTATGAACATGAATATCAAAGGAGGTGTGGCACTTGATTTATGGTTACTGTAGGGCAACTACAAGCAAACAAATAGAACTCGGTTATTTGGAAGAGCAAGAAGATCTTATAAAAGAGAGATACTATGAAAGCATTATATTCAAAGAGTCCTCACTTGATATGAATGTGAAGCCAGAATTTGAAAAGATTATAAATTTATTGAATCCAGAAGACATACTAGTGGTTACTCAATTAGATAGGTTTGCCACTTCTATTGGTGATGCTGTTGATATTATAGCTTCTATAAGGGGTAAGCAGGCATCTATTCATATTCTAAATATAGGACTTATTGATTTTTCTGTTTTGGGAAATATCCTATTCAAGACTTTGTGTGCTGTAAATAACTTTGATAAGGCACTATTGGTAGAAAGAATCCAGTCAGGTAAGAACAAGGCCAAAAAGACGAGTGGCTTTAAAGAGGGTAGGCCTAAAAAATTCAGCCAGGACCAAATTGAGGAAGCTTTAGAAATGCTAAATTCTTATTCATATAAGAAGGTAGAAGAATTAACTGGTATATCTAAGAGTACCCTTATAAGAGCTAAGAAACAGGCAATAAAATAGGCTTTTAAAGGAATCATTTTATTAATATGAATTTACATGGACTAATTTGTGGTTTATACCATAGTTAGTCTATTTTTTTATACATATACTTCTCTGTATAATTAATATATAGCATTATTGCTTTTATATAATATTTATATTATAATAATAACGAGTATTAAATTTTCAAGTCATTAATAATATATCTACTTTTTGGGGAGGTCAATTATGATAGCAAAATTATCCTTTAACTACTTAATCAAGAATTTTAAAAGAAGTCTTGTCTTAGTAATATGCATAGCATCCGTCTGTTCTTTCGTGGCATCAAAATCATTAGTGGAAAAAAATTCAACCTATAATAAAATGTTAGAAGTTCATAGTCTTTATGCTGGCTATGATGCTAAGTTTTACGGTGCTAATGTAGATAATATAAAAAAAATGGAAAATATTGATGGAGTCAAAAAACTAATCTATACATATGAATTAGGTAATATCACATACAAAAATGGTGTGGATATTAGTTTATATAACTACAGTGACGAATACTATAAATTAAATCGATTCAAGTTGTTAGAGGGTAGGTTACCTCAAAATGAGAATGAAATAGCAATAGAAAAAAGGGCCTTAAAGGAAATTAATAAAAACTTCAAACTAAAGCAGGAAATTGATTTTTTAAAAATAACAAAAAACAAGTCAAACTCCCAATATGATATCTCATCCAAAAATATTAAATATAGACTTGTAGGTATTATCGATAGAAATCAAAAATACTATGAAAATGAATATAAACTTACAGGATTTACAAGAAGTCATAATTCTAAGTCTTATCATGGTTTCCTTGCCTTTGCTCAAAATGCTGATAAAAGAAGCATTTATGAACAAATCAGGCAAAAGAGTGGCCTTAATGATGAAAACTTAAGGTATAATGAACAATTATCAATGGCTCAAGGTGAATACAAGGAGACTAGGCAGTTTTCTAACTTCAAGGAAGTACTCATGGTTTTAATTATATCACTACTCTTGATATTAAACATATTTAATATATTTACTTCCTCTTTTATAAAAGAGATTGGTGAATTAAAAATACTAGGGGCTTCCAAAAGAGATCTTATTAAATTGTTCCTTATACAATTTACATCTATATGGCTATGTGGTTATTTATTGGGAATTATATCTGCCACGCTATTGTCTAAATTAATAGTTGAAAACTATATATTTAAGAACTTTGTAAATGCTCGATTTATTTTTTCTCTTGAAGATGTAATATACCCACTTATCATAACATTCTTTATTGTGATGCTTTCTTCCTTATCGCCAATATTTATTGGGTCTAGGAAGAGTGGACTAGAGTGTATAAACGAAAATTATAGGAGGAAAGCCTATATATCAATTAGCACAAAAAACATTTATATCAAGAACTTTATCAATATGTTTTTGAGAAATATATCAAACATCTTGATTGTAGTAATCTCATTTTCAATTTTAGGTGGCATGTATTTTGAAACAACTTTTAGAATGACAAATAACTTTAATGTAATAGATATGCAACAAAATAATTTATTTATAAATGACATGATACTTTCACCAAACTTAATTGACACTAATATAGGACTTTCAAGCTTTAGTAAGAATGACTTTGATTCAGTCAAAATTTCTGGAAAATATACCATGGTCAATTATAAAAAAGAGATACCTTATTCATATATATCTTTGGATAGGGGACAAATTACTAAGGACTACTATACAGCCCAAAATTTTTCAGGTGAAACTTTAGATATGCCAATTACCTTGAAAGCCTATAGCCAAAATATGTATTCTTCAATAAATAAATATTTAGAAAATGGTTCAATAGAAAAAATCAATGATGAAAGAGGAGATTATATACCTGCCTTAATTACAGACAAATACTATGATATGAATAGTGGTGAAAACAGAAAAGTTTTTTCTAATCCAGTCAAATTGAATAATATTTATAAAATCAAGCTTTTCTCTATAGTAAATGGTCAAGTAAAGAGATATGATAAGAAGATAAAGGTGGTCGGATTGATTAATGAAGACTGGCTATTCAAAGGAAATAGCAATTTTGGGTATAATCCAGAAGTAATTATTTCATCTAAACATATAGATAAGTTAGGTATGGAAAATAGGTATAGCCAAATAGGCCTTATTAATGAAAAAGGCTACTCTGAACAAAACAGGAAAATATTAGACAAAAAATATAGCAGTGATAGGTACACAGTGTTTGATATAAATTCTTATACTAAGAGAAATAAAGTTAATGAAAATGTATATTTGAAAGAAAAATTGAGTCAAATAGGAATTTTACTTGTACTTACTATGATTAATTTAATACTTATGATAAGGTCTAATATAATAAAGAGGGCAGATGAATTTGCAATAATGCGAGCATTAGGAATGACATTAAAAGAAAAGTATAAGTGGATTATATTAGATAACTTAATAATAGCTCTTGTTGCAATAATAATAAATATAATATCAGCAGTATTTATTTATTATAACAATTCATCTAAACTGAATCAATTGTATATGGATATATATAGTAAAGCTCTATTTATATTTAATATACCATTTAAAGAAATGAGTATATATATTTTGGTAGTATTTATTTCAATGGTATTAGGAATCTTATTATCGAAGAAGTTAATAAAATATAATGAACAAATATAAGTTTATGGAAAATATATTAAAAGTATTATTTAAGTGAGGTAAAGAAGATGAAATTATTTGCAGGAAAAGGGATAAAAAAATATTATGGAAAAAAGGATAGTTTAGTAAAGGCAGTCGATGGAATAACACTTGAAATTGAAAACGGAAAATTTACAGCAATAATTGGTACTAGTGGTTCAGGAAAAAGTACCCTTCTTCATTGCATGGGTGGTTTAGACAAACCTACAGAAGGAGAAGTCATTTTAGGAAATAAAAATATATATAGTTTAAATGACGATGAATTGTCAAAGATTAGAAGGCAGGAATTTGGATTTATATTTCAAAGTTTCAATCTAATACCTGTACTTAATGTATATGATAATATAATACTTCCAATTCAATTAGATGGGAAAAAGGAAGATAAAGAATATATCATGAATATAATAAAAAAAGTTGGTTTAGAGGATCAGCTAAAAAAATTCCCAAATGAATTATCCGGTGGACAACAGCAAAGGGTAGCAATTGCTAGAGCATTATCTAATAAACCAACAGTAATATTTGCTGATGAACCAACAGGAAACTTGGATAGTAAGACAACAAAAGAAGTGATGAACTTACTTAAAAGTACAGTAAATGACTTTAATCAAACATTAGTTATGATAACTCATGATGAAAATATAGCTAAACAAGCAGATAGAGTTATAACAATAAGTGACGGAAAAATAATTAAAGATGAAAGAAAATCATAATAAAGCAAAAATATCTTAAAAGATCTGACTTTTTTATAATAAGACTTAAATGTATTATTTCACAATTAACAACTACAATATTGGTATACTAAATGCGAAAGATATTAAGTTCACACATCTTTCGCATTTTAGTATACAATTATATACAGAAAATTTTTATACAATATATTTTTTCATGGATTATTTAGTAGTTGCACTTGAAAAATATTATTATAATACCTTATACTGGGTATATAATCTGTATCTTAATGTTTAGGATTTAAGGTTATAATTTTCTAGGAAAGGAGGAAGTTCAATGTTTGATTTAAATAAAATATTCAAAGACAGAGAACCTGGCTTTATAGGCATTAAAAATAAGACCTACTCCATTGTCGTACCTGTAATAGACATAGATGGTGACCAACACCTTATATTCCAGGTAAGAAACAAGAAGCTAAATGTCCAACCAGGAGAGATATCTTTCCCAGGAGGGCAAGTAGAAGATGGAGAGTCTCCTTATGATGCAGCAATTAGAGAGTTTTCTGAAGAAATGGCCTGTGGTCCAGACCAGGTAAATATAATTACCAAGTTGGATACCTATGTCTTACCTGCAAGAGGCTTGATTCATTGTTTTTTGGCTGAAATAGACAAGAATTTCAAGCTTGACATAAGAAATGATGAAGTGGAGTCCTTATTTACTGTACCAATCAGATATTTCCTGGATAACGAACCTCTTGTGCTTAAAAATACAGTTCGTATTGAGCCAAGCAAGGACTTCCCATACGAGGAAATGAATATACCTAAGTCTTATTATTGGGGTTCTTTTAAGTATCCTATATCTTTTTATAAGATAGGGGAGACGGTAATATGGGGTATTACAGCTAACATTGTAAACAATTTTTCAAAAAAACTGATATAACTATTCTTTAACCTATACATGTGATATAATCATAGTGTAGGGTATATCAAATAGGAATAGGTATAAACTACTAAAGAAAGAAAATTTAAAAGGGGAGCTTTTGCTGAGAGGAATGATTTCGACCCTTAGACCCATTGGATAATGCCAGTGTTGGAATTTTTTGTCTCACACTAGTGAGACTTTTTTTATTATATAAAAAGGAGATGATAGTTATGGTATTAGGAGATATAGCAGTTATGCCTTTAAGGCCCTATGGGACTGAAGAAGAGATGTATAAAGTTGTAGACGAGTGTATAGACCTTATAAAGAAGAGTGGGCTTAAGTATGAAATTGGGGCAAATTCTACAACTGTAGAGGGGGACCTTGATAGGGTATTTGACTTAGCAAAGAAAGTCCACCTTGTTCCATTTGAACTTGGTTGTGAAAGGGTTATAACAATATTTAGAGTAGATCAGAAAAAGGGTGGATTATCTATTGATGAAAAACTTAAACACCACAGATAGGATAAAGAATATTGCCTACCCACTGGCAACTTTTATTGGGCTGATAATTTTATGGGAATTGGCTGTAGATAGGTTTTCTATACCTTCCTATATACTACCTAGTCCAAGGGATATTTATTTAGAGTTTGTAAATGATTGGCAAGTTTTGGCCATGCACAGTAGGGTAACCCTGGAGGAAACAGTAATCGGTCTATCCCTGTCAGTCCTTATTTCCCTATTTATAGGTATGATTATGGACTTTGTGCCTTTTATTAAAAAATGTTTCCATCCAATCATGTATGTGACTCAGATGATACCAACTATAACAATAGCACCACTCCTGGTTATTTGGTTTGGTTTTGGAATCAAGTCAAAGGTTATATGTGTTATCTTAACCTGCTTTTTCCCAATGTTGATCAATTTCATGGATGGTATGGACAGTATAGACAGGGACCTAATCAATTTATTTAAAATTATGAAGGCCAAGAGGTTAGATACATTTATCCACTTGAAATTCCCTATGGCCATGGATAAGTTTTTTACTGGTCTAAAAATTTCATCTACCTATGCCTTTATAGCAGCAACAGTTGCAGAGTGGTTGGGTGGTAGTGCAGGCCTGGGTGTATATATGGTAAGGGCCAAATCTTCATACGCCCTAGACAAGGTATTTGCCTGTACTATATTAGTTGTTTTGTTTAGTTTATTATTTGTAGGACTTATTTCAATATTAAAAAAAGTATTTATTAAATGGAGGTAAATATGAAAGCAAAGAAAATTTTATCATTGGCCTTTGTAGGTATGCTAGCCATAGCCAGTTTATCTGCTTGTACGGGCGACAAGAATTCATCTAATGGAGGGGTTGGTGACAAGCTAGAAAAGGTTACTTTAGTTCTTGACTATACACCTAATACTAACCATACAGGTATATATTTAGCCAAGGAAAAGGGCTATTACAAGGACCAGGGTATTGACCTAGAAATTATTCAGCCATCCGACAGTGATTCAGCAACCCTAGTTGCAAGCGATAAGGCCCAGTTTGGTGTCAGCTACCAGGAAGACGTAACCTATGCCCTAACAAGGGAAAAAGACCCTCTTCCAGTAAAGGCTGTAGCTACGATTATCCAGCATAATACATCTGGTTTTGCAGCTCCAGTAGAAAAGAATATTAAGACTGCCAAGGACTTTGAAGGAAAAACATACGGTGGTTGGGGATCTCCATCTGAGGAGGCCATTATAAAACTTGCCATGGAAAAGAAGGGGGCAGACTTTAGTAAGTTAAATAGGGTAGATATAGGTCAGGACGACTACTTTACTGCCACTAAGAAAAATATAGACTTTGCCTGGGTATTCGAGGCATGGACAGGTGTAGAGGCCAAGTTAAAGAAGATAAACCTAGACTATATACCTATTAGGGATATAGATCCTGCCCTAGATTACTATACACCAGTATTAATAGCAAATAATAAGACTATAAAGGAAAAACCTGATTTAGTTAAAAAGTTTATGACTGCCACAAGCAAGGGTTATGAAGAGGCTATAAAGGACCCTAGTGGTGCAGCAGATATACTTTCCAAGGCTGTTCCAGAACTTGACAAGAACCTAGTAAAGGCCAGCCAGGACTACTTGGCTAAACTATACCAAGACGATGCTCCTAGGTGGGGTGAAATGAAGGCTGATGTATGGAAGAACTATGCCAAGTTCATGCAGGACAATGGCCTAATTAAAAAAGCATTAAATGTTGATGAGGCTTTCACAAATGAATTCTTACCAGAAAAAAAGTAAAGTAGTTTTTGAAAATATTAATAGGTACTATGGTCAAACAAAAATTTTAGATGATATCAACCTCCATATAAAGGAGGGGGAGTTAGTTGCCATAGTAGGGCCTAGTGGGTGTGGAAAGTCTACTATCTTTAATATAATGTCAGGCCTGATAGAACCATCTTCAGGTAACTTTAGTATAGATGGTAAACTCAGCTATATGTACCAAAAAGACCTCTTATTGCCATATAAGAATATCCTGGACAATGTTGCCCTTCCTATGATCATAGAGGGCCAGTCAAAGAGCGTAGCCAGGGAAACTGTAAAACCATATTTCAAGACCTTTGAACTAGAAGGCTATGAGATGATGTATCCTCATGAGCTCTCAGGCGGTATGAGACAGAGGGCAAACTTTATGAGGACCTACTTTTCATCCAATGATATAATGCTTTTGGATGAACCATTTGGTGCTTTGGATTCTATAACAAAGGCTTCTATACAAGACTGGTTTTTAAAGGTTAGGAAAAAGACTAACTCAACTATATTTCTGATAACCCATGATATAGATGAGGCCATCCATCTGGCTGATAGGATTTATGTAATGTCAAACAAGCCAGCCCATGTAAAAGAGGAAATTTTACTTTATCCCAACCATATTGATAAGGCTGATATAGGTCAAATAGCCAGGGTGAAGGCCCACATTATGGACCTGATCAGAAGTTAGGACCTACTATACTCAATACATGACTATTATATATTTATAAACTTATATAAAAAAATTAAATAATATTTCAAGACCAACCTCAAAAGAGTATTAGGAACCTAATTTTCTATCCTTTAGAGGTTGGTTTTTTGTCAAGCCTTATAGAAATATGGTATAATTAAATATTGAGAAATAAGACGGAGGTAGTCATGAATATAGATAGAGAAAAACTTTCACCCATGATGAAAAAATACTTAGAAACAAAGGATGAATATCCTGATTGTATTCTTTTTTATAGATTAGGCGACTTTTATGAAATGTTCTTTGACGATGCCCTCTTGGCATCTAGGATATTAGATATTGCCCTTACAGGTAAGGCTTGTGGTCTTGAAGAAAGGGCTCCTATGTGTGGCGTTCCATATCATTCTGCATCATCATACCTAACAAGGCTTGTAGAGGCTGGTTATAAGGTGGCTATAGGGGAGCAGGTAGAAGATCCTGCTACTGCCAAGGGACTAGTAAAAAGAGAAGTTGTCAAGATAGTTACACCGGGAACCCTATTAGAAGATGATTCTCTAGAAAAAACTTCTAATAATTACTTGATGGCCATATACTATCAGGGCCAGGATGCTTCAATAGCCTATGTAGATATTAGCACAGGAGAACTAAATACAAGCCTGATATCCCTAGATGGAGTAAAAAATGAGGTTGCTAAAATTCTTCCAAGAGAGATACTATCAAATAGTCCAGACCTTTTAGGTTCTCTAGCCAGCCTATCTGATATGGCAAATATCTACCTAAACGAAGACTTTGATATCAGCCTTTTAGACAAGACGGTCATATATGATAGGTTTGAACCGGCCTATCTTGATAAGCTAGGTTTGGACAAGGATAACTTGATCCTATATTCACTGGCAATTATCTTGAATTACATCAGTAAGACCCAGATGATGAATGAGACTAACCTCAATACCATAAATATATACCAGTCAGGTGACTATATGGCTCTGGACTTATTTACCCGTATAAACTTGGAGTTGACCAAGACTATTAGGACCAGCAAGAAAAAGGGGAGCCTACTCCAGGTACTGGATGCAACATCTACACCTATGGGGGCCAGAATGTTAAAAAAACATATAGAGCAACCCCTTATAAAAAAGGATATGATAGACCACCGTCTGAACATTACCCATGAAATTAAGGATGACTATATACTTAGAGATGAGTTAAAAACATCAGTATCTTCAATATTTGACCTGGAGAGAATTTGTGCAAAAATAGCCTATGATAGGGTATCTCCCAAGGACCTGGTAAACCTAAAAAACAGCCTTCAAGTCCTACCTTATATTGTGGATACAATATCAAATTCCAAGGCTTCTGGTCTTAAAGACTTTATAGGTAGCTTAGACTGCCTAAAAGACATCTACATCCTAATAAAGGATTCTATAAAGGATGAACCTTCAACAGGTATTAAGGACGGAAATATTATTAAAGAAGCCTATTCCCATGAGCTTGACCAACTAAGGGATATATCTCAAAATGGGGCTTTTATGATTAGGGATATAGAGCAGAGAGAAAGAGAAAAGACTGGGGCAAAGTCTCTTAAAATTGGATATAATAAGGTCTTTGGCTACTATATAGAAATAACCAAGGCCAGCCTATTACAGATAGATATAGACGATTCCTATATAAGAAAGCAGACCCTGGTAAATGCTGAAAGGTTTATAACACCAGAGTTAAAGGAAATAGAAGATAAGATACTCAATGCTGAAGACAAAATCAAGGCTATGGAGTATGAATTCTTCAAGAATATTAGCAGGCAAGTATATCAAAATATAGACAGGATACAGATTGTAGCATCAAAAATTGCCCAGTTAGACCTCTATATATCAAATGCCATTATAGCTAATAAGTATAACTATGTAAGACCAAATATAAATCAAAATGGTGTACTGGCTATAGAAGGTGGACGTCACCCAGTTATAGAGCAGATTATAGGAGAAGAAAACTTTATAAATAATGATACGGACATAGGATATGATAATATGATTAATATTATTACAGGGCCAAATATGTCAGGTAAGTCAACATATATGAGGCAGGTGGCCTTGATTACCTTAATGGCCCATATAGGTTCTTTTGTACCTGCAACATATGCAAATATACCTATAGTAGACCGTATTTTTACCAGGGTAGGGGCAAGTGATGACCTAGCCCAGGGCCAGTCTACCTTTATGGTGGAAATGGATGAAGTTAGCCAGATACTGTCAAACGCTAGTAGTGATAGCTTAATTATCCTGGATGAAATAGGTAGGGGGACTAGTACCTATGATGGTATATCCCTAGCCTGGTCAATAGTAGAATACATATACAAGAGGATAGGGGCCAAGACTCTCTTCGCTACCCACTACCATGAATTGACTGACCTGGAGGACAAGTACCCTAGGATAAAGAATTATTCAGTAGCGGTTCAAGAAGAGGGGGACGATATAGTATTTTTAAGGAAAATAATAGCAGGAGCTGCCGATAGGAGCTATGGTATCTATGTTGCTAAATTGGCTAAGTTACCTGGCCAGGTAATAGAAAGGGCTGACCAAATACTTGTAGAACTTGAAAAGAACCATATAGAAAACTCAGCTAGTATTGACCAATCAAGGGAGAAAAATATACAACTTAGCTTTGACATGGTCGTAAATCAAGCTCAAAATAAAGAGATTGAAGAAAAAAATAAAGTCTATAAAAAATTTATAGGTCAAGTCCTGGATATAGATATAATGAATTCTACACCTATGGACATTATGAATACAATGTACGAATTGAAGAAAGAAGCAGAAAAAATAAGTAAGAACTAGGAGGTGGCTATGACTAGGATAAATATATTAGATGATTCTACTATTAATAAAATCGCTGCTGGTGAAGTCATAGAAAGACCTTCATCTATTATAAAGGAAGTTGTCGAAAACTCACTGGATGCTGGTGCAAAAAACATCACCATACAAATTGAAAATGCTGGCAAGGATATGATCAAGGTCATAGACGATGGGGCTGGTATTGAGGCTGATGATATAAACAAGGCCTTTTTGAGGCATGCTACCAGCAAGATTAGGAGGGCAGAGGACCTTTCTAACCTCCACTCCCTGGGTTTTAGGGGGGAGGCTTTGGCATCTATAGCTGCCATATCCAAGGTAGACATGGTAACGAAGACCGAGGATGCCCTTATGGGTACAAGAATACTTATAAATGGTGGTAAAATCGAATCTAAAAACCCTATTGGGGCAAACAGGGGTACCCAACTAATAGTTAAAGACCTCTTCTACAATGTACCGGCCAGGAGGAAGTTTTTAAAGTCCAACCATGCCGAGATTATAAATATTACCGACCTGGTAAATAAATTGGCTATTGGAAATCCCGGTGTCAGCATAAAATACATAAATAATGGAAAAACTATATTTGAAACTATTGGCGATTCAAACCTATATAATGCCATACGTATGATTTATGGAAAGGATACAAGCGATCACCTTATAAAGATAGACTACCAATCTAGCTATTACAAGATTGACGGTTATATAGCCAACAACAACGTATATAGGTCAAATAGGAACAACCAATTAATATTTATAAATGGTAGGTATGTAAAGAGTCCTAATATAATGAATGCTATTAATAGCGCCTACAAGGACATCATACCTATAAATAAATACCCAGTCTATTTTATTAACCTTGAAATAGACCCAGGTAAAATAGATGTAAATATCCATCCTAGCAAGCTTGAAGTCAAGTTTGACAATGAGGGTCCTATACTAGAGGACCTGGGTGATTATGTAAGGGGGACCCTACTTAAAAATAGTCTGATTGGTAGGTATAGATCCAAGGATAGGCCAGCTAAGACCTATGAATCAAATGAGACCTTTAGGTCTTTTGACTCTTTTTCCTACTCTAAAAATGAACAAAAGGAAAATTCAGACCTAGTAAGGGAAAATGGTAAGTCGGCCTTTATAAGTGAAGATGATAGTGGTAAGCCTGGCCATATAGATTGTAAAAACTCTATCCAGGAGGTAGGTGATAAGGTTGCTTCATATCCTGACAAAGGCCTTGCTAGGGCAGACCAGGTGGTTAGTCTTGAAGACTTAAAGTCACTAGAGGACCTAGGTTTGGATAGACTAGGCCAAGATGGTAAGAATTCCAGTTTAAAAAAGTTGGACCAGACTCCAAGCGACCTTGATAATAAGCAACTTGACCTAAAAGTAAGTCAAGGGGCTCATATTCAAAATAAGGGCCAAGACCAACAACTTTCTTTTATGGAAGGGGCTACTTCTACCAGACCAGAATTTGAGGGTTTAAACTATATAGGCATCGTATTCAATACTTATATTCTTTTCTCTAAGTCTGACCAATTATATATGATGGACCAACATGCAGCCCATGAAAGGGTAAGGTTTGAAATGTATATGAAGTCTTTCAAATCTGACTCAATCAGGATCCAATACCTGCTAGACCCTATTATCATGGACCTATCTCCAACAGACATGGAAGTGGCTATCAGGAATATTGACCTTTTTGAAAGGTATGGTTTTATAGTTGAAGCCTTTGGTCACAAGAATATAAGTGTAAGGGGATTACCGAATACCTTTGGCAGGCCTGAATCTGAAAAGTTCATCTATGAACTTATAGACAAGTTCTTAGACCTTGACAAGTCATCAAAAAGGGATAGTATTTACGACAGCAAGTATGATCAAATAGCTGAAATGGCCTGCAAGTCTGCAATCAAGGCAAATGACAAATTAGACTATAATGAAGTAATGGCCTTGCTTGAATCGCTTAAAAAGTGTGATAATCCTTATACTTGCCCTCATGGAAGGCCTGTAATGGTATCTATGACTAAGTATGATATAGAAAAGATGTTTAAGAGAAAAATGTAGGGGCTAATCCCAGAAAGGAAGAAGTATGGAAAATAAAATACCAATACTTATACTCACAGGTCCAACTGCTGTAGGTAAGACAGACCTTTCTATAAAACTAGCCAAGATTTTAGAGGGTGAAATAATATCAGCCGATTCTATGCAAATATACAGGTATATGGATACAGGTAGTGCCAAGGTAAGGCCTGAAGAAATGGATGGGGTAGTCCACCATATGATTGATATTGTCGACCCTCAAGAAGATTTTTCTGTATCTGAATTCAAAGAAAAAGCGGAGGCTATAATAGGAGATATCCATTCAAGAGGCAAGTTCCCGATAATAACTGGTGGGACAGGCCTCTATCTGAATTCTATATTATTTGATATGGATTTTGGTCAGTCCCAGGCAGACCCGCAAATAAGGAAGGAACTTGAAGATATTTTACAGGAAAGGGGCCTTGATTACCTTTACTCACTCCTAGAGGATATATCACCTGAAACAGCCAAACGTATCCATAAAAATAATGCAAAGAGGGTCATAAGGGCCATAGAAATATTTAAATCGGGAGGAAGCCTAGGTGATTTTTCAAATGACCTGAAACCTAATGAAAAATACCAGGCTCATATTGTTGTCCTTAATAGGGATAGGTCCCACCTATACGACCGTATAAATTACAGGGTAGACCTAATGTTTGACCAAGGCCTCCTAGATGAGGTAAAAGATTTGCATGAGAGGGGCTACACTAAGGATATGACATCAATGAAGGGAATTGGCTACAAGGAAGTTCTTGACTATTTTGATGGGCTTATAAGTCTTGAAGATGCTAAAAACTCTATCAAGCAGTCATCAAGGAGGTATGCAAAAAGGCAGATTACCTGGTTTAAGAGGTATCCACATGCCCTATGGCTTAACCTAGATGAGGTCAAATCTATTGATGACCAGATAAGAATAATAAGAGAATTCGTAGCTAATCAAAGCATTGAAGAAGAAGGAGATATATGATGTTAAAAGAAACTGAAGAACTGCTACTCAGTAAGTATGGAATAGACAAGAATATATTAGACCTGTCTAAGGAAGTTGACCAAGAGATAAAGGCCCAGTTCGATAGGCTAAATGAAATAAGGGAGTACAACCAGTTAAAGGTCTTAAATGCTATGCAGGAAGCAAACCTGAGTGACAACCATTTCAATTGGACTACCGGTTATGGTTACAATGATATTGGACGTGAAAAATTAGAAGAAATCTATGCCAATGTCTTCCATGCAGAAGATGCCCTTGTAAGACCCCAGATAGTAAATGGTACACATGCCCTTTCCCTGACTGTCCAGGGTATAGTTAGGCCTGGTGATGAAATACTATCAATAACATCAGCTCCTTATGATACACTTCAGGGCGTGATAGGAATAAGGGAAGAGAAGGGATGTTTAAAGGAATTTGGGGTTACATATAAGCAGGTAGACTTCCTAGAAAATGGAGAGATTGATATTGAAGCTGCCAAGGCAGCCATTAATGAAAAAACAAGGTTAATCATGATTCAGAGGTCCAAGGGCTATGCCTGGAGAAAGTCCTTAACTATAAGGGATATTAAGGAGGCTATAGATGCTGTAAAGTCTGTAAAGCCTGACCTTATAGTCATGGTTGACAACTGCTATGGTGAATTTTTAGAAACACTTGAACCTACAGATGTGGGCGCTGATGTAATGGCAGGGTCCCTAATCAAAAACCCGGGTGGTGGTCTTGCTCTGGCTGGGGGATATATAGTAGGTAGGGCAGATATAATAGAGTTGATAGCCTATAGGTTGACTTGTCCTGGTATAGGCAAGGAATGTGGTCTTACTTTTGGAACTACAAGGGGAATTCTTCAAGGTTTGTTTATAGCCCCATATGTAGTCTCCCAGGCTATAATGGGAGCAATATTCTGTGCTAGATTATATGAAAAACTTGGCTACAAGGTAAATCCTGCCTATGATGCTGAAAGAAGTGACATAATTCAGATAGTCCAACTCCATAGTGCAGAGGAATTGATAAAGTTCTGTGAGGGTGTCCAGGCTGCTGCACCAGTTGATTCATATGTAACACCAGTACCTTGGGATATGCCTGGCTATGACGACCAGGTAATTATGGCGGCAGGTGCCTTTGTTCAAGGCTCATCAATAGAGTTGAGTGCCGATGGTCCAATTAGGCCACCTTATAATGTATACTTCCAGGGTGGGATGACCTATGACCATTCAAAGATGGGGTCATTAAAGGCCTTACAGCAGATGAATATCCTATAAGCCTCATGATACTTTAAATAAGAGCTATATGTAAGTAAGAAGTAATGAGTAAGAAGTGAATATTGAATAATAAGTAGCTAATAGGTGAATATATATTATCTATAGCAAGTATAAAAAAGCAAGAAGGGTAGTAGAACCACCCTTCTTGCTTTTTTCTTTAAGCCTATACAAGATTATTATTTTTAAGACCCTATTTTATAGGTCAATCAGATTTACTATAACCCCTATTGAGGCCAGGTATTTTTTTAAACCTTCCAGGGATATGTTAACAGTCTTATAGTTAACATTTGGGTGGAAGTTAAGTTGTTGGTCTGTAATAAGACTCCTGTCTAAAAAAAATTGAACTTCCTTATTTGTATCGTTTATTAGAGAGAAGGGATTTACTGATCCTGGTTCAAGTTTCAAGACCTTCATTAGTCTTTCAGGTGATCCAAAAGATAGTCTAGTTGACCCTATCTTTTCTCTTATATCTGTCATGTCAATTTCAGCATTGTGTTCGGCTGTTATTAGGTAGTACTTGTTACCCTTGGCATTTCTCAAAAATAAGTTTTTACACTGGATACCTGGAGCCCTATCTGCTATTTTATCCATATCTTCAGCAGTGAATAGGGGTTCGTGTTCTATTAGCTTATATTCAATGCCTAGTGAATCTAATTTATCATATACTTGCTGTTCGTTTTCTAAAATCTCCATAATGTCCCCCTTATTTGATATATATTTACTTACTGCATTATAGCATATATATAGATTATAAGCTAGCAATTATAAAAATAGATGAAAAGCTGACCCAAGCCCTCTTTGAAATGAAATTTTTCTATCACATAAACTTGTATCTATTCCCAGTTTCTTGTGTCAAAAATAGCATATTTAGTAGTTAATGAAGATACTTATCCGGTTAAGGAATCAATATATAGTGTTATATGTAAGTTAATAATAAAAATTTTCACAGTTTTTTTGCCTTAATTTATTAATTAATCTTGGTAGCATAAAGTACAAAAAGTTTAATCCTATATGTTATGATAGTAATGGTACCATAAGCAACATTATTATCTTAAGTTTGACTATTTTTCCATCATTTTCAACCCAAAATATAGTCTTGTTTTATTTTCTAAAATGTCTTATACTATATAGCGTAGACACAACATATTGTATCTATAAAAAACACCTAATCTATATGTTGTGTTTTAAAGATAACATTACACAATCTAGTAAATATCAATAATTCAAGTATACTGTATCTGTTTGTAGACTTATATTATAACTTTTAATTTGGAATTTTCGAGACAGATGGTTATACTTTTTATTTTAGGATATTGTGATAATGTGTTATAAATGAATGTCAAAGATAAAATGTGAAAGTGAGTGAATTATATGTACGCAATTAAGAGAGACGGGACTACTGTTCCTTTTGACCGATCGAAAATAAGAATAGCCATAGAAAAAGCTATGAAAAACGGTAGTGGTTTGTACCACCCTGATATAGCTGAAGCAGTTGCCAGAGACTGTGAAAATCATTTTTTAAAGCTAGATGAAACACCGACAATCTACAAGATTGAAGGTTTTGTATATGATAGGCTAATCCATTATAACCACAGCGAAACAGCCAGGGCCTATGAGGGTTACAGGGCTGTCCAGCAGTTTAAGAGACAGGTAAATACTACTGACGACTCTATACTTAAGCTGATGAGAAAATCAAATGAAGACCTTATGATGGAAAATTCAAACAAGAATGCTGTTATATGCTCAACTCAAAGGGACTTAATCGCTGGTGAAGTATCAAAGGATATAGCTAGAAGAAAACTTATACCACCACATATAGTTCAGGCCCATGATGAGGGTGCTATACACTGGCATGATATGGACTATACACTACAGCCAATATTTAACTGCTGTCTAATCAACATAGAAGACATGCTAGATAATGGTACTGTTATAAACGAAAAGATGGTAGAAAGCCCTAAGTCATTTTCTACTGCTTGTACGGTAACTACACAGATAATGGCCCAGGTTGCCAGCAACCAGTATGGTGGTCAGAGTATCACTATTAAGCACCTGGCACCTTACCTAAGGAGGACTAAGGATAAGTTCTATAATTTCTACCTAGACAAGTATAAGGATGAAGAACTAGCTGTAGATTTGGCTAATGATATGATGCTAAAGGACCTTAAGGATGGTGTTCAGACTATTAGGTACCAGTTATCAACCCTAATGACTACAAATGGTCAGGCTCCTTTTGCCACTATATATCTTGAAATTGAAGATGGCAGCGAGTATGAAGAGGAAATGGCCCTAATTTGTGAGGAAATGATCAAGCAGAGGCTAGAGGGTATGAAAAACTACAAGGGACAAAATGTAGGTGAAGCCTTTCCTAAGCTGGTTTACTTATTGGATGAAAACAACTGCCTTGAAGGAGGCAAGTATGATTATATAACTAAGATGGCAGCAGAGTGTACTGCCAAGAGACTAGTACCCGACTACCAGAGTGCTAAGATTATGAAGATGAACTATGAGGGTTGCACATTCCCACCTATGGGCTGTAGGTCCCACCTATCTCCATGGATAGATGAAAATGGAAACCACAAGTGGTATGGAAGGTTTAACCAGGGTGTTGTATCCTTAAACCTACCTCAGATAGCTATTATATCTGGTGGTAGAATGGGTCAGTTCTGGAATATACTAGACCAGAGGCTAGAACTGTGTAAGGATGCCCTACTTAGAAGGCATGAAATGCTACTAGGTACGCTTTCAGATGTATCTCCTATACATTGGCAGCACGGAGCTATAGCAAGACTTGAGAAGGGTGAAAAAATCGATCCACTACTAAAGGATGGATACTCAACTCTTTCACTGGGCTATGTTGGTATATATGAAATGGTATATGCAATGTTAGGTCTTAGTCATACTACACCTGCAGGGGAAAAATTTGCCCTAGATGTAATGAGACATATGAAGGATGCCTGCGATAGGTGGAGAAATGAAACCGGACTAGGTTTTAGTCTTTATGGAACTCCAGCAGAATCTCTTGTATATAGGTTCTGTAGGATAGACAAGGCCAGGTTTGGTGAAATAGAAGGCGTTACAGACAAGTTTTACTATACAAACTCTTACCACGTAAATGTTCTAGAAGAGATAGATGCCTTTAGTAAGCTTCAGTTCGAATCACAGTTCCACGGTATATCTACTGGTGGTTGTATATCATACATAGAAGTACCTGATATGACAAAAAATCCAGAGGCCGTAGAACAGGTAATCAACTTTATCTACCACAATATTCAGTACGCTGAAATCAATACAAAACCAGACGTGTGCTACGAGTGTGGCTACACAGGTGAAATGCAGTTGGATGAAAATCTAGATTGGTATTGCCCTTCTTGTGGTAACAGGGATAGGGATGAAATGCAGGTAATGAGACGTACTTGTGGATATATTGGAACTAACTTTTGGAACAAGGGAAGGACTCAGGAAATAGGAGATAGGGTCTTACACCTATAAGTTTTGATACCAAACATAAATATATTATATATAGATTATTGATGGCAAGAGGTTACCTTTTGCCATCTTATTCGTATCTAGTTATTAAGGAGCAAAGATGAAATACAGTAAGATAAGAAAATTAGATGTTACTAATGGCCCAGGAATCAGGGTTAGCCTTTTTGTATCTGGTTGTAGTCACAATTGTGAGGGATGTTTTAACAAGGACCAGCAAGATTTTAATTACGGTGATGACTGGACTGAAGAAACAGAGAAGTACTTCCTAGACCTTGTATCTAATCCTGTCGTTGTAGGCTTAAATATACTTGGTGGAGAGCCTCTTCAACAGACTATGGACTCATCCTTACTAGATTTACTTACAAAGGTAAATGAAATCTATCCTGACAAGGATATCTGGTTGTGGACTGGAGACCTATTTGAAGATGCCATAAAAAACCCTAAGAAATTAGCCCTGATAAAAGAGGTTGACGTCCTGATTGATGGTAGGTTTGAAATAGATAAGAGGAATATTAAACTTAAATACAGGGGGTCTGAAAACCAGAGGGTTATAGATGTCAAGGCCTCATTAGCTAGTTGTGAACCAGTGGAATATCCAATATAAGGTCTTTGATACTTGTAAAAACAAATGCAAAATAGTAATTTTTATGATATAATAGGCTTAGTTTTAAAATATATTATTGATTATTCTCATACATAAATGGATATATAGTCAATATAGATAATTAAAATAATGAAAAGTGAGGTATAAAGAAATGAAAGTAGATGCACCACAGCAGGCTATAAATGTTTTAAAGGAAATAATAGCTGAACAGGCAGACCAGCCAGCAGCAGTAAGAATGTATTTTGCTGGAGCAGCTTGTTCTGGACCATCATTTGGTTTAGCTCTAGATGAAAAGAAAGAAAGTGACGTATCCTGTATAGTTGAAGATATCGAATTTATAATGGATGCTCAGGAATACCAGGAATTCGGTGATATGCTAATCCAGGATATGAACAGTGGATTTAGAGTTATACCTGAAAAAATGAAGGATATGCAGAGCAGTTGTGGAAGTTGCTCAGGCTGTCACTAAGATTAGATTTATATATACCGTAGGCTAAAACCAGTCTACGGTATTTTTTTGCCTATTGGATATGACCATGTTATAATAAAAATATCACTAATATAAAAAGTCTCTAAGGTCTAATTTAGGTCTAGGGGCTATTATATTATAAATGAGTTCAATAAAGGAGACATTATGAGAAGACGTAGAGTAAAGGGGGCAGATGAAAAGCTCCTGTCATATAAAGACTATATAATTAACGGGATGGTTGACCAAGTCCTAGAAAGGGATGTAACTGATCTTTCAAATCCAGAAAATACAAATTCTAAAGTTCCTAAGCCTAAAAAACCTAGAATAAACAGAGTAGAAAAGCTAATTAGGAGAGAAGACCTTAGTAGGGATTTTTTGAATCCATTTGACAATAGGTACTTCTTAAAAGATGATGTCTACAATAAGCTTGTGAAGAATTATAGGGGCAGGTGGAAAGAAATTTTTGGTAACGACAATCCAATCCATGTAGAAGTTGGAACAGGTAGGGGCAAGTTTCTAACTGGTATGGCCCAGGCTAACAGGAATATAAACTATATCGCCCTAGAGATCAAAGAAGAAGTCTTGGTCAAGGCAGTAGAGAAGGCTTATAAATTAAACCTAAACAACATAGTATTTCTATGGGGTAGTGTAGAATTATTTGATTTATATTTTTCAGACTCTGAGCTTGATAGGATTTATATCAACTTCTGTGACCCATGGCCTAAAAAAAGGAATGCAAAGAGGAGGCTTACACATAAAAACTTTCTAGAACTATACAGGAAGAAATTAAATAATGGTCAAATACACTTTAAGACTGACAATCGAGACCTCTTTGAATTTAGTTTAAATGAAATATCCAATAATAATTGGATCCTACAAAATATATCTCTTAACCTGGCCAATAGTGATTACGAGGGTAATATTACTACTGAATACGAAGAGAGATTTATGACTTTGGGTATGCCAATATATAGGTTGGAGGCTATTGATAGGAGGCAATATCAAGATGGAAACTATAGCTAACTACCTGCTGAGTGCCCTTATACTTAGCCTGGAGATATTATTTGTCCTATCTCTACTGGCCAGTATATTCAGCTTTCTTGGTAAGAAAAATACCTTCTATATATACAATTGCTTTGGTATGAACGGTCTCGTTATAACAGGCCTAATAGGTACAGTTGTCCACGAATTTAGCCATATGCTATTTTGCCTTATATTTAGACATGAGATAGTAGAATTTTCCCTATTCAGACCCTATAAGAGTAGGTTTGATGGTGTAATGGGTTATGTCAACCATAGCTGTGATAGGTCCAGCCCCTACCAAATGGTCGGTAATTTCTTTATAGGAATTGCTCCTATCATAGTTGGTACTGGCTGCATGATACTCTTTATGCGTATTTTGTTGCCAGAAGAGTTTAAGGCTACCTACCAGACCTTTAACCAGAATATGGCATATATGTCCAATATAAACAGTATAGGTGATTCTTTGAATATCTATATAAATATAGTTATAGCCATAATCCATAATTTAAATCCATTTATAAGGCACAGCTGGCCAAGGTACATAGTCTTTATATATATAATGTATTCTATAACCAGCCATATGGACCTTAGCAAGGAGGACATTATTAATAGCAGGGCTGGACTCTTAGTATTTATAATCTTGACCTATTTGATTAATTTGATATTTATAGTCCTGGGTATAAAGTACCAGATCCTACTACTTAAAGTCTTAATTAGTGTATTTTCATTTTTGACAGTAGGTTTATTTTTTGCCTTTACAACGATGCTAATATCTAAGACCCTTGATATATTTATAGGTTAAGCCAAATGACTTACGGCTTAACCTATATAATTATAATTCTCCCTGAGAGAGAACTTAAGCCCTTATATGTAGTTTGGCTAACTTAGATGTTACTGGTTATATATCATATTAGGCATTATATATTATGCCAGGTCTTAAGTTAGGTGGGTCACATACAACTATTCCTTAAATGTATATTTAGGGAATAATTGTGTGATGATAGGACTATACAGGTTAATATTATACTGAAATAAACCAAGGTCTTGTTTGGATGTTTTTATAACTTATATACTTACACTTATACATATTTTTATGATATAATATAAGCTAACCTTAAATAAACGTATATAATAAATTTAATGCCCTAAATATGTATGGGTAGATAAATATAATTAGGAGGATTATTAATGAGTATTAAAATAGTCGTGGATTCTGCTTCAGAGTTCACTTATGAAGAAGCAAAATCTTTGGGCCTTTATTTCTGCCCTCTTAGTGTTACTTTTGGGGATAAGGAATATAAGGATAGCATAGATATAAATAACCAAAAGTTCTATGAATTATTGGAGGCGGCAGATGAACTTCCTAAGACTAGCCAGGTTGGTCCATTTACCTTCCAGGAAGCATTTGAGGAAATTGTAGAAAATGGTCATACAGCCCTTGCAATTACTTTATCTTCAAAGTTATCAGGAACATATTCAAGTGCAAGATTGGCTGCCCAGGGATTTCCGGGCAAGGTCTTTCTTGTAGATAGTTTGAGTGCAACTATAGGTGAAAAGATCCTAGTCTTATATGCCCTTGAACTTATTAAGACCATTGATGATCCGGAAGAAATCGTCAAAAAATTGGAAGCAAAACGTGAAAAAATTACTATCTGTTACCTATTGGATACCCTAGAATACCTACATAAGGGTGGTAGACTTTCAGCAGCCCAGGCACTTGCCGGCTCTATCTTATCACTAAAGCCCCTATGTGGCTTAAGTAATGGTGAAGTTGAAGTTGTAGCTAAGGCAAGAGGCCTAAAAAAAGGTATGGAAAAATTAGCTGATACAATCAGGTTAGCTGAGGACTATGACCCAGACATGCCGGCTATGATGGTTTACTCTGGTAACGATCCAAAGGGCCTAAATAAGTTTAAGGACTTATATCCCGATATCTTTGGTAAGGATATAGAAAGCATACCAGTATCAGTCATGGGGTCTACTATAGGTACCCATGTTGGACCTGGAACTATAGGATTGGCCTTCTTTAAGAAGTAAACATATGAAATAAATTCAAATCGACTGTTTGATGTGATAAATATAAGGTAGGCTGCATTTCTATCTGTTTAGAAAGAAATGCTTGCCTACCTTTTTATCCGTTATATAACTTTTTATATATCTTTATCACTGTATATAACTTATTATCAAATTTATATAACCTATTATCCAATGCTTTAATAATTATCTCTCATCCCTTGGCTTATATTCTTTAGCTACAACCAAACTCTTGTAGGCTGGTCTGATAATCTTATCAGCAGATATGAGCTCTTCTATCCTGTGAGCAGACCATCCTACTATTCTAGCCACTGCAAATAAAGGGGTAAATAATTCTCTTGGTATACCTAACATATCATATACAAAACCACTGTAGAAGTCGACATTAGGGCTTACAGGCTTTAGGGTATTCCTATATTCCTGTATCAACCTAGGTGCAATCTTTTCTATATTATTGTATAGTTTCATATCTTTAGAATGTTCTGTTTCCTTGGCTAACATCTCCACAAACTTTTTAAATACTACCTCTCTAGGGTCAGATAAAGTATAGACTGCATGTCCCATACCATAAATCAAACCCTTTTTATCAAAGGCTTCCTTGCTAAGTATTTTCCTCAAGTAGGCCTCAATTTCTGCCTCATTATCATAATCAGAAACGTGGGCTTTTATATCATCCATCATATTAATTACCATAAGGTTGGCTCCACCGTGCTTCTTACCCTTTAAAGACGACATGGCAGCAGCTATAGCTGAATATGTATCTGAACCACTAGACGTCACTACCCTAGTTGTAAATGTAGAGTTGTTACCTCCTCCATGCTCCATATGTAACATCAAGGCTATATCAAGCGCCCTAGCTTCTATCTTTGAATATTCACCATTTGGCCTCAACATCCTCAAAAGATTTTCAGCCAAAGACAGGTTCTTATCAGGCCTATGTATGTACATAGACTTGTCATTTTCATAGTGGTTATAGGCATGGTAGCCGTATGCTGCCATCATTGGAAAAGTGGAAATCAGCATAATACACTGTCTTAAAACGTTTTCTAGACTAAGATTATTTAACTCGTCATCATAAGAAGACAGGGTTAATATACTCCTGGTCATATTGTTCATGATATCTGGTGTAGCAGCCTTCATTATAACGTCTCTGGTAAAGCTAGGTGGAAATGACATGGCATTAGCTATAATGGACTTAAATTCATCTAACTCCTGGCTATTTGGCAACTGGCCGAACAACAGTAGGTAGGCTGCTTCTTCAAATATATACCTCTTTCCCAAGGCTCCCTGAACAAGATCGACTATATCATAGCCCCTATATAAGAGGAAACCATCTGTGGGTACCTTTACACCATCAACAAGCTTTGTACCACCAAGATGAGATATATTAGTAAGTCCAGTTAAGACACCCTGGCCCTTCTCATCTCTTAGTCCCCTTTTTACTCCGTACTTGCCGAAGAGATCCCTATCTATACCATCATTTTTATAACATAAATCTTTCTTATTTTCAACATAATTATCTAAACCTTTTATAACGCACATACAAAACACCTCTTTGAATTATTTTAAATTAGTATTTCATTTATTTTTTAATTGCAAATATAAGTAAAATTATTTCATTTAAAACAAGACCATTGTATTGCTTGTATTTTAATAGTTCTAGTATAATTTATTTATTTTTCTAGATGTTATATTTTTAAATACCTCTTATAACTCTTTTATATATTGCAATTTTTTGAACAAGTCTTTCTTTAATAATACTATAAGCTTTTTTCATTTTTTTGTCAATATGCAAGTTTTATTACTGATATTTCATATCAAGAATATAATTAGATAAAAAGAGTCCTGGTAAACATAAAGTATACCAGGACTGTAAAATTTACATATAAAAACTTATTTAATTTACTTATTTCTAATAAACCTTTATTTTCAGTATTTCTTTCGGATTATCAAAGTATTTTCATCTATTATATATATTAGTCTATACTTAAAGACTTGCTATAGTTTCTAGTAGGTAGTCTATATCTTCTCTCTTAGATGCCCAACTTGTACAAAATCTTAGTCCATTTGAATTGTCTTCTTCATAAGATTCAGTTGTATAACTAATCCCCCTATCATCAAATACCTTCTGTTGTTCCTTAGTCAATATAGGAAACTGTTGGTTGGTATAAGAATTTGAAAGGAACTTTATATTTTTATTCAAAAATGCCTCCTTTATTTCTAAGGCATACTTGCAGGCCTCTATACTACTCTTAGTATATACATCATCCGTAAACAGGTATTCAAACTGTACTCCCAAAAGCCTACCCTTGGCCATAATTGCCCCCTTACTCTTAGATAGGCAGGCAAAACCCTTATTGTATTTATCGTTGGTAAAGCAAACAGCCTCACCAAACATGGCTCCACACTTTGTACCACCTATATAAAATACATCCGAGTACCTAGACAGGTCTTCTAGGCTAATATCATTTTCTTCTGAAGCCAGCGCATAGGATAATCTTGCTCCATCAACAAATAGGGGTAGGTTGAACCTATCACATATAGTTTTAATTTCTATCAACTCCTGCCTTGTATACAGGACCCCCCTTTCAGTTGGATGTGAGATATAAACTGCACCTGGCTGAGCCCTATGCCAGTCCCAGTGTCCAAAAAAGTTTGATAGGTACTTGTCTAGGCTCGTTGGGTATAATTTAGCCTCATTATCAAGGACTTCATCACCATTAGATACAGTGATGACTTTATGCCCGATCCCTTCAATCGCTCCACACTCATGTATATTCACATGTCCCAATACAGGTGATATAACACCCTCATGCGGTCTCATAATTGAAGATATAACTGTTAGGTTTGCTTGTGTCCCACCGACAAAATAATGTACATCCAAGTCATTAGACTTACATGCTTGTCTTATTTTTTCAGTAGCACTATCACAGTATTCATCTAACCTATACCCGGCTGTTTGCTCCATGTTCGTCTTTACAAGTCTGTCAAGTAGACCTGGAAGGCAGCCTTCTAAATAGTCATTTTCGAATCTTAGCATAAATTTTTCCTCCTGATAATATATTTTTCTTACCATCCTTACTATATAGGTAAATTTTAACCTAATCTTACAAGTAATAAAAATGATATGTTATAATAGTATATTATATAAAAGAATTTGTCCAGTAATTTTTATAAATTCTGAAAACTTCTTACAATCTAAAGAAAGGTGAACGAAATGGCTAAAAAAATTAATAACAAATCGTCTAAACCGAACAATATTGTTATGAGAGATAGTAATATTATGGATGAATGTATGCTTTTGGAGTCACAACTACCACCCTTCATGAAGGAATACTTTATATATTTGAGGGGGGCTGTAGCTGTCACTACTAGGAGGGCATATTTAAATGATATAAAATTTTTCTGTACCTATATTATAGATTCTGGCCTATATACTAATGCAGAAAAACTATCTGATATAAGCTTAGAAGATTTCGCTGAAATTAGTGCCAGAGATATAAATATCTTCCTTGGCGACTACTGTAATCGCTACTACAAGGAGGTAAACTCTGACAGGGTCCTATACGAAAATAACAACAAGTCCCTGGCCAGAAAAAAATCATCCCTATCTACCCTATTCAAGTTTCTTTATAGGAATGGACAGTTAAAAGATGACATAAGTGGTGGCTTTAACCCTATCAAATTGCCTAAGCCCCAACCAGATGCTATTAAGAGACTTGAAATAGATGAGGTGGCTACAATGTTGGATGTTGTAGAAAACGGGAATGGCTTGACTGACAAGGAGAAAGACTACTGGTTAAAGACAAAACTAAGGGACAAGGCTATCTTGGTCCTCTTTATAACCTATGGACTTAGACTTAATGAATTAAGAGAACTTAATATATCGTCCTTTAATTTTTCTAGGGGTGAATTTATGATATATAGGAAGAGGGGTAAGGAAGTACTTATGCCTATAAATGAGGCCTGTGAAAGGGTTGTAAAGGACTATATCGACTATGAAAGACCTAAGTCAAGTGATATAGAAGAGGAATACCTGGATGCCCTATTCTTATCCTTACAAAAGAAAAGAATGACATCTAGGTCTATTAGAGACCTAGTAAAAAAGTATACATCTATTGCCATGAAGACTTCTAGAGACAAGGGCTATAGCCCCCATAAACTAAGGGCAACAGCAGCCACTTCCCTGATTGAAACAGGCTTTTCAATATATGATGTCCAAAATCTTATGGACCATGACAATGTTACAACTACCCAACTCTATGCCGCCCATAGAAAAAATCTAAAGAGGGATATTGTAGAAAACTTTAACTGGTTAGATGAAGATACTCCCCTAGGTAAAAAAAGAAATGATTAGCATAGGTTAATTAAGTATAATAATACAATTAATATTATAGTCCTGTATAGATACTTTTATATAGGACTATTTCTATTATAGTTAATAAACTTGAACATATGTTCTAGATATGATATACTCTAACTATATAGGAGGGATGCTCATGTACGATAATTTAACTGAAAAAGAGCTTTCTGTACTGAATTTCTTAAAGTACCATATCAAGGATAAGGGCTATCCACCTTCAGTACGTGAAATCTGCAAAAATCTCGATATCAAGTCAACTTCGACTGTTTTTGGTATCTTGAATAGACTTGAAAAAAATAAGTATATCAGGAAGGACCCTAGTAAAACCAGGGCTATTGAAATATTGGGCAATGATAATGGGTCCAATAATTATAACTTTGATCCGGAAATCATCAACTTACCGTTAGTTGGTAGCATTGCTGCTGGTAGTCCAATCTTGGCCCAGGAAAATATAGAAGACTATATTGGTCTGCCCTCAGCTTATATAAAGGGAAAGGACTGCTTTATGCTAAAGATTAAGGGCGACAGCATGGTAGAAGTAGGCATAATGGACAAGGACTACATTATAGTCGATGCTGCCGATACCAGGGCTGACAATGGTAAAATTGTGGTAGCCCTTATTAACGGGGAAAGTGCAACTGTTAAAACCCTGGAAAAAAAAGATGGCAAAATATGGCTTATACCACAAAATTCTGCCTATGAACCTATGATTTTTGAACCTGACCAGGTGAAGGTAATGGGCACAGTTACAGGTGTATTCAGGGTATATTAGAACATATAAAATGGTATTTTGAAAATAAAGGATGTCCCTCTTTCTGAGCAAGACATCCCTTTTACTTGTAAAAAGAACCACTAGACAGGCTGGTGGTTCTTCTCTATTACTTATATTTATTTACTTGTTTATCTTGCCCTATAAGAATATGCCTACAGCATAAAGGAAAATTGTTCCTCCTACCCAACAACCAGCAATATATCCATCTACTCCAGACTTGTCTGTCATAAATTTATGCCTGAATTTAACTGCTACTTCGTCACCCTGTTTTTTTAACTTATTTACATGCTTGTAGTAGTCATGGATTCCGTAAAAACCTGCACGCACATATAGGCCAAATGACAAGATATATATACCTATCCATAGAGGTTGCCTAATTACAGATGCTACCATAGCCAGAAGAACCTGAAGGCCAATAATGCTGGCCCCCTGTAAAACCATCTTACGGTATATGTACCAGTAAGGAGCAAGTAGCATGGCATGAAGGTTAAAGACCTTCTTATCTCCCCCCTTGTCAAAGGATTCAAATATAGGTTTATAGTAATCTAAATTCTTTTCTATCAGGTCATCCCTTTCTACAGGTTTGGTATAGGACTCAAATTTCAATTCTCTTCTAAAAGCTTTCATGCACATAAACTCCTTAATTATTTTCTAAGTCTGCCCTTATAGCAGATTCTAATTGCTGGCTAGCTTCTACAAAGTCAACCTTTTTTGTTATTATATAGTTGTTGTCGAGTATATCCATAAACTCTTCACCAGTGATGGTTTCATTTTGTAACAAGTATCCAGCTATCTCATGTAACTTATCTATATTTTCATTTAGTATGTCAATTGCCCTCTGGTGACAGTCATTAATTATTTTTATTACTGCCTTGTCTATATTAGTAGAAGTTTCAGGTGAACAAGCCAACGAAGTGTCTCCACCAAGATAGGCATTGTTGACTGTTTCAAGGGCTACCATACCAAATTCGTCATCCATACCAAACCTAGTAACCATAGACCTGGCAAACCTAGTGGCCATCTCTATATCATTAGATGCACCTGATGTCTTGGTATTAAATATTACCTCCTCAGCAGCACGACCACCAGTATATGTAGTTATCTTGTCCAAGGCTTCTTCTTTCGACATTAAGACCTTTTCTTCCTCATCTACCTGCATAGTATATCCTAAGGCACCAGAAGTCCTAGGTATTATTGTTATCTTGTGGACCGGAGCTGAATGCTTGCCCATGGCTGCAACCAAGGCATGTCCAACCTCGTGGTAGGCTATTATCTTCTTCTCTCTTTCGTTTATAACAGCCCCCTTCCTCTGGTAACCTGCTATAACGGTCTCAACAGATTCTTCCAAATCTTCCTGGAGTACTTTCTTCCTGCCTAACCTTACAGCCCTAAGAGCTGCCTCATTTACTATATTAGCCAACTCGGCACCTGAAGCACCTGATGTAGCCCTGGCAACTTGGTTATAGTCTATATTTTGGTCTACATTGACACCCTTTGTATGTACCTTGAGTATAGCCTCCCTACCATTTAAGTCTGGAAGTTCAACCGGAACCCTCCTATCAAACCTACCTGGTCTAAGTAGGGCCTTGTCTAATGAATCAGGTCTATTTGTGGCAGCCAATATTACTACACCAATACCGTCTTCAAAGCCATCCATTTCACTTAGAAGCTGGTTTAGGGTCTGCTCTCTTTCGTCATTTCCACCAAAGTTAGCATCCCTCTTTTTACCGATGGCATCAATTTCGTCTATAAAGACTATACATGGTGCCTTTTCCTTGGCCTGCTTGAAAAGATCCCTAACCCTTGAAGCTCCCATACCTACAAACATCTCAACGAATTCTGAACCAGATATTGAGAAAAATGGTACTCCTGCCTCTCCAGCAACTGCCTGGGCTAGTAAGGTTTTACCTGTACCAGGAGGTCCAACTAAAAGAGCCCCCTTAGGCATCTTGGCCCCTATCTCCGTATACTTCCCAGGATCATGTAGAAAGTCAACAATCTCACTAAGGGCTTCCTTGGCTTCATCCTGGCCAGCTACATCATCAAAGCTGACTCCAGTAGTCTTTACGTATAACTTGGCATTACTCTTGCCAAATGACATGATTCCACCTGAACCACCCATTCTCTTCCCCATACTGTTGAGTAAATACCTACCCAGCATCCAGAAGATAAGGAAAGGTAGCACCCAAGTAAGTAGGAAGTTTAATATTGGAGAATTTTCCATAGGAACTTCCTTAGAGTACTTAGCCCCTGATGCATTTAAGGTTTTAACTAGGTCTGGATCATCCATTGCCCCGGTCACATAAACTTTTTTACTATCCTTCTTTGGAGTGAACTTTATCTTCTTGTCTAAAACAGTTACGGTATCGACTTCCTTCTTTTCCAACATCTGGATAAAAGTTCCATACCCAACCTGGGTTACCCTATTTTTTTCTACATTCGGTATCAAAATTGTATTAAACAATAATATGACACCCAACAAAACTGCGTAGAACCATATAAAATTTAAATTGGGCTTCTTATCTTTATCATTCACTTTATATCACCTACAATTCTCTTAAAAAGTTAATAACTTCCTCTATTATCCAGTCTGGTGTTGAAGCACCAGCTGTTATACCTATAGTATGGTATTTCTCCAAGAGGTTTCTATCAAGATCTTCCTTGGTTTCTATAGAAAAAGTATCTACTATGTCTTGGCATATTTTAACTAATTTCTGTGTATTAGAACTATGCTTGCCACCTATTACTATCATAAGATCAACCTTTTGGGCTAATTCTCTTGCAGACTCCTGCCTAACCCTTGTGGCAGAGCAAATTGTATTTTCTACTTCAAACTTTATATCCAATGACCTTATATAATTAATAATTGCATCAAACTCCTTTTCATTCATGGTAGTCTGTGCAACTATAAAGTAGTCTTTATTGGTTTCAAAACTTATATTACTTATTTCTTCTAAATTTTTAGCTATTATAGCTGAGTGGCTGGACCATCCGTTGATACCTATAATCTCAGGGTGGTTCCTATCGCCTATAACTATTAGTTGCTTTCCATCTTCAAAGCACTTATTTGCCAGGTAGTGTATTTTCCTCACAAAAGGACATGTTGTATCTATTATCGGTATATTTTTTAACTTAGCCTCATCATATATAGACTTTGATACGCCATGAGACCTTATAATCATTTCCCTATCTTTACTAGCATTTATTCCTCGTCTAACTTTTTCACTCTCAATCTTTTCTATTTCTTCAATAGTATCAACTGTCAGCATACCTCTTTCTTCATACTTGGCAACAGCCTGTTTGTTATGGATAAGGGGACCCAAGGCATATATGGCTACCTTGTCACTCTTATCTAATTCATTCCAGGCCATATTCATAGCCCTTTTGACTCCAAAACAAAAACCCGCATTATCAGCAATCAATATATTTTTCAATCTACATCACCAACCGTTTATATTAATTTAATTCCATCCTTATTGTCATTGAAGTTCTCTATAACCTTGTCAAAAACTTCTTGGGAGATTTTAGGATATTCTGTCTTGTCAACCTTGGTATTATAATAGTTAGACATATCAATAGGTTGTCCTATAACTACCTTTACCTTGGAAAAGGGTCTATAATTTGTGATTATACTCATAGGTATTATATCTGCCTTAGACTTTATAGAAAATAAGGCAACTCCAGGTTTAGCAGGTAAAAATGTATTTGAGTCTAAACACCTTGTACCCTCTGGAAATATACCCAAAACCCTGCCATTCTTTATCTGTCTCAATATTTCCTTTACAGTAGATAGGCTAGGATTAGCCCTATTAATTGGTATAACTTCTACCTTATTGAGTAGGGACCTTAAGATAGGTATCCTAAAAAGTTCTTGCTTGGCTACCGGTATAATTCTCCTATTTTTTACTGCCCCTATCATAAAAAGGGGGTCAAAATAGTGTTTGTGGTTTGCAATTATAATATACTTACCTTCATCCGGTATATTTTCTTGTCCTATAACCTCTATCCTATAAAAAATAGCAAGTAAAAACCTCACTATAGAACATGCAAAATTGTAAAATCTCATTATTCACCAATCCTTCTCACCATATCAGATATATAAGTAACGACCTGGTCAATTGTCATAGATGTTGAATCAACCTCTATAGCATCATCAGCCTTAACCAGAGGTGCAACTTCCCTAGTTGAGTCTATATAGTCCCTCTTTTTTATATCTTCAATTATATCTTCTAAAACAACTGTCTGACCCTTGTCAACTAATTCCTGGTACCTCCTTCTACCCCTCTCCTGGGCAGAAGCATTCAAGAAAAATTTATACTTGGTATCTGGAAATATGTGGGTACCAACATCTCTACCGTCTAAAATAACATCAGACCTCTTGCCGATTTCTCTTTGTTTTTCCAACAAAAACTCTCTTACTTGAGGTATTTTGGCTACATCAGATACCTTAGAACTCACTTCCAAGGTCCTAATCTCCTCACCTAGTCTAACCCCATCTAGGTAAATAGAGTTGTCCACAAAGTCAACTTCCGTCCTAGAGCAGAGGTCAACCACCTTCTGTCTGTCATTTATATCAATACCCGATTTAAGGCACTTATAAGTTATTGCCCTATACATAGCTCCCGTATCTATATAATTAATACCCAGATTTTTAGCAATCAATTTTGAAATAGTACTTTTTCCAGCCCCTGCTGGCCCATCAATTGCTATCACCAAATTTTCCATATCAGTACCTACTTTCCTTTAAACCAATTTTATAATTAAAGTATATATATACAACCTTTATTTTCACTTAGCTTTTAAACTTTTAGCCAGGGACATACCCGCTAAATATCCAGTTGAAAAAGCTATTTGGAGATTAAATCCCCCAGTAAGGGCATCTACATCAATCATTTCTCCGACAAAATAAACCCCCGGATGAAGTTTAGACTCCATACTAGCAGGATTTATTTGTTTATGAGAAATTCCACCAGCTGTAATCGTTGCTGTCTCAATCCCAGCCAACTTCTTTACAGTAAATTTAGCCTCCTTTATGGCATCAACTACAATATCAATCTTTTCTTTCGTCATGTTTGCAGTGGTTTGGCCCAGCAGGTCAAATCCAATTTTCCTACTTAGCTCATCAAGAATAAACTTAATAAAGTTATTTGGTAAACTTCCCCTTAAGTTTACACCAATGGTTTTTTTCCTGTCATTTATTGCCAAATTATAGACCTGGTCCCTAGACATAGCTGGTAAAAAATCTATAAAAATTTCTCTATCTAATGGATTATCATTAATATAAGATGACATCTTAAGTATGGCTGGTCCACCTAAGCCCTTGTGGGTAAAGATAATATCCCCTAAAATTCCCCTTTTCTTCCTTCCTATTTTGGTCCAAACCAAGACCTTGTTCATGGAAATACCAGCCAAGTTTTTAACCCACTTTTCCTTGACTTCTATGGGAACCAGGCCTGGTCTAGGACTTACAACATCATAACCCTTAGCCTCTAAAAGGCCCAATATAGACCCATCAGACCCTGTCTTAGGAAAGCTCAAACCACCAGTAGCGAAAACCACCCTCTTAGCACTTAGTAGGTAGTCCTTAAATTTAACGGATTTTATTTTATCCTCAATATTTATATCTCGAACCTTGCATCCCAAATATAGGTTTATATTAGCATCTTTTAATTTAGCCTCTAAAGCCCCTATAAAATCTTGAGCTTTAGATGTTTTAATATAGACTTTCTGGTCATTATCAACTTCCACATTATAGTCTAAACCCAGGGATCTGACAAAGGTCTTTAAGTCTTCATTTGTAAAAGAATAAAAGGAGGAATAAAGGAATTTTTTGTTATTTACCACCATGTCAAAAAACTCTTCTATAGGCCTATTATTTGTGAAATTACACCTACCTCCACCGGTCATGGCCAACTTTTGCCCAAGGGCTTTACCCGATTCGACTAGGGCTATCTTTGATGTATTATTATACTTCCTAGCTGTGAGGGCGGCCATAATACCTCCAGGTCCTGCCCCGACAACAATCAAATCATATTCTTTCTTCATTATCTATCTCTCTTAACTACTCCAGTGGACTCTGAATCTGGTTTATGTCCAAAAATGCACCTGACTCTAGGTGGTTTATATCATTCATCTTTATAACTACGGGCCCATACTCCCTAAATTCAACTATATTAAGGGCAGTATTGTCCTGTTTTATCCTATACAAGTTAGAAAGTGGTGACTCTAAAAAGCTTAAAAGCATTACCCTAACAGTTACTGAATGAGATACCAAAAGAATGTGCTTATCTTGGTATTTTTCATTCAAGTCCTCTATTAACTTGTCTTCCCTCTCCTTTACTATATGTAATGTCTCTCCCCCTGGCATATCAGCCTTATCTGGCTCATTTCTCCATAGGTGTAGGAGGTCTGGATATTTTTCCTTTATTTTTGGTATAGGCATACCCTCCCATTCACCAAAACCCATTTCTCTAAGGGCAGGTGTAGGATTAATACTTAAGTTTAACTCTTCGCCTATTATTTCGGCAGTCTCTACAGCCCTGCCAAGGTCACTACAATATATTAAATCAATAGGATATTCCTTCAAATATTTTGCCAAATTTATTGCCTGGATTTTTCCCAGTTCAGTCAAGGGTGAATTACCATGACCCTGTGTCCTTCCCTGTGTATTCCAAACAGTTTGGCCATGTCTTACTAAATAATATGTGTTCATTCTAACCTCCAAATAAGTTATATATTATACATAAAATAATAACCTAATATCTCTATTAGGTTATTGAATTACTCATATTAAATATTTTGTCTATTCATATATTCCATATTTTTCCCAGATATCTTCTAGTTCCTTTAGGTAGGATTTTACGTCATCCTTCTCCCTCATAGCTATACCCATAACGATTGCATTAGCCACACTGAAAGCTGGCACTAGTGAATCTATAAATGATACCATATTGTTCCTAACGGTAACAACAGTATCTGATATCTTTGATATAGGGGCATTAATGCTGTCAGTAATTGCAACCACCTTGGCCCCCCTCTCCTTGGCAAAGTTAACTACCTTGTAAGTCTTCTTAGAATACCTAGGAAAACTAATAGGTATAAATACGTCACCTTCACTAATTTTTGTCATCTGTTCATATGGCTCACCCATATCCATTCTTATAATAATTACATTATCTAGGATATAGTTTAAATAATAGGCCAAGTACTTGGCAACGAAAATAGAGCTTCTTAGCCCCATAATATATACCTTTTTAGCATTAAAAATCGTATCTACTGCTTCTTCATAAGAGTCTTGATCGAGATGTTCCATTGTATCTTTTATATTATTTATATCATTCTTAAATACATTGTTAAGAATCATACTGTCAGACATATAGTCTGCATCAGTCATTTCAACCCTTTCAACAGTTGTTAGCTTTGTCTTTATTAGCTCCTGAAGGGCATCCTGGAATTTCGGATATCCAGAAAAACCCAGGGCTGTTGCAAATCTTACAACAGTAGATTCACTCACTCCTACAGTTTCACCCAATTTTGAAGCCGTCATAAATGCAACCTTAGGATAGTTATTCATCGTGTACTGGGCTAATAGCTTTTGCCCCTTACTCATAGTCTTATACCTATTTTTCATTATATGCATTAGGTTGTTTAATTGATCATCATCACCATCATTTTGCTTGTTTTCATTGGTTATACCAATTCTAAGTTCTTTCTTTTTTTTCATATCGTTTGTATCGAATTTCATAAAATACACCCCTAGACAAATTTGTATAATTTACTACTACAATTATACAGTAAAAATCAATAATTTTCAATAAAGTCAAAACTTTTATAAGTATAATTAGTCTCTTTTCCCCGTAGGATTTTTTAGATAGTTTACTTCATCATCGGTCAAATGCCTATACTTGCCAACTTCAACATTATTTACACTTATCTTACCCAAGGCCACCCTTTTTAAATTCATAACTGGATGGTTAATAGCATTAAACATCTTTCTTACCTGTCGATTTCTACCCTCATGTATGCTTACCCTACATACAGAGTAGTTTTTTTTAACATCAGTCTTTAAGACCCTTATTTTGGCCTTAGATGTTACATAATCTTCTATTTCCAGTCCATTTTCAAATCTCTCTAGTTCCTCAGAAGTTGGTATCCCCTTTACCGAAGCTATATAGGTCTTGGTAATTTCATGTTTAGGGTGGGTGATCTTATAAGTCAGATCACCATCATTTGTCATTAGTAAAAGACCACTAGTCTCATAGTCCAGCCTACCTACAGGATATATTCTTTCCTTTATATCAGTTACCAGGTCCATGACATCTTTTCTACCAAACTGGTCCTTAGATGAAGTTATATAACCCTCGGGTTTGTTCAGTAATATATATACCAATTTTTCACTATTTATATCTATTTTTTTTCCATCATACTCTACTATATCCTTATCTTCATTAACCTGGTAGCCTAGATCATAGATAATTTGACCATTCACCTTTATTCTACCTTCAGAGACCAGGTTTTCTGCCTTTCTTCTTGATGCAATACCTGCACTTGCTATATACTTATTAATTCTCATGCTTATTTTTCTCCATTTCAAAAAGCTATCTCATAACGAAATAGCTTTTTATACATAAATTAATTACCTTTTTGTCCACCACTTGTACCTGTGCTACCAGTATTTCCTTGTGTAACCTGGCCTGTACCACCAGTTCCACCCCTGTTAATGTTATTAGTACCATTATTTACAGTACCGCTCCTGTTTATATTATTAGCGCCATTATTTATAGTACCACCCTGGTTAGTATTTGCTCTGGTATTGGGATTATACTTCCCCTGGCTCGGTTCATTAACACTTTCATCACCAGTTTGATTTTTGTACTTATTGTACTTATTGTAATTATTTCCATATGTGGAACCATTAGCATATTTATTTTTATTTTCTTCTGCAGACTTTTTAGCATTTTCTTTTCTTACTATAACAGCCTTTTTCTGCTTATCATATTCGTCCTTAACCCTATCTAGCATTTCCTGGGCCTGACTCCTTATCTTAGCTGAGCCAGAGTTATCATTTACCAAGTCTTGAAGTTCTATTATAGCTTGCTCATAATCTTTTCTTTTTTCACTTTTTGTTGCCTTCTGTAGCTTTAAAGCCTGATAATACATACCTCTCGCCTCTGTATTGGCTTCATCCTCATCTAGAACCTTAGACAGGTTAGACATAGCCTTGTTGTACTCACCATCCTCAATATATTTTCTGGCATCACTCATCAGCTGGCCTGATTCAGTGAAGCCACAACCACTTAGGACAAGTGTAGATAACAACAAAATTGAAAGTATTTTTCTTTTCATATTAACCTCCTATTAAGGTAGATATCGCCTATTTATACAATTATACCACATTAATGCCTATAAGTATAGGAATTTGCCTATTTTAATAATGGATAAAGAATGATTTTTAATATTTATATAAATAGGCTGCATATTCATAGATTGAATATGCAGCCCTTATATACTTTTAATTGCTTATATATCTAATTGTATACCTGAAATTAAAGGTACTTTTCCCTTAGGTACTTATCCATGGCAGCAGCCGCTGTCCTACCAGCACCCATTGCTGATATAACTGTTGCTGCGCCTGTGACAGTGTCTCCACCAGCATATATACCTTCTATAGATGTCAAGCCATCTTCATCAGCAACTATACACCTTCTCTTATTTATATCAAGGCCTGGTGTAGTAGATGCTATAAGTGGATTTGGCCTAGTACCAAGAGACATTATAACCATATCAACATCTAATTCAAATTCAGATCCTGGTACTTCTACTGGCCTTCTTCTACCTGATTCATCTGGCTCACCCAATTCCATCCTGATACACCTCATACCACATACATTACCATTGTCATCAACTAGGATTTCAGTTGGATTAGTAAGCAAGTTAAACTGGATACCTTCTTCCTTGGCGTGGTGAACTTCTTCAACCCTGGCAGGAAGTTCTGACTCACTTCTCCTGTATACTATATGAGTGTCAGCACCTAGTCTTAAGGCTGTTCTAGCAGCATCCATGGCAACATTACCACCACCTACTACTGCTACCCTATTACCAACCCTGATAGGAGTATCATAGTCATCAATATAGGCCTTCATCAGGTTGACCCTTGTAAGGAATTCATTGGCTGATAGGACACCATTGGCATTTTCACCAGGTATACCCATAAATGACGGTAGCCCTGCACCTGACCCTATAAATACAGCCTTGAAGCCTTCATTTTCAAACATCTCATCTATTGTAATAGTCCTGCCTACTACAACATTATTTTCAATCTTTACCCCCAATTTTTTGATTGAGTCAATTTCATAATTTACAACTTTTGTCTTTGGTAGCCTGAACTCTGGTATACCATATGTCAAAACTCCACCAGCCTCATGAAAGGCTTCAAAGATAGTTACATCATAGCCCGCCTTGGCAAGGTCACCAGCACAGGCAAGACCAGATGGTCCTGAACCTACTATGGCAACTTTTATTCCGTTCTTTTCTATATTACCACTTAGGTCTATATGATTTTCCCTAGACCAGTCGGCAACGAACCTTTCCAACTTACCTATTGATACAGGTTCACCCTTTATACCTACAACACAGACTCCTTCGCATTGAGATTCCTGTGGACATACACGACCACAAACTGCAGGTAAAGAACTTGACCTTGCTATAACCTTGGCCGCTTCTTCAAAGTTTCCTGCCTTTACCTCCTGGATAAACTCTGGAATATTTATACTTACGGGGCATCCCTGGACACACCTAGGATTTTTACAATTTAGGCATCTCTGGGCTTCTTCCTGGGCTTCTTCTGCATTATATCCATAACAAACTTCTTCAAAATTGGTAGCCCTAACCTTCGGATCCTGTTCCCTAACAGGTACTTTTGTCTTTATAGCCATTAGTGCTTACCTCCTATCTGACAATTCGGACTAGAATGAGTAGGTCCATCCTGCTTTCTCAAAGTTTTTCTGCCTTCTTCACTCTTGAACATCTGTTGTCTCTTCATCGCTTCATCAAAGTTTACCAACCAACCGTCAAATTCTGGTCCATCTACACAGGCAAACTTAACCTCATCTCCTATGCTTACACGACAGGCACCACACATACCAGTTCCATCAACCATGATAGTATTTAAGCTGACTATTGTTGGTATATTAAGCTTCTTAGTCGCAAGACAGGCAAACTTCATCATTATCATAGGCCCTATTACTATAGCCTGGTCATATTTCTTGCCCCTATTGGTAACTAGTTCATCTAACATTACTGTTACATTGCCATGAAAACCATAACTTCCATCATCTGTACACATATATAGGTTTTTAGCAACGTTTTCCATCTTGTCTTCAAAAATTATAAGGTCCTTAGTCCTGGCACCTATGATCACATCTACATCTACCCCGTGTTCATGCAGCCATTTAACCTGTGGATATACTGGGGCTGCACCAACTCCACCAGCTATAAATATCATTTTTTTATTTTTAAGCTCATCTATACTTTCATAGATGAACTCACTTGGCTGACCCAGAGGACCGACAAAATCCTTGATAGAATCTCCCACTTCTAGCTTGCCTAACTTCTTACTAGAAAAACCTACAACCTGGAAGACGATTGTCACAGTTCCTCTTTCTTCATCATAGTCAGCTATTGTAAGTGGCATCCTCTCACCTTTTTCATCTATTATAACAATAATAAATTGACCTGGTTTTGCTGAGTGAGCAACTCTTGGAGCTTCAATATCCATTAAGTACACAACATCGTTAAGTTTTTTCTTCTCAACTATTTTGTAGCTCATTATAATATACCCCCTGTTTCGTAATGTGTTTTTTATTCTCAATAGATAATATGGAAATAAAATATAAAAATTTTCACCATATGCACTCCTTAATTATACACTATATCTTCCATATTTTATAGGTCTTTTATGAAAAATACACCCCTCTTAAGGTCAAAATTCTTGCCATAAACTCATTTTGTGCTTATAAATATTCATGATAGGAAAATGTTTGTTTTCATATGATATATATAAATTCAAAAATTCAGAAAATATCAATATTAAAGTCTTATATTGTATACATAATAAAATAATTATGTTATACTCAAGGTACAGGGGGATAAACTAATCCAGTTTTTAATATTATTATTAATTATAGGTATATTTAAAAGGAGATGTTATTATGAAAAGACTAATTAGCGTTAATGAATTCTTTGAACTACAGAAGAGCGATAAAAAGGTTGTTGTCCTTGACTGTAGGTTTGACCTTATGAACAAGACTTATGGTATTGATTCATACAAGGAGGGTCATATAAAAGACGCCTACTTAATTAATATAGAAAAGGACTTAACTGATCCGGTTGGTCAGCATGGTGGTAGACATCCATTTAAGGACCGTGACCAGCTAAAGGCCATCATAGAAAGCTTTGGTATTGACAATGATACAATAGTTGTTACATATGATGATGGTGACCTACAAGGTGCTGGTAGACTTGTTTTCCAGTTAAACAACCTAGGTTTTTATAATGCTTTTGTCTTAGACGGTGGTCTAATTGCCTACAAGGCTAATGGTGGTCAGATAGAAACAGAAGAAAGAAAACCACAGAAATCAGACAAGCCTTTTGATGTAAAGATTGATACTTCATTTATGGTTGATATGGAATATGTAAAGTCTAAACTATATGATGAAAATACAATCATAATAGACTCCAGGTCTCATCCTAGGTATCTAGGCCTTGAAGAACCAGTTGATAAGGTGGCCGGCCATATACCAAGTGCAAAAAACTACTTCTTTATGGACAACCTAAATGTTGATGATATGACTAAGTCATCATACATAAGTGACGAAAAGTTAAAAGAACGTTTCAAGGATCTTGATCCTAAGAAGGAAATCATCGTTTATTGTGGTTCTGGTATTTCCCTAATGGTTAATGCCCTTGCCCTTGACAAGATAGGTATACCTTATAAGATTTATCCTGGTAGTTACTCAGACTGGATTAGCTATGATGAAAACAAGATAGCCACAGTAGAAGAATAAAATATAAAATTTTTATGAATTTAATATAATAAACTAGGTCTATACCTGGTCATCATAAGAGGTGGACACACATTGATACTCTAAGTGGCCACCTCATTTTTATATTATTTAAAATTAAAATAATACCAAGAGATATAATATCCCTTGGTATTTAATATACACCCGCATCTAGGTATTTAATATTTACTATTGGTCAATCTCAGACTTGAATGGTGTATCCCTATACATCTGGGCCTTATACACATTTTCCTTTATATAACCCAGTTTATACATCCTTAATAAAACTGCTGCCTGCCTTTTTTTAGCCTGCTCATAATTTTGATACAGGCTTGGGTTATTAGTAATACCCGCAAGCATAGTACACTCTCCAAAGGTAAGATTGGATACATCTTTACCAAAATATAGGTGGGCTCCAGCCTGAACTCCATAAGCCGATTTACCCAAGTACATATTATTCAGGTAAGCTTCAAGGATTTCATCCTTGGTCATTATCTTATTTAATTCTCGTGCATTATGCATATCCTGAATTTTTCTTTTTAAGGTCTTTTCATTGCTAGTCAAGAGATTTTTAGATACCTGCATATCTATAGTGCTGGCACCTTGTGTAGCCCCTCCTGTAAGGTTGTTTACTATAGACCTTACAAAGGATTTGTAATTAATCCCCTTATGGTCATAAAACCTATGGTCTTCTATAGCTACTACAGCCTTTTGTAAGTTTGCCGGTATCCTGGCTAAGGCTACAGGTTCCTTGTTTATATAGCTTTCATTAACCATTTTTTTAGTTAATACAGGCATATCGCTTACTACACTTCTTACATACAAAAATCCTGCAGAACCGCCAATTATAGAAATTACAAGGACCACTAATAAAAGCTTCTTCAGAATCCTCTTTAACCTTGATGGACCATATTCTTCATAGTCATAATATTCATCATCATAGTCATCGTAGTCATCATAATCATCTTCATTATATAATGGCCTTTTATTTCTAGTATAATAGTCCCTATCTCTATCCTTTATATACCTATCTGTATTTCTATTTCTTCTAGAGTTGAAATCTACTATATTAGAACTCTCCTCATAATAGCTATCTCCACTTCCAGCCTGTTTCTTTATACGAACCTTGGACTTGTTTTCTTCCCTATTAGACCTGGCTTGACCAGACCTGCTTGAATTAGTCGAGCTAACCCTTTTACGCCTTAGCTTATTTTTATCATTATTGTCAGCCATAAAAACCTCCCCTTACATAGACAGCCTAATCTTCATAAATAGTTTAGCTGTTGCAAGGGTATCAGAATCTGCTCTATGGGCATTTTCATTTAAAATTCCATAATAGTCACAGGCAGTCTGCAATTTTTTATTCTTACCCTTGTATTCCTTATTCTTCTTTAGCATTTCCATAGTGCATATATACTTGTCTATAGGATCTAGGTTCATCTTTTCAAGATAATAATTTAAAAAACCAATGTCAAATTTCGCATTATGGGCAATTATTGTCCTATCACCAATAAACTTCCTAAAATTAGGTAAGACATCCTCAAGTGGCAGGGCATCCTGAACCATATCATTCGTAATATTTGTAATTTCAGTTATAACACTAGGTATAAATCCATTTGGTTTTACAAGCCTAGAGTAGTTTCTGTATATCCTATCTCCCTTGATCTCAGTTACACCTATTTCAATTATTTCATCACCATTGAAAGGACTCAAACCTGTAGTTTCTAAATCAACTACTACATATTCTTCTTCAAAATATACCATGTGACCACCTCCTAGTTTGCCTACTCAAGATCACCTAAATCATCCTTATCAAACCTCTCCATAAAAGTATGCTTGACTCCGTCTAACTGCCAACCGAGTACAGAATCTATATTAACATTTTCTGCAGCCTTAAATATAGACTTCTCTACGTTGGAAAAGTTATCAGACAGCTTACTTATAAGTTCTTTTATTTCATACCTCTTATTACCTGTCCTGCTTGCAGCAACTGTACATGCACAGTTTATAGGTGCTAGTCCAGTATACTTAATCCATCTTATTATGTCTTCTTCCCTTATATAATATAGGGGTCTAATCAATTCAAGGCCATCAAAGTTTGTTGACTTTAGTCTAGGCAACATGGTCTTGAAATTACCAGAACAAAGTATATTCATCATGGTAGTCTCTATCACATCATCAAAGTGGTGGCCTAGGGCTAGTTTGTTACAACCCAGGGCTTCTGCCTTACCATAAAGGGCCCCCCTCCTCATTCTTGCACACATATAGCAGGGATAGTCGCTGGCTATCCTATCAGCAACTTCAAATATCTGGGAATCGAATACCTGTATTGGTATCTCAAGATATCTGGCATTGTCTAGAAGAATATCTCTTATAGTCTCATGGTAGCCCGGGTCCATGCCTATATATACAACTTCAAAGTTAACTGGAGAATGTCTCTTAAGTTCTTGAAACATCTTGGCCATAAGGATGCTATCCTTGCCACCAGATATGGCTACAGCTATCTTATCCCCTTCTTCGACCAGGTTATATGCCTTAATAGCCTTTATAAACTTTGACCACAACTTCTTCCTATACCTCTTGGTAATACTCTTCTCTATTTCTTTTAAATCCTTTTTATCTTCATCAGGGACTATAAGGTTACAACCTAGTCCTGCTAATCCGTTTTCTGACATTTTTCCTCCAAATTTATTGCTATAAAATCCATCCCTCATTATATCATAGATATACCTGCATGGTCAAAGCTATAAACAATAAAGAATTAAGTTTTGAGTATCCATAAGATACAAGTAGAGACAAAAATACAATTTATTCTAATTTAGCTTCAATTTTTAACCTTAAAACCTTGTCAGGACTGATTATATAACCTATCTTGGCTTCAAACTTCTTGCCATTTATATCTTGTAGTCCCTTTAAGTTTGCCTCCCCTTTTTTAGCCAGGGAACGTACCATGGTTTTATTAGGTTTTTTATTATAAGATGCAAGCTGGGTGTCATTTTTCCAAATTGTAAAGCCACATTGTTTATAATTTTTACAAGAAAAGGCCTTTGGTGACTCTATAATACTGGCCCCACATTCTGGACACTTTCCTATTATCTCTAGGCCGGTTTGTGGATCTATGACCTTTTCCTTAGTCTTTTTAATGGACTTTGACCTTGTACTTGAAATTTTCTTATCTTGTTCAATGCCTTTTTTCCCAAGTTTTTCACTGATCTTAACAGTAGTTTTAGCCTGAGAAGTCTTAGCTTTAAAGCTTGATTCCTTGACAAATTTTTTTGTCCTTGGATTATAAACTATTTTATCAGTATTAATGGACTTATTGGGTCCGAATTTTATCTTATTCACATTATCATAGACGAACTTACATATCATATTAAGGTAGTCCTTCCTACTGAAATTTCCCTTTTGTATATCGAAGAGGCTCTTCTCCAACTTACCTGTAAAGTCAACATCAAACAAGTCGTCAACAGGGAATATCTCTACTAGATTTATACCTAAATCAGTTATAGAGTAGCTTTTGCCCTTCTTTTTTACATAACCTACTTGTCCAATCTTTTTTAAAACATCTGCCCTGGTAGCAGATGTACCTATTGAATAGCCTGATAAGACGCTCGTATCGTCTTCAGAAACATTCTTACCACAGTTTTTCATCGCCTTTAAGAGAGAATCTTCCGTATAGGGTTTAGGTGGACTCGTTACCTTTTCTAGAGGCTTTATGGAGACAACATCTACACTTTCCCCTTTTTCAACCAGGGGTAATAGATTACCACCAGCCAACTTACCATATATATCTAAGTAGCCCTTAACCTTTAAAACCTTCCCCTTTGATTGGAACCTGTGTTTATCAACATCAGTCATAATTTCAGTATTTTCATATTCAGCAGGTGGCATAAAGTTTGCCAAAAACCTATCTCTAATAGCCTCATAGACTATCTTTTCATCCTTTGATAGACTATTAGGAGGTATTATATAGGTAGGTATGATGGCACTGTGGCTCTCTACCTTTGATGAGTCAAATACCCTTTTTGACTTGGAGAACTTTATATTAGATTCACAAGGATGCCCCTTTTTTATAATATTTAAGGTTTTTTCAACCTTACCAACCAAACTTTCTTCCAAGTAAAGAGAATCTGTCCTAGGATAGGTTATATAGCCTCCCTTCCCTTTACCTTCATAAAGATTTTGACATATGCTTAGGACCTTGTCAGACGTAAAACTAGCATATTTTGATGTTATAAAACCTTGAAGTGAAGTCAGTGAAAATAGTTTGGGTGCATATTCCTTGGATTTAGTAACCACTTTAGAACTTATGACACCAGTATTTGAATCTATTTTAGATATTATACCCTTGGCCAAGTCAAGATCTGTCATTTTTTTATTCTTATCTAAAACTAGTTTACCACTATATTCACCATTTTTAGCCCTGAACCTTCCCTCTATCTCATAGTACTTCTCTGGTACAAAGTTTTTTATTTCCATGTGTCTATCATATACTAATTTTACTGTTGGTAGGATTACCCTTCCTATGTTAAGCATCTTACCATTGCCATATTTTAGAGTGGCTGCACAGGTGAAGTTAATCCCAATCAGCCAGTCTGTTATCAACCTAGTGTATCCAGCAGCCTGAAGGTTTCTCATATCCTCATCATCTTTTAGGTCATTGAGACCCCTAGTAATGTCTTCTGGTGTCCACTCATTAACTAATATACGTTTAACAGGTTTTGTGTTTTTTGCCATCATAAATATCAAGAAAGATATTAGTTCACCTTCCCTATCATTATCTGTAGCATTTATAATATATTCTACATCCTTCCTATTTATTAGACTTGAAACTATTTTAAACTGTTTATCCTTATCTTTATCCACCTTGAATTTGAACTTAGACTCCGGTATAAATGGATAGTTTTCCATCTTCCATGAACCAGAATACTTGTCCTTATTATAGTCCTTCATGTCAAAGAGAGATACAAGGTGTCCAACTGCATATGTTACTATGTAATTATTACCCTCAAAATATCCGTTTTTTCTAGCGCCTGCCTTTAAAAAGGCTGCTATTGTCTTTGCTACTGAAGGTTTTTCTGCCAATACTAATATCATATAGGTCTCCTCCTATATCTAATTATTTACCTATATCTATATCTATTTTAATTATTTACCTATATACTTATCTTTTTATTATACCATATCATAAAGTATCAGACCATTTTTTTACTAGCTTCAGTAGATCAGACTTGTTGGATTGGAGAATCAATAATATAAATAGGCAGTCCAAGTTATTAATTAACTAAGACCGCCTATTAATTGCTACTTTAATCTATTTACTTGTATACTTATAAATTTACTCTTAAACCTATAATACTATCTTGCTACTACAAGAGTTGGTTTTAGATGGGTCACTTGGTATTCCACCTGCATACTTTCCAGTAAAGCAGGCATCACAATAGTCAAGACCTGGACATAATTGTCCAAGATCCTCTATATCCAAGAAACCTAAAGAGTCAGCATTTATGCTTTCTTTTATCTCATCAATCGTATTATTGACAGCAACTAGGTTCTCACTACTTGGAACGTCAGTACCATAATAGCATGGATGCTTAAATGGTGGAGAGCTGATCCTTACATGTACTTCAAGGGCACCCGCATCCTTTAGCATTTTAACTATGTTTCTTATAGTAGTACCCCTAACTATAGAGTCGTCTACCATCACTACCCTCTTGCCCTTCACTACGTCCCTAATTACGTTTAGTTTAGCTTGGACACCGGCAGTTCTCTCATTTTGTTTTGGCTTTATAAAAGTTCTTCCAACGTAACTATTCTTGTAAAAGGCCATTCCATAAGGTATGTTTGACCCCTGTGAATATCCTACTGCAGCTGCTAGACCTGACTCTGGTACACCAATAACAAGATCTGCGTCAACCGGGTATTTTTCTGCTAAGATACTACCAGCCCTTACCCTTGAAGAGTATACACTTTGTCCATCTATTATACTATCGGTTCTTGCAAAATATATATATTCGAATATACACCTTGATTTTACAGGAGCATGGTAGATCCAGTCAGAATAAATCTGACCATCTACTATGGTTACAATTTCCCCAGGTTCAACATCCCTGACAAATTCTGCACCTATAGTATCCAAGGCTGCTGATTCAGAACTTAAGAAGTATATGCTGTCCTTCCTTCCTATGCATAGGGGTCTAAAACCTAATGGGTCTCTGGCTCCAATTAGCTTTGAAGGACTTCCTACTACAAGAGAAAATGCCCCTCTTAACTTCTGGGCTGCAGATTTTACTGCATCCTGTATAGACAGAGTATGTAATCTTTCTCTAGCTATAAGATAGGCTATAACCTCAGAATCTGTATTAGTCTGGAAGATTGCGCCAGTTGTAGCCAAGCCCTGCTTCAACTCTGCTGCATTAGTCAAGTTACCATTGTGGGCCATTGATAGTATCCCCTTCATATAGTGAATTACAAATGGTTGGGCATTTTCACGCCCTATTCCACCTGCTGTAGAATACCTAACATGACCAACTCCTAGGTTACCTTTTAATGATCTCAAGACATCCTTGTTGAAAACTTCATTAACTAAACCACTATCCTTATGGAACATTACGTTCCTTCCTTCTTCATTTGTATCTGTAACCGAAATACCAGCACTTTCCTGTCCCCTATGTTGTAGGGCAAATAGACCATAGTATATATAAGATGCTACATCTTGACCACTAAAGTCAAATGCACCAAATACCCCGCATTCTTCTTTTAATCCTGCCATTATCATTTCTCCTCTATAAGTATATATAAATTTCGTACATTTATTTCCTCATATATATATTTTATTCGTATTTACTATTTTTTGCAAGACTAAATACGTATTTTTTTATAAAAAAAGTGGCAAAGAATTGAATAATGTCGAACTATATCCCCCTTGCCACTCGTTTAATATTCGTATTTGTATGTTCTTCTCGAATTATATACTATAACTCGAATAAATTGCTAGCTGAATGCTAGAAAAGATAAATATAAAACACTATTTAATATCACCAAAAATTTTATGCTAGTGTTTCGAGATACTTTTCAATTCTTGCAAGTACTCTATCACGGCCCATAACCTGTTGGATACTCCATAAGTCTGGTGACTGTTGTCTACCAACCACAGCAACTCTAATGGCTGTAGATACATCAGTAATATTACCCTTGTAAAGTTCCGGTTCATTCTTAAAGGCCTTATTATTTGATGTGAATCCATTTGTATCAGTTATAGTTTTTACCTTTTCAAACCAAGCTTCATTGGTATCATCCTGGTTATAAGTATCTATATATGCCCTTAAAATTACCCTTGCATCCTCTTTTGATACCCTTTCAGGCAGGTTATCAACATACTTGAAATCTTCATCAAAATAATATGATACAAAGTCCATAATCTGACTACAGTTCACTAGGTCTTTTCTAGGTTTCTTTCCTGACCTTCCAATGGCCAATAGCCTGCTTAGGTCATCCCTATACTTAACTAGAAGCTGGTTGGCATCCTTATCGAACTTTTCAGACCAAGCCATCATAAAATCAAGGATTTGGTCTTCACTCATCTTTACTAGGACATCCTTGGAGATGTCATTAAGTTTATTTAGGTCAAATAGGGCACCAGATGAACTCATATTTTTTGTCTTAAAGGCAAATTCCCTGTAAGACTTGTCTGGATTTTTCATCCTCCACTCTTCATAGTTAGAATTCATCAAAGTCATAAGATACTCTGTAACTGCCTCTGGAAAGTAGCCATCCTTCATATAGTATTCTAGGGATAACTCAGGATCCTTTCTCTTAGATAACTTTCTCTTCTTGTCATCTTCTACCTTCATTAGGTGGGCAGTATGGTTGTAGTTAGGTCTTGTCCAACCCATAAGGAAGAATAGCTCTAAGTGTATAGGTAGGGTAGATAACCATTCCTCACCCCTAACCACATCTGTAACCCTCATAAAGTGGTCATCCACTACATGGGCAAAGTGGTAAGTTGGTATACCATTTTGCTTAAGTATTACTACATCAAGATTGTTTTGTCTAACATTTATTTCACCCCTGATACCATCCTTAAACTTCATGGCAACTTCTGGGTCCCCACCAGACTTTAGTCTTAAAGTCCATGGCTTACCGGCATCAAGATTTGCCCTTATCTCTTCTAGACTTAGGTTTCTGTCAGTAGCCCATTTTCCATAATAGCCGGTATTGACACCAGCCTTTTCCTGTTCTTCTCTTATTATGGCCATTTCTTCTTCTGAAACGAAAGATGGATATGTAAAGCCCTTTTCTGTAAGATACTTGGCAGCAGTCTGATAGATTTCCTTTCTATCACTCTGTCTGTAAGGTCCATAAATACCCTTTTCACCATCTAGGCTTACCCCTTCATCAAATTCTATACCGAAGAATTTCAATGATCTTATAATCAGTTCTTCAGATCCTTCTACCTTCCTCTTATCATCTGTATCCTCAATCCTTAAGAGCATAGTACCATCATTAAGATGGGCTATTCTCTCATCTACAAGGGCTCCATAAAGGTTACCTAAATGGATAAATCCAGTTGGGCTCGGCCCCAACCTTGTTACCTTGGCCTTCTTGTCAAGGTTTCTTTCTGGATATAGGTCTTCATAGTATTCTATCGTCTTATCAACATTTGGAAATAGCAATTGTGCTAACTCTTTACTCATTACACTCGTCCTCCATTTTTAATCAGTATTATTATATCATATATTATTCATTTAAACTATGATTAAAGTTTACTTATATATAAATCATACAAAGCCATGCAGATTAATCTAAACCCATAAAAAATAGAGAGTAAGCCTAGTCTTTTCTATATAGAAAAGACTAGCCATCACGACTAGTCTGTATTATTTATAATATATATTATGCTAAAAATTTCATTTAGTAGATTTTATGCTCCTGCACCTGGACTTGCTGACTGACCTCCACCTGGTGCTGGTGCTGGAGCTTGTTGCTGTGGTTTTGGCGCTACTTGACCCGGCTTGCTTGGTTTTGCTGCCTTGGCTGCACCCACCCTAACAACACCTACCTGGGCTGGGTAATTACTATAACCTATCTTTTCAGACTTAACAAGATTTCCCTTTTCATCCTTGTACTGTCTATATGTAACAACATTATATCCTGCTCTTGAATATTTTTCTACAACCCTTGCACCTGCTGGTAGACTAGGATCTGAAACAGTCTTACTTCCACCACCATAAGAACCTAGGACCTGAGTTGCTATATCTATATTCTTATAGTCGCTTGAAGCCCCATACACTTCAGATATAACCTTGCTACCATATGTATAGTTCTTTATATATACATTGTGTTTGAATGGGTTCTTGAACTTTAGGTCCTGACCTGGATTACCATCAAATACAGTAGCATCCCTACCCATATTCACATAATCAGAAGGTATTGTATGACTCCTTCTAGTAGTTATTTCCATACCTGATAAAAGGGCTGCATTGAATATAGTTGATGAAGTCTGACAAACACCACCACCGATACCCATTACTAACTTACCGCTTTCTATTACCGGAGCTGCCTTATATCCCCTAGCTAGGGTTTTCTCACCAGTTAAACCGTTGAAAGAATATTCCTGACCCGGCTTTAAAACTATTCCACTTGAATCCCTTGTAGATTTTTCTATGTTATAGTTTCTAGAAGAAAGCCCCCCATAAACTGTTGAATAAGCTCCTAGAAGAGTATCTATTCCCTTTAAGTCTGCCTTAGTAAATTTTGCAGGTTCCAGTTTAACTACCATTTCTGCATCAAACTTATCAGTTCCTAAGTTTTTAACCAACTTGTCATGTGATGCTTGAAGGTCCATTGTCTTACCAGGTTCATCTGCTACTATAGTAGTCTTTTTAGTCTTGTAATCATAGTCTAAAGTAGCTTCCTTAACCTGACTGTCCAACTTTGATTTAACCTGTTTTAAACTTTCATTAAGCTTACTATCATTATAGTTCATATCAAGGGCAACACTAGCCTTGCTACCTAAATCTGCCTTCAGAGTTCTGGCTAGATTAGTAAAAAAGCCATTCTTCCTATTATAATTATAGGCAGAATCTACAGTTGAATTATAATTTATGTTTAAGTCTATGTCACTTGCAGAAACCTTCCACGACTGATTGCCATAATACATCCTAATATTTTTCAAAGTATCTAATGATTCCAATTTTGCCAGGGCCTGACTCTTAGTCATGCCACTAAGATCTACATTAGCTACTCTAACGCCCTTTAATATCTTATCTGATGCAACCTGCATAGATAAGGCACCCGTACCTATGGCTAATATACCAACTAGTACAGCAGCGGATATTATTACCGCCTTTTTATGTTCTTTTAATATATTCATATATCCACCTCACCAACAATTATATTACTCTTTTTTCATTATACTACATAAACAAAAATATTCAAGCAGGCTTTATGATTTATATTGTAAATTTTTGATTAATTAGAAAATTCACAGTTTAAATATGACTAGTACCTGCTCATTAAATTGTAACTTTTAAAGTATCATTTTAGTATTATAACATATATCTAGGATAAAAGAATAGGAAATTTTAAAAATATAGAAAAATATTCCAAATAATAGTTGCGTTTTCATAACTATATGTTATAATAGTATATAGATTGATAAATCGACCAAATTACGAGGAGGTAGCAAGTATGAACAAGGAATTATTCATAAATAGATTAAAGGCTGCTATGAAGAATAAATCGATAAGCCAATACTCTCTCTCCAAGATTAGCTGTATTAACAGGGGAACAATTAGCTCTTATATGTCTGGAAAATATCTTCCCAAACAAGATAAAATATTCATCCTAGCAGACATATTAGAGGTAAACCCTGAATGGTTAGCCTGTAATTCAGATAGCATGGACAGGATAGACCTTAATACACAAAGTACCTTTGATGATGGTCTTTTAATAAATTCATATCCTTTTGTCGATGCAGGTGTATCTGCAGGTCTAGCAAACGAAATTGAAGCCCAACAAGACATAGACCTAGTTAATATACCCGACCTACTATTAGGAAGGTATGCCGGTAGGAAAGACCTTCTTCTTATGAGGGTAAATGGTGAAAGTATGAACAGGGTCATACCTAATGGTTCTTTAATTGGTCTTATCACTAATGTATCTCCTTCTTCCCTATCAAATGGAGATATTGTGGTTTTTTCCAATAATTATGAATACAGTGTCAAAAGGTTTTTTAAAGATAAGAAGAATAAAAGATATATATTTAGTCCTGATAGTTATGAAACTTGTTTTGATGATATAATCATTCCTTTTGATAATTCTGATGGTTTAAATATTATAGGTAAGGTTATAATGTACAACACGGTATTATAGAGATAAAAAAAACACAACATCTCTGTTGTGTTTTAAAGTCAAAATTTAAGAAGCTGCTCTATTGTTCTTTCTGTCTCTTTCCCTATTGTTCTGTCTTGCTCTTTCAAGCCTTTCACGTTCAAGTCTCTTAATCAATGGCTTGTTGACTGGTGCAAACATCTTGCGTCCATGATATAGGGTAAGCGAAAGAGTTATAAAAATAATAGAACCAAATAAAACATACCTGTAGAATACTACAGATGCCTGTACACCTAAAAATAGGTTCATAATTAAAATAGTCGCACTCAAAGCAAGGGATACAATAACTGAAAATACAAAAAGTCTTATTATTCTACTCCAAAAACTACTTAATTTAATTAACAAGTCTCTCAATATTTTCACCATCCCTTCCCAAAAAATTCATAATTTGTATCATAATTTCCATAAATTATATTCATCCTACTAATATAATAACAAATTATGACACTTTTAGCAATTATATTTTACAATTTTTTTTAAATAAATCTGAGGAATGTTTATTTTGCTTTAATAAAAATATCAATACTTATATAAATACTGCTTGTTTAGCTAGTTTGTCAGCCATATCATTATACTTATCACCACTATGGGCCTTTACTTTTTTGAAGCTAATATTGGTTTTTTTCATAGCCTCAATACAAAATTGCCTATAATAAATAGTACCTTCCTTGTTGGCTTTCCACTCTCCTGTACACCATTTTTCTATACCTTCATAGTCATAATATATAAGTAAATCTCTGTAACCCCTATCAATACAGTACTTCATGGCCAAAATTGACGCTTCGATTTCTCCTGCAACATTTCTCATTGAAACATAATTTGGGTTCTTGCCTGTGTTTGAGATTGTATCTAGTATTTTACCATCTTGCAAAATTACCACACCTGAACCATAAGTTTTACTTGCATGTTCATAACTTCCATCTATATATGCTTCAATAGTGCCAAAAATATGGTTTTTTTCATCATTTTTGTCCATATATTGATTTTTTGTGTTTTTTATATCTATATTTTCTTCTTTTAAAGTGTTTTTTTTCTCGTTTTTAATTTCTAAATTACTTGCATTAGTATTTTTTATCTTTATGAAATCATCCTTAACTTGCTTGGTATCTTTAACAATGTCACCATCCTCTTTCCTTGCTAGATCTTTTACTAGAAAATCTATCGCTTCTTTAGGATCTTCAAAGGACTTATAGCTTGCATTAGGATATCCGCTTACTGAATCCTTGCAGTCCTCCCAAGTAAGGAAAATCCCCCTAACCTTTCCTCTTATAACTACATAATATTTTTGCTTCTTCATTTTTCTCCTCCTAGTTCAAAATATATTTTGAACATCTATATTCCTAACCCTGTATTTATATATACTTAATCCTTATCTTTATGCCTTTTGACATATATCTTGTCTATATCCTTGTTCATCTTGTTTGCCAATAAATAGGATCCAATCACTATTATAGCGACTACAAATATCTTAAGTGGACTATGTATAAAGCCTACCAGGTCACTACCTATATAGCTGGCAGTGAACATCATCAGAAACTTACCGAACATCATAGGTACTACAAAGTCTTTTAATTTTATATCACAGAATGCCGCCGCTATAGTCATAAGTGAACTCGGCAAAACTGGTATAGTATAAAATAGGAATACAACCTTAAATTGAGATTTCTTTACCTTATGTATTATATTTTCAACCTTTTGAGTCTTCCTTTTTTGAAAAAAATCTTTATGGGCAAGTCTCTTTACCAGTAAGAAAACTATTACGACCCCTGTGCAGGATCCCAGCCATGACACTAAAAAACCTCCTACAAGCCCATTGATAGCTGCATTTATTGCTGCTATAGCCATGATTGGAAGGGCAGGTATAAAGCTTTCTATACAGGCAGCCAGGTATCCTAGAACCAGGGATAAAATAATATTATCGCCTGCCCAGTAGAGAATCTGTTCAATATATTGCATATTATATCACCTTCTATTTTTTATTTATTAGGTATATTATTAAAATGAATCCCTCACCAAAATAGCAAAGTATAAAAAAAGTTCGTATAAGGTTTATACGAACTCTATTAGCATACTGAATGTGACTTGACTGTATTTTCTAAAATTGACTCTAATATATAATTTGTAACAGTATTACAAACATAAGTAGAATGCTTCAAGTCATTTTCTTCAAACTTACCATTTGACTTGTATTCTGAGTACAATTTATCGAAAAAGGCATCAAATCCTTCTAGGTACTGTTGTCTATCATTAATTATCTTATAGTCCTTAGCAACCTTAGTTAGGTTTCTCTCATATTGGATGTGGATTTTCATACTGTGCTTAAATTCCCACCTCTCGCTATGGGCTAGGCAGAAGAAATCTGTCAAAAAATGACAAACTACTCCAATTTCCTGGGATAGACCTGCCCTAGTATAGTATTGGTATAAATTATCCAAATTTAAACTTGATAAAAAATTTATCTTTTGTCTTACCATGTCATATGACTCATCTAAATAGTGTTTTTTTAATTTATACTTTGATACAATATCTGGCTTTATATTCCCATATATAAAATTCTTGCTATCCAAGAAAAACTGCTTATTGGCATCAGTGTTTTCTAGCAAGGACTTAGATATAATTATATGAGACTTCATCATCATATTAATCACCCTCATTCTCTTAGTATATTATATACCTCATTTCTTAATAAAATATTAAAAAAATCCGATTATTTTCACTAAATTTATACTTTTCTTGTATAAAATTTCCCTTGCCAACTATTCCTTCTCTTCAACTCATCATCGATAGCATTTAAAACTTCCCATTTCTTAAGACTCCACATAGGTCCTACAAGGTCTTCCTTCTTACCATCGCCTGTTAACCTATGTATGACCATTTCTTGTGGTAGGATTTCCAACTGATCACATACCAAGTCAACATATTCTTCCTTGGATAAAAGTTTTAACTCGCCCTTATTCAGCATGTTAACCATGGGAGTCCCCTTTATAACATGGAGCAAGTGAATCTTGACGCCCTGAATATCCATGTGGGATACCCTTCTAATAGTCTCCATCATCATATCATAAGTCTCTCCAGGCAGACCATTTATCACATGTGCTACAACCTCTATTTCCCTTGATCTCAACCTATTCACACAATCTACAAAGACATCCAAGCCATGGCCCCTATTAATTATATTAGAAGTCTGATCATGGACTGTTTGTAGACCTAACTCTACCCAAAGATTGGTTCTAGTATTTAGTTGAGCAAGATAGTCCAATAAGTCATCATCTATGCAGTCCGACCTGGTTGATATAGACAGACCTACTACCCCATCCTGGTCTAATATGGTTTCATACTTGTCCTTCAAGACTTCTAGTGGTGCATATGTGTTAGTAAATGCTTGGAAATAGCCTATATACTTAGCCTGTGGCCACTTCTTTTCCATCATTTCCTTTATGTCTTTGAATTGCTTTACCAGGTTGTCCCTAGGATTACCAGCAAAGTCACCTGACCCATCCTTGCTACAATATGCACAGCCACCATAACTAATACTTCCATCTATATTGGGACATGTAAATCCAGCATTGATAGATACCTTAAATACCTTTGTTCCAAACTTTTCCCTTAGATAATAGTTCCAGGTATGGTAGCGCTTATTTTCTATCTTGTACTTAAATTCTCTATTTTCCATCATTAATCATTTACCAACCTAACACCAGCAGCTATGAAACTAATGCCAAAGACAATAGCTATAAATGATAAGACACTAACCAAAAACCTAGTAAAAAATAAGGGTGATATTATCAACATAAGCCCTAGTATAACCTTAATGATATCCCAAGTTCCAAAACTGTAACCCGCATAGTTCCTGCATTTTAGAAAATATCTTATCTCCTTATATAATAAGTATATTCCCAATAATATTGACAGAATCATATTAACCTGTCTTGGGAAAACAAATAGAAGTATTGACATCACTAAGAAACCTAAACACCTCAACCTCATCATATTAACCTGGCTTTTTACTGCATACTTATTCAACTCGTTAACTTCTTTGAATGCCAACCATGTAGCATATAGAAAACAAAGGGCTATCCCCCAGGAAAAAATGTTAATCCCAACTGATTTCCTAGAAATGCAGTAAAAACCAATAGAAAGGAGGATTACTCCCAGGATAATCAATTTCTTATAGTTCTTCTTATCATAGAAGTTAAGAAAGTAAATCAAATCCATATTATCCATATTAATTTTAAATCCCATAAACCTAACCTCCTATTTCTTCATTATAGTCTATTACCATCTTTATAGCATCTGCTACACTTGGGGTAGAAAAAGTTGCCTCCTTCTTAACCATATCCATAGCATCATCCATTGCAAAGCTCATCTTTATATTCTTCAACATGCTTATATCGTTTGGTGAGTCCCCTATAGTAACAACTTCATTTAAACATAAATTTTCCTTCTTACAAATAAACTTAATAGCCTCAAATTTTGATACGTGGGCTGGAACTATATTAATAGTTGTCTCACTTGATATGTAAACTTCTAAATCCGTGGAAAGTTCTTCCTTATATTTTTCAACCAATTTATTTAACTTATCCTTGTCTGGACTCAATATACCCACATTACCTACCTTATTTTCATAGGTGTCCTTATCCATAAAGCTTTCATCAACCTCATATCCCTTTGTAAAGTAGTCAGCTGATGAACCATCCCTAGCCATTATAATCTGGCCTTCATACTTGAAATAAATCACATCATCTACCATATCTATATAGTCAAGTGACCTATATACTTCTATAATTTTTTTAATTTGTCCATCAGTCAAACTAGTTTTTTGGATACATTTACCTTCTGGATCATAAATATATGAACCATTTTCACAGATTAAATACCCCCCACTAGCCACATCTTCCAGTATATTAACACTATGTTTATATACCCTTCCTGTCGCTATATTAAAACTAATACCATTTAACCTGGCTTCATTTATAGCTTCTATGTCACTAGGACTGATTCCACCCCTATATAGGGTTCCGTCTAGATCACAAAATATATTTTTTATCATAAAAGCCTCCTAATCATCTGTCAACAGACACCTTACTTCATTTAAGGCAGTCCTTGCAGCTCTTTCTCTGATTTTTCTCCTATCGCCTGTAAATACCCTCCTTATAGAGGTGACTTGACCCTTGTAATATAGGCCAATATATACCAGGCCTACTGGTTTTTCTTGGCTACCTCCACCAGGTCCTGCTATACCCGTAGTAGAAAGTCCTATGTCTGTACCAGCAGTCTTGGCTATGCCCATGGCCATTTCCTCTGCAGTTTGGCTACTAACAGCACCAAATTCCTCTAGGGTTTCTGGCTTGACATCCAGCCTCCTTACCTTAGCATCATTGGTATATGTTACACATCCTTCAATAAAAGAATTGGATATACCTGAATTATCTACCAAATAAGAGGCTATTAGGCCTCCAGTACAAGATTCCGCAACAGCTATTGTCTTTTTCTTTTCTATAAGTAGGTCTCCAACAAGCTTCTCCATTTCTGACTGACTTTCAGAAACAGAATCGTCACCTATCATATAAATATACTTGCCAGATATAGCCTTAATCTCATCTATTTTTCTTTCTATTAAACTAAGACATTCTTTCTCTTCCCTGGCTCTCGCAGTGACCCTAACCATAACCTCCCCCTCCTTGGCATATAGGGCAACAGTCGGGTTGGTCTGCTTATTCAATATATCTAATAATTCCATCTCAAGACCTGACTCGCCTATACCAAAAAACCTGATATACCTAGATAAGAATATATCAGGATTCTCATCTATCAGTAGGGGTAGTACCGAATTTTTAAACATGGCCTTCATCTCTCTAGGCGGACCAGGCATTACTATTATCCTTTTACCATCTTTCTTAAAGACTGCCCCTGGGGCTGTACCATTTTTATTAGGTATAATATCAGCCTCTTTAGGGAACATAGCCTGCTTGATATTATTCTTTGGTATCCTATCCCTACTACCACTATACCTTGCACACATGTCTTCTATTATGTTCCAAGATTCCTGGTCGACTACCATTTCCTGGCCAAAGTATTTAGCTGCGGCTTCTTTAGTTATATCGTCACCAGTCGGACCTAGGCCCCCAGTAGTAAGGACAATATCTGCCCTTTCAAAGGCTATTTCAAAAGACCTCACAAGCCTGTCTATATTATCACCTAAAGTCATCTGCCTATAGACATTTATACCTATGGCTGCAAGTTCCTTAGATATATATTGGGCATTAGTATTTACAATATCACCTAAAAGCAACTCCGTTCCGACTGAAATTATCTCTACATTCATTATATTTCCTCCTGGCCCTTGCCATCCGTCATTTCTCATAAATATATCTGTATAGGTTAATAATATCAAAAAACTTAAAAATAAACAAGTTTTATGCTCTTTTCCTTGCATGGTATCAAACATAGATATATAATAGACCATATAAGACTTTATAAAATTTATGGAGGGAATATACATGAAAGTAGCAGTAATATACGGTGGTATTTCATCTGAAAGAGAAATATCCTTAAGATCAGGTAAAGCTATAATAGATAATCTTGATAGAAATAAGTATGAAGTTATTGGCTGTCAGATTGATGAAATGACAGATGTATTTAAAATTGACAATGATATTGATATTGCCCTTATAGGCCTACATGGTAAATTTGGCGAAGATGGTGTAGTCCAGTCTATCCTAGAAGCCAAGGGTATCAAGTACTGTGGTTGTAACCCATTAACTAGTGGTATCCTAATGGATAAGAACTATACTAAGACTATAGCTAGGCAAAACAACTTGTTGACAGCCGATTGGACTAGTGTAAAGAGTGTGGAAGAAATTGACTATGGCCTAATTGACAGGATGGGCTATCCAGTATTTATAAAACCTAACTCTGGTGGGTCTAGTGTAGCGACATTCTTTATTAAGGACAAGAAGGACGTAGAAAATGCAGTAAGAGAAGGTCTAAAGTACGATGAAATCGTCCTAATAGAAAAATATGTCAAGGGTGTTGAATATACTTCTTTTATATTAAATGGCCAGGTCTTCCCTACTATAAGAATAACTTCTGACAATGAATTCTTCGACTTTGAAGCCAAGTACTCTACTACAAATGGTGCTAGAGAAGAAGTAGTTGAATTAAGCCCAGAGCTTGATAAAAAATTAAAAGAGGCTTCTAATACTTGTTGGAAAGTTTTTAACTGTAAGGGCTATGTAAGAGTTGACTATATCATTACAGAGGACCAGGATGTTTACCTACTAGAGTTGAATACCCTACCAGGTATGACTGAAACCAGCCTTATACCAAAGAGTGCCAAGGCTATGGGAATCAGCTATAAAGGCCTGCTTGATAAGTTAATTGAAAGTAGTCTTTAACAGATAGTGGCTAAAATTTAATATAGTAAATTAAAAGGGGTCAGTATAAATTGACCCCTTTTAATCGCTTATTCATTATCTATTATAGGCAAGGACTTCTTGTCCACCTTACCTATTGGTGTAACTGGCAAATGGTCTAGACACATTATATACCTTGGCAACATATGCGGCGGTAAGTTTTCCTTTAAAAAATCTTGGACCTTGTCAGGTGGATAATATCCTTCAAACGGCTCATAATAGGCATCTAGATATGTATCACCATCCCTGTCTTCCTTGTTAACGACAACTGAATTTTTAATTTCAGCTATCATATTTATCATGTTTTCTATTTCAAAAATTTCTATTCTTATACCCTTAATCTGTACCTGGGAGTCCATCCTACCCAATATAGAAATTGTACCTTCATCATCTATCCACTTAGCCAAGTCACCTGTCCTATACATCTTTTGTGTATACTGGTTATGCTTGAAAGGATTATCAACAAAGGACATCTTATTCTGTTCTTCCTTGTTAAGGTAACCATTGGCTATCTGTATACCAGATAGGCACAACTCTCCTGGTACACCAATGGCACAGACATTATTGTTGTTATCCAGTATATAGGCTTCGGTATTGTAGATAGGTTTACCAACTGGCACATTTTCGTAGAACTTATCAACCACGAAGGATGAGCACAAGACCGTAAATTCAGCAGGCCCATATTCATTTATTATCTTATATGACCTCTCTACATACCCCTTGAATTTGTCTCCCCCAACCTGGAGAACCCTTAAACCTGGACATGGGCAATTGGTCATAAACAACTTCCCTAAAATTGCAGGTAGGGCTAGAATAGTGATACCCTTTCTCTGACAATACACTTCTACTGTTCTCTCATTTTTCCTATGTACTTCTGGTATTATATCAACACATGCACCAACCAATAGATATGGGAATATCTGTTTCATTATAGCGTCAAAACTAAAGCTCAAATATACACCACACCTGTCATTTTCGTCAGCATTAATATAGTCATTTGAATAATAACACATATTTAGGAGGCTCTCATGCCTTACACTTATACATTTAGGTCTTCCCGTAGTTCCTGATGTGGATATCCTATAGGCCTCATCAGTAGGTTCATTACTTTGTGTCAATGGATAATCGTGTTCTAGTAGTTGAGGGTTATTTATATCTAGAACTGAGTACCCCCAATGCCTTTCCCCTATCCTCAACATCTGACTATCACAGGTTAATATCAGCTTAGTCTGACCATCCTCTAGGAGGTAACCCAGCCTTTCATCAGGGTTGGTCTTATCTATAGGGAAAAATATTGCTCCTGCCTTTAAAATAGATATGGCAGATAAAACTACATTCTTGTCCCTATCTTGCAAGACAGCTACGGTGTCACCCTTTTTTATGCCCATATGGTTTAGATAAGCGGCTATCTTGTCTGTTATCCTATCTATCTCCCTGTAGCTAATATCTTCCTTATAGTCACTAATAGCTATATTATCTGGTGTTTTTTCAACCTGCCTTTTAAGAAGGTCTACATATCCTATACTTGGGTTGAAGTCAAATACATTTTCGTTAAAGCTTCTTATAAATATCTGCTTATGTTCTTCCTTCATACTCTGTATATTTTTTATCTTGATATCCCTATCAGCTACTATCTGAGTCAAGATATACTTAAATAGGTATATAATACTTCTTGCAGTAGACTTATCGTAGAAACAAGGCTTGTAGGCAAGCTTTATCCTGATTTCATTTGAAACACTTACCTTCATATATATATCTATTTTCTGCATGTTTTCTTGTGAAACATTCTTGTCGTTTTTTACCTCATATATAAACAAGGTATTGATCAGCTTTTCATTTAGGCCTGTTTTAAAGCCACTAGGAGCCATCATATAGTAGTCATATTCTTTTGACTCTGTCAACTGGTCCATTACCTGTCTACAGACATCAACAAACTTTACATCGGTATCGTCTATTTTCAAACGCATTGGTAGCCACTTGTCAGTCTTTCCAAATACGACATCATCCTCATGGGTAAATCTTTGAAGGACTATGGCAAAGACAGTATCTAAAACTGCTTCAAATGACAAGTTGTTTTCATCACAGTATTTCAATAGGTTTTCATAGGGTGTTCTCTTTATAGTCTTTTGTATTAGGCTAAATTTGCCTGTATCTTCATTAAAAAAATCATTTGGAAACCTAGCCAGGGTTATATAGTCACCTAATAGGTTGTCCCAATATTCTTTTGCTCTTTTATAATGCTTTGTATCTCCCATATAAACACCTCCTTTACAGCTTTTTCTTAGCCTTATTTAGCTTAATTCAGTCTTTTATCTACATAAAAGATCTTATATCATATATTTCTACATATTATTACATATTAATACATATTTTTATCTAATATCATTCTATTTATTTATAATAAAATTGTCCTTTTAATATAATAGGGTCTACCTACTGGTTCTGGTTATAAATCTATCTATACGCTTTGCAGACATATCCTGTTGAATAGAAGTACCAGTTCTGGCCTCCCTATCTCCAGTAATCTTATCAACATCAGCAAAGTTAGTATTGTTGCCTCCTACAATTTCCATAAATTCAGCACTTGCAGGAAGGTTACTTTTATAGCTACTAAATTTTGAGAAATCTAATACCCCATCATTAGTTCCCCAAATAGTCAAAACTGGCTCGTTTATTAGTTTTAATTCATCATTTAGGGGATAAGTACCCATAAAGACAACTCCCACAATCTTCTTATTGCCTGCAGCAGCCTTGGCCGCCACCTCACCACTAGTGTTGTGGGAGACTAGGTACCACCTTTCATCCTTAGAGTTAGCGCTTATTATCTTGTTTGCCTTGTCAAAAGAGAAAAATGGATAATTCATAGGAATTTTAGCTATTACAACCTTGTATCCCCTAGCTGCTAACTTTCTACCTAATCCAATATAGCCCTTAGGTTCTATACCACTACTCGGGTATAGAATTATGGATTCTTTCTTACTCGTATTGTAGGGTCTTAATACAAGGTTATCATCCTTATCGTATATTATGTTAATTTCTGAGTCCGATTTTATAAGGTCTTGAGTATAAGCTTTAAGCTTGTACGTCTTATTTATATGAAATAAAAACATTGCAAATACAAGGATAATTGCAATTAGTATGGTCCTAATAAGCATGTTTTTAATTTGCTTTTTCTTCCTGGCCTTGAGTTTTTTCCTTTCCTTTTCCAACTGGTCACCAATTGATAAAGACTTTTCGAGCTCCATTGTTATACCTAGTGTATCAGATTCTATATTATTTTTTTTACTTTTAATCCTAACTTTTGAATCCTTTATTACCTTCAATAGACAGCCCCCTCTTCGTTCAATCAAATAACTGGCTTTACTATATACTCTAACTTATTTATAAAACGTCTAACAATTTCATAAATAGTTGTAAATAGAAACCATTCTGGTACATTTTATACTATTATTCTTTACTTAGTCTATATTGTCTATAATATTTATAGCATAAAGGGGAGGTATAACCTCCCCTAAAATATATGAAAACATAAAGAACTATCGATCTACTTAGAACTCGGCATTCTTTGGTGTTCTAGGGAATGGTATAACGTCCCTTATATTTGACATACCAGTTAGGTACATTATAATTCTCTCAAATCCTAGACCAAATCCAGAATGTGTTGCTGTACCAAACTTTCTAAGTTCAAGGTACCACCAGTATTCCTCTTCATTAAGACCTAGTTCCTGGATCCTATTCATCAAGACATCATATCTTTCTTCTCTCTGGGATCCACCTATTATTTCTCCGACACCTGGAACCAATAAGTCCATTGCCCTTACTGTCTTACCATCTTCGTTCATCCTCATATAGAAGGCCTTAATATCCTTCGGATAGTCTGTAACAAAGACTGGGGCATTGTAAACCTGCTCAGTAATGTATCTTTCATGTTCAGTCTGTAGGTCACATCCCCATTCAACTGGATATTCGAACTTTTGACCTGACTTGATTAGGATGTCCACTGCTTCGGTATATGTAATTCTCTTGAAATTAGAATTTAGGATGTTATCTAATCTCTCTAAGAGACCCTTATCGATAAAGCTGTTAAAGAAGGCCATTTCTTCCGGACAATGTTCAAGTACATAGTTGATTACATACTTAATCATATCCTCTGCTAAGTCCATGTTGTCTTCAAGGTCAGCGAAAACTATTTCAGGTTCTACCATCCAAAATTCAGATGCATGACGACCTGTGTATGAATTTTCTGCCCTGAAAGTAGGACCAAATGTGTATATATTCCTAAATGCTAGGGCCATTATTTCACCGTTTAACTGGCCTGAAACAGTCAGGTTGGCTTCCTTACCAAAGAAATCCTTACTATAGTCTACCTTGCCATCTTTAGTTAGTGGTGGGTTTTCCATATCAAGAGTAGTTACCCTAAACATTTCACCAGCACCCTCAGTATCTGAACCTGTAATAAGTGGTGTATGTGCATATACAAAGTTTCTTTCATTAAAGAACTTATGTAGAGCAAACGCAACTACTGACCTTACCCTAAATACAGCTGAAAAAGTATTTGACCTCGGTCTTAGGTGGGCTATAGTTCTTAAGTATTCGAATGTATGCTTTTTCTTCTGTAGTGGGTAACTAGAATCTGAATCCCCCTCTACTATAATCTTACTTGCATGTATTTCTATTGGATTCTTAGCATTATCTACCGCTACTAACTTACCTTCTACCAAGATTGATGAAGAAATGGCTAACTTAGACACCTGGGCAAAATTATCCAAGGCCTTTTCGTCAATTACGACCTGTAGGTTCTTGAAAAAAGAACCATCATTAACTTCCATAAAACCAAAACTCTTTGATATTCTTGATGTCCTAATCCATCCCGCTATCTTTACTGTCTTGTCTATATACTCTTCACTATTCCTATAAAGAGCCTTTACTTCTAAAAATTCCTTTTGCATAATTCCTCCTAATTAAACTATATAATATATTTTACACCTGGACTACCTAATAAATAAAAAAACACGTAGTCCACAAAAGGGACGACGTGTTATAATCGCGGTACCACCCTAATTACCGGCCAAGGCCGATCTCTTAGAAGATTTATAACGGTATCCAACCGTCTGAGCCTACTTTATTCGGTCAGAAACTCCTAGGTGTTCTTCATCATAAGTATATTACCAGTCTTACACCACCACCAGCTCGCTAAAACATTGACCTATGACTACTCTCCTAATCACTGTCTTTAAAATTCAATAACAAAAGTATAACAATTTTAAAATACTTTGTCAACGTTTATACTGGTATATTTCCTATTTATTCCAAGAAATTTGATTTTACATTAACAGGCTTGCTAAAAGTAGATACCTGACCATGTTCGTTGACAGCTATTATATAAAAATCGTAGTTTATCTTGCTCCTATCTATTTTTAGGGTAGTCGTATTTTTTTGTATATTCTTTGCCAGCAATATATGATTGCCTTCTTTTCCATTCTTATCCACATAGTATACCCTGTAGCTATATTTAGCCCCGTCTATCGGACTCCATCTTAATCTAACAGTGCTGTTTTCCCTATCTGTAACTGCCTCTAGGTTTTTAACGTACTTATTTTGGAATGAATTACCTATATGGCTAGATATATGTAGGACCTTGCTATTTTTTGTTTTTTCCCCATAGTAATTATTTCCAACTATATATATATCATAATCAAAGTCTGATCCGGCCCCTATATCAAACCTTAGAAGTTCTGACAACCTATTGCCAAATGGTATTCTGGCATTGTCTGCCCTTGTCCTGGTATATAGACTGTAGTCCTCACCCCTGATTTTGTCCTTAACATATATATCATAGGAGTTTATCCTAGAATTATGGTCCCAACCTAACTCTATATTTAACTTGCCATTATTAACATCATACCTATACTGAAAACTTTTTGGTTCAATATTTTCAAACTTAGCTGGACCCACACTCACAAGAGCCCTGTCAACCTTATTTCCACTCTCAGCTTCTATCAAGTATGTTCCCAACCTATTAGCCTTTACATTACCCTTTTCATCAATTTCTATCCCAAAACTAGTTTCAAGCCCACTTTCTCCAAAGGCCACCTTCTTGTTGGCATCATATTTATCAGAATCCAAGACCCTATATGTAACCTTAGTCTTCATATTTATCGGTAGGGTTGCAACCCTGGTATTTAAATTTTGGCTAGTATCGAGTTCTATATCGTATAGGTCTTCTAAATCCAACTTAGATACCCTTGGCTCAATCTTTATAGTGGTCTGGGTTTCCTTCCTATCATACCTGGATATCAGTTTTACTTCTCCAACCCCAACTGCTTCTACACTGTTGTTTTCCACCTTTAAGACCTTGTCATTAGTACTTATATACTTAAGTTTATAGCCTTTCTCTAATTTTTTAAAATCATCAATATCTATATTGGCATTAATTTTGCTCTTGTCACCATAATACCTAAGTGGCTTGTCAAAGCGAACCTGCATACTGGTTATTTTAGGATTTACTACCATTATGGTAGCCTTTCTCAAGACCCTATTTTTATTCAATACACCGATTGAAGCATATCCTACCTTGTTGGCAGTCAGCTTATCACCCTTGATTGATACCACAGACTTATTATCAAGAACGGCAAATTTTAGACTTGGCTTTTTAGCAAAATCTGGAACCATTATATATTCACCAGGTGATATAGAAACCGTGTCACCCAGTTTTATCACATACTTATTTACATTGGTAATAAAGGTACCACCTATAATTCTTATATCTATCCCCTTGACCATAGGACTAATGTAGCCATGTTTAAGCCCATAAAAAATTCCAAATAAAAGGAGAGGAATGACTGCTATTATACCTAATTGTCTTTTCTTATGCATAAGTAGTTCACTCCTCTCTATTTATATCTTTTAAATGTTGTTTTTATTGTACCATTAATTTTTAGACAAGGTGACAATTAATTTCCTGCTACTTCATCTATAAAGTACCTCTTGTACCATACTAGGAAGACCAATACTGTATAGATTTTTCTGGCATTGTTAGTTATACCATGATAATGGTCATCTAACAACTTATTAATCTTGTCCCTGTCAAAGAATTCATCTACATAGTCGGCATTGAAATACTCTTTTACAAAGTTATAATGCTTTTCTTCCTGAAACCAAAGTCTGATTGGAACTGGGAAGCCCTTTTTCTTTCTCTTATACCATTCTTCAGGTAATTTCTTTTCAGCAGTCTTTCTCAAAACATATTTAGTAGTTCCATGACTGATCTTCTGGTCTGAGCTGATACCTTCCCCAACCTTCATTACTTCCTTATCAAGGAAGGGAACTCTTAGTTCTATAGAATGAGCCATACTCATCTTGTCAGCCTTCTGTAGGATGTCCCCTTCCATAAATAGCTTGATGTCCAAATACTGCTTCTTAGTTATATCATCCTTACCCTTTACCATATCGTAAACTTCCTTGGTAATCTGCCTTACACTTCTAGACTTTTGGTATTTAGGCTTTAGGATATCCTTAGCCTCATCTTCTTCAAATATTAGGGCCTCTCCTATAAAGGTTTCTTCAACTGGTCTACCTGCCCTTAGTAGGGTAGTCTTTCCATGGAATTCTGGCAAGTGCTTAGCTATTGCAGCTGCAGGCTTTAGGATAAATCCTGGCAGTTTTTTAAGTTTTTTCTGACCAGGATCAGTATCATACCATTCATAACCACCAAATATTTCATCTGCACCTTCACCAGATAGGACAACTGTTACACCGCTATCCCTTACCAATTTGGACAGGAAGTAGAGTGGTAGTGTAGATGGGTTGGCCTGAGGTTCATCCATATGATACTGGATTTCTGCCAATTTACCTAGGCAATCATCTCCATTTATAGTCTTTCTTATATTCTCAATACCAAGTATTTTTGATAGGTCTGCTGCAAGAGTAGACTCATCAAAATTATCCTGTTCAAACCCTATAGAGAAAGTCTTATCAGGCATTAGACAAGCTGTTATATAGCTTGAGTCTATACCACCAGATAGGAATGCACCCGAAGCGACATCAGAACGTTTATGAAGTTTAACTGAGTCAGCAACTACATCCTCTATCTTCTTTATATTTTCTTCTAAACTTGAATGTGTATCATTGAAGTCAACATCCCAGTACTTCTTAATTTCCATCTTGCCATCCTGGTATGTAAAATAGTGACCTGCTTCTAGTCTCTTTACCCCCTTAAAGAAGGTTTCATCCTTTTGAGATGAATACTGGAAAGTCAAGTAAGGCCTTAGGGCTTTTTCATTTACTTCCTTCTTGAAGTCTGGATGTTCTAAGAAAGACTTGATTTCTGATCCTATTAACAAGCAGTCCCTACCATCCTTTTTATATTCATAATAGTATAGGGGTTTAATGCCAAAGTGGTCCCTAACTACAAAGGCCTTCTTTTCTACCTTGTCCCATATACAGAAGGCATACATACCCCTTAGTCTATCAACCAGGGCCTCACCATATTCAACATAACCGTGGATTAGGACTTCACTATCAGTATCACTCTTAAAAGTATAACCCTTGCTCATTAATTCACTTCTTATTTCTTCAAAGTTATAAATTTCCCCATTGAAAACAAGGACCTTATTGCCATCATGACTATATAGGGGCTGGCCACCAGCCTCAGACAAGTCAAGTATACTTAATCTCCTAAAACCAAGGGCAGCATCGTCATCATAATACTTGCCCCCCATGTCAGGTCCCCTGTGAACAATCCTATTCATCATCTTATCTAAAATCACTTCTTTGTTATTGCTATTGTCAAAAAATCCAACAAAACCACACATATATTAAATCCCTTTCTTATTTTGTCTATCCTTATATTTTGTCTTATATTTCGTCACTAATTTAAACCAAAAATTAGTTGATATATTAGCATTATTTTATATAAGTACCATAATACCATAAAAATGGATATTTTTCAATTTATAGGCCTCCATAATAGAGCTTTGCTTTTAGGTTTATTTTCTACTCATTTTAGCTTATAGCTTAAATTGTCAAATAATGCTTGGCTATGGTGTGTATGGTGTCATAAATATCCTCATTAAAGATTTTAAGGTCACAAACGGTCTCATATCTTATATTCCTTTTCTTGTATAGTTCTTTTAGTACCTGAGGTCCCCCCTGAGAAAGGGGTCTACCATCTATAGCAAGTTCATCTAGGTTTCTATCGATATAGTAGACTATATTGGTTGGATTTTTAATATAGGTTAAGTTTTCATCCTTGGTAAGAATGCCGCCACCAGTAGCTATAACCTTACCTTGTTCCTTAAGCACCCTTTTTAAAGCATCTGATTCCAAACTCCTAAAATGACTTTCACCATACTTTTCTATGATTTCACCTGGTTTAGACTTATTTTCCTTGTATATAACTTCATCTATGTCTATAAAGTCCCTATTCAGAAAGTAGGCCAATTTCTTTCCTATTGTAGTTTTACCACTACCTGGCATACCTACGAGAATAATATTTTCTTTTTTTTCTTACATTCTTCTTGTAGTTCTTTATATGAGGCGAAGTTTTTAGACTGCCTAGCCTTACTTACAGCAAATATTTCTTCAAAAATATCCAATATTGCCTCATCCTTCAGGTCGTAGTCATTTATAAGTCTATCTTTTATATAGGATTCCCTATCCTTATTTTCAATTTCCAGTCCTTCGATATACTTGTATAGGCCTACCTTGTCAACTAAATCAAATCTCCTATTTAAGAGCTCAACTAGGTCCCGATCTACCTGGTCTATACTTGTCCTAATCTGTCCTAAATCCATAATATACTCCTCAATATAATATATATTGCCTATAACCTATTCCATTTAATTGATTAAATCGAAAAATAAAGATTATTTATAATACAAAATCTGCCAAACTAATTGCAGTCATAGCCTCAACTACCGGTACCATCCTAATGCCTATACAAGGGTCATGTCTACCCTTGATTTCTATTGTAACATTTTTTTTAGTAAGCAAATCAATAGTTTTCTGTTTTATTCCAATGGAAGGTGTAGGTTTTACGGCCAGCCTAAATACTATAGGCATGCCTGTAGATATACCCCCTATAATACCTGCAGAATTATTAGAGTAGTAACCTATACTGCCATCATCCTTATAGTACATCCCATCATTATGATCTGAACCTAGCATATCAGCTACCCCAAATCCCTGTCCAAATTCTATACCCTTGACCCCTGGTATAGAAAATAAATTTTTTGATATGGATGATTCTATTCCCTCAAACATAGGGTTACCGTAGCCAGCCTTTAAACCCACTACACCGCATTCTATAATGGCACCTATACTATCCTTATTTGACCTAACCTCATTTATATAGTCTTGCATTCTTCTTCCAACCTCCTGATCAATGGTTGGAAAATCAGCATTTTTTAGTTTTTCCGTATCATCATAACTTAGGTCCAATAAATTGTAGTTTGCATCTATAATCGGTCCTACCTTGTATAAATGTGCGCCAATACTTATACCCTTATATCTCAAAAGCTGGATTAGTATACCTCCAATCACACAAATAGGTGCCGTTAACCTACCAGAAAAATTGCCTCCACCTCTCATATCAACCCCATCACCAAACCTAAGTCTGGCCGTTAAGTCAGCGTGGGATGGTCTAGGACTTTTAGCAAGATCAGAATAGTCACTAGACCTGTGGTCGGAGTTTTTAATTGTAAAGGCAATAGGTGTTCCTATAGTATATCCATCTAATAAGCCACTATGAAAAACTGGCCTATCTTCCTCTTTTCTAGGACTAGTTAGTTTGGTCTTGCCAGGGGCCCTCCTGTCAAGGAAGGCTTCTAATTCTTCCATATCTATTTTAATACCAGAAGCTAGGCCTTCTACCACACCACCTATTGCAGGTCCATGAGATTCTCCAAAAATATTTATTTTTATCCTGTTTCCTAATATCCAAGTCATACAACCACCTACCTAACTTCAAATCCTAGTACTTTAAAGTCATCAAAAAAAGTCGGGTAAGACTTGTTCACAGCCTCTGCCCCCTCTATTATAAGTTGCCCATCTAATAGGCTTGCTGCTATACTTGATGCCATAACTATTCTGTGATCATTGAAAGAATTGACCCTATAAACCGGCAACTTCTTCCTGTCTCTACCAGATATAATCAAGTTCTTGCCTTTTAAGCAAGCACAAGCCCCTAGGCATTCAACCATACTTATAACCGACTCTATCCTATCACTTTCTTTTATTCTTAGCCTATCAATTCCTGTAAAAGAGCTCTCTCCCTCTGCAAATACAGCAAGTATAGCCAGGATTGGTAACATATCCGGTGTATCAGCTATATTTAGGTTCAGAGGCTTCCTTTGACCCGGTAGAACCTCTATATAAGAATCCTTGACCACAAGCCTTGCCCCATACTCTTTAAGTATTTCTATAATCCTCTTGTCACCCTGACTAGATTCCAAGTCAAGGTTTAATACCCTTATCCCCCTGAAAAGGGCTCCAATAGCAAGAAAAAAACCAGCATTTGACCAGTCTGATTCGGCCTTTATCTTATTAGACTTATAGGCCTGTCCCGGTTTAATGCTATAAGTTTTTATTATCCTATTTCTATCCCCATCAGCTAGGGATTCTCTACTATCGTACTCTTCTACCTCGACACCAAACAAGGACATTACATCCTTAGTCAAGTCTATGTATGGCTTGGATTCCAATTTATCCATGACATCTACCCTTAGCTTACCGTCCATAAGAGGACCAGCTAGAAGTAGACCAGAAATGTATTGTGATGATATATCCCCCCTAATCTGGAAATCAGATATTTTTTTAGGCTCTATATCCCTTTTTCTACCTATTCTATTCCTTATTTCTATAGGCAGACTATCAGAAGATATACTAAAGCCTGCCTGTCTTAAAGCCTGTGTTAAATCATCTATTGGCCTGGTCATTAGTCCATGTCGTCCTGTGAAGATATAGTCATCTGACAAGCTAGTTGCCAATGGAAGTAACATCCTAAGTGTAGACCCACTTTCCCTACAATCAACAATCTTCTCCCCATACTTTCCATCAGAACTAATATGGTCATGGTTTCCTTTGCTACCAATACTATGTGACATATTATCCGCTGGTATGGCCTCTACGGTCATCCAATCCTCTTCTATATAAATCTTAGCCCCCATCACTTCTAGGGCTGATATGGTAGCCATAATGTCTTCAGATAGCCCCTTATAGCTTATAGTGGACCTTCCTTGAGCAAGGCTAGCACATATAAGGGCCCTATGTATAAAAGACTTAGAACTTATAGCCTCAACTTCTCTAATAGGATTTTCTTTATAATCCACAATATCTAACCTATTAATGGTTACACTCTTGTTACTAGCCATAACTACACCCAAACTATCTAGAATTATACTTTCTTATCTTCTCATATACAATATTGCATAGGATAAAAAGTACAATAAATAAGAGGCTGTAATAAATTGTCATTTTTTCCCTATTATGACCGAACTGCTTAACTAAGTTTCCGTTCCCACTTTTAATCAAATAATCTATACCACAAACACCTATTGAAAACATCAAAGAGTTTGCAATCTGCTTTATTCTAACTTTTTTCATTTTAAGTATCTTCCCCTCTATAAAATCTAATTCTTTAATTAAGGTAATTATACCACAGTTGATAACTTGTTACAAAATGTAAAACATATTACGGAACTGTAATAGTAAATAACAGGCCTGTAATCTTTAAATACTAATTAATATGATAATATAATAGTATATAAAACTGATAAAAAGGTGTAATAACACATCAGTATAAATTTATTTTTCTTTATAGCAAAGGATGTGATTTTATGAAAAAGAAAGTATTGACAATAGCAATTATAGTAGCAGGAATCATTTCAATAGGTGGTATAGGTCTAGCCCTAAATGCCCATCAAGCATCAAACTTACTAATAAAAGAAAATGATACTATGTATGCAGAGGTAAAAGAACCTGTTTACGAAGATAATAATTACAAGCAGGATAATGAAGATATAGATAGCAATACACCTGTTAATAATCATGAAGATATAACTATTGATGAAGTTCAGTCTGGCTCAAAAGATACTTCACAAAATATAGATAAGGCAAAAAATAAGGATCTAGTAATAAATAAAACTAGCAGGGATATTGCTAAGAGACCGGCACATAAAATCGATGCTAAAGCAGTAGCGGATGATAAGTCACTAGCAAAAGACCAAGTAAAGAAGGAAGATGGCCAAAATCCAAAAGAAAACTTGCAAAATGACCAAAATTCTTCTAAGCCTGCAGGCCTAAGCAGAGAGGATGCTTTAAACTTGTTAAAGGAAAAAAATAGCAAGGTAGACTACAGCTACATGGGTGATGAAAATACTTACAGTGTATTGAAAGAAAAGGGTCATGAAGGTTATGTATTCCTACCAAATGCACCAACTGATTTAGGTATGTTCGTTAACAAAAATACTAAAGAGATATACTATTTCCATCCATCAGGCTATATGGATATATATTAAATAATAATAAACTTTATATAATAGCCAATTCAATCTTTAATAATCAGTCAAAAAACAGGTAGACATTCCATAATTGTGGATATCTACCTGTTTCTATTTTAGACTAAGCCTATGGCAAGTCTTTTTATCTTAAATTATATTATTATACACTAGACTATATATCTTGTAATACTACTTACAAGCTACCCTGTCCTTCTGTCCAGCTTCAACCTGACCTGGCACAAGTTCAATCTTCTTGCTTGCATCCAGGTTAGTAAAGATTACTGGAGTAACTGTAGGATATCCCTCAGCCTGGAATACAGCCTTGTCCATGTGGGCCAACTTATCACCGGCCTTAACCTTCTGTCCCATTTCACAGAATAGTTCAAATCCCTTACCATCCATTTTGACAGTATCTATACCCATGTGGATCAATACTTCAAGACCATCTTCTGTAGCAATTATTATCGCATGCTTAGTTGGGAATATCATACCTACTTCACCACTTACTGGAGCGTATATATCTCCATCAGCAGATTCAACAGCAAATCCTTCACCCATTAGTTTCTGTGAAAATACATCATCAGGAACCTGACTTAAATCAAGCAAGTCTCCATTTGCTGGAGAAACTATTTCCAAACTAGATTCTCCAAGTTCAACTTTCTTTTCTTCTTCAAGCATGGCACCTTCACTTAACTTACCGGCAGCCAACATATCCCCATAAGCATCTTCAACATTAGATCTTTCCAAGTATTCTTCAAGGTTAGACTTTATGATTGTTACCCTAGGACCATATATTACCTGTACTCCTGCTCCTGCCTTTACTACACCAGCAGCACCAGTTCCCTTTAAGACATCATCCTTAACAAGTCCTGAATCCTTTACAGTACACCTTAATCTAGTGATACAGCAATCAACTGATTCTATATTAGACTTTCCACCTAGACCATGTACTATAGCCATTGATAGGTCATCGTCAGCATTTGCCACCTTGTCTCCTGTAGTATTTTGCTCCTTCTTGGCATTTACATCAGCCTTGGTATATAGCTTAACTTCTGCATTGTCATCTTCTTCCCTACCTGGAGTCTTTAGGTTGAACTTCTTGATTAAGAAGCTAAATAGGAAGTAGTAAACTACGAAATAACCTATACCAACTACAAGTACCATCAACCAGTTAGTTCTAGCATTACCTGGAAGGATACCAAATAGAGTCAAGTCTATTAAACCACCAGAGAAAGTCATACCTACACCAACCTTGAATATGTGCATTAGCATATAGGCTGCACCTGCAAATATACAGTGAATTAGGTATAAGAATGGGGCAACAAATAAGAATGTAAATTCTATTGGCTCAGTGATACCTGTTAAAACTGATGTAAGAGCAGCCGAGAATAATAGACCTCCAACAATCTTTTTCTTTTCTGGCTTAGCTGTCCTATACATAGCAAGGGCTGCACCCGGTAAACCAAATATCATTAGTGGGAACTTTCCAGACATAAACCTTGTAGCAGCTACACTAAATACTGATGTATTCGGGTCTGCAAGCTGGGCAAAGAATATATTCTGTGCACCCTCTATCATCTTGCCACCAACTTCCATTGTACCACCAACTGATGTCTGCCAGAATGGTAGGTAGAAAACATGGTGTAGACCAAATGGAATAAGGATTCTTTCCATGAAACCATATACCCAAGTACCAAAGTAACCAGAAACCCTAACTATTTCTCCTACAGCATTGATACCAACCTGTACCGTAGGCCATACGTAGAACATGGCTATACCTACTACTAGGTATACAACTGCAGATATAATTGGCACAAACTTAGTACCGGCAAAGAAAGACAGTGACTGTGGCAACTCTATCTTATAGAACCTATTGTGTAGGTAGGAAACACCTAGACCTACTATAATACCTCCGAATACACCCATCTGTAGTGACTCAATACCAACTGTAGTAGCTACAGAACCTGCCAACATCTTGTCTGCCCCACCATGAACTGTAATCATGGCACCTATAGCAGCATGCATGATAAAGAAGGCAAGCGCACCAGCAAGTGCTGCAACAGCCTTTTCTGCCTTGGCCATACCTATAGCAACACCCATGGCAAATAAGATAGGCAGGTTGGCAAATACTATATTACCTGCACTGTTCATAACAGTAAGTATAGAGTTTGCAAAAGTACCAGGACCTAATACTCCCATTAAATTATAGGCTTCCAACATTGTAGTATTGGTGAAGGAACCACCTATACCAAGGAAAAGCCCTGCAACTGGTAGAATTGCTATTGGAAGCATAAAAGATCTACCAATTCTTTGTAAAACTTCAAAAATTTTACCCTTGTCCATAATAACCTCCTAAAAAAATATAAATATAAAATTGAATCCTTTAGAACTATTGTTCATAAGATAATCAAATAAAAAAGACTTAAGTATATAGGAATACATGAAAACTTGAACACAAAATAATAGTGTTCTTAACACTTCATAACACACCTATACACCTAAGTCTTGCCTTCTTCAGTAACAACCTTAGTCCTATAAGATTTTTTTGTAACTCTATCGATATGTAGGGTTAAATATAATTTCTCATCATTCCCAATTTCATAAAAATAATTATTCATTATATAATCATTAATCTTTTCTACACACCCATAGGCTTCACAATATTTAATTTTAACTAATTCCAACAAATCATCATTATTATCATCCAGTCGCCTGTTCAAAAGAACCCTCTTTGCAAAAAATCGCACATGTGTAACCAGACGGTCATAATCCAAATCGTCTTCCTTGTATTCTATTTTATAATAATATCTAATAATATTCAAGACATCTTTCAAAATTTTTAGAACTTTTATATCTTCCTGATACTTCTCGGAATTTCCCTGGTAATATGAATTTACTATATGGATGGCTATAAAACCGGCCTCATCCTCAGGCATATCTATACCAAATTTATTATTTAAGTAATCTACTGCCAACTTACCGGCTTCAAACTCCCTCTTATATATCCTCTTTATTTCATACAGAAAAGTATTCCTAACAAGTATACCCTCATTAAACCTCTTGATAGCGAAAGCTATATGGTCTGTAAGAGACAAATATATATACTTATAAAGGTCTTCTCCCAGGAACTTTTCAATTTTACCTATTATCTCACTGGTAACATCAAATATATAGGGGTCTATTTCTTCTGTCAGGGCAATCAGCCTCTTTTTGACACTGGTATCATCAGATATAAATTTCTTTTCCACCTTATCTATATCAACAACCATGCCTTTTTTCTTCTGGAAGCCCAGGCCCTTGCCTGTTAGAATATATTCTCTATTTTTAAATTCATCATAGACCAAGACTACATTGTTATTAAATACTTGTTTTATTAACATATTCTCTACCTCCATACTTTTAATTAACTTACCCTATATACTATAGATTATCACAAATAGGATTTTTTTGTACATTTTTTGCCAATATTTTTTATATATTATAAACATTTGCATCTATTTGCATAGATACCGATTTAATTGCAAAAAGGGCTGATTACATTTCATATGTTTAACGTGAAACTTACCCTATAAGATTAGCTTTTATAAAAGATAAGAGGAGACCAGACACTCCTTTTTATATATTGGAATATCTGGTCTCCACTTGTTTGAGATTTACTAATAAGTCTAATCCCACTTAAATATATACTTATTCTTATCTATCTGCTAAAGCCTTGTAACCTTCATATCTTTCTCTAGCATTCTGTTCAGCAAGAGCGAATAATTCTTCACTTTCTTCTGGGAACATCTTAGCTATTGAAGCATACCTGTTCTGACCCATGATGAATTCTCTGAATGATTCAGTTGGTTCCTTAGAATCAAGTATAAATGGATTCTTGCCTTCAGCCTTAAGCTCAGGGTTAAACCTGTATAGGTGCCAGTATCCACACTTAACTGCATCAGCTTCGTTTTCTACTGATTTACCCATACCCTTTCTAATACCATGATTGATACATGGAGCATAAGCTATTATTAGAGATGGTCCATTGTGCTTTTCGGCTTCTATGATAGCCTTAAGTACCTGGTTCTTATCAGCACCCATTGCAACCTGAGCTACATATACATTACCGTATGTGGCAGCCATCATACCAAGGTCTTTCTTCTTAGACCTCTTACCTGCAGCAGCAAACTTAGCCATAGCAGCTACTGGAGTAGCCTTAGAAGACTGTCCACCTGTATTAGAGTAAACTTCTGTATCGAATACCAATACATTTATATCTTCTCCTGAAGCTAATACGTGGTCAAGTCCACCGTAACCGATGTCATATGCCCAACCGTCTCCACCAAGGATCCAGTTTGATCTCTTAACGAAGTAATCCTTTAATTCGGATAACTGACCTGTAAGTTCTGTGAACTTTCCTTCTGCTAGATACTTGTCAACTAGACCTTCAAATGCTTCACTTGTTGCAACTGTAGTATCACCATTGAACATATTAGCAAGGTAGTCATTTATTATAGCCTTGTCAGCTTCTGGAGCTAGACCTACTAACTCTTCTGCTAGTGACTTAACCCTATTTCTTAACTGCTTAACACCTAGATACATACCATATCCGTATTCAGCATTATCTTCGAATAATGAGTTTGCCCATGATGGACCCTTACCTTCGTGGTTAACTGTATAAGGTGTTGATGGAGCAGACGCACCCCAGATTGATGAACAACCTGTAGCATTGGCAACCATCATTCTTGGTCCAAACAATTGAGTAACAAGCTTCATGTAAGCTGTTTCACCACAACCTGCACATGCACCTGAGAACTCAAGAAGTGGCTGTCTGAACTGTGATCCCTTAACTGTAGTTGGAGCCATAACATTTGGCTTAGCTGATACCTTTTCAAAGTCAGTTGCAAAGTACCAGTTAGCTTCCTGAGCTTTCATCTGTTCTTCCATAGGCTTCATGATTAAGGCCTTAGTCTTAGCTGGACATATGTCAGCACAGTTACCACATCCTGTACAGTCCATTGCTGATACCTGGATTCTGTACTGTAAGCCTTCTAGACCCTTACCAGCAGCCTTCTTAGTTTCAAATCCTTCTGGTGCATTGGCAACTTCTTCTTCAGTTAATAAGAATGGTCTAATTGCAGCATGAGGACATACTAATGAACACTGGTTACACTGGATACAGTTATCTATCTGCCATTCAGGAACGTCAACAGCTATACATCTCTTTTCGTATGCTGCAGTACCCTGTGGGAAGTGACCGTCTTCACGACCATTGAAGGCAGATACTGGTAGAGAATTACCTTCAACTGCTGTCATAGGTCTAAGTATATTCTTGATGAACTCTGGTTCACCTATAGTAGCTAATTCTGCTTCATCAACTGCATCAGCCCAAGTAGCTGGTACATCAATCTTAACTAGGGCATCTATACCCTTATCAACAGCTTCGTTGTTCATATTAACGATCTTGTCACCCTTCTTACCATAAGTCTTCTTTATAGAATCCTTTAGGTAAGCCACGGCATCTTCTACTGGTATGATATCTGCCAACTTAAAGAATGCTGACTGACAAATCATGTTTATTCTATTTCCTAGTCCTATTTCTTTTGCTATATCTACAGCATCAATAGTATAGAACTGTATTTCATTTCTAGCTATATATCTCTTAAGAGCAGCTGGTAGGTGTGTATCTAATTCTTCTGGAGTCCAGATAGTGTTAAGTACAAATATACCACCCTTTCTTAAGCCCTTGATTACGTCATACTGGTGTACATAGCTCTGCTTATGACAGGCAATGTAATCAGCTTCATCAAGTAGGTAAGTAGACCTGATTGGAGTATCACCAAATCTTAAGTGAGACATAGTTATACCACCAGACTTCTTAGAGTCATAGTCAAAGTATGCCTGTACATACTTATCAGTATTATCACCAATAATCTTTATAGCCTGCTTATTAGCACCTACAGTACCATCAGAACCTAGACCCCAGAACTTACATCTTACTGTTCCTGGATGAGCTATTCTAACTTCCTTGCTAGCCTTGATTGAGTGATGAGTTACATCATCAATAATGCTTAGAGTGAATCTATCCTTTGGCTTGTCAGAAGTCAAGTTCTCAAATGCTGCCAATAGGTCTGTTGGTATAGTATCCTTTGAACCTAGACCATATCTACCACCTATTATCATAGGAGCATTTTCTCTTCCATAATAGATATCTCTAACATCTAAGTATAGAGGTTCTCCATTAGCACCTGGTTCCTTTGTTCTATCTAGTACAACTATTCTTTCAACTGTCTTAGGCATAGCTGCTAGGAAGTGGTCCTGAGAGAATGGTCTGTAAAGGTGAACCTTAACCATACCATACTTACCACCATTTGCATTTAATTGATCTATCAATTCTTCAGCTGCCTCTGTAACAGATCCCATAGCAACCATTATATACTTGGCATCTTCAGCACCATAGTAGTCAAATAGACCGTGCTTTCTTCCTGTCATTTCAGACATTTTTTCCATATACTTTTCAACTATACCAATCATGTTGTCATAGTACTTGTTTGATGCTTCTCTAGTCTGGAAGTAGATGTCAGGGTTCTGAGCAGTACCCCTAGTTACTGGAGAATTTGGAGAAAGAGCTCTGTCTCTGAAATCCTTAACAGCATCAAAGTTTAATAACTTAGCATAGTCTTCATTTTCAAATAATTCTACCTTCTGTATTTCGTGAGATGTTCTGAAACCATCAAAGAAATGTATAAATGGTAGCCTACCTTCAATAGCTGCATAATGAGCTACTGGAGCTATATCTGCAACTTCCTGAACAGAACCAGATGCTAGTAAACAACATCCTGTCATTCTAGCTGACATAACGTCCTGGTGGTCACCAAATATTGATAGTGCCTGAGCTGCAAGTGCTCTAGCTGACACGTGGAATACACCTGGTAGTAATTCACCTGCACACTTGTACATGTTAGGTAACATCAATAATAGACCCTGAGATGCAGTATAAGTTGAAGTAAGTGCACCTGATGCCAATGAGCCGTGGAAAGCACCTGCTGCTCCACCTTCAGACTGCATTTCAACTACCTCTACAACCTGTCCGAAAATATTTTTTCTACCCTGTGATGCCCATTCATCAACAACTTCTGCCATTGTAGATGATGGAGTGATTGGATATATAGCAGCTACATCTGTAAAACTATAAGATACGTGGGCAGCAGCTGTATTACCATCAACTGTTTTCATAAATTTAGCCATTTTTTTCCTCCTTAAGAAAATAAGAATAAGTATATTGTTTCTTGTATACAATATGGAATACACTAAAAGTCTCTTGATCTTCTTTAATGACAACAATATAAATAAATTATATACTAGTCGCATTTGATAATACAAAAACTTAAAAATAGTGTATACTAAATTAATTAATAAAATTTACAATTAGAATGGTTAGGAAAACTTTTTTAAAGTTTTTCTGCCTTTCTAAACGTTCAAACTCATTATACTAAAAAAAAACAAAAAATCAACTTAATAAGAAAAATTCATTTGTCTATTTATAGTCATTCAAAATGTCAAAATGCGACTTGAATTAAACACTCTGTTTATATAGTATTATATGATTTTCCCATTTCAATTCAAGATAACACTTCTCTATTAATATTAAATAGATTATATTCATATATCTTATCTTTTTAATTATTCCCATTTTTTTCATAAAAAAACAAGTTAATTGGCGTTAAACAATTAACTTGTTTTTGTTGGTTTTTTGCGTATAGTTTATCAATTAATAATCCTTATCTCATTTGAAATTATATATGCTATAGTCTAGAAACTGATAATTTACATCTACGACTTTATAGTAACAAGTAGGATATCATCTCTCTTCTCTTCATCATAAGTATTTTCTTTAATGGTCTTATCCAGTATATCCAAGAAGAATTCTTTTTTATCATCTATATGGTCTAAAAAGAATTTTTCAAGCCTAGACATACCAAACTCATCACCATTAGAATTTTTCAACTCTATTATACCATCAGTAAATAGCAATAAACCCTTCAAGTTTTCAATATTTAATTCCATATTTTCATACTTGGTGTCATCTAATATACCAACCGGTATACCCTTTTTATCGTCCTTAAAATACATTAGCTCATTGTCCTTATCTACCATTATTGGTAGGTAGTGGCCTGCATTGGATATAGTCATAACTCTTTCATGCCTACTAATAGTACCAACTAGGGCTGTAGAATAGACGCCCATCTTGTCAAACTCATCATAAAGATACTTATTCATCTTGGTTAATAAGTCTGCGGGACTGTCTACGTAGCTAACCAAGGCATTAAAGGCCCCTTTCATAGTAGCAACTATATAGTTGGATATTATACCGTGCCCCATTACATCGGCAATTATAAATACAACATTGTCGTTTGTCTCAATAGCATAGTGGAAGTCCCCCCCTACGACCTTGGCTGACTTGTGATAATAGAAGATGTCCTTACCATTAACCTTTTTTACATTGTTTTGTTTCATTATAAGTTCTTGCTGCTGTTTCAAAACATTAAGATCATTATCTATAGACCTATGTTTCTCATAATTGAGTGTATACTCATAGGACTGCATACTCATACCAATCTGTCTGGAAATGGCTGATAGGGTATTTTGGTCATCCTTTGTATATTTATTTTCACTTATACACCATAGTATTAGCTGGGTCTTTGAGTCTATTATAAATTTATAATATAGATAATATCTTGCTTTTTTTCCATTACTTTCAGCCAAGTCATCACTCTCTCCAAAGGCAGTCATCTTATTTTGCCTGATTATCTCTGGTATCAATTTATTCATATAGTTTGAATCTTCTATAGGGTCAACTATACTTATCTTCTGTCCTTGAATATCTCCATTACCATCCAAATTGTATATATTTAATAAACAGGAAGAACTATTTGTACTATTCTTAAGTATGGCTGCCATCCTTTTAAGATAATCATGCATATCCTTTGTAGAATAGAGTTGCTTTGAAGCATTATTTAAACTAGTCACTGAATTTCTCAGCTTATTGATTAGCTTATTAATACCATTGTTTTTCTCGGTAATTGAGATTGACAAGGTCATAAGTGAAGCCACCTGTGTAATAAAATCTATATCATCATCACTCAAAACATCTGTCTCACTTAGGTAACAAGTCATAAAACCTACAGTCTTATGGTTTATTACAAAGGGAAAAACGGCCCTACCAACATATTTTTCATTAGTTGCAAGTTCGACTTCCTTGGCGGCCCTAGGATCTTCAAATATATTTTCAACAATAACAACCTTCTGTTCTTCTACTGATTCATGTATGTAGTCTGGATATATATCAAAGTCTATCTTGACACCGTATTTTTTATCGGGTTTAAAAAGTTGAGGTATGTACTCAAGTGTTGCAGAGCAAACCAAGTGTGCATAATTATAATCATGCCCATAAAAAAGATTGACGCAGGCCTTAGTTGGATGCACAACATTAAGCATCTTGCTAATTATTAAGTCTTTAACTTCGTAAAAGCTATCTGCCCCTGTAACGATCTTGGTAATCTCAACAAGGTTTTTCATTCTCTCAATATTACGCATAATACTCTCCCCTCTTTAATAATAAGTATATTATACTATACTTTGGGAAAAAAAAGTAATTTTTGCAAATTATTTATTATCATAAACTAGCTTTTTCTATTTTTTTATTGTAAAATTAAAGTAGAGGTGATGCAGATGAAGTTTTTAGATCTTAGTTTAAAGCATCGTTACGACATCTATACCCGCACAAAAAAAGTATTGAGAAAGTACCAAAAAGGAATTGTATCTGGAAAACTAACAGCAGATAAATTTGCTGATAATATGTTAAAAGATAATTCCATGATAGCCTATTTAGAAGAAATAGGAATAGTTGTAACAGAATTCAGGGACGCCTATAAGGAATATGTACAAACCCTTATCCTAATACAAAACGACTGCTTGGCTTACCATAAGCAGAAATCACCTTCCTATTATTCAAAAAAAGCAGACTATACCAGTATTTTTAAACTAAATACCTTATTGACTGAAAGCGGTTACAATCTTTCTATACCCGCTCAATATCTAACTGAATGGGATGTAGATTGCATAGAAAGGTTTTTAGAAACGGGCAATATAGATATTGGTAACGAAAAGATTTACAATTATATTACTAACTTATAATTAGATCTTTAGTTCGCCCTATAAATCGATTAAATCATACGGTAGGATGAACTTGAGTATTTATTTTTCGGAAAATTGTCCAAGCCAATAAGAGGCCACTTCCTTCTTCCACTTTGATTTGCCCTCCAAGTCCCCATTTACATATCCTTGGAGTTGAATCAATCTGGAAGAGGTTGGTGACCTCTTTATACTTATTTTATATTTTTACTCTACCCTTAAAGGTATTATATTTTCCCAAATTTATTATTTTTCTCTAGCAGAACTTGTGCCAGCCAAATATCCTGTTGAAAAAGCAATCTGTAGGTTAAAGCCTCCAGTAAAAGCATTTACATCCAAGATTTCACCTGCAAAATACAGACCTTCCACTAATTTAGATTCCATGGTGCTCGGATTCACTTCCTTAACCTCTATCCCACCTTCAGTTATAATGGCCTCATCTATTGGTCTTAACCTTTTTATATCAAAGTCTATTCCCTTTATCAGGCTAAGAAGTCGGTGCCTTTCTTCCTTAGATACCTGATGGACTGGCTTTTTCCTATCTATACCTACCTTATCGATAATATAATCTATCATCTTCTTATGTAGGAGGTCTTTTAAGCCTGTTTCAAAACTATTATTGGAATACTTTTCAAAGTCCCTCAAAATCCTAGCATCTAACTTTTCATTCGACAGGGCTGGTTTTAGGTCTAAAAGAATCCTGTAATTATTTTTTTGGAAGTCATCTATATAACATGATGCCGACTTAATTACCGGTCCATCCAGACCATATTCTCTAAATTCAAGCTCACCAAAGCCCTGGTAAATTTCCTTACTATTTTTGTATAGTTTTATAGAAATATTCCTTAGATTAAGGCCTACCATGTCGCGCTTGATATCTTGAACAGTTTCCATACCTATAAGGCTTGGATAGAGATTGGTCACCCTGTGACCACATTCTTTTGCCATCGTATAACCATCCCCGGTAGACCCTGTAAGCGGATATGACTTACCACCAGTTGCTAATATTATCTTATCAGCAAATATCTTAGTTCCATTAGATAAAATAAGACCCTTAACCTTATTTCCATCTAGGAGTATGGACCTTACCTTGGCCCCTGTTTTAATATTTACAGCCTGGCTGTCTAGCATTTTCTCCATAGCCTTAACTACATCAATTGCCTTATCACTTAGTGGAAATACCCTGTTTCCTCTTTCAGTCTTTAACTTTAAACCAAAGGATTCGAATAGGTCTATAAGGTCGTCATTAGTGAAGGAATACAAGGAACTATACATGAAATTGCCATTCCTGTATATATTGTTTATTATAGTATCAAGGTCAGATGCATTAGTTACATTACACCTACCCTTACCAGTTATCCTGATTTTTCTACCCAATATTTTATTTTTCTCTATTATTGTAACATGGGCTCCTTCTCTTGCTGCAAAATAAGCCGCCATCATACCGGCTGCTCCAGCACCTATAACTACTACCTTCTTCATCTTAGTATTCACCTATATCCCTATAAATTATCTAGTATAAATCTTATAAAAATATCATATAAAATCTAGATATATAATAAATCCAATAATTTCTAATCTTTGTTTCCTAGTCTATCCAGCCAAAGTGCCTACATGCATATTCTATGCCACCATCATCAGCATCCTTAGTCACGAAGTCTGCTATTTTCTTCAGTTCTTCAACCGCATTTCCCATGGCAATAGATGTCCATTCTGGTCTAAACATTTTAATATCATTAGTATTATCACCAAATACAACTACATCCTGGTCTTCTATTCCCATCAGGTCCATAATCTTCCTAATACCCAAGGACTTGTCATCCGGTTCTATAACTATATAACCCGGCCTATACCTAGTATAGGTCACATTTTTTAAGGCCTCTAGCCCAGCCTCTTCTTCCGGATTTATACAGGCAAATCCCTTAAATATATCTTTGACCTTTCTGATGTCAAGGTTTGGATCAATTACTGTATCCATATAGTTCATTTTATCCTTTTCCATAATATCATAGAACTTCTTGGTCCTAGTATGCCATACCCTTTCATCAGCCATACATATAGCCCAAGGGATATTCTTTTCTTCAAAGACATCCACTATGTCTATCATCATCTGCCTGTCTAGTGGTTTTATATCTACCTGACCATTTAAAACTGTACCAAATCCACCGTCAGTCACCATATTGCTTATACCAAATTGATCGCAAAAGGGCTTGGTCATTGTGTACAGCCTACCTGTAGCCACACTTATAAAATGGCCCTTCTCTTTTAACTTATTTAGGGCGTACTCAGTTGACTCAGGTATATACTTTGGCATACCTATAGCAATCGTCCCATCTATATCAAAAAAGAAATACTTCTTCCTAAATTCCTTTTTACCTTCCATGACTTTCCCCTTCCAAAAAAACTGTACCATCATTATATCATATCAGGTACAGTTCTTATAAGCTATCGTAAAATATTTAATATATTAGTCTTCCACGTCCTCAACTATAGCAATGTATGGAAGATTTCTATACTTTTCATCATAATCAATACCATAACCTACTATAAACTTATCCTCTATTACAAAGCCTACATAGTCAACATCTACATCAACCTTTTTCCTGGCAGGCTTATTTAGTAGGGTGCATAATTTTAGGCTTCTTGGTTCCCTAGTCATAAGAGTATCATATAGATTTCTTAGAGTGATACCAGAATCTATTATATCTTCAACAATTAATACATTCTTATCCTTTATATCTACATCAAGATCTTTTAAAATTTTTACTGTACCAGACGATACAGTAGCACTTCCATAACTTGACACACTCATAAAGTCTATATTCACATTAAGGTCTATCTTTCTCATAAGGTCTGCCACAAAAACGCTAGCTCCCTTTAATATACCAACTAGCAGAAGGTCTTGTCCCTTGTAGTCTTTTTCTATCTGCTTAGCTAATTCAATAACCTTAGCTTCTATTTCTTCTTGACTAAACATAACACCAGTTAACTTATACATACTGCCTCCAATTTCTATACAAATAATTATAGTAGGTGGATACCTGCCTTGGCACAATCTCTAATCATACCATTTGGCCATATACCAACCTGGACTTCACCAATATGTGCTTTTCTAAGGAAGAACATGCATATTCTAGATTGACCTATTCCCCCTCCTATTGTGTATGGAAGGTCACCATTTAATAACTCTCTATGATAGTCAAATGACTTTCTATCCTCAGCACCGGCGATTTCTAGCTGCCTACTTAAGGCCTCTTCGTCTACCCTGATACCCATTGAAGATAATTCTATTACATCATCAAGGACTGGATTATAGAATAATAGGTCTCCATTTAGTTCCCAATCATCATAGTCTGGTGATCTACCATCATGTTTTTCGCCTGACTCCAATACTCCACCTATTCCTATCAAGAATACAGCCTTATGCCTCTTTACAATGGCCTTTTCCCTTTCCTTAGGAGTTAGGTTTGGCCATTCATTTTCTAAGTCCTGACTTGTAACAAAGGTAATCTTGTCAGGTAGTAAAGGAGTAAACTGGGGATATATACTTACTATATACCTATCAGCCCTCTTGAATACTTCATATATTTTTTCAACTATCCAAACTAGCTTTTCATATGTCCTATCTTCTTTTTTAATATGGTACTCCCAGTCCCACTGGTCAACATACAAAGAATGTAGGTTATCTAGTTCCTCATCCTTTCTAATAGCATTCATATCTGCATATATACCTTCATACACAGGTATATTGTACCTTTTTATAGCCATCCTCTTCCACTTTGCCAAAGACTGGACTATTTCTGCCTTCTTGTTCATAAATGGCACAACAAAACTTACTGGTGTTTCAACACCACTTAAGTTGTCATTGGTACCAGTTTCTGGAAGGACGAAAAGGGGTGAAGAGACTCTTAAAAGGCTTAACTCCTTACTTAGTTCCGATTGAAAAAAATCTTTTAAATTTTTTATGGCCTTTTGTGTTTCTAAAACACCTAGCTCACATTTATAATTTTCAGGTATTATCATTACCATTTTTTTACCTCCATTGAATCAATATCTCCATTATACTTATTAATAAACTACTTTGTCAATCTCAATGACTTATCAACTAATAAATATACTGGTCTGGGTACACAAACTTGTAGTTATTAGCACCCTTACCTACATTAGCAAAACCTGCATTAATATTAGTCCTAAATGTAGATATTTTTTCTAAAAAATACGGATTATAACATTTTTTAATATCCGTATCCTTTCCTGTAATATTTACAGCTAGTTCCAAGGCTGTCCTTAGGGTATGATTTTTAGGGTCTGCACTAGATGAACCAATCCTGTTACTAGAATTATTAATCCTGTTTAAGTATGTAGACACTTGTGAGTTCAAGTAGGCATATTCACACCTCTGCCTATGTATGTACTTAATACCAAACTTATTTAAGATATAAGTAAGCCTGTTTGGTTCAGATAGTTCTGACACATAGTACTTATTTTCTGTAATCCTACTAACCAAAACGTCATCAACCAATTTGCTGGTTGAGTAGTAGCTCACCTTATCACCATATTTTTTAGCAATATCATCAATTAGATTAGATATATAAGCCCTTTTTTGACCCTCTTCTAACTTTGGTAATTTTACTTCTTCATATGCCATATCATAGGACTTAGTTTCTTTTTCTAGACCTTCTATATTAGACTTTACTGTAGGTGACATATTTTCCTCATCTACTATAACTACAGTCCTATCTGCCCCCATAGTTTTAGCCAATTCAGCTATATTTTTCGTCCGATCTGACCTATCAGTCTTAAAGTTCATGTCAAAAGTATTTATTAAAGCCTTTGACAAGTTATTTTCACTTGCACCAGACTCCTTTTCATCAATATTTTTAATATCAGTAGTAGCCTGGTCAGCAGATAATAAGACTAGGTCTTTTCTCGACTTTTTAAGTTTATTTATGTCTGATATTATATCAAGATCAGATGTTGAAACTACCAAGGCCTTAATATCATTATTATTCTTTATCTTCACCAGAAGGTCATTCTTATCCTTTTTATAAGTTGACAAGCCCTTCTCTGGTAGAGAATAATTAATGATTTTTGCCTTTGTCAATTTGTTATTCAATTTAACATCATACTGTTCTTTTATTGACTGGGCCATATCATAAGTAGCAAAATCATCTTTTTTGCCATCTGTCAGTATAGCTATACTGGCCTCCTTGTCAGAGTCAGAATCCAGAATTTCTTTTTTAACCTTGTTATTATCTCCTGAACAGGCAGTAAGAGAGGCTAGAACTATTGCGAGGCTTGTAAATACACATATTTTTTTGAATATATTTTCCATAAGCACCTCCTTAATAAATTCTAGTCAGGAAGCTAAGCTCCCTGAAATACCCATAGGCAATTCCTAGGCTATCAAAGTTTAGACCAAGATTCAAATTAGTATTGGCCCTATTTAGTAAAGATATATTTGTATAACACTCTTCTAGGGTGAAATTTTTTTCATACATATAATTAGCTACTTCAATTACCAACTCAGTAGTTAGAGCCCTTCTTGATTCGGATATACCTGCTAGTTTACTTTTAAGCCCTCTCTTAGCAAGTTGATATGAAACCGCCTTGTCAAAATCTTCTCTTGACTTGTACTGGTCCATGCTTTTAAGGCCCAGTTTATTTGCCACTAGGTCTCCATCATTAGATGAGTTAATATTTGGCACTATAAACTTGTTCTTTATAAGATTATCTAGACAAAAGTCTGAATACATCTCATCAGATGGATAGATTGCAGTGCTAGACTTTGTATTTTCATCCATTGCATCCAATTTTTTCTGTAGGTCTTCTAACTTATCTCCGACCTCTTCTACAGTAAAATTAACTTGATATTTTTCAGCAACCAGTCTAGCCCTATTAATGTCTTCTATGATTTTTTTAGAAGTTGCATTATCCTTAGACACAAGATAAATAAAGTTCTTTGCCGACATTTCCTTGGCTGTTATAAGAGATTCTCTGCCAGAATATCTAGACTCTACAAGACCAATATCTATATTCTTATCCTTGGCAACCATGTACCTATCTATAGAAGATAGTTCACCAATTCCATTGGCTACTGTAACCACACCTGGTAGTTTTTTCTTTACCCCCTTAAAAACTGGCTCTAAGCCGCTCTTATTAGTGGATATAATGACTACCTTCACACTTTTATCTATATTATTTATGATTTTGTCGACATAATCCTTGCCAAAATTTCCCTTGGTATTCGGTAGGTAATTTATGGCAACCTTTCCGTTAGTCAAATACTTGGGGTCGACCTTAGTACCCTTATCTATATATACAGTTATTTCTGCCTTATTATCTGTCATGTCTAATGTATCCTTTTTTGTGTTTTGACTTTTATTGCATGCAGCCAGGCCGACTGCAATTATAGAAGCTAAACAGAACATCATTATTTTTTTTAACATTCTACACCTCTTTAGTTTACGCATATTCCTAGGTATCTATAGTTCAACTATAATATATGTTCAAGACTATAGTATCTATTCTTCATAACCTTTAGGATTATTTTTTTGCCATCTCCAAGAGTCCTGACACATCCTATCTATATCAAATTCAGCCCTCCATCCAAGGTCTCTTTCAGCCTTTGATGAATCTGCATATGACATATCTATATCCCCTTCTCTCCTTGGCCCAATCTTATATGGTATATCTTTTCCACAAGCCTTAGAAAAAGATTCAATAAGTTCCATTACACTATATCCCTGGCCAGTTCCTAGATTATAATAATCTAATCCTATCTTTTCACCAAGTAGTTTTTCTATTGCCTTTACGTGGCCCTTGGCCAGGTCAACAACATGGATATAGTCTCTTACACCAGTTCCATCCTTAGTCCTGTAGTCATTACCAAAGACATTTATATGTGGCAACTCTCCTATTGCAACCTTAGTTAAATACGGCATAATATTGGCTGGTATCCCACCGCAATCTTCACCTATAATGCCTGACTCATGGGCTCCAATAGGATTGAAATATCTTAGGATGATTGCATTTAACTTACTGTTAGCATGGCAGGCATCTTTTATAATTTCTTCTCCCATAAGCTTGGTAGTCCCATAAGGATTTGCAGTTGATAACTTGTAGTCTTCCCTAGCTGGTAGATCTTCAACTTCTAAATCTCCATAAACAGTTGCAGAAGAGCTAAATACAAAGTTATGCACATTGTACTTAGATATTATAGTCAACATATTTATTAGTGAAAGAAGGTTGTTATCATAGTACTTTAATGGATTGGCTACAGAGTCACCAACTGCCTTATAAGCTGCAAAGTCAACAACAGCATCTATATGATTCTCTTGAAATACTTTTTCCAAGTCGGAAGACCTGGTATCTATTTCATAAAATTTAAGAGTCTTAGATGTTATCTTTTCTATCCTGTCTATAACAGTCTTATAGCTATTAGATAGGTTATCTACTATTACAACACCATATCCTGAATTCAATAATTCAACAGCAGTATGACTTCCAATATAACCAGCTCCGCCGGCTAATAAAATATTTTTCATCCACTTACCTCCTATATCAGCTTACTAGAAACTTCCGGGTCAACTATTTCAATAATATTATCCCTATCAATATTAGTATCAGCTACTAGCAAGTCATCTAAATCTATTTCCTTATATTTCACACTTTTTTCTCTGGCTACAAAATTACATAAGCGAAATTCCTTTGCCATTATTTCATCTATTAACATAAGACCTCCTATCTATACCCACCAGTGAAATAGTATTCACTGTCTATCTTCATGCTTCCAAACTTCATAAGAGAGTATAGGTCTTCTATAATATCCTTTCTTAAGACCTTTGACTCTTTATTGATATTAAACTGTCTGAAAATATGGGTAGATTTTATCCTTTCCATTAGTTCTATCTTCAAGTTTTCTTCATCAAGTTGTCTGTAGTTTGGATAAAAACTGTAGTAAGTCTCAAATACCGTCTTTACAGTTTTAGCCACATAATGTGGAAGAAGATTATAAATTATATGTTCAAGTTTCTGGTAGGCCATATCTGCATGTAGGTCTATCTGGTATATTTGAGCTTCCCTTAACATTCTGATGCTTGATTTTCTCATTTCATCAGGTAGTATCATATATGACATCTTGTCTATAAGACCTATAATCCCGTTTATATCCATCTTTATATCATTTCTCAGGTCAAAGAAATGTCTCTGGAGTCTTGATATATCAGTCAAATCACAAGTCAAATCTAGAGACTTGAAGTATCTTTCTTCACTTCTCTCCAGTATATCTGACATATGTACTGTTATTAGGTCTATATTACTAAGCTGGTCCTGTAGGTCACTGTATAAATAGTTTATAAAGTCAACCTTGTCTGCCAGGTCAATATTATTATTCATCATATATGAATACTTGCTGTTCATATGATATATATGTCCAAAAAAATTGAATATCACCATATCTGACACTGACTTTATCCAGTTGTCATATACTTCATCAAGATTGGTGGTCTCTAGTAGGGACTTCTGGTATTCAGAAAAAATATTGGCAGATAGGTCCGTGATTATCTCCCTCTTCAAATTCATAATGACAAGTTTATCCTTGAATTTAATTTCTACACCAACAAATCCCTCACTTTCGAAGAGGTCTTCATTTACAGAAATATTAGATATAGAACTTTTTTCTATATCCAAGATACACTTGTCTTCTGCCTTCATTATTGATATATAATCATCATCTATCTCGATAAAGAAGGGCCTAAACTCCTTAGAAAAACCTATTGACTTATTTTCTATTGCCTTTAATGAATCAAATCCAACCTTTTTGGCTGAATCAGAGTCAATATAAAGTGTGAATACATCTTGTCCGTCATACACTATATAATTATCATCACCTATATAGTAGCTAGTAAAAAGAGACCTTTCCTTACACACTAATTCTTTCTTATTTTTCTTTTCATATAGAACATATAGGTCTTCATGTCTAATCAAAAACATATTCTTGTTTAAATATTCGTTAGACCTAAGCCTACCCGATAGTTTACAAAATACTATTGGGTCTTGGGCAGGCAACCTACCTATTTTCGAATTATTCTTTACTATTTCATCTATATTCTTTGGTATACTTGCCTTATTTATCCTACCCATGAAGCTAATATCCCTATATACTCTTGATTGGAAATCAATATAGAAATAGCCCTTTATATTCAACATATTGTCTGTATTGGTATAAGACTCAAGGTCATAAAGACTAAATTCAAACCTCTTCCCACTACTAACAAATACTAACCTGCTATCCTCATATTCTAAAATACCAGTATATAGGTCTCCATCAGCATTCATAATTAGGTTTCCACCCTGAATATCAAAGATGAACTTTTTAGAATTCTGTCCTATCTTTACCAATTCAAATAGGTCTAATACCATTATCAATGATGGGTATACCCTATAGGATTCGCCATCCTTAACCCTCATAAATGGTATGGAATCTGCAATTACACTTACACTATCCCCATCTATCTCTGTATATAACTTTTGGCCTTCTGTAGACAAGTCATAGTATATGTAATCTTCGTTTTCCCCTTGTAAAGAATCAACCTTGGAAACATAAATGTTTCCAAGGTTAGTAAATTGCAAATACTTGTCCTCAAGGTTGAAGTCAACTAATCCATTTAAGCTATATCCAGATTTTATTTTAAATACTACTCTTTCACTATCCTTTAACAAAACCTGTGACCTCCTTAATTATCCTTAAGCGCTTGTTCGTATATCTCATCTAAATTAGTAACATAAGATGCATTCTTTCCAGTTGAAGATATTTGATTCCTCAAATCATTGTAGTCAGTTTTCAACTGGTCCTTAGATAGGTTAGGTATCCTTATTTTATAGGCACTAATCTTCAAGTCATAGTACTTATTCTGACTAGCAATATAGTTCTGTATACCTTTTGCAGATATTGACTTTGACTTTGCATAAGCATCATTGTAGTCAAAGAATTCTCCTACCTTTAGCATATAGTAGCCTGCATTTCTAACGACCTGGGCCTGGACCCCCCTCTTGGCAAAATTATTTGCCACAGACTCAGCCCCATCCTTATCCTTAGTGGCACCCACAAAAACAGTATAGTAAATACCCTTACCATTTTTATACTGTTCTGCCTGCCTATCTAATTCACTGGCCCTGGTTTCATTTTCATCTCTAAGCTTTTCAGCCTCGGTCTTTTGTGTTATTTCAGCTGTTGACTTAGGATTGTCTTTTCCACTTGTATTTGTACCAGAAACTTTTTTCTCAACCTTCACATTTTTTGTTGTATTGTTAGTTTCCTCAACTGAAGGCATTGTAAACTGCTTTATAAAGAAAATATATGAAGAGAATAGGACTGCTATTATAACAATTATAATTATGCCATCCCTAGCCATCTTAGCCTTCGGTAGTACTTCCATAAAGCCTTCCTTTTGACCAGGATCAACTTCTTCTTTTAACTTTTTCTCTTCCCTTGCATCTTTTAATTTAGTAAACTTGGCAAAGAATTTGGAATCCTTGAACCTGTCCACAAGTCCAGGACCATCGTCTATATCGTCATATTCATCATCTTCACCATAATCTTCTTCAGGCTCTTTTACATGGCTTTCATCTGGAGAACCCTGTGAACCATGTCCTTCCAGGCTTTCTGAATTTTCTTTATTCATAGCTATCAACATTTCAAGTTCTTCAAAATCATCCTCTTTCTGTTCAGATGATTGACTGTCATCTGAAGAATAGCCTGCCTGATTTTGATCATCTAATCCCTGCTCTTGATTTTCTATATCGTCTTCTTGACTTCCTGTATCTTCTTGATTTTCATTCAACACTTCATAGTCTTTATACTTGTCATCTTCTTTGTGTAAGTCTCCATAAAAGACGGGTTTTGATTCAAGACTTTCTGTATGCCCTTTCTTAGGATACACACAGTCACCTTCTTCAAATACAATATCAGCCTTACCTGCTAGTGACTTGATGCCTGGTTTTATTATCTCTTCAGCTAAATGTCTTTCATCTATTAGCTCATCGTATTCTTTTTTGCTATCACTGACTTCCTTACGTCTATTCTTTTCCCTCATCATAAGTATAGCTAGGGCGTTTTCATCCTGGATTGATTTATCACCATTAAACAGGTTAGGATCTATGTCATTATACTCATCCTCATCCATATTTGAATACCTAGAGTACTCTTCTCCCCTATACTTCTTAGAAAAGAAATTCTTAAACTTGTCTGATATCCTATCTTTTTCATAATAGTCTTCGTCATCGTTGATTTCATCATAATTATACTCTTCAAATTCATCATCATAATACTCATCTGAAGCAGTATCATAATCCTGCCTATTCTTTTTCTTAAAGAGATTATCCTTTAATGAAGATATAAAGCCACCCTGATCTTCTTGTCCATAATGATCTATACCATCAACAATATTCTCTACTCTTTCTCCTATCGGAAGGTCCATTCCCATATCCAATAGGTCCATTTTCTGGGCAAAGTCTATCTTATCATAGCTAGTATCAACTACCTGTCTACCAAAGAAATTATTATTTTCTATATTGAAGTCTGATTTAACAAGCTTGTGACAAGCTGTCCACCTAGACTTGCTTAAAAATGTCTTGTTTCTTACAAGTCTTTCAACTACTTCTTTAAACTCATTTTCATCTATAAGACCTATAACCATCATCCTGAAAGTATTTATAAAATACTGCTTATTTTCATCAGAAATATAGTCCATTAAAAGAGCTACACATGAAACATAATCTTTTAAGCCTTCTGAAAAACCGTAAGCATCATCTTCTTCAATATCTTCAGCAAGTACTGCATCCCTGAATATATCATTGATTTTAACTGATATTTCAGGTGTACTTATCATTGATACATACTTGGTGAAACTTATGCACTTGTCTTCATCTGCCAGCTCGTATTCTTCCGATATATCGTCATCTTCTACCAGGGCTTCATCTGTAAACTCCTCTATTGGGGTTTCTTGACTGAAAAGTATCTCATTGATCATGGTGAATATTTCATTCATCAGGTCTATTTTAACCTCTTCAGTACTCATATCTAGAATATCCTTATACTTATCTACATTCCCAGAGATTACAGTGATAACCATTCCCAGAACATCCTTATAGATATTAAGTATCTTGTAGTCATTTTCTATCTTCTCAATTTTTTTAACACCTGAATTCTTGTCATAAGACATAAATATCTTTCTATCCTTATCATTTAGATGTTTATTACCATTCTTCATGGCCTTATTTACATACTGTCTAGAAGATGCTTTAATATTTTCTATACTTTTTTCAACAGACTGGTGACCCTGTATAAGGTCATTCTGTATCCACATTTCAAGTATATACTCTAATTTTTTAATTATTGACTTGTAATATATTATATTGTATCTTAAAAGTTCTATATATTTTTCTTCATTTTCATCTACTTTTTCAAATTTATTTTTAAGCGTTTCATTTAAGTTGCTGTTCATAGCAAACTTGTCATCAATATATCTTTCATTGACTTCAAGAACAGCTAACCTAATTAATTCTCTGCTATTATTCAATGTATTCACTCCTTATTAGTTTTTTATTACTAAATTTCAGTTTATCATTACTATTATAGCATATTTTCTATTATTAGATTCAAACTATTTAAAATTAGTTAATAATATTTGCATATAATTTGTCTTTTTGATATAATTGTCAACAAGTATAGCAGGTGATCGCAGGTAGAAATACGTGAGGAAAGTCGGAGCTCCATAGAGCAGGGTGCTAGGTAACGCCTAGTGAGAGCGATCTTAAGGATAGTGCAACAGAAATAAACCGCCCTTATAGGTAAGGATGGAAAGGCGAGGTAAGAGCTCACCAGCATATAGGTGACTATATGGCTATGTAAACCCCACCTGGTGCAAGGCCAAGATAGGAATAAGAGATGTTGCTCGCATCTCCCGGTAGGTAGGCCGCTTGAGCCTATTGGTGACAATAGGCCTAGAAAGATGATCATCAAATACAGAACTCCGCTTATAGCTATACTTAACAAAGAGACTGTGGCCTTCCACAGTTTTTTTGTTATAACAAGGGTATTTTTCAACTTATATTACCATAAATTAAGCTTTATGATTTATCCTTATTATTATGACTTAGTAAACTAATTATAGATTCTATATAAAAGGATCAATTGGTAGTTATTGGAGGTGATTTTATAACTAGTTTAGACAGAAGAGTTAGAAAGAAAAAAATACAAGCTAGTGGAAAAAATAACAAGTATAAGCAGAAAAATCGAAAATCTAAGACCAGTAAAAAAGCTAAAAGACCAAAAAGATTTTTTCGCCTTATCATACTATTAGTTCTTATCATTTTTGCCTATACTTTTGCAAACTTATTTAGTTATTTTGATAATATAGATACTAAAATTATGACAGAAAATAATAGGAGTAACCAGGAATTTATAGATAGTCTAAAGGAAATTTCTATTGTTGAGTATAGAAAAACTGGCCTACTTCCTTCTGTAACAATTGCCCAGGCCATATTAGAGTCAAATTGGGGTAGGTCTAAATTAACGAAAAATGCCAACAACCTTTATGGTATAAAGGCAGACGCCTCATGGCATGGTGACAAGGTATTATTTAATACTAAGGAATACTATAACAGCCACGTAAATGCATACTTTAGAAAATATAATTCTTGGGCGGATAGCGTAACTGATAGGTCTAATTTTTTGATGAAAAATAAGAGGTATCTGAAGTCAGGACTTTTTGAAAAAAATACCTATCGTGCCCAGGCTCAGGCACTTGAAGATGCTGGTTATGCAACTACTACAAATGCTAAAGGAGAAAAAATATACGCTGATAAACTCATATCAATTATAAAAAATTACAACTTGTATGAGATAGATTATAGTGTTAAGCCTAAATAAAAATCTTTAAAAGCGTTTTATCTATTTAATCGATTGCTTATTATAAACATATTAGTCTAATTCAATAAAATGGGAGTATGT
>NZ_ADGQ01000051.1 GCF_000147675.1 Peptostreptococcus stomatis DSM 17678 | reverse complement strand
TATGTTAAAATATATCTAAAAATGAGCTGAGTAAACTAAGCTGGTAAATTAAGAGGGGGCTGGTCCATGCAAAATGCAGATAAAATAATAAAAAAACTATATATTAAGTCCTATGAGCCAGGCAAGTATGGTCAAGTGGATCTATCTCTATCAAACAACAGGCTCTTAACTATAGGGGTCAAAATCATGGACAATTCTTCTAAGGGTCCCCTTACTTATGATGTGGCTAGGCTCTATGACGAGTTAGTATATTTCAACCACTACAGTCAAAAGGGGGAAACCTGTCCCCTTAATTTCTTCCTGCCAATGATACTGGTAAACAGGTCTTATGAGACCTATGAATCTAGCCTGCTAGATCTGGCTGGCAAGGTACAAACCTATTATGGCTCTTTAGACAGGATAGATGACTATATCATACAAGTTCAGGCCTATGATAGGCTTATAAGGGCTTATATTAGGTCAGGAGGCCAAAGTATGGAGGGAGATAAGCTTATATCTATACTAAGAGATATGAAGGATGGTTTAGTGGCCTACAACCTCACTAAAAAGACTAAGAAAGAAACTATTAACTTTCAACTTAAAAAGCTTAAATACATAGGGAAAATTCACAAAATTATAAACTCTATGGAGGGGATATCAACCTATAATGTTGTTAAATCAACTAATAAGGCTGATAAGTCAACCAGTAATATTGGAATATTTATTGATGATATCGGTATGTCCACCTATAATACTGGTACTCATGACCTGGATATATTCGACAGGATAGCCTTCTTGCAAGGGGGTCAGGTGGATGGAGACAGTCTGACAAGGGTCCTTGCTCATATATTGGGATATGAAATAGACAAAGTAGGAATAGATGATGGAGCTTTTCTAGATTCAAGGTCAAGCTTAGAAGCCAGTGCAAAGGCCTTTATATACTCTATGGGGGACTATTTAATAGACCTAAGAAATAGGAATAAAATTACCAGGAAGTATGGTGCCAGGTCTTCACCCAAGCATTTTCTAAATGAAGATGTTGGCTACCAAGGCCAGGACCCTATACTTAATAGGTACAAGATACTTGAAAAGGTAAGAGAGGGAAATACCTACAGGATTAGGTTGGCCACAAAGTCGGGCCTATATGATATGATATATAATATTAAGACTTGAGGAAATTAGGCTTGAAAAGATAGCAAATATATAAAATATATAAAGAATAGAGTAAGTGGGAAGGGAGCGATTATGAAAAATAGATTGGATAAGTATGTATTAGACAAGGCTGAGGAATTGGTCTTTATAACTATAGACAAGTCAGAAGACCTGGGTCTGATAGGATATGATGTGCCCAAGGAGGGGATAAAGATACCTATTAAGTCAAATGTCCTGGTCAAATCTATCAAGGACAATAAGGCCCAGGAAGAGATTAATATGATGTCTATGATTGATGCCATGATCTACCTGGAGGGGATAGACCCTGATTTTATCTACAATGTGGAATATGATGATTTAATTGAGACCTTTGCCAGAAAGAGCAATTTTGACTATATGGACTATATGGGCTATATGTCCAACCAGGCCTACAGCAAGGGTGAAATAAGGGATGCCCTAGTATATATTAGGGCCTATCTTAGGATGGAACCGGATGATATCATGGGCCTATACCAGTATGTCATTATATGCCAGGAATTGAGTCTGAGATACCAGAAGGACGAAGATGTCAAGGCCATGAACGACTTTCTGCTAGAGGCCTTGGCCAGTCTGGAGAAAATTATAGGTCTTGATGATTCTTTTGCCCTGGCTTACTACCAGTTGGGATTCCATTATTCCAACCAGAACCAGTTTGTTAAGGCTAAGTTGACTTGGGATAGGGCCTTGAACCTAGGCCTGGATGATGAAACTAGGACAGATATCATGGAAAATTTAGCCAAGATCGACCACAAGGTTAGGTATGAGTATGCATACAACCTTGTATTCCAGGGTAAGGCTGAAGAGGGGCTACAAGACCTATTAGACCTCGAAAGCCAGTATCCGGACTGGTGGAACCTCTTATTTATTATCAGTCTGGCCTACAAGTCACTGGGAGACCTAGGCCAGGCCAAGTCCTACCTGGAAAAAATCCTGATTACTAGACCGACTCAGGTTGATACCCTGGTAGAGATGGCCCTATGCCTGGCCCAGGAGGCCAATATGACGGGGGCTATTGACTACCTAACTAGGGCAGCCAAGTTGAAAAAAGATGACCCAGAGATCCTATGTAACCTGGGTATGGCCTATCTCCATAATGGGGAAGAGGATGAGGCCAGGTATTATATAGGCAGGGCCTATGAGATAGACCCGACAGATGAGGTTACCCAGGCCTGTATAAGGACCCTGGATGCCCAATAAAAGTAAACCTAATTAAGGCTCAAAAAATATGACAAGTTTCCCGGCTGAAAAGAAGTCTCTTGATTGCTAAAGAGAATAGCCGGATACCATATTTTTTGAGCCATAAATTTATGAAAATTATATTGACTTGTTACCCTAAATAACCTATACTATAGGTATGAAAAATATAAAAATGTTCGAAAATAAACGAACTATTAGGTTTTAAAAATGATATAAAGTATGGATAATACTCTTTATCAAGTTACTAGTATTGAATTTTCACGGAGGTGTATAGTAATGAGTTTTAAATCAGATATTGAAATTGCACAGGAAGCAGTTGCAGAGGATATCAGGGATATCGCTAAAAAGATTGGTTTAAGTGAGGATGATATTGAGCTTTATGGTAAGTATAAGGCCAAGATTGACTATAATGTATTGGATAGGACAGAGGACAGGAAGGGTAAGTTAATCCTGACAACTGCCATCAATCCTACCCCAGCTGGTGAGGGAAAGACAACAACATCTATAGGTATAGCAGATGCCTTGTCCAAGTTGGGCAAGAATGTAATCACAGCTCTTAGGGAGCCATCAATGGGACCAGTATTTGGGATCAAGGGTGGGGCAGCCGGTGGTGGTTATGCCCAGGTAATACCTATGGAGGACATCAACCTGCATTTTACAGGTGATATGCATGCTATAGGGGCGGCCAACAACCTTTTGGCAGCCATGCTGGACAACCATGTTTACCAGGGCAATGACCTAAACATAAACCCTAAGAGGATTACTTGGAGAAGGTGTGTAGATATGAACGACAGGCAGTTGAGGAATGTCGTTGATGGTCTTGGTAAGAAGGTAGACGGTGTGACTAGGGAGGATGGATTTGACATCACGGTTGCATCTGAGATTATGGCTACTTTCTGCCTATCAAATAATATTGGAGAATTAAAGGAAAAATTGGGTGACATAGTAGTTGCCTATACATATGACGGTAAGCCGGTTACAGCCAGAGATTTGGGAGCTAATGGGGCTATGGCAGCAGTCTTGAAGGATGCCCTAAAGCCTAACCTTGTCCAGACCCTGGAGGGGACACCGGCCATTATCCACGGTGGACCATTTGCCAATATAGCCCATGGTTGCAACTCTATAATTGCGACTAAGATGGCCCTGCATATGAGTGACTATGTGGTGACTGAGGCTGGTTTTGGGGCTGACCTGGGTGCCGAGAAATTCCTGGATATCAAGTGTAGGAAGGCTGGTATCAGGCCTGACGCAGTGGTTATAGTAGCTACTGTAAGAGCCCTAAAATACAATGGTGGAGTGCCAAAGGACCAGTTAAACGAAGAAAATCTGGAGGCCCTAGAGGCAGGCCTACCAAACCTACTAAAGCATATAGAAAATATTACCCAGGTATATAAGCTACCTGCAGTAGTTGCAATAAACAGGTTCCCTCTTGATACAGAGGCAGAGTTAAGGCTAGTTGAAGACAAGTGCAACCAGCTAGGCGTAAATGTAGCCCTATCTGAAGTTTGGGCCAAGGGTGGAGAAGGTGGCCTGGAGGTTGCCAAGGAAGTCCTTAAGCTGATAGAGGAGTCAGACAACCAGTTCCAGTATTGCTATGATGAAGAAATGTCTATCAAGGACAAGCTAAATGCCATAGCTACTAGGATATATGGGGCTGACGGTGTAGACTATACAGCAGAGGCCAGCAAGCAGATCAAGGAACTTGAGGACCTGGGCTTTGGTAACTTGCCAGTATGTGTGGCCAAGACCCAGTATTCCCTATCTGATGACCAGACTAAGCTAGGTAGACCATCAGGCTTTAGGATAAATGTAAGGGAGGCTAATGTGTCAGCAGGTGCAGGCTTTATAGTTGTCTTGACTGGGGCTATTATGAAGATGCCAGGCCTACCAAAGCAGCCAGCAGCTCTTAGGATAGATGTCGACGAAAAGGGTACAATATCAGGCCTATTCTAATTGTTATCAATAATATTGAGACTGGGGTGAATGACTTTCATCTTAGTCTCTTTTTTGTTTTTTTATTTATATTTTTACTATTTTATGGTATGATATTAATATATACTATCATATTTTAATATTCATGCTTGGGTCTAAATATAGCTATAAATATTAGCTAGTCCAAGACTAAATCAATATTAAATAAATAGGATAGACTTAAAATGAATAAAAAAAATTTATTATAAGAAAGAATACGTTATTGGAGGGAATAATATGAAGTATAATAAGAAATTATTAGGAATAGTGTCGGCCTTTGCTATAGCTATACCAATGTCATTGGGTTCGGTACTTGCAAATGGTACGGTTGATTTTACCAAGACATCTTCTGTAGGAGACAAGGTTGCAGATGCAGAGATTACATTCTTTACAGCTGGCAAGAAGGCATTTTCCTTTAAGACAAATGCTGAGGGTAAGGCTGATTCAAAATCAGTCACTCCTGCAAACTCATATGATGTGACAAATATCGTGGATACTAACGGAAACCTGAACCTGAAAAATGGGGAATATTCATATATGGAGACTAAGGCTCCAAAGGGATATATGCTTAATGCCAAGATAGAGACTTTGAGTGTGACAGAAGGACTTACTTCTAATATAGAACTTAGAAATACAAAGTTTAAAGAGGGTATGGGCCAGTTAATCGTTAGGTCAATAGACAAGTCTACTAGGGCTCTTCTAGGAGGGGCTACTGTAGATATAAAGAATAACGACAAGCTTGTAGCAACTATTAATTTTGATAATAAGGGTAATGTGATGGATGCTTCATCAATCACTACTGAAGGTAGTAGCCTAGGAATAGAAATAATAGATGGAAGTATATCAATGAAGCCTGGAGAATACTCCCTAATTGAAAATAAGGCAAGTGATGGATATGCCTTAAATACAACTGTATACAAGGTAAAAGTTGGCGCAGGCTCAACATCTACTCTGGAAGTAACTCAGGAAAAGAAGTCTGGTGATAATAATCCAACTGAAAAGCAGACAGGGGTAAAGATAAGAATAATCAACACTAGCAACTCGGCTGTTTCTGACCAGGAAGTGTCTATATTTGCAGTAGACAAGGATAAGAAGAGCAATCCAAGACTGGTATTCAAGGGTAAGACTGGTGATGATGGCTACCTATCTTCAACAAAGGCAACAGAAGGGGCAACCCTATTGAAGGATGGTGTGGTATCACTACAGCCAGGTAACTACTACTACAAGCTAACTGGTGGAACAAAGGAAAACCACTTTATTGTCGAGCAGGACAAGGTGACTCCTATAGTAAAGACTATAAATCTTGGAACAAACAATAAGACAAATAACCCATCTAATAGAAATACAGGATCTAATTCTAACTCTAAGTCATCTAGCCTGGCCAAGACTGGTATGGTAGGTGGACTGGCACCGGTAGTCGGTGGCGGACTTGCAATCTTAGCAGGTGGTTTTGCTGTAACTAGGAGAAAGAAATAGGTGATAGTAGAATATTGACCTATGTCAAATAAGTATAAAAGTAAATAAAGCAAGAAATATTATGCTCCCTGGTCCTATGCCAGGGGGCAATTTTTATGCCCAAAATACCTTCCATTTTTTGGAGTCAATTATCAGAATTTAGTCTTATATTAGCCCTTTTTTGGTAAAAGATTTGTAGACCAGGCCCTATAATTATAAGTGTAAGAGATAGCTACTCATTACAAGTCAAAAGTTCAACGTTGATAAAAAATATTTTTAAGGAGGAAATTATGGTAAAGGTAAAAGAAACAAAGGTGAGTTACAGGGCGAGATTAAAGGATGGTCATGGCAAGGATGGCAAGGACAAGTTTGCATATGTGAACTTTGCAAACATCAGGACAGATGCCCCAGACCAGGACGTGCATGATGTGGTTAAGGCTATACTAGGCCTACAGGAAAAGGAAGTCGCTGCAATCTTCAAGTTGGAAAATAAAGAACTGGAAGACGCCCAGTAAGAGTGAGATCATAGGGATAATTTGAAAGGAGATAAGTAATGGAAGTAAGAAAGACGATAGCAATGAGGTTTAAAAAGGATGATGGTAAGACATTTAACCTGTCAGTGAGAAATCCTGGCCCTGGTGTAAATGAAGAGGCTATCAAGAAGGTAATGGACATGGTTATAGAAAAGAATGTCTTCAGAATTAAGGGTCACGGCTTGATTAAGGCTCTTGATGCCAAGATAGTTGAAACTAACACAGAGACATACGACCTTGTTCTATAAGAGGCAGTCATGGATAATCAGGCTATAGTGGGCATAATACAGAATGTTGGCTTTCCAATAGCAATAAGCCTCTACTTGTTGGTGAGGATGGAAAAGAAGATAGACCTATTGTCAAACAGCATTTCTGAGTTGGCCAGGATACTTGATGAAAAATAATACCTAGGCTAAAGCCCCCCTACTGGTTTTATTAGTAACTGGTAGGGGGATTTTTATACTTTAATGATGGATAAATTATTTATTGATAAAAAACAAAATTTTCAAAATATTTTTATAAAATAGCTTTACAATTTAGATGTTTAGTGATATCATAAAATCGGATTAATAATTAAAATCAAATACAGTATAATATAATTTAGGAGGAGATTTTATGCTAATGAGGGAAAAAACTAGTAAAGAGGTATCAAACTATGCTTTATTTAATTCTATAGCAGATAGTTTATATACCGACCTAATTGACTCTTTTGAGGAGACAGACAACCTAATGGATGTATTTGCCGGTGTGTGTAGGGAGTTGACGTTTTTTGTGATGAAGGACTTCCTATATTCAGTCTTTGCAGGTACGGATACTGGTTACAAGCATTTTTCAAACAAGGATGCCAGGGTTTCTGTCAGGGATATTTTAAATGCTGAGGCCCTACTGTCGGGTGATTTTGATTGTTCAGACCATGCGAAGTCCTTAGCCAAGGAGTATTTTGATCCAAGTACCTTGTCACTCTTGTTTTCCCTAAGAATGACTGGGGATAGGATTGACGACAATATTGACCTTATGGAGTCTATCTTTGATGCAAGTAGGGGGGATAGGACCTATATAAAGACTTCCAAGGCCCATGCCAGGGACAAGGATATGGCTATTTGCAGGCTTCTAAGGACCTGTTATGCTATGTCAAGCAAGGAGATAGCCAAGCATATGGGGATTACAGAGGCAAAGGTATATAAGCTGAATGCAGGCTGGGATGATTCTAAGGATGGCCTATATGTGAGATTATACAAGTACCTTTATGCCAGGATTATGGCCATGAGGAACAGGCTACTTGATGACCAGGAGGGCAAAATCTTCCTTAGGGCAGCTAAAAATTCTAAGGACTATATTTCTATTGATACGAAGAACTCTTTTTTGAAGCCAGAAACTTTGGATGAAGAAGAGGTTGATGATATGATTTATGATTTTAAGAGAAAGAAGGAGATTGAAGATATGAATACAAGGCTTGGAGTAGATATTAGTAAATACAATGGTAAGTGTGATATGGTGGCAGCCAGGGGGGCAGGTATAGACTTTGCAATTTTAAAGGCTGGTAGTGGTTATAGTGGTGAGGACCCAAACTGGGTTAGGAACTACAATGCCTGTAAGAAGGCTGGCCTGGGGGTTGGGGCCTACTGGTATTGTTATGCTACCAATGTTGATGAGGCTATAAGGGAGGCTGATATGTTTACCCATTCATTGGAGGGTATGCAATTTGACTATCCGGTATACTTGGACATGGAGGACAAGTGCCAGTCCAGGTTGGGAAATAGCTTGAGGACCAAGATTGCCTATGCCTTTATGAAACGGGTGGAATCTAGTGGCTATTATGTAGGCCTATACACGATGAAGTCCTGGTTAGACAATTCTTTTGATATGGACAAGTTAAAGGGCTTTGACATATGGGTGGCCAGGTGGTCCAGCAGGAGTCATGGCTACAATGGTCCTGGTTTGGTAGGCATGTGGCAGTATACAAATAAGGCCCATTTCAAGGGGATAGGGTCTACCAGTGAGGGTGGAAGTGATGCTAATGTGGCCTATGTAGATTATCCGACAATTATCAAGAAGAAGGGGTTAAATAATTACGGTAAAAAGAAGTAGCTTATTTCCCCTATAGTCGACTTTTTTATTATCTTTGTGATCTATACTTGTTATAGGTATTTTATAAATTCAGGAAAATATTAGGATTTACCGATATTATTCAAAATATATATAGGTAGATCCTTTTTTATTGGGTATAATATTTATGAAATTGATTATTAAAAGAGTGAGTAATGCTAGGAGGATATAAATGAGAGAATTTTTATTAAAACAGGGCCTTCCTGATAAACTTTTGGATGAGGTAGAGGCTTTTAGGGCCTATTATAAGTTGGATGACCAGTATATAGATAGGATACCCCAGCCTAGGTATAGCTATTATGGTGGCCAGGTTTGGGCAAAGTTGATTGCAGGTATACTGGCCGGATACAATGTCTTGTTATCAGGGCCTAAGGCCACTGGTAAGAATGTTTTGGCAGATAACCTGGCTAGGCTATTTTATAGGCCTATGTGGAATATGTCCATGAATATTAATTCGGATGCTGCCAGCCTTTTGGGGGCTGATACCTTTGTCAATAATGAGGTAGTCCTTAGGAAGGGACCTGTATATATGGCTGCTGAAGCTGGTGGTTTTGCAGTATTTGATGAGATTAATATGGCAAAAAATGAGTCTTTGGCTGTTATTTATTCTGCCTTGGACCACAGGCGTATTATAGATGTGCCCGGCTATGACAAGATAAGACTACATGAGGCCAGTAGGTTTATAGGTACTATGAACTACGGCTATATTGGTACTAAGGAATTGAATGAGGCCCTAGTATCTAGATTCTTGGTGGTAGATATGCCTACTATCAGTGAAGATAACCTAAAGATGATCCTATCTGAAGAATTTAATTTAAGAGAGGACTACAGGGATCTCTTTGTTAAGCTCTTTATGGACCTACAGTTAAAGTCCCTAAATGCAGAGATTTCTTCTAAGCCTATAGATTTAAGAGGTCTGTTTGCTGCCATTGAAACTATGGCCCAGGGCTTGGACGTCAAGTCTGCCCTTGATATGGGACTAGTAAACAAGACCTTTGATGTTTATGAGAGGGAAATAGTAGGAGATGTAGTTGCATCCCTATTCCCAAGGAATTTAGATAGCAAGGATATTTTCCTTGGCTAGGTTATGCCGAGGGGCATGGTGTGAAACTATCCTAATCTTAGGTAAAAACTAGCTGAATACAAAAACTGATGAATACAGTGTAAATACTATAAATATATAAGTATAAGAAAGTTTATATAGAAATATAAATGAAGTAAGATAGATATGAAGTAAGAACGAGGGAAGATAGATATGAAAGAAGATAGATTAAGAAAAGAAAATACTGTCTGGACTGTTTCAGAGGACTATTCTTTCAAGCCCTTGCTGGACCTATTTGATTCCTATGGTGATAGGGATATGGATTACTACAAGATGTTGGTCCTTGGCTATGTCTATAAGGTTATGGATATGGAGATCTTTATGGAGTTTTTGTACGTCCACTATGGAAAAACCCAGTTAAAGGACGAGTTTTTAAAATTGTGTGAGGTATATTTTGACGACTGCCTGGCGGGTGACCTTATCAAGGCCAGGCCAGGGGCTGGTGGTTATAGGAAGGATTTTTTGGATAAGATTCTTGCCAGGGGCCTGGTAAAAGAAGACCAGGATGGTCAGACAACTAGGGCCTATGACAATGCCCAGGCCTTGGGCTATGTCTACTATGCCAGGTTGGCAGGCCTATTTGTAGACCCTGACAAGTTGGGTATTTCACCTGCCATTGTGGACCTGGTTGACTATATGCAGGCCAGGAATAGTGCCAGGACCAGTCAGGAGATAATAAAAAACCTCAATGCAGCCTTTTTAAAGTACTTCTTTGTAAATACCAGGCTGGACCTATCACAGGCCCATAAGTTTGATTATGATTCTGGTGACCAGGAGGATAAGTCTAGTGATGATAAAAAGGAAGTGGAGACAGCCAAGCAGTCGAGGTTGAAGCTGGCCATGAGGAAGAAATTTCTAAAGGCTGGCCAGGACATAGATCCAGATATGACCATAGAATCGGCAGAATTTACCAAGGGGATAGATGTAGACGAATTAGTCCTTGATAGGAATGAAAGTCCCCTTAGTCCTAGCATGACCAGGTCTAATGATACTATAAGGAAGATAGTTAGTGATAGGTTTGGTAAGTCAATTTTACCAGGCCATATCCTAAGCAGTTTGGAGACAGACCTTTGTAGGGGTATCCACAAGGGTATTAAACTCCACTTTACCAGGGGGGACTTTGATATAGACAGGGATAATATATATTATGCCAAGTCTATCAAGGCCCAGGCTGATTTAAACCTGGAATACTATCGTGACAATGAATTAGTTTTTAGGAGGTCTATCAACGAGTTGAGGGAAATTCTAAAGAAAAAATTAGTATTTGATGATGAAGAGGATATAGAGTTTTCTAATTCAGGCAACCTGGTGGTTTCCAGGATATGGAAGAATAAGGCCTTCAATGAGGACAAGATTTTTGCCAGGATTGACAAGAGGGAGATGACTTCAATATCAGTGGATATTCTACTAGATGCATCTTCATCTCAGATGGAGCGTGAAGGTCAAGTGGCTGCCCAGGCATATATTATTGCCGAGGCCTTGACTTCTCTAAATATACCTACCAGGGTCCTGGCTTTTAGCAACCTGTTTAATTTTTTAGTGGTCAATGAATTTAGGGACTATAAGGACCCGAGGTCTAAGAATTCTAAGATATTTGACTATAAGGCATCCGGTAGTAATAGGGATGGTCTGGCCTTGAGTCTTGTTGCCAAGCTGATGGATGCAGGGGACTATGACAAGAAGATAATGATAGTCCTAAGTGATGGCAAGCCCAATGACAAGATAAATTTGGGTACCAAGGGTTTTTTTGAGGTTGATGGTCAGGACTATGTAGATGACCTTGCCATCAAGGATACCGCCCAGGAAGTCTTTAATATGAAGTTGAGGGGTAAGTATGTCCTGGGGATTTTTACTGGCCAGGAGGAAGACCTTGAGGTTGAAAAGAAAATCTTTGGTAGGGACTTTGCCTATGTGAAGAATTATGATAGATTTTCAAAGATTATAGGTTTTTATATAGACGATATACTAGACTAGGTTTATACTACTAGTAAGAAGATGTCTGAATATGTAGGGTAAGAAGCCTGTATTTTTAAATTAGGAGAAATATTATTTATTAAGGCTATAAATACTGCTACAAGCAAGTTCAAGAAGGCGGAAGAGGAAGCTGGTCCAGCAGTAGATCCAAAGTTAGAGTTGTTAAAAGAAATTAGAGATTTATTAGCTAAGAAGTAATACTCCTTTAGAAGGAGTATTACATACTAAAGAATGATATATACTAGGTGAATACCTGGTATGGGGGGCTTTTCAGGATAAGAAAATGCCTCTATTTGTTCTAGATAGGCTGGTTATTTTAATCCAGGTTCGACCTGGCTTGGAATGAACCAGCCTATCTTTTTAGGGTCCAAAAATAGATTTTTTAATTGTAATCATTTTTGGTACTATTGCCGGCTGGCCTAAATACATGCTATAATAAGGGATATTCATGCTTTATTGGGAGGTGTTAGCATTGAAGGTAAATGATAGAAGACAAGATGTTTTTGAACTTTTGAAGTCAAGTGAAAGACCGGTTTCTGCTGCCGATATGGCCCAAAAATTCGGTGTAACTAGACAGGTTATAGTAGCTGATATTGCCCTTTTGAGGGCTTCAGACATAGATATAGTATCAACTAATAGGGGGTATATTTTGAAGGCCAACCTTCCAAGTAAACCTAGGAGGGTCTTTAAGGTAAGTCATGATATGACTAGGACCTTGGACGAGTTAAATTCTATCGTTGATGCTGGAGGCAGGCTTTTAGATGTAATTGTAAACCATCCCGTTTATGGTGATTTAAAGGCTGACCTAGATATTTCTAATAGGAGGCAGGTATCTATCTTTATGGACAAGATGGACCTAGATGGAAATAGGCCCCTTAGCCTTTTGACTAATGACTATCTTCACTACCATACTGTCGAGGCAGATAGTGAAGATGACCTGGACTATATAGGAGAGGTCTTGGCCAAGGAGGGCTTTTTAGTAGAAGATAAATAGGAGGTGTCCTATGAACAAGAAAAAAATATATGATTTTCATACACATATTTCAAGTTTAGAGGTCCTTGAGGCCTATTATGACCAGGATGTAATTCCTGTGATTAACTGTCAGAGCCGTGACGAGTTTAAAGGTTTGATAGATAAGAGGGAAGTATTTTCAAAGGATAGGATTCACTTTATGGACGACCTATACTATAGTATGGGTATACATCCTTTTGATGCTGATATAGTTGACCAACAATTTGGGTCTTCTTATGAAGATCTGATTAAGGATGCCAACTTAATAGGTGAGATAGGTATGGATGCTTGTTGGTGTGATACTCCATTTGAGGACCAGGAGAGGGCCTTTGTGATGAGTTTGGACCTGGCAAAGAAGTACAATAAACCCATTATTCTTCATACCAAAATGATGGAGGCTAGGATTTATGAAATCTTGAAGGACTATGACCTGGATATGGTTATCCACTGGTATAGTTGCGACAAGTATGTTAGGGAGTTTATTGATTTGGGCTGTCATTTTACAGTAGGTCCAGCGATTTTTGTAGATGAAAATGTAAGGAATATGGTCAAGCTCTTGCCTCTTGACAGAATATTGGTCGAGACTGATGGGGTAGAGGCCATAGAGTGGCTTTTCAAGAAGAAGTTTGACCCAGGTAATTTGAGGAATATCTTGGAAGCTGTCATAAATGAGTTGGCAGACATCAAGCATGTATCTTTTGATGTTATGTCGGATTATTTGCTTGCAAATTCCGAGAGATTATTGAGAAAGGATTTTTATGAGTAATATAGGTTTAATAAAGAGTGTGATACCATACTTTAAAAAGTATAAAAATATTTTGTTTATAGACCTCTTGTGTGCAGGTTTGACAACTGCATCAGAGATGGTTCTACCACTAATACTGAGGTATATGACCAATATAGGTATCGCCGATGCTGGCTCTTTGACTCTTCAGTTGATAACCAGGATTGCTGTCCTTTTTATTCTTATCAAGTGTGTAGAACTAGTGGCTGTATATTATATGGCATCTATTGGTCATATAATGGGGGCCAAGATTGAGACGGATATGAGGTTTGATATGTACAAGCACCTACAGACCATGTCCGATAATTTCTATAATGAGACTAAGGTAGGTCAAATTATGTCGAGGATGACTAATGACCTATTTGATATAACTGAGTTTGCCCACCATTGTCCGGAGGAGTATTTTATAGGTTTTATCAAGATATGTATATCTTTTGTTATCCTGTTTAATATAAATATGCCTTTGACCCTGGCTGTATACCTTATGATACCTGTGATGTTTATTAGTTCTAGCAGGTTTAAGAATAGCATGAGAAGGGAACAGAAGAAGCAGAGGGTCCATGTGGGTGACCTTAACTCTAGTATTGAGGATAGCATCCTTGGTATCAAGGTTGTCAAGAGTTTTGCCAATGAGGATATAGAACTAAAAAAGTTTGAAAAAGATAATAGCAAGTTTCTATCTATAAAGAAGTTATTCTACAAGTCTATGGCAGGTTTTAATACTGTCAATAGGAGTATTGATGGCTTGATGTACTTTATAGTTATAGTCTTTGGTGGCTACCAGATGATGAAGGGTAGGTTGGTACCTGGTGATATGCTGGCCTATATAATGTATGTATCTACCCTTCTATTGACTGTTAAGAGGATAGTAGAATTTACTGAACAGTTCCAAAAGGGTATGACTGGTATAGAGAGGTTTAATGAAATTATGTCTCTTGAACCTGAGATAGTTGACTCACCTAATGCTATTGACCTGACTGATGTTAGGGGTGACATAGAATTCAAGAATGTGTCGTTTAAATATAATGAGAAACTGGATTATGTCTTGGATAATTTTAACCTAGATATCCATGCGGGTAAGAATATAGCCCTGGTGGGTCCATCAGGTGGTGGTAAGACTACCGTATGTGCCTTGATTCCTAGATTTTATGATGTGACTAAGGGTGGTATTTACGTTGATGGAAAGAATATCAAGGACCTTAGCCTACATTCTCTGAGAAATAATATAGGTATAGTCCAGCAGGATGTCTACCTATTCTCTGGTACTATTATGGAGAATATAAGGTATGGTAAGCCAGATGCTACAAAAGAAGAGATAGTCGAGGCAGCCAAGTTAGCATCTGCCTATGATTTTATCATGGAATTAGAACATGGATTTGACACATATGTTGGTGAAAGGGGAGTCAAGCTATCAGGTGGTCAGAAGCAGAGGATATCTATAGCCAGGGTATTCTTGAAAAACCCACCAATCCTGATTTTGGATGAGGCTACTTCAGCCCTTGACAACAACAGTGAGGCAGTGATTCAGGAATCACTAGAAGTTCTATCAAAGGGAAGGACTACCATTACAATTGCCCATAGGCTGACTACTATACAGAATGCAGACCTGATTGTCGTAATGACAGCTGATGGTATTATAGAAAAGGGTAACCACCAGGAATTAATGGAAAATAAAGCTTATTATTATAACTTATATACGAAGGCTGGTCAGTAGCCAACTTATAAGTTTCTAGCTAGAAGGGATTTAAATATGAGTGAATTTATTATTGCTTTGCACGCTCTTGTATTTTTAATGCATGCAGGAGAATCAAAGTCAAGCGAAGAGTTGTCTACAAATTTGTGTACCAACCCTGTAAGGATTAGGAAGGTAATGGCCAAGTGCAAAAAGTACGGCATTGTAACTACCAAGGCAGGTGTCAATGGTGGTTACATGGTGGCTGACAAGGGGGAAAGTATCAATTTAAAACATATATATGATGCTGTATCTGTACCCATTATAGAGTCGAAGTGGCATTCTGGTGATTTGGACTCTGATTGTGCTATATGCAGTGGTATGGCCCAATATGTGGATGAGTTATTCTTCAAAATGAATGAAGAATGTGTAAAGATGCTTGAAACTATCAAACTTTGTGATGTAGAAGAAAGATTAGGACAAATAAAAGAATTAAGGTTATAGAATAGTGGTATTTGCATAAATATGATATAATAGATTATATACTCTACGAAGGGAGATAAATCATGGCTTCAAAAAAAGACACGAAGTATACTTTTAAAGGCAACAATAAAAAAGTTGACAATAAGTACGCGAACATATATGAAGATTTGAGCAATAAAGATAAGCTGTACGAAGAAAACAGTCTAAAAAAATTCCATAAAGATGAAAATAATGAATATAATAATAAAATAGGTCAGCCTGTAGTTAGAGAACTTAGCCCGGAAGAGGCTGAAAAAAATGCAAAAATAAGAAAGCAAACTATGCTAAATGAAAAGCAGATAGCTATTCAGAAGTCTAGTCCAGTAGTTAACCACACTATGGCCCAGTCCTATGGCAGGATAGAGAGTCTGGAGAGGTTAAAGAGAGAGAAGGAAGCTTCCAGGTTGGGTCAGGATATTGATGATCCTGAATACATCAAGCAAAAGGCCAGGGAAAGGGCCAATATGGACAAGTCAGATGTGGAAATCTACAAGGAATATTCTGACTTTGACAGGTCAAGTGAATCTATAGACAGTAAGGACGATTCCGATAGGGGTGAACTCAGCGTTGCAGACATAGAAAAGGGCTTGAATGAAGATACAGAAAGTGATGACTTCAAGACCAAGAAGATAGAAGACCTAATTGAGGCTCTTAGCAAGCATGAAGATGAGAGGCCGACTGAGCGTCTTCCAAAGGTAAGGCAGACTAGGAGAAAACCTAGACTTGCCACACTAGAGGATGAAGTCAGGATAAAGGAGAATGAAATAGAAGAACTCCTTAGAAGGCGTAAACAGCAGGATAAGGAAGAAAAATCCAAGATGACCAGGGCTGAAAGAAAGCAGGCTAGAAAGAGGGCCAAGGAAAACAAGAGGGACACTACGACTAGCAATCCAAATAGTGCATATAGGTCTAGACTGGATGTTTATAAGAATAATGCCAAGAAAAATGCTGAGAGAATAAACTTTAAGAGACTTGGTGTCCTAATTATAGGTATAGTTTTGATAGCAGTATTGGTGGCTACTGGTATAGATATGTTAAAGCATAAGCTAGGCACTAATACACCTACAAAGACGACTACTAAGGTAAATGACAAGAATAAGTCTACTGATAAGAAAAAGACTACAAAGACAACAACTCCTGCTAAGACTTTAACTAAGGAAGAAAAGATTAAGAAGTTGGAGGCTATCAAGGGTAAGTTAAACAGTCAGGAAACTGAAAGATTAGACTATATAATCAAGAATATAGATTCATATCCGGATAGTTTGATAGACCTAGTTGCTAGAAACTATGAAACTGTTGACTTTGTATATAGCTACAAGGATAGGGAAAAGTACAATAACAGGAAGTTGTCTTCAGATATAAACTCAAGTTATTATGTAGATGGCAATGTTCCACTATTCTTGCAGTGGGATAGAAGATGGGGCTATAGGCCATATGGTAAGGATATTATAGGTCTTACAGGTTGTGGACCAACATCATTAACTATGGTAATCAGACACTTTGATTCTAGTTCGACTGTCAACCCTTATGATATAGCAAAGTATAGCCAGGAAAATGGTTATGTGTCATCTGACAACTCTACTAGTTGGAAGTTGTTTGAAGCAGGCTTGTCTAAGTTTGGCCTGGAATCTCAGGATGTAATCCCTGTAGAAGCAAAGATGAAGAAGGCCTTGGATGATAAAAAGATCCTAATCGTTAGCGTTAAGCCGGGTATATTTACTGAGAGAGGCCATATCATAGTCATCAAGGGTTATAATAAAAACGGTGACTTCTTGATAAATGACCCTAACAGTATAGTTAATACTAACAAGACATGGTCATTTGATGAATTGAAAAATGAGATTAGGAAGATCTGGGGTGTAAGCTCCAAGGGATCTACTACATCATCTAAGTCAAATGATAGGTCAAATTCAGACAATTCATCATCAGGCACAACTGGGTCTTCTAATACGGATAACAATTCATCATCAGGTTCTGATGGAGATGCAAGTATTATCCAGGATATAGACTAGTTAAGAAAATATAAAATATAAAAACAATTATTGGTTATATGAAAACGGGGAAGATACCTTATATACTTATGGGTATCTTTCTTTTTTATAAAAACATCTTTTAAAAAGTGAAAATCCTAAATTATCTTAAATTATATTGGTTTATCTAAAATTAAAAAAATATTTTTTTGAAAGCGGTGAAAAAATAAAAGTAAAAGTCTTTATATATTTATAAAAAAACCCTTGACAACTTAATAAAAATAAAATTATAATATTATTAATAAATAAAAAATAAAGAATATTCTTTTTTAGTATTAATTTACAAAAGTAGAAAAATACTGAGAAAGTACGGAAGGGAGCTTTTATGACAAAAAAAGGTAATTTTAAAGACATCATAACATTTGGCTTTGCCCTATTTGCCATGTTCTTTGGAGCAGGTAACTTGATATTCCCACCATATTTGGGAATTATATCGGGACCAAGTTGGTTTGTAGCATTTGCTGGTTTCACGATTGCAGATGCAGGTTTGGCTTTATTAGCAATTATAGCAATAGCCCTATGTGAGGGTGATATTATGAAGTTATTTGAAAAGATAGGTAAGGGTCCTGCAATTTTATTAAGTTTTGCGGATATCATGTGTGTTGGTCCCCTACTAGTAATACCTAGAACAGGTGCAACTACATACGAAATGGGTATAACGCCAATTCTTGGACAGAATACACCAATTCTTCTAGTTGTTGCTGTCTTCTTTGCATTGACATTTGTATTGACAGTTAGACCATCTAAGGTTATAGATATAGTAGGTCAGGTTTTGACACCATTCTTGATAATCGCCCTACTAGTAATCATAGTAAAGGGTGTAATATCACCATTGGGTCAACCAGTTGCAGAGCCTATGATAGCTAATATATTCCAGAGGGGTATAACTGATGGTTACCAGACTATGGACTGTTTCGTCCCACTAGCTGTTGGTGCAGTATTAATCCTGACTCTTAGAGAAAAGGGATATACTGAACCTAAGGACCAGGTAAGTCTACTTATAAAGGCTGGTATAGTTGCTTGTATAGGTCTGGGCGTAATCTACGGAGGATTAACTTACCTAGGCTCAACAGTATCAACTATGTATGGTGTTGATGCCCAGAAGTCTCAGGTTATAGTAAATATAACTCAGATGTTACTTGGTAACTCAGGTAAGACTGTATTGTCAGTAGCCGTATCATTGGCGTGTCTAACTACATCTATAGGTTTGACATCTGCAAGTGCAGAATACCTTTCAAGTCTTACAAAGAACAAGGTTAGTTATCCAGTATTCGTTGCAATAATATGTGTATTCTCAGCAGGAGCAGCTACAATAGGCGTTGCTGGTTTGGTAATGATTGCCAACCCGATACTTGCTATAGTATACCCTCCTACAATAGTTCTAATAGTATTAACTATTGCCAGAAGTAAGGTTAAGAACCCTAATGTATATAGGTTTGCAGCATATTTGACATTAATCATTAGTATATTAACACTAGTTTCTACTAAGGTTCCTGCTCTTGACTTCATAAATAAGCTTCCATTGGCTAATTTAGGATTCAACTGGGTAATACCAGCTATAATAGCAGGTCTAATGGGTTCTTTAGTTGGAAGGAAGAAGCTCGCCTAAGAAATTTAAAAAAAGCTGATAAAATTTGCTTAAACAAAATCTGTTTGGGTAAACTAATAATGCACATAAAATAACTCAAGATAAACTAATAAAAGTAAAAAGGTAGCCAATTGAACTCGGCTACCTTTTTATTTGACCTTTTTAGTAAATGGTTGTATAATTAAAGTAAGTAATAAATAAGCGAAACTTATTATATTGCAATTAGCTGAAAGGGGTGTTTTTTTATGACAACTAAGAAAATATTGGTTCCTATAGATGGAACAGAGAGAAGTATGCACTCTTTAAATTTTATTAAAGAGAACTATTCGCCTGATAAAGTAGAACTACATATTATAAATGTAAAGGAACTAGTTTTCATAGATGGAATTTCTATGAGTGATGAGATTAAGACTTCTGAAAAGAATGGTAGGGAACTACTAGATAAGGCTAGAGATGTAGTTAGTGAATTTAAGACAGATGCATCTTTTACTTTTGGCTATGCAGGTGATGAGATTGTAAGACATGCTGAGGAACTTGGAATCGACATAATCGTAATGACTAAGTCAACTAAAAAGGGCTTGACTAGGATTATAGGTTCTTGTACAGCTTATGTATTAAAGCATGCTAAGTGTACCCTAGTTATAATACCAGAGTAGGATATAGTTATAATACAATATAGAATTTAATAGAGTGAGTAAACTCCCTTGGATATTTCTGAGGGAGTTTTTATTTTCTCTTCTTTGAAGGGTCTTTTGTGCTAATTTTTCCTGAATTATAACAAAAAAATCACAAATCTAAAAAAATTTTCAAAAAATATTATAGAATGTAAGCATTGCAATACAAGGCTTATCAGTCTTAAAAGAAAAATATTTTGAGAAAATGTTTCTTTTTTATGAAAAAAATGTTTATGAAAACAATTACAAGGGTAAATCCATAACAGAGTAAATTTTGACGTCAATTTATATAAAAAAACAAATCAAATTATGGTAATCCTGCAATTCGTAAAGTAAGGATGCTGGTAAAAGACATTATGGAGGTAAATATGAGTAAGATTATAGTAGTAGGTGCAAATCACGCTGGTACAGCGGCAATTAGAACAATTTTAAGTAACTATCCAGAACATGAGTTGGTAGTATATGACAAGAATAATAACATATCATTCTTAGGTTGTGGTATGGCTCTTTGGATAGGTAAGCAGATTTCAAAGCCAGATGGTTTGTTCTATGCTGATAAGGCTCAGTTAGAGGCTATGGGTGCTAAGGTACACATGGAAGCTGATGTACATGATATAGACTTTGATGCAAAGAAGGTATATGTTAAGTTAAAGGATGGAACTGAAGTTGAAGATTCATATGACAAGATCATACTAGCTACAGGTTCTCTTCCAATAGTACCAAATATACCTGGTAAGGATTTAGAAAATGTACAGCAGGTTAAGTTATTCCAGAACGCTGCAGAAGTTATAGAAAAGCTAGAAAATCCTGAAATTAAGGATATAGTAGTTGTTGGTGCAGGTTACATAGGTGTAGAATTAGCAGAAGCATTTGAAAGACTTGGAAAGACTGTAACTATGGTTGATATAGCTGATACTTGTCTTCCAGCTTACTATGATGAACCATTCACTAGCTTGATGAAGGAAAATCTTGCTAGCCATAATATAAACCTTGAATTTGGTCAGGCAGTTCAGGAAATTAAGGGAACTGACGGTAAGGTTTCTTCAATAGTAACTGACAAGAAGGAAATAAAGGCTGATATGGTTATCCTTTCAATAGGATTCAGACCAAACAATGCATTAGGTAAGGATAAGTTAGAATTATTCAGAAACGGATCATACCTAGTAAATAAAAAGCAGGAAACTAGCATGAAGGATGTTTATGCTATAGGTGACTGTGCTACTGTATTCGATAATACAATAGACAATACTAACTACATAGCACTTGCTACAAATGCAGTAAGAAGTGGTATTGTTGGAGCTCATAATGCAGCTGGTACTTCAATAGAATCTATAGGTGTTCAGGGATCAAATGGTATCTGTATCTACGACCTAAAGATGGTTTCTACTGGTATAACTGTTGCTAAGGCTGAAAAGCTAGGTCTTGAAGTTGAATACACTGACTTTGAAGATACTCAGAAGCCAGCATTCATAGAAACAACTAATCCAGATGTTAAGATAAGAATAGTATATGACAAGAAGACTAGAGTAGTTCTAGGTGCTCAGATGGCATCAGAATACGATATGTCAATGGGTATCCACATGTTCTCATTGGCTATCCAGGAGAAGGTAACTATCGATAGACTTGCTCTATTAGATATATTCTTCCTACCTCACTTCAACCAGCCATATAACTATATCACAATGGCAGCACTAGGTGCTAAATAGATTGCAAATACTAAAACAGCCACGGGGTAATATGCTCCGTGGCTATATTTTTATACCCATACAATAAAATTTATTTTCTTCAATTTTGCCAACTTAGTTAAAAAATATGCTATAATTAATAGTATCAATAATACTTATTATATTAATAGTTTTAATAAGAAATTCTCAAATAATTTTAAATATTCAAAAAATAGTTGTAAATTCCCTTGAATTGTTGTATATTAAAATATGTAGTAGGAATGAAAATATCAAAATATCAGGAATAATATGTGAATAAATTATAAAAGGAACCTGTTAAGTGAATGATTATATCACAAAAAGGGCGAGAATATTAGGAGTGTTTTTTAGCTTAATCATAAACAGTACAAACTGATAATAGGAAAATTAGGAGTGCTGATAATCTAGGAATAGATGGTAATGATGTGTAGCAGTATTAAGGAGTTGATTTAAATGCTAAACAGAGAACAAGTACTAGAGATTGCCGAACTATTTTTCGGGGGTAAGCCTGAGGAAGCTTATAAAAAAGTTAGCTCTATGAGTGAGTGGGTACAGTTTACAGGTTCTATTAAAAAGAATGAAAATGATAGAAGAGCTCGTATAATTATGAGAAAAAGTGATTTGTCAGTTTGGGATAAACACACGTCCGTTATAGGAGATGATAGTATGTACCCAACATATGATATTGGGTATTAGGAAATTATAATATAAAAGGATTTATGTCTTACCGGATTAATTGATAGCTATATTGAAAGCTTTGTAGATATTTCGGCAGTTAATTTAGATTAACCACAATATTTGATTTAATGTATGTATAGGTTCAGCCGAGGGAATCCCTCGGCTGATTTTTAAAGTCTTATCTTTTAGTCAGTTTTTTGCTTTTATAACCTATAATCCTTTTAATTCATTTTCAACACTCTTAGATACCGACTTTTCACCACCGACTATAATTATATTCTTTATATTATTACTTCTTATAAAAGCCTTAGTATCTTCATTTAACTTGTTTGGTTTTGTAAGTAAGATAGTACCATCATTCATAGTTGCAGCTGTACCAGAGGCTAGGGCGTCAGGATATTTAGTACCGTCTACTATAACTGCTGTTCTAATATTCTTTTTACGAACTATCTTGTATGCCTTGGCAATTTCTACGGCCGTCTTATACCTATCTGGTCCAGCAATTCTACCTGAATAGTACTCGTGTTCTGTTCCGTCTACCTCTTTCCATACATGTCTTACCAGGCCTATTGGATTTTCAAAGTCATCTTGTGTGATAAATTTAGATGGTACAGAGTCAAAACCACCTATAATAAATCCATACCCACTGACAAATTCTCTTCCTCTTGTAAATTCATCATCCGGATAGCCAGCAAGTATCATATTCCATTCCCGATTCAATTCAGCTGTGAATGGTATGGCAGATAAAAGGTCAGGAAACTTGTTGTCATTTATCAATATCATGTTTGCAATATCACCTAGTGCAGTATCAGGGAAAAGTATTTGATGTACTGTATACCAAACCTGTGTTGGGAAACCTTCAACGTGATTGCTAGGTCTTTTATCAGTATACCTTATAGGGGTGATTCCTATTTCTATTAATGAGTTGTTTATACTCTTATTCAGTTTCGAATAGTCACCCATAATAAAGGCCTTCTTAACCTGCTTATCTCTTAGTTCGTCCATCATTACTTTTGACATACCAGCATTAGGTATAATATAGAAGGGGATTTTTAGGGCATTAGCCATCTGGGACCCATAAAGAGCCGTCTTGAAATCGGAGCCACATGCTATAACAGCCAACTTCCTATTGGCCTTAGTGAAGTGTTTTCTCTGGACCATAAGGGCAGTTTCATACCTGTCTTTTCCGGAAATTCTAGTGACATTCATATCAGCACTAGCAACAGAAGGGGCTAGCAGGGCTAATACGCAGGATAAAATTAATGATTTTCTCAATTTTTTGATCATAGTAGATTACCTCCTAAATAAAGTATTTTTGTAACGCCAAATCTAATATATTATATATCCACCCTTATATCTAAGCTGACCAAGTGACCTATCTTATATATCCATACAGATGGTAATACCTTTAAGGGACCAGCCTTATATATCTGGGTATGGTTTATCTCTTATTTATGGCATAGCATAATTATTTATTGCAGTATATCTTTACTTCATTATACCATTTAATGGCAGAAAATAATTAAGGATTATAAAAGAAAAAAGAAAAAATGAATAAATAATATTAAAAAAGCCTGAAAGGTACTTGACTACGGTCTTGAATTGATGTAATTTGAAATTAAGAAATATATAATAATTTGGTAGTTACAAAGTGTGTGTGGCCTTGGAGCCAAAGGTTTTATTATTTATTTTAACTTTAAGAAAGGATGGTTATTATGAAGGCTATTAGATACAAGAAAGAAAACGATTTAAATAATAGGGAAAGTTTGAATCAAAAAAACAGTATGAAGTTGTATAATGTGTTTTTTCCATTATGGGCATTAATACTTTTTCCAATGTTTTGGATAGTATCCATGCCGTTTAATTTCGTGGTTGACTCTATAGTTCTCCTAATAGGGCTTAAGCTAGTGTCTAAAGGTCAGCTTTGGAAAAATTATTCCAGGTCTATCTTGCAGGTATGGATATGTGGCTATATAGCTGATATGATAGGCAGTGGCCTAATGTTCTTGTCCACAATGTTTGGCTTTAAACTTACGGGTAATATTGGGATATCTATAAGGCATTTAGTAGATAATGTGATGGAGAGCCCGTTGAAGACACCGGAGACATTTATTTTTGTGACAGTTTTTGTTGTCTTGGTAGCTATCCTAATCTACTTCCTAAATTATAAGTTCTGCCTAAGGAAAACTGATTTAGACCAGGCCCAGAAGAAAAAGGTATCTATACTTATGGCGGTATTGACAGCCCCATACTTATTCTACCTTCCAACTACGACTTTTTATAACTTTATTGAGAAGATAGCTGGATTTTTTTCTTAGATAAACCAGGGCCTTAAATAAGGTTATAGATAAAAATTTTTAAATGAGTTTAAAAGACTCGATATAAATAAGAGACTGTATTTCCTACGTTTAGGTAAAAATTCCATAAGTTTTTGTAAAAGTGAAAGAAAAAACCTCCCTTTTACGTATTATATAGTAAAGAGGGAGGTGGTAGATGTGAAAGTTGGCGAGCACAATTTTATAGACCTAATAAAATCAAAAAATGAGTCAGGCCTTGACTACCTGATTGATGAGTATGGTTGGATAATCAAGACTGTCCTGAAAAAGGAATTGGCTACTTGTCCAGACTTATATGATGAGACCTTTAACGATTGTCTCCTGTTTGTTTGGAACAAGATAGGTGGGTATGATCCACTTAAGTCAAAGTTTCCTAACTGGTTGGGCATGGTAGCCAAGTACAGGTCTATAGATGCCAAGAGGAAATTTTTGAAGAAAGCTAGTAGAGAACTTAGCATGGATACCGGAATAGTTAGCTTAGAAGACCACAAGTATGGTCAAATTGATGGTGTTGGCTGCCTGGAAAGGGAAGCCAGGACAGGGCTAGTGGATGAGTTGGATAGGGATATAAGATCCTTGCTTGACAGGCTAAGTCCCACAAACAGGCAAATTTTTTGGGATAGGTATGTTGAAGACTACGGTATTGATGAGCTAAGTGAAAAATACAAGCTTAGCAGGCAGGCTATCTACAATAGGTTGGCCAGGTCTAGGGACAATCTGAAGCTTATGGAAAAGGGAGGAAGTAGTTATGAATGAAAATAAGGGATATGATTTTTTAAATGATGGAAATTTTGATATATCATCTTATGATAGACAAGACTTGAATGAATTTGAAAAGGCAAAATTAAAGAGGGATATTCACAAGTCTATAAAGAAGGATGCAAGACTTGCTGGCTTTAACAAGAAGATAGTAGCAGCCGGTCTTGTGATGATGACCTTGGTTGGTCTATACCAGGTTCCAAGTGTAAAGGCCTATACTAGGGATGTTATAGATAATGTGAGATATTCAATAGCAGATGCCATGGATAATGAGGCCTACAAGCCTTACTCTAATATAGTACACAAGGTTGTAGAGGACAAGGGCATTGGCCTTCAGCTTGAGGATGCCTTGATGTATGACGACAGGATTCAGCTAACATTTTTAGCTAAGGGTGATGACAAAATGACATATTCACCAGATGACCTTGTCTTTAATATTGGTGGGACATATCTTAGACCAAACGGTTCTATGGGGCATAGTTTCCAAAAGGATGGGATAGAATACAACTGTATGACATATACCTTTGATAAGGATATAAAAGACTATCTAGGAAACAAGAAAAATGTTGCTGTATATGTAAGGTCTTTAATGGCCTCTTCAGAAAAGGATGCTCAGCAAAACTCTAACATTAGTGGAGATTGGGCTTTTAAGTTTACAGTTAACAATGATTTTGTCAAGGACTCCCTTCATATAAACCCAGGCATAAATATCAAGTCTAAGGGTATTGAGGTCAATGTAAAAGATATTATCATTAGGCCTACAGGTGTGGTAGAGGCTAAGTTGAAGATAAATAATTCAAATAAAAAGGACTATTCATACTTGATAGAGGCTAAAAATGATAAGGGAGAATTGTTAGAGTTAGGATTATCATACTCAGATAGGAAGGAGGCTACCCTTATACAGGATGAATTAAGCAAACTTAGAGTTGATGGGGAAACTATTAAGAATTTCACCTTTAAATTATATGCATCAGAGTTGCCTGAAAAGAGTGGACATTATGATCAAAATGAAAACAAGTTCCAAATTGGGGATGATTTTGTTATCAAGTAGAATTTAATATGAAGTTTTATTTTATAAACTATAAGTGATTGACAAGAGGGATATTAGTATACTATAATTGTTACATGAAGGGGAGTAGCACTATAGTATACTATATCCGTTAATCGTCAGGCCAGTATTTTATATACTCGGTTAACAGACAAGGGTAACCTTGACAGCAAGACCTTCAAAATAAGCAGTAAGATTTATGTTTATTTTGAGCGTCATGTTGTTAAGGTTTTTTTTATTAAACTATATACTTGTAGGAATGGAGGTTTTTATGCAAGGAAAGAATGAAATAAAGCACTATATGATGGATAGTGACCAGGTTTTAGCAGACCTGGAAGTAGGCCATAATGGTTTATCACAGGTTGAGGCGGGTGCTAGGTTGGATAAGTATGGTAAAAATGAATTAAAAGAAAAGGAAAGTGATCCTACCTGGAAAATTTTCCTGGAGAGTTTCAAGGACCCTATGGTAATTGTACTGATAGGAGCAGCGTTGATACAGATAGTTACAGGCTCTATGATGGAGTCCCTAATTATATTCCTAGTCCTAATCTTGAATGCAATTTTGGGGACGGTTCAGACTAAAAAGGCTGAGTCTTCTATAAACAGTTTAAAGCAGTTGTCAGTACCAAGTGCCAAGGTGGTTAGAAATGGTGAAAAGATTACTATATCATCTAAGGAAGTAGCTCCAGGGGATATAGTCCTATTGGAAGCTGGTGACTATGTACCGGCAGATGGTAGGTTATTAGAGGCAGAGTCTTTGAAGATTGTAGAGGGTATGTTGACAGGTGAGTCAGAGCCAGCCAATAAGTCAGTTGACAGGATAGAAGAGGACTGTAGTGTTGGTGATAGGGTAAACATGGTTTATTCTACATCCATGGTGGTCAATGGTAGGGCCAGGTTTGTCTGTACAAGTACTGGTATGGATACTGAGATAGGTAAGATAGCTGACATGCTGGACAATACTGAAGTCAAGCAGACACCCCTGCAGTCAAATATTGAAAAGTTCTCTAAGAAGCTGGGCATAGCTATTTTGTCTATATGTATATTTATATTTGTGTTACAGGTAATGAGGGCCATGACCCATCCTAATTCAGGAGATATAAAGATGGTAATTTTAAATTCCTTTATATTTGCAGTTGCCATAGCAGTTGCAGCTATACCGGAAGCCCTGTCTTCTATAGTAACCATAGTCCTATCTGTGGGTACAAATACCATGTCAAAGAAGAATTCTATAATTAGAAAGTTGCCTGCAGTTGAGACTTTAGGTTCTACTTCTGTTATATGTACTGACAAGACCGGTACACTTACTATGAACAAGATGACAGCCCTTGAATACTACAAGTTTGATGGCCAAGATTCCGGGTCTCTCGAGGTGGTTGAGGAACCTTTAAAAGACTTAGCCGATATAGGTAGCTTCAATACTGAAGACATGATCAATACTGCTGCAGCCCTATGTAATGACTCGGTTATTAGTGAAGATGGTAAGGAGATAGGTGACCCAACAGAGGTGGCCTTGACAGTATTTGCTGATAAGAAGGGATATATTACTAAGAGGATGAGGGATACCTATCCTAGACTACAGGAAATACCTTTTGATTCAGACAGGAAGTTGATGTCAACTGCCCATAATATTGGGGGTAGGGATATTATGATTACAAAGGGTGCCCCAGACATATTGATATCGAGGTCTATAAAGGTGTTGTCCGGAGACAGGATACTTGATATGACGGATGATATCAGGGAAAAGATTAAAGAACAAAATGAGACCTACTCAAAGAATGCCCTAAGGGTATTGGCCTTTGGATATAGGGACCTTGAGTCAGGTGAAGTTATAGATGTAGAAGGAGAAGACAATTTTGTATTCATCGGTATGATAGCCATGATAGATCCACCGAGGGCAGAGGTTATAGACGCAGTTGCCAAGGCCAAGGGTGCCGGTATCAAACCTATTATGATAACAGGTGACCATAAGACTACAGCTGTTGCCATAGGTAAGTCAATAGGTTTGTTTGAAGAAGGTGACCTGTCATATACAGGCCAGGAGTTGGACAACCTAAGTGACCAGGAACTTGACCAGCAGCTGGAGAAAATAAGTGTCTATGCCAGAGTTTCTCCTCAAAACAAGATTAGGATAGTAGGGGCTTGGCAGAAGAAGAACAAGGTTACAGCCATGACGGGGGATGGTGTAAATGATGCCCCAGCCCTTAAGAGTGCTGATATTGGTATAGCCATGGGGTCAGGTACAGAAGTTGCCAAGGATGCATCAGACATGGTCTTGGTAGATGATAACTTTGCCAGCATAATAGATGCAGTAGAGGTTGGTAGAACTGTATTCAGCAATATTAAGAAGTCTATCACCTACCTGTTCTCTGGTAACCTAGGTGCTATAATATCCATACTATTTGCTGTTTTTGCAGATTGGTCTAATCCGTATACTGCCCTACAGTTAATATTTATAAATATGGTAAATGACTCCTTGCCAGCCATAGCCCTTGGTATGGAAAATCCAGAGGAGGGTACTATGTCCCTGGCACCAAGGTCTAAGGATGAGGGACTACTAGGTGGAGGTACTTGGCAGGCAATCCTGTCCAGGGGTATCTTTGTAGGCCTGGCAGCTATTATAGCCCAATATATAGGCATGAAGCAGGCTCCAGAAGTTGGGGTAGCTCTAGCATTTACAACCCTATTATTGTCCAGGACCTTCCAGACATTTGCTTGTAGGTCTGACTACCAAAACCCATTCAAATTAGGCTTTTTCTCCAACAAGTATGTGATACTTGCTGTCCTTATTTGTTTAGGCCTATTTGGTGTAGTAATGCTACCGTTCATTAGACCTATATTTGCAATACCAGCAGCATATTCTTTGAAAGACTTTGCTATATCAGTTGGATTGGCAATAGGTTCAATAATATGTATGGAAATTACTAAGGCTATAATACATAAGAGAAAATTTAAATAGTACCTAAGTAAGAAGGGGTTAGACTATCCCCGATAGATTTTAGCTAGTATATTTTGATATCCAGTTGCTTTGTGGGACCTGGTCCCCATGGCCGACTGGATATTTTTGTTTGGGAAAATAAAACTAATAGAGATTTGAAAATATTATTTATAGATAGGATAAACTCTTATAGAAAGATAAAATTAATTGAAAAAAATTATCGATAACTATTGACAACTTTTTGGTTTTTGGATATCATATATACAGGAGATGATAATAATTATCAAAATAAAGATGATTTTAACTAATTAACATAATGAGTATTTTAAAGGGGGTTCTAAGTATGAGCTTATTGGTAATAGGCGGTCACGAGAGAATGGAAAAAGATTATTACAAGCTAGCTAAAAATAGAGGTTATAAGACTAAGGTATATACTACTATGTCTAGCCAGGTTAAAAATTCAATAGGAAGTCCAGATGCCATAGTGATTATGACATCAACAGTTTCTCACAAGCTATCAAGGATAGTTGAGATGCAGGCCAAGAAGATGAATATACCTATTTTTAGACACAAGAACAGCAGTAAGGTTGCCTTTAACGAATGTCTAGAAGAGATTGATGTTTGCCTGGGTAACTGTAGTAACTGTAAGAAGAATAAGTGCAATAACAACTAGGATAAGTTTAAGAGTAATTAGAAAATAGCGATAATAACTAGGATATGTGTAATAATATCTAGTAGAAAAACGATAATAAGTAAAGACTTAACTTAGATTGAGTGTAACGTAGATACTATCAGTTATGCTATGTAAAATAAAATCCTCCACCCTGATTGGGGCGGAGGATTTTTATTTTACAGATTTTTTACTTCTTCATATACGGTCATATTTTTTTCAGTTACCATAGAGGTAGCCTTGCCTTCTTTTCCGAGTCTACCGGACCTGCCTACCCTGTGGACATAGTCCTCGACTCTTTCGGGGAAATCATAATTGTAGATATGGGTGATACCACCTATATCCAGGCCCCTGGATGAGAGGTCTGTGGAAATTAAGAACTGTATCTTGAGGTCCCTAAAGTCTTTGATGATTTTTTCCCTCTTGGTCTGACTGATATCGCTATGGATTTTTTTGCAATTATAGCCAGCCTGACCCATCTGTAATTCTAACTTATCAACCCTGGCCTTGGTCCTACAAAATACAATGGCCATAAAGGGTCTATCTTCATCTATAACCCTACAAAAGTCTTCAAACTTATTCCTATCTGTGGTCTGAATGAAGACCTGGTCTATTAGGTCGGGTATGTCATTGTTGCTGTCTAGACTCAGGATGTCTAAGGGCTTGGCATACCTATAGGCAAGCTTTTTAACCTTTGGGTCTACTGTGGCTGATAGGAATAGAATCTGGTCATACTTTTTAGTATTTCTGATTACGGTATCTATTTCATTCCTAAAGCCCATCAAGAGCATTTGGTCAGCCTCATCCAGGACCAAACAACCTATATTGCTTATATCTATAGACTTCCTGTTGATATGGTCAAGAAGACGGCCTGGTGTGGCAATCACTATATTTATCTTGTTTTTTAATTTCTTGATTTGCGATTGGATGTCACGCCCACCGTAAATAGGCAGGATGGAAATATCCTTATCGAGCTTGTCTACAATAGACTGGGCCGCGTTTCCTATCTGGATTACCAGCTCCCTGGTTGGGGCCAGGACCAGGACCTTATCAACTTGACCCAGGTAGATCCTATTAATCAAGGGTACCAAGAAGGCAAGGGTCTTACCGGTACCGGTATTTGACTCGATTATAAGGTTTTGCCCATGGAGTATCTTGCCAATGCTGGTAGCCTGGACTGGTGTCGGTGACTTTATACCTGACTTGGCCAGGGCTTCTACTATATTTATATCAATTCCTATATCTGTGAATGTCATACTAATTCCTCCTAATTCATTAATTTATTATAGCATTTATTGGATAGGCATGGCTAGTGTATTGAAATATTTAAGAGGTACTATATAAAAGCTTAAATGAAACAAACAAGAATAAAAGCTGCAAAATCAAGTGGAAAATGTCAAAAAAATGCTGATAAAAGGCTTTCAAATGAAATAATAAATAAATATAAATCAGAAAAAATTATAAACTCCTTGATTTTATAGGGAATTAGTCTTATAATAAAAATATGAAAATGAAAGGATATATAAAATTCTTGCATTTAATAGAAGATTGGGAAGGTGATTTTATGGGAAGGAACATAGTTGAAAAAATTTTGGACAAGCATTTAGTAGAAGGTGAGCTTGTAGCAGGGACGACTGCAGGCATAAGGATCGATAGGACCCTAACGCAAGATTCTACTGGTACTATGGCATATTTACAGTTGGAGGCCATGGGTATTGATAAGGTTAAGACTAAGAGGTCTGTAGCCTATATCGACCACAATATGTTACAACAGGGATTTGAAAATGCTGATGACCACAAGTATATACAGACAGTGGCCAACAAGTTTGGAATCTATTTTTCTAAACCTGGTAATGGTATATGTCACCAGGTTAATTTGGAGAGATTTTCTGTGCCTGGAGATACCCTACTTGGTTCAGACAGCCATACACCTACAGCAGGTGGTGTGGGTATGTTGGCCATTGGTGCAGGAGGATTGGATGTTGCCCTTGCCATGGCAGGTGAGCCTTACTATATAAAGGTGCCAAAGGTAATAAAGGTCAACCTAAGGGGTAAACTAAATCCTATGGTTACATCTAAGGATATTATACTGGAAGTCCTTAAGAGACAGACTGTTAAGGGTGGAGTAGGCAAGGTTTATGAATACGGTGGACCTGGACTTGCAAACCTTTCTGTACCACAGAGGGCTACTATTACAAATATGGGAGCAGAGCTGGGAGCAACTACTTCTATCTTCCCTAGTGATGACAAGACAAGAGAATACTTTATAGCAGAGGACAGGCTAGAAGACTGGGTAGAGCTAGTTGCAGACCCAGATGCTAGCTACGATGAAGTTATTGATATAGACTTAGACCAGCTGGTACCTATGGTAGCTGCACCTCACAGTCCTGACAATATCAAGTCATGCAAGGAGGTTGGCAGAATTAAGGTAGACCAGGTGGCTATAGGAAGTTGTACGAATTCTTCATATGAGGACTTGATGAAGGTTTCTAGAATTCTAAAGGGTAGGAAGGTTGCCGACCATGTCAGCCTGGTTATAGCTCCAGGTTCTAGACAGGTTATGGAGATGATAGCCAGAAATGGTGCTCTTGCTGATATTATAAGTTCAGGTGCCAGAATACTAGAAAATTCATGTGGACCATGTATAGGTATGGGCCAGTCACCAGGAACAGATGCTATAAGTATTAGAACTTTTAACAGGAACTTCTATGGTAGGTCTGGAACTAATTCAGCCCAAGTTTACCTGGCCAGTCCAGAACTTGCTGCAGTATCTGCCATATATGGATGTCTAATGGACCCTAGAGATGCGGACTTTGATATAGATTTTTCAGATATACATGTAGACCACTTCTTGATAGATGACAGTATGATTATAAGCCCTGATCAAGACCCAAGAAATGTGGAGGTTGTAAGGGGACCAAACATCAAGCCTTTCCCACTTAATACTAAGTTGACTGACAGGCTGGAGGGCAGGATAATTATAAAGACTGAAGACAATATAACTACTGACCATATTATGCCTTCAAATGCCAAGTTACTTCCTTACAGGAGCAACATACCTCATCTGGCTAACTTCTGTTTTTCTACAATAGATGAAGACTTTGCCAAGAGGGCCAAGGAAAATAAGGGAGGCTTTATAGTAGGTGGAGACAACTACGGTCAGGGATCATCAAGAGAGCATGCTGCCCTAGCCCCACTATACCTGGGTATCAAGGGGGTAATTGCCAAGTCATTTGCCAGAATACACAAGGCTAACTTGATAAATAGCGGTATCATACCTATGGAATTTGAAAACCTGGATGATTATGACAAGATTGACCAGATGGATGTGCTTACTATAGACAATATATACCAGGGCTTGAAGGATGGCAGGTTGGAAGTGAAGGATGAGGAAAAGAATATCTCCTTCTTTGTAAAGGCCAACTTCAACAACAAGGAAATAGATATGTTGATGGCTGGTGGTAAGTTAAACAGTATCAAGATGAGAAATAGTAAGGAGGCCTAGGATGTATAAGATTACTTTAATACCAGGTGATGGAATAGGATTGGAAGTAACAGCTGCCATGAAAAGGGTAGTAGAAGCAAGTGGAGTGGACATAGAATGGGAAGAAGTTATAGCAGGTGAGGCTGTCCTTGAAGAATATGGAAGTCCCCTACCAGACTATGTCCTAGACAGTATTAAGAAAAATAAGATAGCCATAAAGGGGCCTATTACTACACCGGTTGGCAAGGGCTTTAGGAGCGTCAATGTAGCACTTAGAAAGGAATTAAACCTATTCGCCAATGTAAGGCCGGTAAAGACCTTCAAGGGAATAAAGTCAAGATATGAGAATATAGACTTGACTATCATAAGGGAAAATACAGAGGACCTATATGCAGGTATAGAACACCAGATAGGTGACTATGCTGGGGAAAGTATCAAGCTGATAACCAGGGATGCATCTGATAGGATAGTGGATTTTGCTTGTAAGTACTTAAAGGACAATGGATACAAGAGGTTGACTGGTGTCCACAAGGCCAATATCATGAAGATTTCAGATGGTTTATTCTTGAGGGTATTTGATGAGGTTAGCAAGAGAAATGGAATTGAGAGGCTTGCCAAGGGTGAGGCTCCTAATAGGGTCTATGCTGATGATGTCATAGTGGATGCAGCTGCAATGAATCTGGTTCTTAATCCAGAAAAATTTGATGTTTTAGTAATGCCAAACCTATATGGGGATATCCTATCAGACCTTTGTGCAGGTTTGGTTGGTGGCCTGGGTATTATACCAAGCGCTAATATAGGTGAGGACTATGCAGTCTTTGAAGCAGTCCATGGTAGTGCGCCTCAGATAGCAGGCCGGGGAATTGCCAATCCAACTGCCCTTATCCAGTCTGCCATTATGATGTTGAGGTATATAGGAGAACATGAGGCAGCCCTAAAGATAGAAAATGCCCTAAAAGAGGTCTTTGACAAGGGCCAGGTTTTAACTAGTGACTTAGGTGGTAAGGCTAGCACTGATGAATTTGCAGATGAGCTATGCAGGTTGATTAGAGACTAGTATATATATTATAGATAGCTGGCAGGATGATTTTATTAAAGCCAGGATAATTATTAAGGCAGTCGAATAATTACATAGACTTGCAAAATAGAGATAGGCCTTGGGGTACATTTCCTTCCCGTACCTAAGGGTCTATTTTTATTTGTAGAAAGTATATTAAATAAGCTAAAATAAGTTTAAATAAGTTCAAATAAATAATGACCACCCAAGAGGTGATCATTTTATCTTTAAAGTCTTGCTTCATCAATTTTATAGTCGTATGTTTTCAAAAACTTCATATAAACCCTGTCCCAGAACTCATAATCTGATAGCCTAAGCAGTTTCACATTTTTGTTTGCATTTCTAATATTGATTTCATAGACATCATTAAATCTGTGCTCTTGACCATCAACTACGGTAATAATGGTATGCTCAAACTTGTACTCTGGTTTAATGGCTATTTCACTATTCTCACCAGGTAGGATGATACTCGATGTAAAACTCCTAAAGGCATTTGTGCTGATAGGAGATATAGGGGTTATCTGGATTATATTTAGTCTATTATCTACTATACTACCACCAGCAGAATAGTTGTAGGCAGTAGAACCTGTGGACGTGGACATGATTAGACCGTCTCCACTAAAGGTTTCCATATAGTTGCCATTGACATGGAGTCCTAAATGGGCAGTCCTAGACTGGTTGCCCCTGACAACCAATTCATTTATGGCGTAGGTGTGGTTGACCTCATCCCTGCCCTTGATATCCACCTCTAAGAGGTAGAGTTCCTTGATGTCATAGGTTGAATTTAGGTAGGCATTGATAAAAAGGTCTATTTCCTTTTCTGTAGGTAGTATTTCTGCAAAAAAACCAAGGTGACCCGTATTTACACAGAAAAATGGTATATCAGGAAAGTCTAATTCCCTGACATTTCTTAAAAATGTACCATCTCCACCAACCGATATTACCAGCTCGGTATTATCCTTGATAGTTTCGCTGGTGGTAAAACCGATGGAGAGGAATTTATCTATAAGTATTTTTTTAATGCTCCTAGAAATTTCTAGTTCATTTGATTTGATTACAACGTTTCTAGCCATGCTATCTATACACCCCTTGTGGGATGCCCTCCTATAATTCATTATATCATAGGCATAGAATATGTGGTACAATATTGTAAGATT
>NZ_ADGQ01000052.1 GCF_000147675.1 Peptostreptococcus stomatis DSM 17678 | reverse complement strand
GAAAAAATAATAGGAATAATTGAAAAAACTCTTGCTCATAGACAGGGTGAAGATATTGAGGGGGTGCCAATGCGTGGCAGTCCTTTTTTGTTGCAAGATTTTCATAAATATATAGTTTATGCAATAATGGGGTTTTATTTTAAAGGAACTAGTAAAAGAGTTGTAAGAGAGGCCCTTATTCATATCCCTAGAAAAAATGTAAAGACTACATTTGCAGCTGCACTTGCTTGGGCTCTTAGTTTGTATTATAGAAAATCTGGAAGTAAATGTTATATTGCATCTGCTGCACTTAAGCAGTCTCTTGAAAGTTTTGATTTCATAAATTGGAATATAGAGTTCATGGGTGAGAAAGATTCATTTAGAATTATAGATAATAATCAAGAACATTCAATTCAAAAAGACTTCGGAAGTGAAGGAAGCATCTTTATACAAGCTTTGGCTGCTAATCCAGATAGGCAAGACTCACTTAACTGTAATTTGGCTATATGTGACGAGATCCATGCTTTTAAAGCCCCAAAGCAATACAATATTATTAAAGAAGCTATGAAGGCTTACACAAACAAGCTTATGATAGGAATTTCAACAGCAGGTGATAATATTAATAGCTTCTACTACAGAAGACTTCAATATGCAGATAAGATTTTGGATGGTCAAATAGAAAATGATGATTTGTTTGTATTTAAAGCTGAGGCAGATAAGGAGCCTGATGGAAGCATAGATTTTACAAATCCAAAAATTCATGAAATGGCAAACCCTGGATATGGTGTAACTATAAGACCAAAAGATATGCTAAATGATTCAATTGAGG
>NZ_ADGQ01000053.1 GCF_000147675.1 Peptostreptococcus stomatis DSM 17678 | reverse complement strand
AATGAACTTTGAAAATTGAACAGCAGGTTAATTCAATGAGTCCTTTAAGGACAATTGATTAATCGTTTAAACCATGTAAGACAAAACTTACTTGATTTAAACCACAAACAAACCAAGCCAGATATTTTAGAGATAACAATAGTCTGAGCACAGTAACAAATTTTTTATGAGAGTTTGATCCTGGCTCAGGATGAACGCTGGCGGCGTGCCTAACACATGCAAGTCGAGCGAGGGTTTGCTCAGTATTGAGTATTCTAAGT
>NZ_ADGQ01000054.1 GCF_000147675.1 Peptostreptococcus stomatis DSM 17678 | reverse complement strand
CCTATTCTTGTAAAAACATGTACTGTTTAATTCCCAGTTCTTCCTAAGTGGTATTTTCCAGTATATCTTCAGTATTTTATGGTTGTATAATATTTAGCATTGGTGAGAGAAAAAATTCTCTCCCAACGCTAAATATTATACAACCAAAAGAATTTGAGAGATAAAGTTATGAAAGGTGTGGTCTTAGGGATGCGCCGTTCTTTATTTGGTATAAACACATATGTTTGAAAATATAAAATAAAAATAGAGAGAACGCTATATTTAACTGCGTGAATATGCTATAATATAAAAAGGTTTTGGGACTCATAGAAAGTGAGGAAATAAATGAAAGCTAATTATAAAAAGTTATGGCATATTTTATTAGAAAGAGACATGAAAAAGAAAGAGTTAGCTCAAATTGCTGGGGTTAGTGCATATACTATCAACAAGCTTAACAAGAATGAAAATGTTACTGTGGAAGTTTTGGGCAAGATTTGTAGAGCCTTAAACTGCACATTAGACGATATTATGGAATTTGAAGAGGATGAAAAATAGAAGAAAGGTGAGTGACTATTTTGGCAAAGAAAATAAAGAAAGAAATTTCTATGGAAGAAGCACTATGGAAAAGTGCTGATAAATTGAGAGGATCCGTAGAACCTGCAGAATATAAACATGTTGTATTAAGTTTGTTTTTCTTGAAGTTTGCCAGTTACAAATTTGAAGAATGTAGGAGAAATATTATTGAAAATCACGGTGAAAAATATGCAGATATGAAGCCTTTTTATACAAAGGAGAATGTATTTTATTTGCCGGAAGAAAGTAGATGGTCATATATAATTGAAAATGCTAAGCAAGATGATATTGCTTTAAAAATAGATACTGCTCTCTTTACGATTGAGAAAAACAATCCTTTGCTTAAAGGTGCTTTGCCAGATAATTATTATTCTCGCTTGCATATTGACACATCAAAACTTGCTTCTTTGCTTGATGAAATCAATCGAATAAATACAAATGATAAAGAGAACGATATAATCGGTCGTGTATATGAATACTTTTTAAGTAAGTTCGCTCTTGCAGAAGGAAAAGGTAAAGGGGAGTTCTACACACCAAAGTGCATTGTAAACTTGATTGCAGAAATGCTTGAGCCTTATGATGGAATACTTTATGACCCTTGTTGTGGTAGTGGAGGTATGTTTGTCCAATCGGTTAAGTTTGTGGAAGCTCATAGTGGTAATAAGAAAAAAGTATCTATTTATGGTCAAGAGTATACTAACACTACTTTTAAATTAGCAAAAATGAATTTGGCTATTCGTGGTATTTCCGCAAATCTCGGAGAGATGGCAGCAAATACATTTACAAATGACCAACATAAAGACCTAAAAGCAGATTTTATTATGGCAAATCCACCTTTTAATCAGAAAGAGTGGAGAACAGCTAATGAGTTAATTGATGATCCTCGATGGAATGGCTATGAAGTTCCGCCTACAAGCAATGCAAATTATGGTTGGATTTTGAATATTGTTTCTAAACTTTCTCAGAATGGTGTTGCAGGCTTTCTGCTGGCAAATGGAGCTTTATCTGATGATGGAACAGAGCTTAAAATTAGAAGGCAGCTTATTGAGAACAATCTTGTTGAAGCTATTGTTATTTTGCCAAGAAACTTGTTTTATACTACAGATATTAGCGTAACTTTATGGATTTTGAATAAGAATAAAAAAGATCGTGTTGTGGAACAAAATGGGCAGATTAAACGTTACCGTAATCGTGAAAAAGAAATACTATTCATGGACTTACGTCAAATGGGTAGTCCTTATGAGAAAAAGTATATTGAGCTAACTGACGAGGATAGAGCAAAAGTTACAGAAGTATATCATAACTGGCAGCAAGAAAATTTTGAAAAAACATACGAAAATGTTCCGGAGTTCTGTTATTCTGCCTTATTTGACGAGGTTAAAGAAAAGGGATTTACTCTTGTTCCGAGCCGATATATTGAGTTTATCAACCGTGATGAAAATATAGATTTTGATACAAAGATGAAATCTTTGCAATCAGAACTCAAAGAACTTCTTATTGATGAGGAAAAGTCTAAGGAAGATTTACTTTCTGTGTTTAAGGAGTTGGGGTATGAAATCGAATTATAAACGATTAGGCCAGTATATTCGACAGGTTGATGTGCGAAATACAGAGGGAAAAGAAGAAAATTTGCTTGGAGTATCGGTGCAAAAAAGGTATATTCCTTCAATAGCAAACACGGTTGGAACTGATTTTACAAAATATAAGGTAGTCAAAAAAGGACAGTTTACATATATTCCTGATACTTCTCGACGTGGAGATAAAATTGGAATAGCTTTACTAGAGGATTATGACGAAGGGCTTGTAAGCAATGTCTATACGGTGTTTGAGGTAATTGATAAAAAACAATTAATTCCACAGTATTTGATGTTGTGGTTCAGTAGACCAGAATTTGATCGCTTCGCACGTTTTAAATCGCACGGAAGTGTCAGAGAAGTAATGGATTGGGACGAAATGTGTAATGTAGAGTTACCTGTACCTACCTATGAAAAACAGCTGGAAATAGTGAACAGTTATAAAGCAATTATGGAGAGAATTGATTTAAAGCAGAAGATAAATGATAATTTAGAAGAACAAGTTTATGCTCTTTATAAGCAGCTTACTCAGTCCCACGACCCCAACACGGTCTTTGAAAGTATAGCGACTGTACAATCTGGAAAAAGACCTGTTTCAAACGAAATTGGTACTTATCCGCTTGTAGGCGCCGGCGGAATAATGAATTATATCAATGATTACAACTTTGATGAACAAATTATAATTACCGGAAGAGTAGGCACTCATGGCGTAATACAACGTTTCTTCTCAAAGTGTTGGGCATCGGATAATACATTAGTTATAAAAAGCAACTATTATGAATTTTCATATCATTTTCTTAAATCAGTTGATTGGGATTTGCTAAATCGTGGTTCCACGCAACCGCTTGTCACTCAGACGGATATAAAGAACTTGCCTTTATATTTACCTGATATTAGTGAATTAACAGCATTTGAAGCAACTGCTGAGAAAATAATGAAGCACCAAAGAGTCCTATTGAAAGAAATAGAATCCTTAAATCAGCTGAAAGATATGATTATTACATCTTTGTCAAAATATTAAGCCACTAAATTATCATTTAACATAGAAGGAGAAAATAAAAAAAATACGAAATAGGAAAAATTGTGATATTAAGAAATGAACTTAATGTATATATTGCTGGATACAACGATACATCTAAGAAATATAAAGGATTTGATGTAAATAATGGCAAGAATGAAATTGAATTCTCAGAAGAAGATGTTATTTTAACGGTTTAGTATATAAAACTCTCAGCAGTGGCGAGAGTTAAAACAAGAGACTGCCACTGATAGTCGTTCTCTTAGTATAATAACGGAGAAAAGACTATGAAACAGAATTTAATCAATGATGTTGTTCAGGGGATGTTACCGTACTTGAATAACGGACAGATTGAAAAGTTGCAAGAGGTATTGCACTTCGCACTTTTTAATTATCAGGTAACGCAAGATAAAGAACACGAGGAAAACTCAGAACAGAATTTAGTAGAGCTATTCCTTTCGGCAAAGCGAATCGAAGGCTGTTCAGAGAAATCCCTCAAATATTATAAAACGATGATTGAAACTATGCTTTTTCAACTTCAAAAAGATGTAAAACAAATCGTGACTGATGACATAAGAACATACCTTACGGAATATCAGAACAGTAAGCACTCAAGTCGTGTTACGATTGACAATATAAGGAGAATATTATCCAGCTTTTTCTCTTGGCTTGAGGATGAAGATTATATTCTTAAAAGTCCGGTAAGGAGAATACATAAAGTTAAGACCGGAACAAGCGTTAAGGAAACTTATTCTGATGAAGCACTTGAGCTTATGCGTGATAGTTGCACAGAGCTTAGAGATTTGGCAATGATTGATATGTTTGCTTCAACGGGAATGCGTGTCGGCGAGATGGTTCTGCTCAACCGTGAAGATATAAACTTCAATGAAAGAGAATGTGTTGTGTTTGGAAAAGGCGATAAGGAGCGAATTGTATATTTTGATGCAAGGACAAAGATACATCTGCAAAACTATTTGCAAAGCCGAAAAGATAATAATCCGGCATTGTTTGTTTCCTTGCAGTCACCACATAATCGAATGAAAATCGGTGGCATAGAAGTAAGACTTAGAAATTTAGGTAATCGTTTGGGTTTGGTAAAGGTACATCCACATAAGTTCCGACGAACTCTTGCGACAGTTGCAATAGATAAAGGAATGCCCATAGAGCAAGTTCAACAGCTTTTGGGGCATAGACGAATAGATACGACATTGCAGTACGCAATGGTCAAACAGAGCAATGTAAAAATAGCTCACAGAAAATACATTGGATGAGGTGCAAAGAAATGAGAACAGATTATAAAATTTTGGGTGATTATATCGAAATTGTAGATAATCGAAATCGAGATCTATCTATAACTAATCTGCTCGGAGTAAGTATTGCAAAAAAGTTTATTCCTTCAATAGCTAATATAGTAGGAACTGACTTATCGAACTATAAAATTGTTCGAACAGGTCAATTTGCATATGGACCTGTTACTTCCAGAAATGGAGAAAAAATTTCGATTGCATATTTAGATAGCGAGGACTGTATTATTTCAAGTTCATATATTGTGTTTGAAGTTACAAATAAAGATGAACTTGACCCGGAATATCTTATGCTTTGGTTTAGCAGACCAGAGTTTGACAGATACGCAAGATATAAGTCACACGGAAGCGTAAGGGAGATATTTGATTGGAATGAGCTATGTATGGTGAAACTTCCTGTTCCATCAATTGACGAACAGAAAAATATTGTTAAGGCATATAAGACAATTACCGATAGGATAGCTCTTAAGCAGCAGATAAATGATAATTTAGCGGCTTGATAAAGTGGCTAACAAAACTGTTTGCATCTTCTTTAGTTTGGCGATTTCATTATCATTGTCCTCAATTACAGCAAAGATTTTACTCAAACTTTGCTCAAGTTTATTTAAGATATCTGAATTCGGATATGTAATTTCAAGTGGATTGAGTTCTTTAGGATACACATGTGGCTGAGCAGTACCTTTTTGTAATTCAGTAATTTGAGCTTGTATATCTTTCATCATTACATACAAACAATGTATATAGCATGAAGAGTTGTTGTAAGAACAATCAGCTGCCCATATATCATGCAAATGAAACGATACGTATCCGGCATTTACTCCAGAGCCACTTACCGTAATAGATGGGCCTGATACATTGCTTTTATGATGGTGTCCAGAAGGTTGTAAACCAGCTGAAATAACTGGAATATTTCCTTCAACCATTTCTGCTGCTGTAATATTTTTACCACGTACAAATTCTCCAATATCAGAAATTGTACCAGTGATAATTTCATCAGTAGTACAAACTTTGAGTTCAGCTTTATATAAGTTGATAGCTTGTGCTTCTAAATTATCATTTAATATAAGTCGCATTGTAGGCGAACAAAAGTACCTGAAATAACTATAAACTATGACTGGAGGTGGGAGCTGTGGATGAATTTATAAGTTGGTGCAATGCAAATGTAGGTTTTGTATCGCTGCTATTATCTGCATTAACTCTATTAGTTAGTATTATAGCTGTGATTGTTTCAATACATACAGCACGCTTGCCATATAAGAAAAAGGTACTTGTAGTTACCGGGCATACCGTTTCAGGAGCAGGACTTGGTTTACATATTACAGCTACAAATGTCGGAAATAGAAATATAAGTATTAAAATGATAGGCTATTTGATAGGTGACCAAGTGTATGTAAACAAAAATACACTATTTGATAGCCAAGTTAATTTAGCCCAAGGAGAAACAACTTCTCAATATTATGACATAAGTGAGTTTAAAACTGTTTTGTCAGGACTGAAGGTTAGTCCATTCCTTAAAATCAAAGCCCTTGTGGAAGATACAGAAGGCACACGTTATAAAAAGAATTTGGCAAGAGTCAAAACAATTATCGAGTAATTTGCTTGAGAAAAGGAGTGAATACAATGGCAAATTTCAATGAACACGCATTAGAAATGTCAATAATGGAGCTACTCAAAGATGAAGAATATACATACTTGAACGGCAACCAAATTCATAGAGAGAGGGCTGAGGTTCTGCTTGCAGATGATTTAAAGCAGTATCTATATAGTCGCTATGCTTCGGATGGTATTACATCAAGTGAGGTGGATAGTATCATTCTTATGTTGCGTAATATTTCTGGTACGATTTATGAGGCAAACAAAGCTGTTTACAAGATTATTTGTGACGGCTTTATATTCAACCGCGAGGACATAACTAAGAAAGACTTGTATATTGAACTTATTGATTTTGGCACTCCCGAAAACAATATTTTCAAAGCAATCAATCAATTTGAAATAGAGGGTATTAATAACCAGATTCGCATACCTGATGGCATTGTGTTCGTAAATGGTATACCTGTTGTAGTGTTTGAATTTAAGAGTGCAGTTAAAGAGAATACAACTATTATGGACGCATACAAGCAGCTTACTGTACGTTATCGTCGTGATATTCCTGAACTATTCAAATATAATGCTTTTATTGTTATCAGTGATGGAGCAAGTAACAAATACGGTTCTTTCTTCAGTCCATATGACTTCTTCTATGCGTGGAGAAAAGTTAACTTGGAAGATAAAGAGTTGGATGGAATTAACTCCCTTGTTACAATGATTAAGGGTCTTTTTCGAAAGGAACGATTACTTGCTGTTATCAAGGATTTCGTTTACTTTCCAGATAGCTCTGATAAAGACTTAAAAATTGTATGCCGCTATCCTCAGTTTTTTGCTGCGAATAAGCTTTATAAAAATATCAAAGCTCATATGCGTCCGGAAGGTGATGGTAAAGGGGGCACATATTTCGGAGCCACTGGATGCGGAAAGAGCTATACTATGCTTTTTCTTACTCGTATGTTGATGAAGAGCACCTATTTTCATTCCCCAACTATCTTGCTGATTACTGATAGAACAGATCTTGACGACCAGCTTTCAAAGCAGTTTATAAGTTCGAAAAATTATATAGGCGATGAAACTGTAGTAAGCATTGACTCCCGTGAAAAGCTACGCCAAGAATTGCAAGGTAGAGAAAGTGGTGGTGTATATTTGACTACCATTCAAAAATTTACCGAGGACTTGACGTTACTTACTGACAGGTCAAATGTAATTTGCATTTCTGATGAAGCACACAGGAGCCAAATTAATCTTGATCAAAGGGTTCGAATTACAGAATCAGGTGTAGAGCGTACTTATGGATTTGCAAAATACTTACATGACTCTCTTCCAAACGCAACTTATGTTGGATTTACAGGAACTCCGGTAGATGGAACGATTGAAGTCTTTGGTGGTGTTGTTGATGCTTATACAATGACTGAAGCAGTTCGTGATGGTATTACTGTAAATCTTGTTTATGACGGTCGTGCTGCAAGAGTTACAATTAACCAAGATAAAGTTAGAGAGATAGAAGAATATTATGATTTTTGTGTTAGAGAGGAAGCTAACGAATATCAGGTTGAGGAGAGCAAAAAAAGTGTTGCCAATATGGAAATCATAATTGGTGACCCGGACAGACTTCGTGCCGTTGCTGAAGATTTTATTAATCATTATGAAACTCGTGTTGCAGAGGGGGCAACCGTTGCTGGAAAAGCTCTGTTTGTATGCTCAAATCGTTATATTGCTTACGACTTTTACAAGATAATTACTGAGCTTCGTCCAGAATGGACAGAAAAGAAAATCTGTGAAGATGGTATTGATCTTGATGAAAAGGACAGAAAAGAGTTAAAACCTATGGAAAAAATTAAAATGGTTATGACTCGTAATAAGGATGATGAAAAAGAACTCTTTGATATGCTCGGTACTAAAGATGATCGAAAAGAGTTTGATAGACAATTCAAAAATCCAAAATCAAATTTCAAAATTGCCATTGTAGTTGATATGTGGCTAACAGGTTTTGATGTTCCTGAACTTGATACTATTTATATAGATAAGCCTATTCAGCAACACACACTTATTCAAACTATCTCTCGTGTAAATCGAGTATGTGAAGGTAAGGATAAAGGATTAATTGTTGATTATATCGGAATTAAGAAAAATATGAATATGGCACTTAAAAAATATACTAATTTTGAGAGTGAAGAATTTGAGGGTATTGAGCAGTCAATTATTATGGTAAAAGACCAGTTGGAAGTACTTGCTCAAATGTTCCATAATTTTAATAACACTGACTTTCTTAACGGATCTCCTATTGAACAACTTGCTTGCCTAAATCGTGCTGTGGAGTATGTGCAGCTTTCTGAAGAAATGGAAACAAGGTTTATGGCAGCGGTTAAGCGTATGAAGCAGGCATTTAATCTTTGTAGCTCCAGCGATAGGTTCTCAGATATAGATAAGGATTACATCCATTTCTATTGTGCAGTACGTTCTATTCTCTTTAAGCTAACAAAAGGTGATGCGCCTGACATTTCTCAAATGAATGCTCGCGTTCGTGAAATGCTTGAGGGAGCGATTCAGTCGGACGGTATAGAGGAACTGTTTGAAACAGGAAAACACATTTCTGTTGATATTTTTAGCGATAAATATATGGACAAGATAAATGCAATACAGTTACCAAATACAAAAATAAAGATTTTGCAAAGACTGCTTTCACAAGCGATTGATGAGTTTAAGAAAGTTAACAAAATAATGGCGGTTGAATTTGCGGATAGATTAAAGCGCGTCGTAGATGAATATAACAATCGTAGACGTGATGAGGCTTATGCAAACGAAGTCCTTGATGATGTTGCAGACCAGCTTGTAAAACTTTTAGAAGAATTAAAACAAGAGAAAAATTCATTTAAGAAAATGGGAATAGACTATGAGGAAAAGGCGTTTTTCGACATATTAAAAGCTGTTTCCAAGAAGTATGAGTTTGAGTATCCTAATGACAAGATGATTGAACTCTCAAAGAGAATAAAAGCAATTGTAGATGACAAAGCGAGATATACAGATTGGTCTACTCGTGAGGATATCAAAGCAAATCTTCAGGTCGATTTAATTCTTCTTATGGATGAATTTGATTATCCTCCTGTAACATTAGATGAAGTTTATAAAGAAGTATTAGAGCAAGCTGAAAATTTTAAGAAGTATAATTGAGGAGGAAGTTATGGATAACACTATGAATAGATACTTAGAAGTAAATTTACTAGATAAAATAGATTCAACAGATATAGATTTAGAGGTAGAAACAGAAGCAGAAATTGATATAACTGAAGATGATAAAAGAAAACTTTATGTTGATAAGGTTGATAAGTCTACATCAGACTTATTCAGAATGATAGTAGAAGGAGAATTGAATTTACAACCTGATTACCAGAGAAGATTTGTTTGGGATAAAAAAACAATGTCTAAGTTTATTGAATCTTTATTGCTATCAATACCAATTCCAACTATTTTTTTAGCTGAGAATAACGACGATACATTTGAGGTTATTGATGGACAACAACGTCTTACTACAGTATTTGCTTTTATGAAATCTAAATTAGTTGCTGATGAAATTGAAAAATTATCAGAAAATTTGCGGGAAATGGATGTTTTAACATTAAGTGGACTCGAAACTTTGAAACAGTTTAACAAAAAGAGTTATTATGATTTAGTTGAAATGCAAAGAAAGTTTAATAATGTATCTCTTCCAGTTGTAATAATAAAAAAAGATTCAACAGAAGATATTAAATATGACATATTTTCACGAATAAACAGTGGTTCAATAAAGTTAAATAATCAGGAACTTCTAAATGTTATGTATAGAGGTATTTTAATTAACTCATTGAACGATGTTTCACAAAGTAAAGAAGTAGATGAAATCTTCGGGAGTAGACCTGTATTAAAGAAACGTTTCGGATATAATGAGATTTTATTAAGAGCTAAAGTTATAGAAGGATTTATTGATAGTGAAAATTGGAAATTAAGAGAAGTTAGGGTTAAAAATAAAGATAATTTAAATAAAGAATTCCGCACGTATAATGGCAGATTGAATACCGCAATTTTAGATTATCTTAAGGAATATAGATGCGATAAAGATGAAGCCTTAAGTTTAGTTGATTTTATTAGAAATTCAGTAGCAAAAGTGGATGCTGTTTTTGATGATGAAGCTTTCATTAGAATAAATAAGCCTGGTTCTACTAGTATAAATAAAACTATTGCAGAACTACAATTAGTGGTATTATCAAAATTTGATGATAATGTAGTCTTTAACAATAAGGAGTTAATAAGACGGTCATTTAGCGAATTTTTGAAAAATGTAGATGAAAATATTTTTATAAGAGGCACAAATAATACTACAAATGTTGAAAAAAGATATGAATGGGGAAAACATCTTTCTAGTATTCTTAGGGAGGTGTAGATTATGCTCCCTGAAATTCAAAAAAAATATCAATCTTATAAAGATATATATGATCAAGTACTCCCTATGTTAGAAGCAAAAGATAACTCAGAAATAGCAAGAGGATTATTGGAGAATTCATTATATTTATCTGTTTTTACAACATTCGAGAATTATTTAAAAGAACTCATACGTAACTACAATTATAATAAATCAAAACAAGGTGTGAGATTTACAGAATTGTCAGAAAGGATTGCTCATTCTATATTTTCTGAGAAAGAAAGACAAATTAAATATATATTTGAGGATAAAAATAAAAATAAGAAGGGGTCATTCGATGCGTATTTTCATTCATTAAAAGAAACTATTGATAGTAATATATTAGAAAAACACATACGATTTGAATTTTTGCACAAAGATAAACTAAATGGATATTATAAAGATTTATTTCAGGAAATTTTGGGAGATAGTGATTTTCTAAATAATTTAAATCTTACGCAAAATAGTGAGGATTTTGGTGGACTATTAGATACGGAAATACAAAGTGATGCGGCTACTTTTCTATATGAATATACAGATAAAATAAGAAATAATATTGCTCATGAAAATGAGAAGTTTAAAATTGGGGATATTTCTTCTTTCGAAGAAGTGGTGAATACTTTCGAATATATTATAATTGAAATTACTAAAAAATATAAAAGCAATACGGGATTTGATTTAGAAGAAGATGCTCAATACAATATGTTGGATAATTACTGATTAAAATTCATAGGTTTGAAGTACTTTTGAAGTATTTCGCTTAAAAAATACCCAAAAAAACAAAGAAAATATAAAATATGTGTAAATAAGAGTCTTATAAATGCTTATTTTTATAATGTGTAGAAGTCTTTATATGAAGAGTGGGAATAGCGGAAGCAAATATGTTACTACTATAAAACCGTTGAAAGCATAGTGTTTTAGCGATTTTGGAGTAGCAAAATTCTCGAAATGATACTGTTTTGATACTAAAAGTAAGAAAAAGCAGGTCTAAAAGGGAGTTGTTGAATTTAGGTAAATAGTTTAGAAATAGAAAGCCTTCCATCATTTTGGTGGGAGGCTTTTGTTGAAAATTATAAATGGTAAATTGGCTTTTGTTTTAGAATAGTTACATGTATGCATAAATGAAATATTTTTGTTATTGTGGACTTATATACAAGATATGTATTACATTTGTTGTGATGTACTATTACGAAATTTACGGATAATGTATAATAAATGGGAAGGTGAGATTCTATGACTATAATTTTTTCTGAAAACCCCGAAAATGATCTTTGGAGAGAATTATTACAATTTACATATGAGGCTAATATAAAACGGTATTTAGCAAAAAAGGGGCATGAGGTAGACGAAGATACTATAAATTGCATCGCAGGTTCGTTTTTACAAGCAAATGAATACTATAAGGCTGCTAAAGAAGATAATCTTCAAATTTCACCATTACTATTATATTATGGCTCAACAAATCTTCTTTATGGAATGGTTAACCTTTTAAGTGGCAGTATCAATAAGATTAGTAACCATGGAATGAAGATTTTCATTCCTGATCAAATGAATTTCATTGCAGACACGAAAATCAGATTTCTTAGTCCAGTAGATGGTGGAGTTCATGTAGTTGCAAGAGCGATAGGTGTTACTTCTGACTTAACAGGATTTGGTGATTGGAGTTTGAGAGAGTTTTTAGATTCGATTGCAGAAATACAATATGACTTTACACAATGCTATGATGTACAAACTGGCTGTACTATTATGCTTGATATTTTTAATACTCCAGATGGAAAGGCTGAAAAAATATATTTTTCGGAAGAAAACAAGGATCATTTGATTGAACTATTGAAAAAAGTTGAAGGGTTTGAAAAATCATATTTGCGCTTTACTTCTGCTACAGACTTCAAAACGGGCAAAGAATATTTTGTCCTTCGCCATAAATTGACAGGTGAGGATATCAGTAAACAATCCTATTCTGGACAACCATATTTACAGGCAGGGCATATAAAAAATAGCAAATTGATAACTATCCCAACATTACTTAATATATACATCAGTTTATTTGCATTATCTTCATTATGCCGTTATTTCCCGGAACGTTGGAGTCCTTTTGTGCTTAAGGATATAACTGGTGAAAAACTTTTAATTGAAAAATTTATGTTCTATGCAAGAAGGCTCGTTCCTAATTATGTACTTAATAATCTTTTAGAAAATACTATACAGTATAGTTCGAGCAGATATACAGCAACTGATACTGTTAAATTAGTAGGTGAACATCAGGTGCAAGAGATGATTGAAAGAAAAGTGCAGAATGAATTGGAGAAACAACACATTGACTTTAAAGAGAAAAGATAAAATTTCTTTCTATATAATAATTTAGGAGATAAAATGATGTCAACAAATTTTAGAACAGAAGTATTTAAGTTATGTAAAAAGCTTCAAAAGGATGAAGCTTCGCAAAAAATAAGAAAAATGATTTATGACATGTCAGTTGTTATAGAATCAAATGAAATTGGTGAAAAGTTTACAGATTCCCGTAATGATTTTGCTTATATGGCAAAACATAGTAATACTGAATTTCATGGTTTTATATTTCTTGATGAAAACATTGAAAAAATAGATATCCCCAATTTTTTCAATGTAGAGCATTTGTCATCAGCAGAAAGAATATTGATTGAGCAAGGACATAAAACGCTTACTCGATTTATTGATTTATGTTTGTCTGAAATTGCTTCTGAATCAAATGAAGTAGCAGATTCAATGAATCCGTATTTTCTATATAAAGAAGTCAGTGTTTCAGAAAATGTAAGCACACTACTCTCAGATGAGGAGTTAATTCCTGCAATATCAGCGTTCAAGAATGGTAGAGTCTATAAAGTTCTTATGGATGCTAATTTTATAAAAATGTTCAAAAAAATTGATATTGATGCTATGCGTGGGTTAGTTAGTATATTAGAAAAAGAAATTAATCAAAGCCTTGGAGAAGAAATTTCTAAGGATATAAAAGATTTTTCGATGAAGTTGCACACAAAACTGGATGATATTACTGATGTGATGTTTGCGTTTTCGGTATTGATGTTAGCATTGAAGAATTCGTTAAAGATTTCTTGCCGTCTGCTATATAGGGCAATTTGCGGTATTGATTTGTTTGTTTTGAATAATGATAATATAATTAATATCGAAAAAGATGTTTCCACAGTTGTGAGCAAATTTTATAAGATTTTTGTTCAAGATATAACTCTTGATTTCTCAAGAAGCGATATGGGTAGTATTCTTCTAATAGATTGTGATTTGCCTCATGGTATTCACATACATGAATTTGGAATGCTGATAGCTCAAACATTAAATTTTGCAGGAGAATTTGGTGAATCAGCAAAATATTCGGTTGTTACTGTTAATGAGGAACTGATTCATATACATCATCTTGTAGATGAGGTATTGAAAGTTGGATTGCCTATTATAAATACAAATTGAAAAAATGGATTTAAGATATTCTAACTTAAATCCATTCAAATCTTTAGCTTATCTTAAAGTATCAAATAACACAAAAGCACATGGCTTGAAGAGTAAAATCTTTCAGCTATGTGCTTTTTCTGTGCTTATTTTAAATCTGGTGGAACTTTGGCATTTATTCTGCTTTTATAGAATTTTACATTGCTTTCTTCAAAGGGAACATAATTTGTCTGTAATTGACCAAGAAACACAAAGAGAAATCAATGAAATTAAGCGAAGAAAATTTGTGAATTGGTATGACTGGAATGAGGATAAAAAAGGCAGTAGTTATAAGTCAAGACTTCAATTTGATATTGATAGAACTATAAAGCAGTCAATCAACTGGCAGGGATTTTTATCTAAGATGGAAAGCTATGGCTATGAAATAAAATATGGGAAGCATATAGCTTTTAGAAGTAAAAATCAGCAGAGATTTACCAGAGCAAAGACCATTGGAGCTAACTATACTGAAGAAAGAATTAAGGATAGAATCCTGAATAAAGATAAAGAACTTGGAAATATCATTGATATTAAAAATAGTCAAAAAGTAAAGTCAAGCAAAGGCTATGAACATTGGGTAACAAAACATAATCTTAAAACAGCAGCGTCTGCGCTTGTTGAAATCAGGAATAAAGGTTTTAATTCAATTGAAGAATTAGAGCGTGGTATCAGCCGGATCTCCATTGAAAAGAACGAGTTGAAACGAGAATTTGATAAGCTGTCATTGGAGCAAAAGAGGATAAAGGAAGTCGTTAAATATATTAAAATTTGTATTAGTAAGAGAGAACATTACGAAGGTTATCGTAAAAATCCAAATGACGAATTTATATGTGATGATGAACCGAAAAGATGTGGAAGCCTATCAGAAAGTTTATGAGGGAATAGATATTTTTCTTAAGCAATTCCCACACTTGAGACATATGGTATCGGGAGAGTTGAAGACAAAATCAGGTAAAAATCTTTTTAGAAAATTAAATGAGCATTCAAAAGAATTGCAGGCTAAACAAGAGGAAATTGCAAAGAAATATAATGCGTTATCAGTAAAATATGAGGAGTTGGAACATCTGAAAGTTAATATGAATGAGTATCTTGGTAGAGATAAGAGGGAGAAAAAAGAGTCAGTTATAGAAAAAATTAGTAGACATAAGGAACAAGATAAGAAAATTTCTAAAGAGAAAAAAGAAAAGATGAAAGAAGTAGAAAGATGAATTTATATTGCAGTAGACTGTGTTTTCTTGAAAATAAAGAATCTTGACAAATATTGAATTTTAATTTATTATTAAATATAAATTCAGTATTAAAATAGAAAGAGGTGTGCTATGGCACAAGTACTAAAAGAAGAAGTCAGAAATAGAATACTCGAATCAGCAGAAAAAGTATTTTATAAAAAGGATTATAGAGGTGCCAAATTAACAGAAATTGCAAAAGAGGCGAATATACCTGTGGCACTCATCTATACCTATTTCAAAAATAAGGAAGTTTTGTTTGATGCAGTAGTAAGTTCAGTTTATATAAATTTTGAGTCAGCTTTTAATGAGGAAGAATCTTTGGAAAAAGGCTCTGCTTCTGAAAGGTTTGATGAAGTCGGCGAGAATTATATTCATGAACTTTTAAAAGAGCGTAAGAAGTTAATTATTTTAATGGATAAAAGCTCAGGTACAAAGCATACAGAAGCAAAACAAAAACTTATATCGCAAATGCAGATTCATATTGAAGTGAGCCTAAAAAGACAATCAGAAAAAGAATATGATCCGATGCTTGCCCATATTTTAGCCAGTAACTTTACAGAGGGGCTTCTTGAAATAGCAAGGCACTATCAAAGTGAAAAGTGGGCAAAAGATATGCTAAAACTTATTGCAAGGTGTTATTACAAGGGAGTGGAATCCTTATAATTAGCACTAAAAAATAGACTTTGTGTAATCAGCAAAGTCTTACTTTAAACCTTAATATTGAATTATAATTCAATATTATTCAATTTTGAAAGGAGCGTTGTTCATGCCAGAAAAAGAATTAAGGAAAAAAGTGATTGGGAAAAATAGTTTATCCAATTCACTTCTTGCTTTAAAAATAGTATTTGATTTGATACCACAAATCTTACTTGTATATTTGATTAGTTCTTTAATCACAAACAATATTAACGAAGGTAATTTAAAGTATATATTCTTGGGAATCTTTATATCGTTTGCATTAAAGGAAGTGTTTTACTATTTTGCAACAAAGGTTGCCCATGAAAAAGCTTATGAAAAATTAACAGAACTTAGGTTAGATATTATCGGTCATTTAAAAAAACTAAGTTTAGGATTTTTCAAAGAACATAATACCGGGGAGCTTACCAACATTGTTCAGCATGATGTAGAGCAAGTGGAAGTATACCTTGCCCATGGTCTTCCTGAAATAATGTCAGTTACACTTCTGCCTACCATTATTTTCATAGCTATGATTTTTGTAGACTGGCGTCTTGCTCTTGGAATGATTGCCGGAGTTCCACTCATGTATTTGGTAAAAGTTCTTTCACAGAAAACAATGGATAAGAACTTTGCTATTTACTTTAACCATGAAAACAAGATGAGAGAAGAGCTAATGGAATATGTAAAAAATATCTCTGTGATTAAAGCTTTTGCTAAAGAAGAGGAGATTAGCGAAAGAACATTAAAAACGGCAAGAGAGTATATTTACTGGGTTAAAAAGAGCATGGGAGCAATTACAATTCCAATGGGACTCATTGACATATTTATGGAAATTGGAGTAGTTATTGTCATGATTTTGGGAAGTATATTTCTTTATTATGGAGAAATAACAACACCTAAATTTATACTCGCAATTATTCTATCCTCTGCGTTTACAGCATCCATAAGCAAGACAGCAACTCTACAACATTTTTCTATTGTATTTAAGGAGGCTTTAAAGTCAATTGGAAAAGTTTTAACCGTTTCGCTTCCAAAGAAAAAGATAGAACAAGGTTTAGAATTTGGAAATATAGAATTTAAAGATGTGAATTTTGCATACGGAAAAGATAGTTTCGAGTTAAAGGATATAAATCTTATTTTTAAGAAAAATAGCTTAAATGCTTTTGTTGGAGCAAGTGGATGTGGTAAGAGTACAGTATCCAATTTGCTTATGGGTTTTTGGGATGCTGACAGCGGACGAATAGAAATAAATGGGAAAGATATAAAGGATTACAGTCAGGAAAATATTTCAAATCTTATTGGAAGTGTGCAACAGGAGGTCATCCTTTTCGATTTAAGTATTTTTGACAATATTGCAATCGGGAAACTTAATGCGACAAAAGAAGAAGTCATAGAAGCTGCCAAAAAAGCGAGATGTCATGACTTTATTTCAGCATTGCCAAATGGATATGAAACACGAGTAGGTGAAATGGGAGTTAAGTTATCCGGTGGAGAAAAACAAAGAATCTCTATTGCAAGAATGATACTGAAAAATGCACCGATTTTAATATTAGATGAGGCAATGGCAGCTGTTGATAGTGAAAATGAAAGACTAATCGGTGAAGCGATTGATGATTTAAGTAAGGATAAAACCATCATTACAATTGCTCATCATCTAAATACGATTAGAGATTCAGACCAAATTATAGTTATGGATAAGGGTGTTGTTCTTGATGCAGGAAGCCATGAAGAGCTGATGAAAAGATGTGATTTTTATCGTGATATGGTTGAAGCACAGAACAAGGTAGATAGATGGAATTTGAAAGAGGTGGTAACAGAAAATGTTTAGAGAAATGTTAAAACTACTTACAAAAACCGGCAAGAGAGATTTGATTATATCAAGTGTACTCTTTGCCCTTTATGGACTAAGCTCCATAGCTATGATTGTTATCGTATTTTCTATACTGTTTCAGATATTTGATAAGACGAGTTTAGATATGCTTTATAAATATTTTATTGCTATTGGATTACTTGTAGTCTTCAAAGGTATTTGTAATATGGTTGCAGATATGAAAAAGCATAGTGCAGGTTTTGATATTGTTCAGCAAATCAGAGAACGCATGATTATCAAATTAAAGAAATTTAGTTTAGGTTTTTATACAAATGAAAGATTGGGAGAAATCAATACAATTTTACACAAAGATGTTGATAATATGTCCCTTGTTGTAGGACACATGTGGTCAAGAATGTTTGGCGATTTTTTGATAGGTGCGATTGTATTTATTGGTCTTGCAAGTATTGATTTCAAACTTTCTATTATTATGGCTGTATCTGTTCCGATTGCACTTATCTTTCTATATCTGACAATTAAGCAATCTGAAAGAATTGAAAATCAAAACAACTCAGCACTTCTTGATATGGTTAGCTTATTTGTTGAATATGTTAGAGGAATACCTGTACTAAAGAGTTTTTCAAACAATAAGAGCTTGGATAATGAGCTTATGAATAAGACAAAAAAGTTTGGAGAAACAAGCAAAGCAGCTTCAAGATTTAAGGCAAAACAGTTATCTATATTTGGTTTTTTACTGGATATTGGATATTTAGTTCTTTTAATTGCAGGAGCAATACTTGTTATAAAGGGAAGTCTTGATGTACTTAATTTTATTATCTTTGCAGTAATTTCAAAAGAGTTTTATAAGCCATTCGCTTCTATGGAACAACACTATATGTACTATGTTTCGGCGGTAGATAGTTACGAAAGACTTTCAAGAATTTTATATGCAGATGTAATCACGGATAAAGTGAATGGAATTGTTCCGACAGATAATGATATAGCTTTTGAAAACATAGATTTTTCCTATGAAAAAGATGAATTTAAAATGGAAAAATTGAGCTTTTCTATTGCTGAAAAAACAATGACAGCCTTAGTTGGAGAATCAGGTAGTGGAAAGACTACTATAACCAACTTACTTCTAAGATTTTATGATGTGCATAAAGGGAAAATTACACTTGGAGGAACTGATATAAGGGATATTCCTTATGATGAGCTTTTAGATTGTATCAGCATTGTCATGCAGAATGTTCAACTGTTTGATAACACGATTGAAGAAAATATCAGAGTAGGTAAAAAAGGAGCTACAAAAGAGGAAATCATTAAAGCTGCAAAAAAGGCAAGGATACATGATTTCATTATGAGTTTACCAAAAGGTTATGAAACTGATATTGGAGAAAATGGTGGGCTTCTTTCAGGTGGACAAAGACAAAGAATATCTATAGCAAGAGCTTTTCTAAAAGATGCACCGATTTTAATTCTTGATGAAATGACAAGTAATGTTGATCCTGTAAATGAATCTTTGATACAAGATGCCATTACAGAACTTGCAAAGAATAGAACCGTAATTGTAGTGGCTCATCATTTAAAAACAATTCAGAAAGCTGACCAAATTCTCGTATTTCAAAAAGGAAATTTACTTGAAAAAGGAAAGCATGGGGAACTTCTTGAGAAAGATGGTTACTACACAAAATTATGGAAAGCTCAGTATGAGGTGTAACCATGATTTTGTTAAAAGATGTTTCTTATGAATGGGAAGATGGGCGAACTGCTTTAAAAAATATCAATCTTGAAATTAAAAAGGGTGAATTTGTTTTAATTTCAGGGAAAAGTGGAAGTGGGAAAAGCACTCTTGGAAGTGTAATGAATGGTCTTATTCCACATTATTACAAAGGCAAAATGCAAGGAGAAGCCTTTGCGTCCGGAAGAGATATAAGCAAATTATCGCTTCATGAAGTAGGGCATATTGTAGGGACTGTATTTCAAGATCCAAGAAGTCAGTTTTTCACGACAACGACAGATGAAGAAATAGCTTTTGGGCTTCAAACTATCTGCAAATCAAGAGATGAAATCAAACAGAGAGTAGAAGAAGTATATGCAGAGTTGGATATTGAGGAACTTAAAGGAAAATCTGTTTTTGAATTATCAAGCGGACAGAAACAAAAGATAGCTATTGCAAGCATCTATGCGATGAATCCGAAAGTTTTAATTTTAGATGAACCTTCAGCAAATTTGGATATGAAAGCAACATTTGACCTGTTTTTAATTTTGGAGAAATTAAAGAAAAAAGGAACAACGGTTGTTCTAATTGAACATCGTTTGTACTATGTAAAGTCTTTATTTGACCGTTTTCTTTTGATGAAAGACGGAGAAATTACGAAAGACTTGAGTCGGGAAGAAGTTATCTATCTTGAAAGGGCGTTTTGGGATGAAAATGGACTAAGAACTCTTGAATTAGAAGAATACAGGATAAGTGAGAAGAAAGATCCATATCAATTAAATGATGAAAGTATCATCGGAAAAGGCTTGAAATTTTGCTATCCGAATGTAGCTAAGGATGGAAAGAAGAAAAAACAGTACATTTTAAATCATCTTGATTTCAACATGGAGTACGGAAAAGCCATTGGTCTTATCGGCTTAAATGGTACTGGGAAAACCACCTTTGCAAGAGTGCTTTCAGGACTTGAGAAGATAGAAGAGGGAAAAATATGGGCGAGGAAAGATAAGTCGCTTAATCATAAAGATTTAATGGATATGTCATATTTTGTCTTTCAAGATTCAGACTATCAGTTGTTTTCGGAAAGTGTACTTGATGAAATGCTACTTGGTATTTCAAGTAAAGATAAAAAAGAAAATACTCAAAAGGCAAAGTCTATTTTGAGTGTACTTGGCTTAGACAAATACATTGATAAGCATCCGTTTGCTTTATCAAGAGGAGAAAAACAAAGATTGACAATAGCTTGTGGAATGATGAAACAGGCAAAGATTTTCATCTATGATGAACCAACATCAGGTTGTGATAAAGACTCAATGCTTTCCGTCGCAAAACTGATTGAAGAACAATTGAAAATTGGGACAACAGTTTTGGTAATAAGTCATGATTTTGAGTTTTTAGCAAACACAGTGAGCAAGCTATGGGTAATGGGAGATGGAAAAATAGAAACTGTTTTAGATATGAGTGAAAGTAATAAATTTCTCATATTAGACAAGATGAGAGGAGGTAGAGAGCTTGATAGATAGAAAAACTATAGATCCGAGAATAAAACTTACTCTACTTCCAATTGTTGGATTTACGAGCTTTTTTATAAGCGATACAATTCTACTTTTTGTATTAATTGTTTTTGCCTTTTTTCTATATTTATATAGCGGGATGTGGAAAAGAGCGTTACGCTTTATCTTGTTTTTTGTGCTTTTATACTGCATAGAGTTAGGGCTTGGAAAATTTTGTGAAGCAAGTATTGTATTTGCAATATATATGTTTATTTACTTTGCATCAAGAATGACCTTAATCGCTATGTTTGGTGGATATATAACAAAGACTACAAGTGTAAGTGAAATGCTGGAAGCGTTAAATAGAATGAAAGTACCAAGAAGCATTGGTATACCTTTTAGTGTTTTGCTTAGGTTTGTACCAACTATAAAAATAGAACTCAAGGCATTAAAAGAGAATATGAAGATTCGAGGAATTGTAACAAGCAGATTTTTCCCATTGCTACATCCAATTAAATATATTGAATATACGCTTGTTCCGCTTTTAATGAGAATGATTAAGATTTCAGATGAACTGTCAGCTTCAGCACTTATTAGAGGACTTGATAGTGATGAGAAGAGGGTAACATTAACAGAATTGCGGTTTAGAAAAACAGACTTAATGATTGGACTATTAGGAGCTTTGATGATTGCTCTTGTGATAGTAATACAGAAAATTTATTAGGAGGACTTTTATGAAAAACAAATTGAATGGTCGTGATTTTATTACAATCGGAATCTTTAATGCAATTGGAATTGTCATATACATGGCGGTTGCATTTGCTATGGCAACAACAGTTATTGGAGGATTTATTGCTTCAGGAGTTAGCTTTATGGTAGCTGCTACCGTTTATATTCTTATGGCTGTAAAAGTTAAAAAGAAGGGTGTATTTACAATATCAGGAACGCTTCTTGGTTTAATTGCGTTGTCAGGAGGACATTTACCTCATGCAGTCTTTGCTGTAATCGGTGGAATTATATGTGATTTGATTATAGGAAATTATGAGAGCAAGGGACGAATGATTATTGGATATGGGACATTTGCATTAGCAGATTTTTTAGGAACAGTAATTCCTGTGATTTTATTTGGGACAGCTTCTTTTGTGGAAAGAGCATCAAAATGGAAAATGAGCGAAGCACAAATAAATGAAGCATTATCTTATTTCAAAGTTTCGTGGGCAGTAGGCTTTGGTTTGATAACTTTTGTTCTTGCTTGCATAGGAGCATTCGCTGCAACAAAGATACTCAAAAAGCATTTTGAAAAAGCAGGAGTGATTTAATAATAGATTTACTTAGGAGGAAAAGTAATGGAGGGATAATCATGTCAAAACTTATAGTTTCAGTTTTCACAGAACGATATAATTATCCTTTTTTATGCTTGGACTTACTTTTGTATAGCAATATATCGCCATTACAAACATAAAAATAGTCAATATAACAAATCAGTAGTTTTCAAGTTAAGAGGACTTTTTACGCCAAAGTGTAGAAGTCCTCCTTTTTTATTCCCAAAAAGCAAACCACAGAACAGGAAAAGGAGGATAACTAAGTGGCTAAAGAATATTACCTTTATGTGAAAGGAAAAGCCGTACCTGTAAGCGAAGAAGTCTACAAAGCCTACTGGAAGATAACAGAGCATGAAAAATATCTCCAAAGAAAAGATTGGAAGCATAATGTTATATCATTTTCAGCACTGGATCATGATGGACATTTTGTAGATAGCATCATAGATGAAAAAATAGACTTAGAAAAAATTGTAGAAGTAAGAATGCAAATTGAAGAACTTCATAGAGCATTAAATACTCTCACAAAAGAAGAACGAGAGTTAATGGAAGCCATCTTCTACAAAGAAGAAAGTCTAAGGTCAATAGGTAAAAAAGAAAAAGTAAGTTATCAAGCAATCAGCAAAAGGAGGGATAAGATTTTAGAAAAACTAAGAAAGATATTAAAAGATAAAATCTAAAAACTAGGAAAGGTTAAGTGTCAAAAAAGGCGCTTAACCTTTTAGATATATACATGAGTTCGAAAAAAGAGAATATCTTATTTGAAAAAGAGTATTTAGTGTTGTATAATAAAATAAAATGTTTGGAGGTGATTATAATCAGTTATTTTAGCGATTTATATGAAAATTTAAGATTTCCAATTGCAGAAGGGAAAGAGGCGGGACTTCGAAATGCTCAAATAGGAGCAATACATGCGGTTGCTTCTTATGCAACACTTAATTCAAAAGATTCCGCAGTTATTGTTATGCCCACAGGCTCTGGGAAAACGACAGTTGTTATGATGGCACCATATATTTTAAAAAAAGCAAAGGTCTTAATTGTTACTCCTAGTGCTATGGTTAGGGGGCAAATTGCAAATGACTATGCAAGTTTAAGAACGTTAAAATATGTGGGAGTATTTTCAAAAGATACTAATGCTCCAAACATATATGAAGCTAAGCATCTATATCGTATAGAAGTAGATGATGAAATTTTAAATGCTGATGTAGTGGTAGCTACCCATCAGGTGGCTGCATCAATTTCTGATGCACAGATAAAAAATGTTTTTGACTATATTATTATTGATGAAGCACACCATGTTCCCGCTCCAACATGGCAACGAATATTAAAAAATATGATAAATGTTCCATCTTTACTTGTTACAGCCACTCCTTTTAGATTGGATAAAAAAGAAATAAAAGGGAAGACAGTTTATAATTATCCACTATCTAGAGCATATAAAGACGGAGTATTTGGCGAAATAATGTTTAATCCAATAGAGGAAGGGACTGAAAAGGATAAAAGAATTGCTTTAGAGGCAGAAAGAATTCTACTGAATGATAGAGAAAGTGGATATGATCATTTTTTGATGGTAAGAACTGACACTAAAGATAAAGCAAAAGAATTAGAAAATTTATATGAAAATATTACGAAATTAAAACTGAAACGAATTGATAGTGCAATGTCTACAAGAACTGTTGAAAAAACCATAATGCTACTTAAGAAAAAAGAACTTGATGGTGTGATTTGTGTAGATATGTTGGGCGAAGGGTTTGATTTTCCTAATTTAAAAATTGCAGCAATACATGAACCGCATAAATCTCTTGCTAGTACTCTCCAATTTATTGGTCGTTTTGCAAGAACTAATGCTGAAAAAATAGGTACTGCAAAGTTTATTGCTATGAATGATGATAATCTTAAAATTGAAAATCACAAATTATATTCAAGTGATGTTGCATGGCAAGATATGATAATAAGCATGTCAGAGGAAAAAATAGAGGGTGATCTAGAAGCTAATGAAATTTTGAACAATTTCACAAAACCTGAAGATCAGGATGAGTCGATATCTTTGAATAATATTCGACCTAATTGCCATGCAAAAGTATATAAAGTTTCAAACTTTGATATATATGGAAAATTCCCAGAAGAATTAAAAGTTGGGGAAAATATATATAGAAGTGAAGAAACTAATTCTATCGTAGGAATCTCCAAGATAAGTAGTACACCATTATGGTTAGCTGGAGATAGTGTATTAAATAATGAATTTGGATTATATATTGTACATTACCAATCAAGCACCAAGTTGCTGTTTATATATTCACAAAATAAAACTGAAGCGGTGTATGAATCAATAGTAGAATCTTTTGTAGAAAATTACGATAAGATTCCAAGAGATGAAATGAATAGAGTGCTGGCAGAGTTTTCTGAGTATGAATTTTTCAACACTGGAATGCAGAATAGGTATTCAGAAAGTGGAGAATCTTATAGGATTTATGCTGGATCAAATACAGCTGCATCAATTGATGAAACAACAGGAAAAATGGTTTCTGCAGGGCATGCATTTTGTAAGGTTAAAAAAGATGGTTACGAAAGTACAATTGGTTATAGTAGTGGATCAAAATTTTGGAGTAGCTCTTACTTTACTATTCCTGAATATATTAAGTGGTGTGATTTATTCGGAGAAAAAATTTCTAACGATAAATTAAAAGTAAAAACAAATACAAATTATGATAAGTTACCAATCCCCGTTAGGATTGTAGAATATGAAAGTGATATATTGTTTTGCTTCTTGGATAAGAAATCGTATATATCTCCTTGTACTATAGCATATAGAGGCAATCTGGATGAAAAAGCCTTGATTACAGATGTTATATTTAAAATTATAGAGGTAAATAATAATATCATCAAATTTAAAGTTGAGCTATTTGATAAATGTGAAGTTATAAACTGTGATCTAATGGGAAACTATAGCTCAGAAAAGAAAGAGTTTATTTGTAAAAATGGAAAAGAAGAATATTCTTTGGCAGAATATTTTTCTAATAATCCTCTTTCTTTTAAGACGGCGAATGATACTGTTTATTGTGGACAAGAAGTCTTAAAAGGGAATTTAGAATTGGAAAAATATGATTCAAAACGAATTTGTGCGTTGAAATGGGATGATATGAAGGTCGATACAAGTTTAGAATGTGGAACTGGAACTGGTGGAATGATTTCTATTCAAGATGGACTTAGAAATTACTTAGAAAAAGAATCCAAGTTTTCACATATCATATTTGATCATGGAACAGGTGAAATTGCGGACTTTATTACTATTGAAGAAAATGGAGATTTCATTTATGTGAAGATGTACCATTGTAAAGCAAAGAAAGGAAGAGAATATAATTCGTCAGTAGGGGATGTGTATGAAGTAACTCAGCAGGCGATAAAAAGTACTATTTGGGTTTCCTCTAAGGCGATGCTTCTTAAGAAAATTAATGATAGGGTATCAAGAGCAAGTAGTGAGAAATTTATTAGGGGAGAATTTAAAACCTTAAAAAAAATATTGCAAGGACCGAAAGTATTGCAAGTAAAAGTATATGTTGTACAACCTGCAATCAGTAAGTCTCTTCAAATTCCGGATAAAATTGGAACTATACTTTCTGCTGCAACAGCATTTATAAAAAATACGGGTAAAGTCCAAGAATTATTGGTAATTGGAAGCGAGTAAAGGAGATGAAAATGAGAAAGTTTTCATATAAAAATTTGTTTAAAAAACTAATAGATTTAGATATGACAAACAATGAACTTATGGAAAAGGCAAATGTGAGTAAAAGTACATTCTACAAAATAAAGAATGGGCAAAATGTAACTACAGATGTTTTGCTTAGGATTTGTAACACATTAGACTATGATATTTCAGAGATTGTAGAATGTGAAAAAGTTATATGATATACAGAGTATATGTATTATAAATAAATTATTAGTTTTGCTGTAGAATAACAGTATCACTGTTGATACTATTTTGATACTAAAAAACTCAAAAACTATAAAAAATAGGTATAAAACACTCAAGAATAGAAACTAAATAGATACTGTTTTATGAAAATAAGAAACAAATATAATGTGGTAATTATTGAGTGGGAGTAGGTAATAAAATTAGCGTACCTCTTTATTTGACATAGAGCCAGATTTATTCAAGCTCAATAATACGAATATGAAGAACTTTTTACGGATTGTAAGTAGTAGAAATACCATTTAAAGGGTGCGACGAGTAACAGAGTGAAAGCCAGTGCCTTTAGACGCTGGCTGGTTACTCTTAGGCTTATAGCACTTGAGCAGACCACCCGTTGGACGGGTGGTCATGATTAATCAATGGTTTTTCGTAAATCTGAAATTATTTTGTCTAATTTCTTGTCTTTTGCATCACTGCCATTTTCTGACTTAGTATCTTCTAGTCTGTCAATTAACATCCTTAGAAAACCACTAAATTGTTTATCTGTCATTCCTGTTTCTTTCATCTTTTTCTCCTTAATGCCATTTATAACTTGTAAGTTATCCCTTACTGTACTTATATTATATCGTGATGGTAGGGTATTGTTAATACTTACTAATGATTTTTTGAAAAAATACACTTTTTTCAGATATATACTCACCTGAATCCATGTGGTACAATGAAGTAAAGGGCTAGGAAAAGCTGGATATTTATTCGAGTAAAAAGGGTGTATTTTTATAATTAACAGCAGTAAAATTTATAAAATAAATCCAATGATTTCAATGTGTTTGAAACATATAAAACTCACTCGCATTTATGAAGAGTATGTTCAAATTGCCAGAGAATTACTGGCCGAGCTATTAAGTGATGATGCAATAAGTTTTGTTAGTGTTAGAGGGTTTGTTTTTAAGTGCAGGATAAGTACTAATGAATTTGCATTGGTAGAAAAGTTATGAAGATAGCAACTTTGTTTAAACCAGATGATGTTATAAGAGATCATATGAAAGAGCAGGTCGAGATATATGGTAAAAAATAACAATACAGTTACACGAAAAGATGATTGTACATATCCTATGAAATGCCCGGTTTGCAGTAACTGGGTAGACTTTTTTGACATCTGCGAGAACTGTGGCTACCAAAATCAAGGCATTAATGTAGACAATGGGTTAAGAGGACCTAACAAGATGACCCTTACAGAAGCAAAAGAGGCGTATAAGAATGGGCGTGAAATTTATTAAGGAATTTTAACTTGTGAATAGTTAGGGTGCCTTTTTAGAATGTATAATATTTAGCTTTAAGTAAGGATTTAGGAATTACAATCAAGAGTCCAGAACAAGCTGCAACTTATATAAATGATGAGAGATATAGAAGATTTAATACTTTGATTGATAAGAAATTTAATGATTCTGTGCTTATAGAGTTACTAAATTGTTTTGAAACACGAGACGATAAGCGAATAGAAGAACTTGTTACAGATGAAGCTGCAATACCAACTATATTTGAATATATTTTGGGAATTATATGGTATAAAGTGAGTGAAAGACAGGGAAATATTTTGGACTTCATGAAGTTATCATTAGAAGCTAATTTATTGCCTAAGACACACGCAGCTGGAGGTTATGCAGACATTATATATGAGTATGAAGCATGCACTTCTTATCCGAAACATTCATTATTACTTGAAGCAACTCTTGCAGACGGAAACAATCAAAGAAGAATGGAAATGGAACCTGTTTCATGACATTTAGGCGATTATAGGATTAGATTTAATAATCCGTTTGATTACAGCCTATTTGTAAGCACATACTTAGATAAAAATGTGATTTCAGATTTGTAGATATAGAAAGATAATTCCATATACTAGAGATGAAGAAACCATTACAGGAATGAAGATTATTTCAATGGATACAAGATTCTCTTAAGAAGATAATTGAAAATAAAGTTAAGTATAAGTATCTGTATGAAGTCTTTGATAAATACCACGAAATGCCATTAGATACAGTAGATTGGCATGATGGAATGATAAAAGAGGCTACTGGAGAGTATAAGGCATAAAAAATATGAACTTTCAAAATTAATATATGAATTACACAGGGTTGTGAGAGGGGCAAAAATGAAAAAAATAGATCTACACTTACATACACAAAAATGTAAAAAAGGTGATGGAGCGTCGAGAGTAATAGATGCAGAAAAATTCATAGAAAAAATTCAAGAAAATAACGTTGGATTATGTGCGATTACGAATCATAATAAATTTGATATCAATGAATATAATGCGATTTCAAGCAAACCAATAAATTTTATTGTTTTTCCGGGCATAGAGTTAGATGTTAGATTTGATGAAAATAAAATAAGGCATATTATTTTAGTGTGCAGTCCAGAGTGTGCAATTGATTTTAAAGACATTTTTTCTAAAGATGACAATAGAAATTATGATGATTATAAACTGGAATATAATGACTTAATACTCAATATTAAGAAATTTGATACAGATAAAATTTTAATTATTCCTCACTTTTTAGATAAAGATAAAGATAGATCAATAAGTATTGAAGAAAAAAATCTTTTGAAAAAAGATTTAGTTGAGTACACAGTTATTCTAGAACCAAAACTAAAAACCATGGGTATAATCAATGCGCATAATGAGATATCTTTAATAGGAAGCGATGTAAAAGATTGGGAAAAATATTCGGAAGATGCAAAAAGATTACCAGAAATGAAATTTGCAATTGATAGCTTCGGTAAATTTTATGAGTTAGCAACATCATCTAATGTGTTTATAAAATCCGTATTGAATCATTGCGAAAAAATGGAAATAGATTTGGATTATAACAACAAGTTGGATATATATCAGGATGTTAATGTAATTTTTGGTGGCAAGGGTTCAGGAAAGACTGTGTTAATGAAGAATCATATTTTTCCTAAATTAAGTGAAAATGGGAAAAAGATTTTTATTCACGAAGGAAAAGATTATCAAAAAGTCTATGATGAAATATTGAAAAATAATGAAGATGAAGTTGAAATAGATAGCGCTTTAAAAGATTGCATAATTAATGATTTAGACTCTGTATTAAATTATAAAGAAAGTACTCACACTAATTTTATTGGTAAATATTTAAAGTACTATGAAAATCAAAATGTATCAAAAAATGCAAAGAAAATAAGAAAAACAGAATGTTTGTATAATAAAAATATATCTCAAACTATTCAAGATGTTTCTACAAAACATAGGGAAAATATTAATTATATTAATAAAGTCAATAATATAAATACAGAGTATAGAAATGATGAAAACGAGCATAAAGAAAATTTATCTGATGAATTATGTAAGCTTAAACAAGAAATTTATGAAGATACAATAGAGAAAGCTAAAACAATATTTTCTGTTTCTAAAACAGGTATAATTATTGAGAATATTAAAGAAATAATAGATAAAAAAACAGGGAAAAAATCTAAACCAAATAATATTGGATTTTCAAAAATGGTTTCTGAGAGACGAGCTATTTTTGAAAAAATCAAAAATATTAATGATAGTTTAGAGAATATTAAATCATTTAAAAAAATTAAAATTGGAGAATTACCAGATAAGGGGCAGATTTATTCCAAAGTGGAAGTGAAAGTAATGGATAAAAATGAAAAATATGTTAAAGGTTCTCCATTTGATAGAAATAAGATTTCTGTTAATCGAGGCGTAATAGAAAAAATAGCAAATTTTTCTGTTAAAGATTTGTTGGAGATGAATAAATTGTTTTCGATTGATGAGTTACAAAAGTGCGGTGCAGAATATTTTAGTGATTGTGTAAAGAAGTCTTGCATGGTTATTAGAGAAGACGATACTATATATGAACCTTCTGAAGGTGAAAAATCAATTCTATCAATTAGTGGATTGATTGAAAATCTAGCTTTTGATTGTTACTTGTTTGATGAAATAGAACGAGGACTTGGAAATAAATATATATCGGAATATATAATTCCTAAATTAAAATATTTAAGAGATATAGGGAAAACGGTGGTTTTATCTACACATAATGCCAATATTGCAATTAATACATTACCAACCCAAACAATATATTGCAACTATGTAGGAGATTCAGAAGCGGAAATATACTTTGCTGGTAATATGTATGCAAATGAACTGGTATCAATTAAAAATACTGACAATATAATATCGTGGGAAGATGAAGCGATTAAACATTTAGAAGGAAGTGAACACATGTTCAATATAAGGAGAAACATATGGAATCAATAATAATGAAATTCGAAGTAGATAGAAGTGAAAATAATGAAACCGTTAAATTTTTAATACCAGATTTAGAAAATAGCTCAGTTAATATAACTGACAGCAATACGCAAGATATTGAAAATTTATTTAATTTAATCTTTCAAGAAGTAATTAAGAGAAAAAAACTTATAGAATTTGAGCTTGATGATTCAAACAACGATTTATTTAATGAAGTGGCAAATGATATAGTGATACAAATAAATAGTGAAATCAAAAATGCAGAATCTGATTTTAAAAAAATAATAGAATTAGATAATGCTTAGAAAAGTTTTGTGCTTGCAATATGCTTGCAAAAAATCGGAGAAACAGAAATAAAACGGATAATAAGGCTAAATTTGATAATAAAATCCTTGATTTTATGCGGATTATACAAAATGACATCAATGGACATATCGAGTGGGAATAAGATAGAAGTTTATAGAGCCTTCTATCATTTTGGTGGGAGCCTTTTGTAAACATTAGAGAGTACAGAATTTTTTCTGTAAATTTGCCTTCTATGGTAATTTTGTCAATTTAGACAACTTAAATTTATATAATTAATGACTTCAGAGTTGGCTTTCTAGATTGGTATGATGGGATGATAAAAGAGGCTACTGGGGAGTATAAGGTATAGCTATTATAAGATAGATAGTGATATAGAGACTTATTTAGAAAGGGATAAATGGTAATAGATATAGATGAAGAATAGAATTGAACATCCAAAGATTTTTATTTCATATGCTTGGGGGTCACAGGAACATGATGAGAAGGTTATTGCTTTAGCTACAAGTCTTAAAGGAGATGGCGTAGATGTCATTTTTGATAAATGGCAGTTAAAAGAAGGCAATGATACTTTTAATTTCATGGAAAAAAGTGTTTTAGATAAGAGTATTACCAATGTACTGATTCTTATAGACCCTATTTATGCAAAGAAAGCAAATGAAAGAGCTGGTGGCGTAGGTACAGAAACACAGATTATATCATCGGAAGTATACAATAAGGTAGAACAGAGAAAGTTTATACCGATTGTATTCGAGAGAGATGATGAAGGAAAAGTGTGTAAGCCACAGTACTTAAAGGGGCTTTTGCACTTCGATTTATCGATGTCAGATACATATGATACTGAGTATCGGAGAATGGTGCGTACATTATATGGGATAGACACATTTAAGGAGCCAGAATTAGGAAAACCTCCAGTTTGGTTAGAGGAGATACCTAAAGTGTCATATAAGTCTAGAGTGACAAGTGATTTTTTTCGAGGATCGGCAAGTGAAGTCGTAAAGAAAAATAAGTTTTCCGAAAATCTGGAAGAACTTAAAAAGCAGATTTTGGAATATGATCATACTAAAAAAGATGTTATTCCTTGTTATCTTGAGTTAATGCCCTTTAGAGATGAATTTCTTATTCTCGTTAAAAGTTCTGAATATGTTCAGGAGGGGTATATACATATAGCGAAATTCCTAGAAGAATTAATGTATGAAATACGAATACAGCTAATAAATTATGCCGACTTGAAAATGACATTTATACATGAGTGTTTCATATATGTGATAGCATTTTATCTTAAAAAGAGTGCAAATAAAGCTTTGAGATACATTTTGAATAAGACATATTTTTCACCTTATAATCAAAACGCTGATAGTTACAACTACTTTTATTATTATAACGGTGTTTTGGACAAGGAAGTATGTGAAAGAGATAATAATAATTATCCTTCTGGAACTGCAGCACTATGGATTGAAAATATTAATGTAGAAGTATGCAATAAAGATGAGTTTGTTTTAGGAGATTTGTTTTGTCACAGTGCCTCTTTTTTGATTTCTAATTATAAGACAGACTGGGCGTGGTTTCCTTTAACATATCTTTACAATACTAGTAATTATTGGGGACTATTTGCAACTTATTCAAAAAGGTTGGTGTCAAAGGAATGTTTAGAAAACACATTGTTCATTCTTGGTTTTGAATCAGTTGATGCGTTTAAGAAACAATATAAGAGCGTGGAAGAAAGGCTCTATAATGGATACTTGAAGGAGTATCGTTTTGATAGTTGTTATGAAACAGCAAAAAATTTCTGGAATTATATGAAGACCGATGAGTTGGGAACAAGAAATTAGCCTTACTGTGTATAGCATATAGGTAATACTAAACAAGTCAGGTTATTGGAATTTTATGTAATAGTTTCTTGCTTGCAATATGCTTGCAAAAAATCGGATAAACAGAAATAAAATGGATAATATTATATTGTTAGCACTGGGGATTCTATATTATATACATAGATGATATAATATTCTTAGAAAAAGAGTTTTTTAACTTATACAAAAATATAAACCAATCAACTTTATATGGAGGAAGAAAAGAATGGGCATCATAGCAAACTATAAATACTTAAGTGATAAAAACCTAAATGAACTGAAAGACTTCTACAGAGAAAATGGTGAGACTATTGCAGATATAGAAGAGAACAATAGGGATTTGGAAATATTACTTGATCTAGATAAGATGTGGGATGCACTTCATTTTGTGCTTACAGGAGCAAGTGCTAGCGAGCCCATAAAAGATAACCGCTTAAGTGAAGCTGTTTTGGGAATATCCCCTATTGAAGAAGTCGATGAATTTATAGCATATACAGAAAAATCAAGGATTAAAGATATAGTATTAGTCCTTGATAATTTTGATATAGAAAAAGCTATGGAAAGCTTCAGTATGGAAAAATGTAAAAAGGCAAATATCTATCCGAATATTTGGGATTATGAAGAGGAAAGTGAAGAAATAGAAGAAGAACTAATGGATTGCTTTCAAAATATGAAAGACTTCTATAAAAAAATATTAGAAGCAAAAGGAAATGTACTTGTTACGATTTGCTAGGACATAAAAGTTAGTTTGTATTTTGTAGAAGTATTTAACCTATAATATTAGTGTTTAAAGAAGTGAAATAATATTCTGAAAGAAGGGCTGATGTGAAGCACAAGAATATAAGAAGAGAATGTGAAGACCTATGGGCAAAAAACAAATATTATGTCCTAAGCAAATCACATAAAGCATACCTAGAGATAAGAGAATACTTGAAAGAAAAAGAAGTAGATATTATGCATCTAAACCAAAAAATAGAAAAAGTAAGGGAGATGGAAGAAAGCAAAAAAGATTTTAGTAATGCTATTCTTCATGTATGGGGATACTTCAAAAAAGAGGCAAGTGAAATTGAAAAACAAGAATTTTTTAACAGACTGGAAGAATATATGGATGGGAAAAATAATCAGAAATATGTAGTTGAATACATTAATGATTTACTAAAGAAATACCCCAATAAATATTTGCAAGAGTCAACTTTACTAAGAGGAGAACAAGATGAGACTATGGCATGAACAAATTATTCATCTATTGCCTAAAAATCAGCTTCTTGGACAACATAGAGAATGTTGTGCCCTTAGGGGAAATGGATGGAAAAAGAAACATAAAACAGTAGATTATGTATTTTTGTATTCTCCATATCACTTATTTGTTTATCATTCATTGGTCATGGATGAAATGAAAAAAAGAGGATATAAGGTATCTATAGAGTGGAGAGATAAAAATTATCGGGGAAAGAAGGCAGAAAAGTACAATAATCTTGAAGAAATAAATATAAATAGCCCAATTTATAAAGAACATAATGATGAATATCTGCTTGAGTGCATAGAAAACCTGAGAAAAAAAGGGATAGAATTATAATATTTAGAAAGAAAGGGATAGAATTATAATATCTATAAGGAGGAAAGTATCAATGAGTTACACAATATCTTTGTATACTATCAATACAAAACAAAAAGAACAAGAGTTAGACCAGTCAGACTTCTTTGAAAAGGAGGAAAACCTGGAAAAATTAACACAAGACCAGCAGTCACAACTGGAAGATCGTTTGCTGAAATATGAGTATAAACATGTAGGAAATACCAAAGACGGAAAAAGATTTGAACATGCTGATTTTGGTCAAGCCCTACTGACGGATAGTGGCCTGTATTTTTCTACCTCAAACGACTTTGATTGTATTTTTGAAGTCGGTATGACTGCATCTGAATTTACGGATACCGGTGAGTTTGCAAAATATGATGCACAGGCAGGAGGATGGGAAGAAATCTAAATAAGATATGTACAAGTGTTAATTAGTTAGGAGAGAAAAAACGATGGACTTATTCGGATATATCAAGGGGAATAAAGAGTTAAACACCTTACTGATGCATGAGTGTGATATATATTTTTATAAGCAAAGTCAGGAAATTCAATTTTTGAATAATCAAGAGGTATACTCTATACCATGTAAGGCCTTCGCACGGGATGGGAGTGGTGGAGAGTTTGTCTTTTTGAATGATGGTAGCATAGGATTTATTGGTAGTGAAGGAGAGGTCGGTAGGATAGCAGAGAACTTAGAAGGGCTACTAACTTTTTTAATCCATGCAGGAAATATTTTTGACTTTAACTGTAGATACATTTATCAAAATCAAGATCTACTAAAAAAATATTGTAACGAATATTTATCAAAAGTAAGAGTAAATTATAGGACTGAGGGCAAAGACTGGGATAAGATTAGGTCTGATATTGCTAAAGAGTTGGGGCTTTCTTTTAAACCTGATAAATTAGCAGATTTAGCAATGAATTTTTATCAAGCTGCTACAAGAAGTCCATATTTTTCTTGTAAATATGCCGATGGTGAAAATGAGTATATTTGTGATTCAGTACTTTCAGATATTGTGGGCTTGTGGGTGAGGGAACTTACAGGTATGACTAAGGAAGAAATTGAAAACAGTAAAAATATATAGCAATGGATAGATAATATATGATATAACAGACAAGAAAAGACTAAAACTATGAACACAAAACTTATAAAAATAACAATATTTCTCCTTCTTGTGGCCACTACCATCTTCCTAGGTGCTTGTGCCCACACCAAGGAGGACAACGAAAAGATAATTAAATACCTAGACAAGAGGTTTGGTAAGGATGCATACACCATCAAGCAAGACAAATACCATCCCCGCTGGTTTGTGACCTTAAAAAAATATCCGGATATAAGGATTTATTACACTGTTTCCCGAAACCCACTTTCCATGAGTTCGCCTACTATATCAACGGACTTTAACAATCTTTTTGGTGAACGGGCAGTAGCAGACTACAAAAAAGCCAATATACTTGCTGGTGATAAGCTCTCTTATGATAGCTCTATCAACTTTGTCTACTATACAAGGGTCAAGTCACTTGAAGACTTACGGGCTTCTTATGATAGACTTATGGACTTTGTCAACTTTGTGCGTGAAAAATACCCAATAATCATTGAGGAAGATTTTTTTGAAGTACGAATGGATATTGACGGTATCAAGTTAAAAGGCTTGGCAGATGACGATAGCATGATATACCAGGATATTTGCCAGGTTAAAAAGGGTGAGCTTGAGGTCAGGTCTTATCAAGAGATTTATAATGAGCTTAGCCCCAAGATAAAAACCCATCCTGATAATCCAGAGGGCTTTACCTTACATGCAGATATTGGTAGGTCCTTTATTTTAGGCAGTGATACCCTTGAGGATTGCCTCTATAAGAATCTTGTCTTGAAAAATGCAAGGGCAGAGGACCTAAAGAGTATTGTATTGCAATCGGGGGAACTTAGCCCTACCTATACTTTCAAAAGTGACAGTCAGTATGAATTTACTAGTATAGACATACAAGCTAAAAACATGACGGATTCACCTTGTAGTTTGCTTGATGCTACCATTGTCAAGGCTACCATAGATGGTGGAAAAAATATATTTATTGATCCAAAATGGATTGACCTTATTGATGATCAGAGGAGGGAGTGGAAGAACCCCTATGAGGTGCTGAAAATATCACCCCCTAGAACTGAGGAAGAAAAATCTGAGGGGGTAAGATACAAGAATATTAAAATTCTATTTGTGAAGAAAAAATATTTCAATGACATTGGAAGGGTTGTTCTAACCTATCAGAAATAGTGAAAAGATTCTTCTTGTTAGGATATTCTGCAGGTATCAGGAATATATTGGAATTAATGAAAGAGACAAACTAAAGGATATTTAGCTCAACTAGATATTGATATGGAGGAAATAGCATGGCAACTTGGAGTGGAATAAGAAAAAAGCTAGAAAGTGAATACCTGGCCAAAAGCCTTCAGGGGCATATCCAGTACTATGCAACTACATACACTAGGAGTCATGACCACGAGGGACGGGCGGCAATCAGGTATGATGGCAAGGAAATCATTAAGGGTTGTTATTGGTACAACTGGACTAAGGCAGGCCAATTTCCAAAAGACGAAAAATATGAAAGGCGTATGAGGGAAGAAAATGCCTTTATGGATGATACAGCCTTAAAACTGGGTGTGTTTGACCAACGTAGCTTCTATGCTGCTTTTCAAGAATTTGACCAGCAAAGTATTGAGAAGAGCCTTAAAAGTGAAAATTTGATCGTAAGGATATTCGCTGTATTGGACAGGAGAGTGGGCAAGAGAAGGCTACTTATGATGAAGGATACAATCGAGCAGGAACCGAATACTTTCAAAGAATTTTATGTTATTAGGGCTAGAGCTGAAGGCATCAAACTATAGACTAGGAAGGCGATAAACTTATTAGCATAAAGATATTTACTAATCTTGCTGGTATAAAGTAGGAAGCTAAAATTAAAAAGGCAATAAATATATTTAGTGGAAAGATATTGGTAGTAGGATATAGGTAGCAGGATATAAGTAGTAAGATATTAAAGGAGTTTTTTATGGAGAAAATGCAAGTATCTAAAAAATGGATGGAAAAATACCAAGAAATCAAGCCTATGATGTCACCGGGCGTAAATTATGCTGACTGCTTCAAAATGAAGGAAATAGATGGCAAGGAGCTTTTTGTTTTGGATATGGGAGAGGTGAACTTCCCTAGTGGAGAAATTATTGTTAGGGACCCCCTTGTATGGTTAAGCAGAAGAGAAATGCCATACCTACAGACTGTGCCTGTAGGAAAGTACAGACTAGAGACCCTGGTAGCCAAGATAGAGGAAGATCATTTTAGGTATGTGGCAACCAGGGTGAAATTTACAGACCAAGACCCTGTGGCCTACTATGAAGCCTTAAGTGGTGACGAAGACCTGGATAGCTTTGATGAAGGTAGTTTCTATGGATTTGCAGTTGATGCAGGCCTTGCTACAGTGGTGGATTTAGAGACTAGGGATGCCTACTGTGACTTTGAGGAGGCTTGGTACAAGAAAAATCCTGACAAGAATATCTATGATGACTTCTTTGCAGAGGTTTTTAGGCAGAGTTTTATAGAAAATCCCCTATACCAGAGGGATGGTGGCGACTGGATAAACTTTAAGATACCTGGTACTGACCTAAGTATTCCTATGATACAATCAGGCTTTGGCGATGGCGTATACCCTGTCTATTTTGGATATGACAAGGACAATCAACTTTGTGATCTTGTTATAGAATATATTAATTTGGGTTAGTATATTTTTTTCGGCAGATTATAATGTTGATGAAAGTTTATACCAATTATACCTACTATCAGATAATAAATAATTATATATATCAAAAGGCACATGACTTTAAGGTTGAAAAACTCTTTTAGCTATGTGCTTTTTTGTGGATTTTTTTTGAATTATGTTGACAAAATTTTTCTTTTTAGTTAGAATATTTAAAAAAAAGACCGACTGTCAGTCTAAAAAATAAGACTTTATGAAGAGTTAGTCTAAAAATAAGGAGGACTTATGAAAAGTAAAAAAGAACAAATTTTGGATATTTCTTTCTCCCTTTTTTTAGAAAAGGGATACGATAATACTTCTATTAGTGATATAGTGACTAGTTTGGATATAGCTAGGGGAACCCTATACTACCACTTTGAGTCAAAAGAGGCAATTATGGATGCAATTATAGAGCAATCAGTAAAAGAAATAGTAGAAAAAGTGGAAAAGATGGTTTTTAAGAAGGACCTATCAGTATACGAAAAGATTTTTTCCCTGTTTTCTACCACAAGTATGAAACATAAGTCTGGGGGAGACCTCATGATTAACTATTTAAACCAGCCCCAGAATGCACTCCTTCATGAAAAAAGCAACTCATCCTTGATTCAAAAAATTAGCCCCTTTTTAGGGAAAATTATCGAGGAAGGCGTAGAGGAAGGCCTGTTTGACAATGCCTTTCCATTTGAAACTGCGGAGATAATTTTGACTATGATTGTTGGATTCCTTGATCCACACTATGAAAATATGGATGAAAGCGACCTGGTGCGTCGAACTGAAAGTCTCCTGTATAATATGGAGAGAATACTAGGGGCAAAAGAGGGTAGTTTGGCCATTTTAAAGGAACTCTCTTTAGATGCAAAGTGAGGTGGACAAGGTGACTAGGGGTTACAAGAAATTTCTCATGCTATGGGGGGCTAGCCTTATATCTACAAGTGGATCGGGCATGACTTCTTTTGCTTTGGGTATTTTTATCTACCAAAAGACAGGTTTGACTAGTATGACGGGCTTGATGATTATGGCAGGTTTTCTACCAGGTCTTTTATTATCCCCCTTTGCTGGAGCCTTGGCAGACCGTCATGATCGCAGGCTCTTAATGATGCTGGGAGATGGACTATCTATTTTAGGCCTCCTATGTATTTTGTTTTCCTTGAACTTTTTAGGGGGGAGGACTTCTAGTCGGTGGAATATTGTTAGGTGCGGCAATTAGCTCCGGATTTTCTTGTCTTGTTGAACCATCATTTCGTGCTACCATATCCGATTTATTGGACAAGGATGAGTATACAAGGGCAAGCGGTATGGTCCAGTTGATACCAGCATCCCGTTATCTGCTTTCACCCATACTTGCAGGCTTGGTTTTGACTATAGCTGGTATCCACATAATTCTTATTCTGGATATTTTCACGATACTGGTTACTTTACCAATAACCTATCTTGTGAGGAAGGAAATGAGAGGGCTATCAAAAACTGGAACTTCTAAATTGAGTGAAGACCTGAGACTAGGTTTTCAGATTATCTATAATAAAAAGGGTATATGGCTTTTGGTTATGCTGGGCACCTTGGTTTCATTTTGCCTGGGTACTGTTCAGACACTTATGATACCCATGCTTTTATCCTTTGGTGGGGAATCCTTTGTAGGCTTTGCAACGACAATATCTGCCCTTGGTATGCTGGCTGGAGGCCTGATTTTAAGTAGGGTGACTATTAAAAAAGGCTTCACGCGTATGCTCCAATATGCCCTCTTAGGTATGGGATTTTTTATGGCTATATTTGCCTGGAGAGAAAGTGAAATATTAGTTTGTATATTTGGTTTTTGCTTATTTTTGAGTCTTCCATTTGCCAATACTGCCATGGACTACCTGGTGAGGGTGACCGTTCCACCAGTCCATCAAGGCAAGGCCTGGGGCATGATTGGTTTAATTTCGCAACTAGGTTATGTGGTGGCGTATGGTTCAGTTGGCTTATTTGTTGATTTTGTGATCAAGCCTTTTCTTAGAAATGGTGGTGGCCTAGCCCAGGTAACTCTTAGTTTGATTGGAAGGGGAGAGGGTAGGAGTGCTGCTTTAATGATTATTTTAGCAGGTCTTTTCCTTATGATTATAGCCTTAATCCTGTCAGACAATAATGAAATTAAGAAATTAGAGGATGAAGATTTAATAAATTATTAAAATATATATTATAGATTTAAATAATATTGGTGTTTTTGTTGCCATTCTATGTTATAATAATTAAAGTAGGGGTTTATTTTTTTATAAGATTTTGAAACTTTTTGGATATATTTTGTATAAATTGGGTAATAATTATTGGGTAGATTTTGTATACAAATTATAAATTAAAGTTTAAGTCTATTTACAAAATTTTAATAAAAACTATGAAAATAGTAATAGAAAGGGGAAATTTAATGAAAAAATTTTTAAACATTTTTCTTGTGTTTGCTATGATTTTCTCGATGATATTCCAGTATTCGGGAAGAGCATCAGCAGCAGAATATCCAAACAATGTAATAACGGGTGCAAATATTACTGATTTATCAAATCAACCAATTACTGGTAATAATATAGGGGCATGGAGACCTTTTAGGGTTAACGCAACTTATTCATTGCCAAATAATGCGGTGCATAATGGGGATAAGACGATACTTACCTTACCGGTAGGTTTTGCACCAGCAGCTCCTTTTACATTTGATGTTAAGGCTGGAGATGAGGTCGTTGCCAAGGGTAAATTAATTGATGGTAGCCCTGTAAAGCTTGAACTTACATATACAAATTATGTAGATACTCATTCTGGTGTAAGTGGAACATTTTTCTTTAATCTTCAGATTAATAGTCATACTCAACCTAATACAGGTAATATCCCTGTAACACTTACTGCCCAGGATGGACATGTTACTAATGCGGGGACTGTGCCTTTTAATCCGCCAACTGTAGCACCTCAACACTTACTTAAGGGTGGTTGGATGGACTCAAAGGATAAGAGTATAGGACACTATAAGATAAGCATAAACCAGGAAAACAAGGCGATGGTAGGTGCTACGCTTGTTGATGAGCTGAAAAGTCCAGGAGTTAAGTATGATAAAGGATCTTTTACAGTGTCTGAAGTTAAGTGGGTTGTAAACCCAACTCAAACAGATATCATAGCCACTGAGGAAGTTGATGTAACATCACAATTCCAGAGCAAGATGAATATTGAAGATACCCGTTTTACCATTGCTATAGGAAGTAGACAGGCGGGGAAGGGTCTTCTAGTAAGATACAAAACAAAGATATCTTATGAGCCGGTTGTTGGTGAAGAATTTAAAAACAGCGTAGAGCTTGCAGACAATGGGCAAGTAACTAATCGTGATTTAACTTATAAAATTCTTGGTGCTGGTGGTTCTAGTGCAGGATATGTATATAAAATCAAGGTAAATAAAACTAATGAAAATGGTGGACCTCTAGCTGGTGCAAAGTTTAGTGTCGTACGTGACCGTAATGATATAGAAGCGGGAACTATTACAACTGGACCGGATGGAAAAGGTGAACTTGGAAATTTAGTTAAAGATAAGTATAGACTTGTTGAAGTAACAGCTCCCCAAGGATATAAGAAGTTGACAGAACCGACTATAGTTGAAGAATCAGACTTTAGTGAAACTGATAGAACTGCTTCAAAAACAATTACTAATGTACTTGAAACAGTGGATGTGACTGTAACTAAAGCATGGGTTGGACCGGCTAAAGATTCTGCTACTGTTGAGCTTAAAAAAGAAGGCGAAAATAACGCATTACAGACATATGATCTTAAACCAGGTGAAAATTGGACACATAAATTTACAAACCTACGTAAGTATGAACCAAATGGAACACTTATTAAGTACACAGTGAAAGAAAAGAATATTCCACAGGGATATACATCAGTTGTAACAGGATCAGTAGAAAATGGATTTACAATTACAAATACAAACAATGAAAAGGTAAATGTATCTGTAACAAAGGCATGGGTTGGTCCAAAAAAGGCTTCAGCAAAGGTAGTACTTAAAAAAGTAGGTGACTCTGCTATTATAGAAGAAAAAGTACTTAATGAAGCTGGATCATGGACAGCTACATTCACACCTCAACCAAAGTATGAGGCCAATGGAACAGAAATTAAGTATATGGTAGAAGAAAAAGACATTCCATCAGGATATACATCCGATCTAGCCGGAACAATGGCAAGTGGATTC
>NZ_ADGQ01000055.1 GCF_000147675.1 Peptostreptococcus stomatis DSM 17678 | reverse complement strand
AAAACTGAATCCTAGTCATATCCAATGATATCCTTGGTCAAGTCCTCGATCTATTAGTATCAGTAAGCTACATACATTGCTGCACTTACACCTCTGACCTATCAACCAGGTAGTCTTCCTGGGATCTTAACCTTGCGGTGGGAAATCTTATCTTGAAGTTGGCTTCGCGCTTAGATGCTTTCAGCGCTTATCCCTTCCATACATAGCTACCCAGCCATGCCCTTGGCAGAACAACTGGTACACCAGAGGTATGTCCATCCCGGTCCTCTCGTACTAAGGACAGATCTTCTCAAATTTCCTACGCCTGCGACGGATAGGGACCGAACTGTCTCACGACGTTCTGAACCCAGCTCGCGTACCACTTTAATGGGCGAACAGCCCAACCCTTGGGACCAACTACAGCCCCAGGATGTGATGAGCCGACATCGAGGTGCCAAACCTCCCCGTCGATGTGGACTCTTGGGGGAGATAAGCCTGTTATCCCCAGGGTAGCTTTTATCCGTTGAGCGATGGCCCTTCCACTCAGAACCACCGGATCACTAAGTCCGTATTTCTACCTTGCTCGACCTGTATGTCTTGCAATCAAGCTCCCTTTTGCCTTTACACTCTTCGTACGATTTCCGACCGTACTGAGGGAACCTTTGAGCGCCTCCGTTACCTTTTGGGAGGCGACCGCCCCAGTCAAACTGCCCACCAGACAGTGTCCCAAGACCAGATTCATGGCCTATGGTTAGAGTCCCAATACTACAAGGGTGGTATCCCAAGGGTGACTCCATCAAAACTGACGCCCTGATTTCTTAGTCTCCCACCTATCCTGTACATGTAGTATCGAAACCCAATGTCAAGCTACAGTAAAGCTCCATGGGGTCTTTCCGTCCTGTCGCAGGTACCCGGCATCTTCACCGGGATTACAATTTCACCGAGTCTGTTGTTGAGACAGTGCCCAAATCGTTACGCCTTTCGTGCGGGTCGGAACTTACCCGACAAGGAATTTCGCTACCTTAGGACCGTTATAGTTACGGCCGCCGTTTACTGGGGCTTAAGATCACTGCTTCGATTGCTCTTACAGATCCCCTTAACCTTCCAGCACCGGGCAGGCGTCAGCTCCTATACATCGTCTTGCGACTTAGCAGAAACCTATGTTTTTGGTAAACAGTCGCTTGGGCCAATTCTCTGCGGCCCCATTGCTGGGGCACCCCTTATCCCTAAGTTACGGGGTCATTTTGCCGAGTTCCTTAACAACAGTTCTCTCGCTGGCCTTAGGATACTCTCCTCACCCACCTGTGTCGGTTTGCGGTACGGGTACCTTTAATCTCGATAGAGACTTTTCTCGACAGTGTGAAATCAGCTGCTTCGCTACTTAGTTTCGCTCCCCATCGCGCCCCAGCATTAACTAAACGGATTTGCCTATCTAGTCTGCCTCAACGCTTAGACACACTTAACCAACAGTGTGCTCAGCTTATCCTACTGTGTCATCCCTTCTCTCAAACGATTATCGGTAGTACAGGAATCTCAACCTGTTGTCCATCGCCTACGCCTTTCGGCCTGAGCTTAGGTCCCGACTAACCCAGGGTGGACGAACCTTCCCCTGGAAACCTTGGGTTTACGGCCTGAGGGATTCTCACCCTCATCTCGCTACTCATGCCAACATTCTCTCTCCCATACTGTCCACGACTCCTTACGGTATCGCTTCAGCCTGCATGGGAAGCTCCCCTACCCATCATCTTATGATGCCGTAGCTTCGGTAGTATGTTTTAGCCCCGGAAATCTTCGGCGCAGGATCACTCGACCAGTGAGCTATTACGCACTCTTTAAATGAGTGGCTGCTTCTAAGCCAACATCCTGGTTGTCTGTGCAATCCCACATCCTTTACCACTTAACATACATTTAGGGACCTTAGCTGACGGTCTGGGCTCTTTCCCTTTCGACTATGAACCTTATCACCCATAGTCTGACTCCTGAATAAAAGATAATGGCATTCGGAGTTTGATAGTCTTCGGTAAGTGCAATACCCCCTAGGACATTCAGTGCTCTACCTCCACATCTCTACATTCAAGGCTAGCCCTAAAGCTATTTCGGGGAGAACCAGCTATCTCCGAGCTCGATTGGAATTTCACCGCTACCCACAAGTCATCCCCGCACTTTTCAACGTACGTGGGTTCGGACCTCCACGAAATTTTACTTTCGCTTCATCCTGCTCATGGGTAGGTCGCCCGGTTTCGGGTCTACGTCATGTGACTAATTCGCCCAGTTAAGACTCGCTTTCGCTTCGGCTCCACACCTTAAGTGCTTAACCTTGCCACATAACGTAACTCGTTGGCCCGTTCTACAAAAAGTACGCGGTCACGCCAATAATGCGCTCCCACAGCTTGTAAGTGTAGGGTTTCAGGTTCTATTTCACTCCCCTCCCGGGGTTCTTTTCACCTTTCCCTCACGGTACTATTCGCTATCGGTCACTAGGTAGTATTTAGCCTTGGGGGGTGGTCCCCCCTGCTTCCCACAAGGTTTCACGTGTCTCGTGGTACTCTGGATCATATCAAGAACTTTCTTGGCTTTGTATACGGGACTTTTACCCTCTGTGGTTGGTCTTTCCAGACCTATTCTACTCGCAATAACCTTTCCTTAAGATATGTCCGCAACCCCAAATCAGTAAACTGACCTGGTTTGGGCTCTTCCGCGTTCGCTCGCCGCTACTAGCGGAATCGAATTTCTTTCTCTTCCTTCAGGTACTTAGATGTTTCAGTTCCCTGAGTTCCCCTCCATAGGCTATGTATTTACCTATGGATACTTGGACATTACTCCAAGTGAGTTTCCTCATTCAGAAATCTTCGGATCAAAATGTATGTGCCACTCCCCGAAGCTTATCGCAGCTTATCACGTCTTTCATCGGCTCCTAGTGCCAAGGCATCCGCCCTACACCCTTAATAACTTGACCTTTTAAGTTATTAATTGAGATTTTTCTATAGTCTATTTCTAGACTGTTAAAGAATAATTGGTTGTTTTTTAATGAGTTTTCTCTCATTTCATTTATATCCGTTAGGATATTAAATAGATGTCATTGTATAATTATCACTAGTATTCAGTTTTCAAAGTACAAT
>NZ_ADGQ01000056.1 GCF_000147675.1 Peptostreptococcus stomatis DSM 17678 | reverse complement strand
TANACAACCTAAAGTTAAGGTTTTAATTCGTACCCTTGTTTTTTGGGTATAAGATTATTAGATTGAGCATTATCAAGAAAGCTATTTGCTATATTAACTAGGCTTGTATATATAGCAAAATCCACAAATAATTCCTTAAAGTAAGATTACTTGTCTTTAAGCTCTAAAAGGGCTTCTGCCACCCTGTTGATAGGTCCTGCCCCACAAGTCATAAAGACATCATTTGGTCCCAACTTGTCCTTGATATAGTCTACTATTTCATCAAATGTTGGCAGGTAGATAGCGTCAACATTGTTTTGGTATAGGCTCTGGACCAGGTCTTTTGATGATATATCGCCAGGGTCTTTTTCTCTGGCAGCATATATATCCGTAACTATGACCTTGTCTGCTGAATAGAAGGCTTCAGAAAACTCCTTAAACAGACTCTTAGTCCTAGAGTAGGTATGAGGCTGGAAGGCCACCCAAAGTTTCTTGTCTCTTAAATTCTTTGCGGCAGCCAGGGTAGCCTTGATTTCAGTTGGGTGGTGGGCATAGTCGTCTATTACCAGGGCATCATTATAATAGCCCTTCTTTTCAAACCTCCTGCCAACACCGTGGTATTCTAAGACTGACTTTCTAATTGTGTCTACGTCTATATCCGATACTATGGCGGCCAAGATAGCAGCTGTAGCATTGTAGATATTGTGTAGGCCGTACACAGATAGGTGGAAACCTCCCAGGTTTACCCCCTTATATTTTAGGTTGAATATGGCATAGCCATTCTCATCATACCTGATATCAGATATGATGGCATCATTGTCAGGGTTCTGACCAAACCTGATTATATTAGCACGGACATCATAGACTATGTCCTTGGTATTTTCGTTATCACCATTGATTATAAAGTAACCACTTTGAGGTAGGAGTTTACCAAACTTGTTGAAGGAAGCCTTGATTTCATCCAGGCCTGAAAAATAGTCTAGGTGGTCCTCTTCAATATTCAAGACAATTCCAATCAAGGGGTTAAAGCTAAGGAAGCTATCAACATACTCGCAAGCTTCAGTTATAAAGTGCTTGGAGTTTCCTATCCTAACATTACCACCTATGGTACTAAGGTTGCCACCAACCAATACAGTTGGGTCAGTCTGGGCATAGTCAAAGATAGTTGATAGGATACTAGTGGTAGATGTCTTACCATGAGTACCTGCAACTGCTATAGAATTCCTGTATTCCCTCATTATCTGGCCTAAAAATGCAGCCCTGTTTATCAAGAGAATGTTCTTATTCTTGGCCTCTACCAGTTCTTCATTGTCATCAGATATGGCAGCTGTATAGACTACCATATTTATATCATTGGATATATTTTCCTTTTTCTGACCAACATATATAGTAGCTCCTAGGCTCCTAAGATGGTCTAGAAGGTAGGAATCCTGGGCATCAGAACCGGATACCCTATATCCCTTGTTTAGACAAATTTCTGCCAGGGCACTCATATTAATGCCACCTATACCGATAAAATGTATGTTCATGTATGTGTCACCTCTCCTTATTTAAAAAACTCTAAAAATATTTGTTTAAAATATACAATATGAACGTTTTATATGTTATAATTAAGGAACGTTCACTATGTATCTGGTTTTTTAAGCTTTTAACAAGATTAGAAACCGTATAATGTATATTATAAATAAAATAAAGTTTTTATTCCAATAGCTACATTATACCATAAAGGGTATGTGTGTGCTAGTTTGATGTGTTTAAAAGAAATTGTTCGATAAGGAAAGTTTATTATATAAGGTTTACCGTGAATATTTAAGGAAATACTTAAGAAAAAGAAGAGATAACTATATAGAAATGGAGGAATCATGAACAAATTTAAAAGAAATGAGCGTATTGGAGCCATTGTAAAAATCCTATCTGACAACCCAAACAAGATTTTTACCCTAAGCTTTTTTACTAGCCAGTTTAATGCTGCCAAGTCCACTATTAGTGAGGACCTTATAGTGGTTAAAAATGTATTTGAAAAACTACAGCTTGGTAGGGTAGTGACAATATCCGGGGCTGCTGGTGGCGTCAAGTATATACCTAAGACATCTAAGGAAGAAAATGAAGAATTCCTTTACCAGTTGTGTGATAGGATAAAGGAAGAGGGTCGTATCCTGTCAGGTGGATTTTTATACTTGATAGACTTGATATATGATCCAAGTGTTGTCTACAAGATTGGTGAGATATTTGCCTCTAATATAGACTATAGCCAGGCTGACTGTGTAGTTACCATGGAGACTAAGGGTATACCTATGGCCCTTATGACTGCCAAGGCTATGAACCTACCACTTGTAATAATCAGGAAGAATACCAAGGTATCTGAAGGACCAACAATTAGCATGACTTATGTGACAGGTTCATCTTCAAAGATAGAGACAATGAGTCTTCCAAGTAAGGCCTTAAAGCCAGGTAGCAAGGTTATAATAATAGATGATTTCATGCGTGGTGGCGGTACTATCAAGGGTATGACTGAACTGATGAAGGAATTTGATGCCGAGGTGGTGGGGACTGGAGTATTTATCTCAACTATCCATCCTGAAAACAAGCTGGTTTCTAACTATATTTCACTATTGGAGTTAGACACTGCAAATAATGAGGTAATAGTATATCCTAACCTAAAGACATTTAACTCTGAATACCACCCTCAGGACTAGTTTGAACGGCTTTATAGGGGAAGGGTCAGAATTTATAAAATACAAAAAATAAAAGTTTATGGGCGTTCCACTTGCTTTTGCTTATTTGACAAGGGCATTTGGGACGCTATTATGTTGAAAAAAATTATCCGATTAAGCTTTAATTTATATAGGGGGTATAGACTAGAGAAATATACTTGATAAATTTTACCTGCATACTTGGATTTTAAGTTCTTAGGAATCCTATATATTAATTACTAAGGAAATATGATGTTCTCTGGTTATCAGTGGGCTGATGTAAAACTTAGACCTCCAATAGGGTATGCAAGGACTAAACCTAAGTGAGTATGCAAAAACCTTAAATTTTTAAAGTAAATAGGAGTGATATAGAAGATGAAATTTATTAGAAAATTGCTAGTCCTGGCAATTCTTGTCATGGTGGCAGGAGGAGCCTTTTACCTGGTTCCAACCAGGTATCTAAATGTAAGGGCAGCCTACCAATACCCCAATATGCCAAATGGTTGTGAAGTAACATCTTTGGAGATGCTTATGAATTATGAGGGCTTTGATGTATCCAATGAGACCCTTGAGGCCTACCTGGCCAAGTCAGGTTACAGTAATGGAGACCCCAACAAGGCCTATATAGGTAGTCCCTACAGCAGGGCTGGCTTTTATTGTTATCCAGGTCCCCTAGCATCCTGTGCCAATACCTATTTTTCTAATCAGGGTGTGTCAAGGCAGGCCAAGGATATAACAGGAACCAACCCATTTGGCCTACTTAACTATGTGATATTTAAGAAAAAACCTGTGGCTGTATGGTATACCTTGGATGACAAGGCCCCTGCCTACAGTGACAGAACATACAGGGATGTAAGTGGACAGGAAGAGAGACTCTACAAGAACCTCCATTGTGTGGTAGTAAATGGTGTGGACAAGGGTATGGTCAATATAATAGACCCTATTAGGGGTTATAGGAAGGTTAACTTCCTTGAATTTTCAAAACTATATATGCAGATGGGACAAAGGGCCCTGGTCTTAGAATAAATCTACCAGAATTGAGATGAAAAATGCCCAATATATGATATAATAATTTTATTAACTAAAAGTGACGGAGGATAGGATATGAAAAAGGCAATAATATTAGCGGCTGGCAAGGGTACTAGGATGAAGTCTATTCACCCTAAGGTAGTTCACCAGGTGTGTGGTAAGGCAATGGTAAACCATGTGATTGATGCAGCTAGGTCTGCTGGTGTAGGCGAGACAGTAGTTGTCTTAGGTCATGGTATAGATGAAGTAAGGGCTACAGTAGGAGAAGATGTTAAGATAGCTGTTCAGACAGAACAGTTGGGTACAGGTCATGCGGTTATGATGGCTGATGAATATATGGGTCTAGACGATACTATAATGGTCTTGTGTGGAGATACTCCACTGATTGAAGCGGATACCTTGGAGAAGTTTTTTGCCTTCCACGATGAGGGTGGCTATGCAGTGTCTGTATTGACTACGGCAGTTGATGACCCAAGAGGTTATGGCAGGATTATCAGGGATGACCAGGATAGATTACTTAGGATAGTTGAGCAGAAGGATGCCAATGACCAGGAAAGGGCCGTAAAGGAAATAAATTCAGGAATCTATTGTTTTAATGGCAAGTATTTAAAAGAATCCCTAGCCAAGGTAGACAACAACAATGCCCAGGGAGAATACTATTTGCCTGATACTATAGAACTTATCAGGAATGCTGGTGGTCTAGCAGGTGCCTACCAAGGTGCGACTATAGAGGAACTTATGGGTGTAAACTCCAGGCTACAATTATCAGAGGCTGAAGCTACAATGAGAAAGAGGATCAATGAAAGGCATATGGTAAATGGTGTAACAATTATAGATGTAGCATCTACATATATAGACGCAGATGTTGAAATAGGAAGTGATACCATAGTTCTACCGGGTTGTATGCTGACTAGGGGGTCTAAGATAGGTTCGTCTTGTAAGATAGGACCACATACGAGTATAGAAAATTCTACAATAGGTGATAATACAAGTGTCAAGAAGTCTGAAGTAATCGATGCTAGGGTTGGTGACAATACTAATGTAGGACCATTTGCCTACCTAAGACCAAAGGCAGATATAGGCAATAACTGTAAGATAGGAGACTTCGTTGAGGTCAAAAATGCTAGCTTTGGTGACGGTTCAAAGGCATCTCATCTTTCATACATAGGTGATGCTGAGGTTGGCAAGAATGTAAACATAGGTTGTGGAGTTGTCTTTGTAAACTATGATGGAAAGAACAAGTTTAGGTCTATAGTAAAGGATAATGCCTTTGTAGGATCAAATTCAAACCTGGTAGCTCCGGTAATTGTGGAAGAGGATACCTTTATAGCTACAGGTTCTACTATCACTGATGATATACCGGTTGGTTGCCTGGCGATAGCTAGACAGAGACAAGAATTAAAGGTAGGCTGGGTAGAAAAAAAGAGGAAAAGAGACGCGGAAAACTCTGTAAAGAAAGATAAATAAGATAGGCAAAAATAGATGAATAAAGGTAAATAATATGTTATAATTAGAATAGAGTGTAAAAAATAAGTTAAGTATTACTTTTTAGGAGGTTTGTGTATTATGAGTTGTTACAATAGCCATAAGATGAAGCTTATAGCTGGTAACGCGTCTAAGGAGTTAGCTGCCAAGATTGCGGGTAAGCTAGGACTAGAACTAGTTGATTGTCAGGTTAATACATTTAGTGATGGTGAAATAGCCGTTACAATAAATGAGACTATTAGAGGATGCGACGTTTTCGTTATCCAGTCTACAAATAGTCCTGTAAATAACAATTTGATGGAACTATTAATATTGATAGATGCCCTTAAGAGAGCATCTGTAGGAACTGTTGCAGCAGTTATTCCATACTATGGATATGCTAGACAGGATAGAAAGGCTAAGGCAAGAGACCCAATTACTGCTAAGCTAGTAGCCAACTTGATTACAGCAGCAGGAGCAGACAGAGTCCTTACTATGGACCTACATGCAGGTCAGATCCAGGGTTACTTTGACATACCAGTTGACCACCTATTAGGTGGAAAGATATTGGCTGACTATTTCTCAAAGAAGCTGTCAATCGATGACCTGGTAGTTGTATCACCAGACCTGGGTAGTGTTACAAGGTCTAGAAAGTTTGCCAACAACATTAGCAAGGAAGTGCCGATTGCAATAATTGACAAGAGAAGACCTAAGCCAAATGTAAGTGAGGTAATGAATATTATCGGTGAAGTAAAGGGTAAGAATGTAATCCTACTTGACGATATGATAGATACTGCAGGAACAATAGTAAATGCAGCAAATGCCCTTAAGAAATTTGGTGCTAAGGATGTATATGCTTGTTGTACACATGGTGTATTATCCGGTCCGGCTATTGAAAGAATAGAAAGCTCAGAAATTAAAGAATTGATAGTTCTTGATACTATAGAACTTCCAGAAGAAAAGAAGATAGATAAGATTAAAGTCATGTCAGTAGCAGGTGTATTTGCAGATGCTATTAACAGGATTTATACTTGTGATTCAGTAAGTAAGCTGTTCTAGTATCAGTTTATTTTTGAAATATAAAAATTCATAACAACAACAGAAAAACTCAAGTTAGCTTGAGTTTTTTTGTTGGAAAAAATTAAGATTGGATGGAAAATTATAAATCTGACTATAACTTGCTAATTTTGCTCCTTTTGTACATAAGATTAAAAGTAACCTATGTGCAAATAATGAGGAGGAAACTAAAATGCTAGACTATATAAGGAACTTAGATAATGTAGACTATTCGGATATACATATAAGGGAGGGAAAAAATCTGGCTTTGAGGCAGGCTGGAAATATAGTAAAAACAGACAAGATGATATCCCATAGTGATATAGTAGAATTTATGGAGGGTGTCGGGCGCAAGGATATCTTAGACAGGCTTAAAACCAGGGGTGAAGTTGATTTTTCGGTGGAGATAGGGGTCTTAAGGTTTAGGGGCAACCTATTTATGCAGAGGTCAGGCCTAGGCCTAGTCCTAAGAAAAATTAATAGCCATATCAGGACCCCTGAAGACCTGGGCCTACCTGGTATTGTTACTGACTTTGCCAGGATGTCAAGTGGCCTGGTCCTAATAACGGGACCTACAGGGTCAGGAAAGTCCAGTAGCCTGGCAGCCATAGTAGATTATATCAACAGGAATTTTTCAAAACATATAATCTGCATAGAAGACCCCATAGAGTACTACTATGAGGACAAGAAGTCTGTCATTAGCCAGAGGGAGTTGGGTATGGATTCAACCTCCCTTGAAAATGCCCTCAAGTATTCCCTGAGGCAGGACCCAGATGTGATAGTGATAGGAGAAGTTAGGGATGAGGAGACAGTAAAGATAGCCATGAGGGCGGCAGAGACAGGTCACCTGTGTTTTTGCACCCTCCACACCTTGGGGGCAGGGGCAAGTGTAGAAAGACTCATAGATATGTTTGACCCAGCTGACCAGGGTAAGGTAAGGTCCCAATTGGCCATGGTCTTGAGGGGGGTAGTATCCCAACAATTGATACAAACAAAAGAGGGGAGAAAATTGGTGGTGGAGGTCCTCTTCTGTGACAAGTCTACTGCCAATATATTAAAAGAGTCCAAGACAGACCAACTTGCCAACTATATACTTACAAACAAGTCTAGGGGGATGGAGTCTATGGATGAAAACCTGTTGGCCCTTTATGATTCTAACCTGATAGACCTAGACAGCCTCCTAGACCATGCCCTTGACCAGGACTACCTTATGAAAAAGAGGGGCAGGACCAGGGAGGGTTATGGACTATGGGACTAGTGTATTCTGGGCTGACCTGCCTATTGCTGGCTATATTAACAATTTATCTCCTAGAGGACAAGGGGATTGACACAGGGTTACAAGAAAGAATATGCCTATTTGGCCTTATCTCTTTATTCATCCTATATAATAGCTACTATGGGCCTGTAGAAGACTTCTTGTATAACTGCAGGATTATTTTTATGGTGCCTTTTTTGATAAGTATATCCATAGTTGATGCTAGGACTAGATGGGTATTTGATATAGATGTGGTGGGAGGAACCCTGGTTAGTCAACTTATACTAGGTTTGAAAATATTGGAAATTTTACTTGATAAGGTAAATGATGTAGATAAAATTGGCTTATTGCTTTATAATAATATAATAGGCTTAATGCTACTAGTTGGTCTGTCTTATGGTCTTTATAGGTTGACCAAGGGGATAGGAATGGGAGACGTCCTGGTATTTGCCATGGTTGGGACCATGGGTGGGTGGATGGACTCTCTGATGGTATTTTTCATGTCCTTTATAAGTGCTGGCCTTTACTGTGTAGTAATTTTGATAAATGGGATAAATACTGGAAAAAGGGACGGTTTGATAGCTTTCACTCCGTTTATTTCTATTGGATTTATAGTTACATATGAAGTAATTAAACTTATTTAGGAAGGATTAAGAAAAAATGTATATAATAGTGGGGCTAGGTAATCCAGGCAAAAAATATGAGCATACTAGACACAATGCCGGTTTTGATGCCTTGGATATCTTGGCAGAGGAATACGGTATAAAGATTGATAAGATAAAGCACAAGGCCTTGATAGGCGAGGGGAGGATAGGCAGCGAAAAGGTGGTTTTGGTAAAGCCACAGACCTATATGAACCTAAGTGGCGAATCTGTCCAGAGCGTATTTCAGTTTTATAAGGTGGATATGGACCACCTAATTGTAGTATATGATGATATTGACCTGGATATAGGCAAGCTGAGGATTAGGAAAAAGGGGAGTGCTGGTTCCCACAATGGTATGAAATCGATAATCAAGTGTCTGGGATCTCAGGAATTTCCAAGGGTTAGGGTAGGCGTATCAAGGCCTGACCCAAATAGGGATTTGGCTGACTTTGTCTTATCTAGGGTTTCCAAGGACCAGGCTGAAGATATGAAGTCAGGCCTAGAAAAGGCAGTTAAGACTGTCGAAGAAATCATTAGGACTGATATAGATATGGCCATGAACAAGTATAACGGTTAAAGTGTGGTGTTGAGATAAATGGAAGACGTACTAATATACCCCTTGAAAAATGACAAGGACTATAGCGGTATACTATCTGCCATAAATGGAGAGGGGAATATACATATAAGTGGCCTGTTACCAGTGAGTAAGCCTAATATGGTATATTCTATATTCAAGGATAGCTCCAGGCAGGTCATGTATATAGCTAATACAGAGTATGAAGCAAAAAAAATATATGATGAATTAAGTGTTTACCTAAATAAGAAGGTTGAATTCTTGACTACGACCGACATCCTATTTTACCACCTGGATGCCAGAGATAGGAAGGCGGATGCTAGAAACCTGAAAACCATATTGAGACTACTGAAGAAGGAAAAGATAATCCTGGTTACTTCAGTAGAGGCTATCACAAGGAAGTATGTTCCCAAAAAGATAATCCTGGACAATATATTCAAACTAAAGGTGGGTCAAAGCATGGATATGCAGGACCTTGCTAGGAAATTAGTAGATCTTGGCTATCAGAGGGTCGGTAAGGTTGAAGGATTTGGCCAGTTTAGTATGAGGGGTGGCATAATAGATGTATTTACCCTTATGTATAACTTCCCACTGAGGTTAGAATTTTTTGATGATGAGATAGACTCTATTAGGGAATTTGATATATACTCACAAAAGTCGATTGACAAGTTCAAGTCTGTGACAATTACCCCATCCAGGGACTTTATATACCCTGATAATGTAGGTATGGCCGTGGAAAAAATCAGGGCAGACCTAAGTGATATAACAGACTCAGATGTATTTAGGAATATAGAAAAAATAGGGGCCAAGGAATATTTTGATGGTCTGGAAAACTATATAGACTATATGTATGAGGGCCAGGACAAGAGTCTTTTTGAGTATCTGGAAGATGATGCCCTTATATTTATAGACGATATATCCAGGTACAGGGAGAGGTTTAAAAATATCCATTCAGAATTTAAGGACAAGTATATGCTAAACCTTGAAAGAGGTCTGGCTATTAAGGGTCAGGGCAAATTACTCTATTCCTTAAGTGATTCGATTTACTGGATGGGTGATAGGAAGCTGATAGTAAATTCTCTACTAAACAAGCCTGTCAATGATATGAATATCCAACATGACTTTAGCATTGATACCAGGGAAGTACCTAGCTACAGTGGTAGGATAGACATGTTTGTAGAGGATGTAAAGAGGTTGAGGCATGCTGGCTACAAGCTGGTTATAGCTGCTGCCACTAATGATAGGGCAAAAAAACTATCAAATATGTTAAATGACAATGATATAGATAACATCTATACTTCCAAGAGGGACTTGGAGATAAAGACATCCCAGGTGGTTGTCTTGGCAGCCAATATAGGCCAGGGATTTCAATATCCTTCTATCAAGTTCCAGGTAATCACAGATAGGGAGATGTTGGGAGCCAACAAACAGGGCAAGAAGTCCAAGTCCAAGAAAAAGAAGAAGGCCAATTCTTCAAAGATAGATTCTTTCTTGGACCTAAAGGTTGGAGACTATGTAGTCCATGAAAATAGTGGTGTCGGTAAGTATACCGGCATTGAACAAATCACTGTCAACAATATCAAGAGGGACTACTTAAAAATTGTATACCAGGGTGGTGACAACCTCTATGTACCTATAGACCAGATGGACAAGGTCCAGAAATATATAGGTGGAGATGTAGAGAGGGTCAAATTAAATAAATTAGGCAGTCATGACTGGTCCAAGGCCAAGCACAGGGTCAAGAAGGAAATCGAGGATATGACCAAGGAACTGATAGACCTTTATGCTAAGCGTGAGGCAAGAAAGGGCTATAAGTTTTCTAAGGATACCATATGGCAGGGCGAATTTGAAGAAAAGTTTCCTTTCCAAGAGACTGATGACCAGCTAAAGGCCATTAAGGATACCAAGAAGGATATGGAGTCTAGTAAAGCCATGGATAGGTTGATATGTGGTGACGTAGGTTACGGAAAGACAGAGGTAGCCATCAGGGCAATATTCAAGGCAGTCATGGACGGCAAGCAGGTAGCAGTCTTGGTGCCAACTACCATCTTGGCCCAACAGCACTACAACACCTTTGTGGAGAGATTTGAAGAATACCCTATGAGGGTAGAGGTCTTGTCTAGGTTCAAGACGGCCAAGCAACAGAAGGATATAATCAAAGATGCAAAAAAGGGTCTAGTTGATGTATTAATTGGAACCCACAGGATAGTGTCTAAGGATATAGATATGCCGAAGTTAGGCCTGGTAGTTGTTGATGAGGAGCAGAGGTTTGGTGTAAGACACAAGGAGTCTCTCAAGAAGATGAAGGCCAATGTAGATGTCTTAACCCTATCGGCCACACCTATACCAAGGACCCTACACATGTCCTTGAGTGGTATAAGGGATATGTCGATTATAGAGGAACCTCCACAGGAGAGGTATCCAGTCATGACCTATGTTACAGAGGCCAAGGACAGTATTATCCAGGATGAAATTCAGAGGGAGTTGACCAGGGCTGGTCAGGTTTTCTTTGTATATAATAGGGTAGAGGGTATAGATGAAATGGCGGCCAGGATTAGGAGGCTAGTCCCAGATGCCAAGGTGGGAGTTGCCCATGGAAGAATGTCATCTAACCAGTTAGAAAACACGATTTTGTCCTTTTTGTCTAAGGAATTTGATGTCTTAGTCTGTACAACAATTATAGAGACAGGAATGGATATAGCCAATGCCAATACCATGATAATATACGATGCAGACAAGATGGGCTTGTCCCAGCTCTACCAGCTAAGGGGTAGGGTAGGCAGGTCTACTAGACAGGGGTATGCCTACTTGATGTATGAGAGAAATAAGGTACTAAGCGAGGTTGCTGAAAAGAGGTTAAAGGCCATCAAGGAATTTACAGAGTTTGGTTCCGGCTTTAAGGTTGCTATGCGAGACCTTGAAATAAGAGGGGCAGGAGATGTTCTAGGTGCCCAACAGCATGGCCATATGGCTGTTATTGGTTATGAACTCTATGTAAAAATGCTCAACCAGGCCATAGCCAAGGTCAAGGGACAAGAGGTTGAGGAAAGCCTTGATGTAGAAATAGACCTAACAGTCAATGCCTTTATACCATCTAGCTACATAGAAGATGAAATGATCAAGTTGGAAATGTACAAGAAGATTGCAGCCATTGATAGCAAGGAAGACATGTATGAAGTAGAGGAAGAGCTGGAAGATAGGTTTTCAGATATACCTAGGGAAACTCAGACTCTTTTAAAGATAGCCTATGCCAAGGTACTCTGTAGAAAGTTAAAGATAGAAAAAGTTAAACAGACAGGTTCCACTATAGACCTAGCACCACTTACCAAGTACGAGACCAAGGAGGTCGGCAGTACAGAAATAGTAGAGGAGTTATTGGTCATGTTAGAGGGTTTCTGTCAAAATATAGATAAAATTATAAATTAGGAGGATGTAATTTTGAAAAAAGTATTAGCAATTTTATTGGCTGCAGTAGTGGGATTATCTACAGTGGCGTGTTCAAGTGATGATGTAGCGTCTGTAGACGGAAAGGGTATCTCAAAGAAGGAGTACATAGAGCAGCTAAAGTTTACAAAGTTGATGTATGAGATGCAGTATGGTGACAAAATTTGGGACCAGATGAAGTCTCAGAACAAGGAATATCAGGAAACTGTTAAGAAGAATGTTCTTCAGTCTATGGTTAAGTCTAGGGTATACCTAAGCTATGCAGAAAAAAATAATGTAAAGCCAGATGAAAAAGTCCTAAGCCAGTACAAGAAAAAGAACAAGGAAGCTTTTGAAAATGCCAAGGCTAAGGAAAAGTTTGAGAAGGCAGGAATAGACCAGGCCTTCATGGACAAGTATTCTGAACAGGCGGCTACAATGACAAGCCTATTAAACTTCTTACAGAAGAAGGCAATGCCTACAGAGGAGGAGGTAAAGGCTAAGTTTGAAACAGAAGGAGATAAGCTAGATGCTTCTCATATCTTAATCAAGACTGTTGATGATAATAACAAGCCTCTTTCAGATGAAAAGAAGGCTGAGGCTAAGAAGAAGGCTGAAGACCTACTTAAGCAGTTGAAGTCAGGTACAGATTTTGCTGAATTAGCCAAGAAAAATTCTCAGGATCCAGGAAGTGCTGCCAAAGGTGGCGCCCTAGGTGAATTTGGTAAGGGCCAGATGGTTTCTGAATTTGAAAAGGCGGCATTTGCCCTTAAGGAGGGTGAAATATCTCCTATAGTTGAAACGCAGTTTGGTTACCATATTATCAAGTTAAATAAGAGGGTAAAGGCAGACTATGAAAAGAGCAAGGATAAAATAAAGACAAGTCTTATAAATGAAAAGATTAAGAAGTTGGTTGATGAGATAGTAAAGGGAACTAAGACAGAAATACACGAAGACAAGTTAAAGGATATTCCTTTTGATGATACTGAAACTTCAAGTGATAAGAAGACTGATGAAAAAAAGTCAACTGATACAAACAAGTCTAATGATTCAAACTCAAAGGACTCTAAGAAATAAGCTTATATACTAACAAGCAATAAAGAAGACTTAAAAAGTCTGGACTCTTTATTGACTAAGAAAATTATTAAGAGGCTACCCAATCATTTTAGATAAGGTGGCCTCTCTTGTGTTTGTTTTTCCAAAGGCTATATATTTTAAAAAAGTTTTTTAGACAGTTAAAGATAAATCAATAATCTATGATATAATATAGGTTGAATTACTATGAGTAAGTATTTGATTACAGGTAAATTTGAACAGAGATTATGTATCTAGGAGATTTACGGACTTTGATGAGTATAGACAATTAAGTAGATGGAGGAAATAATGGGAGCACAAGAAAAAAAAGGTAATAAATTTATTAAGGGAACCCTGATACTGGGGGCGGCAGGAGTAATAATCAAGCTATTGGGAGCAGTATTTAGAATACCTCTAGGCTCCTTGATAGGGTCTGAGGGTATGGGCTACTACCAGACAGCCTACCCGGTATATGCCTTGTTTTTAACCCTGGCTACAGCCGGTTTTCCAACTGCTATAGCCAAGTTGGTCTCTGAACAGGTGGCCCTAGGCAACCATAAGGGGGCCAACGAAATATTTAAGATAACCCATATAATGCTTTTTGCTACGGGTCTTGTCATGTTTATAATCCTATTCTTTGGGGCGGACTTTATAGTTAGCAATGTCCAACACAATCCAAGTGCAGTTACGGCCATGAGGGCCATTGCCCCTGCCTTGTTGATTGTACCGTCAATGTCTGCCTACCGTGGTTACTACCAGGGTTACCAACAGATGAGCAGGATAGCAATATCACAGATATTTGAACAGGTATTTAGGGTCTTCCTAGGACTTGGCTTGGCCTATGTACTTATGAAGCAGTTTGGGCCTAAGATGGGTGCTGCAGGAGGTATATCAGGTGCGACCATAGGTGCCTTTGCATCCTTCTTGTTCTTGGTCCTAGTATACCTAAAGGACACAAAGAAGAGAAAAACTATGATTTCTGAGAGTGTAGGCTATGTGAAGAAGCCTATGGGTGAGATAGTAGAAAATATACTTTGGGTAGTTCTTCCTATAAGTATAGGAGCATGTATAATGCCTTTGGTAAATGTGGTTGACTCAGTTATAGTCATAATGAGGCTTAAGGTTGCCGGTTATACCCTATTGTCTGCCAACTCACTTTTTGGCCAGTTGACGGGTATGTCTATGCCGATTATAGCCATGCCAATGGTCTTTACTACAGCTATAGGTATGAGTTTGGTGCCGGCTATTTCAGAATCATATGCCTTGAAGGACTACAACCAGGCCAGACATAATGCCAAGCTGGCTATAAAGATTACCCTTTTACTTCTATTACCATGTGCCTTTGGTTTGGCTTCATTGTCTACACCGATAATGGCCCTATTATTCCCAAAACAGACGGGAGTTACCCTAGGTATGATCTTGTTTACCCTATCACCAGCCTGCATTTTCCTTGGTCTACTATATACATTTAATGGTATATTACAGGGGATGGGCAAGCCGATGGTTCCAGTTGTAGCCCTTCTATGTGGTATAGTAGGTAAGATAGTAGTAAGTTATGTATTGACAGCCATACCATCGATAAATATCTTGGGTTCAGCCTTTGGTACCCTTGTATCCTATGTGATAGCTGCGGCCATTGAATACGTATATATAAAAAAGTCGCTAAAGTTACAGTTCAACCAGATGGAATTCTTTATAAAGCCACTTTTAGTGGTTATGCTAATGTTTGTAGCAGCCAGGCTATCATATATAGGAATGGCAATTTTCTTGAATACTAAGATAGCTACCTTGATAGCTATTTCTATAGGTGGTCTAGTATATGTATTTGGTATCCTGGGATTTGGAGGTATTACCCAGGAAGAAATCCTAGCCATGCCAAAGGGTAACAAGTTGCTTGCTAAGTTGAAAAAATATAGGTTGATAAGGGGTTAGGTTTATGGCTCTTAGTATAGTAGGTTTAGGTGCTGGAGATATATCACAGATAAGTCATGGGGCCATGGAGCTCTTGAAGTCTGGTAGGCCAGTCTACCTGAGGACCGAAAAACATCCCATAGTAGACCTTTTGGATATAGGATATAGGTCTTTTGACCAATACTATGATAGTAAGGAAGACTTTGAGCAAGTTTATGAGTCTATAGCCAGGGAGCTTATCAACCTGGCCAGGGATACAGATATAGTTTATGCTGTACCAGGCCACCCTAGGGTAGCTGAATCTACGGTGGGGCTAGTTGAAAAATATGCCCTGGAAGAAGGGGTAGGTATAGAAATCATACCTTCCATGAGCTTTATAGATGCCATGTATAATTATCTGGGCTTTGATCCGGCAGAGGGTTTTAGGCTCTTGGATGCCTTCACTATAGACAAGGTTAATCTGGATGACCGGGCTAATATAATAGTTACCCAGGTCTATGATAGGTATATAGCCTCTAATGTAAAGTTGGTACTAATGGACTACTACCAGGACGACCAAGAGGTATGGATAGTCAGTGGCGCAGGTATTAAGGGGCTAGAAAGAAAGACAAGGCTAGCCTTGTACGACCTGGATAGTCAAGCCAATGACTTTGACCACTTGACCAGTGTATATATACCAAGGTCTGATGGAAGGCCAGGTCAGGGAAGGAAATACAGGGCTCTTGAGGATATAATAAGGGGATTAGAAAGTCAGGACCTTGGTGAGATGTTAGAAAGGCTGGAAGTAAAACTCCTTAAGGCTGGTCTTGAATTAGATAAAGATATGAAAGACTCTTATGAAGTTATACTCAATAGGATGCTTGCAGTTTGTCAAAAGGCCAAAAAAGACCTTGATTCTGACTTTGAACTTATGTTAGAAGACTTATCTGACCTTCTATATGCCCTGACCCTTATGGCTAAAGAGGGAAGCAGGGAAGGCTATTTTGACCTGGATGAACTATCTGATATGGCATATTTTTCCTATTTTGAGGCTGAATAAACTAGGATTTGAGTTGAAAATTGTAAAAAAAAGATAAAAAATACAAATTATTTGTATAAAAATATTGAAAAATGAACAAAAGTTATGTATAATAATGTTGTTAACTAGAAAGTGAGTTACATTTTTTATTGTGAAATTATAAATATAGGAGGTAGTTATTGTGAACAAGGCAGAATTAGTTGCAAAGATGTCAGAAAAGAGTAATTTAACAAAGAAGGAAAGTGAATTAGCATTAAATGCATTCATGAAGGTTGTTGAAGAAACTCTAGTAGCTGGAGATAAGGTTCAGTTAGTAGGATTCGGTACTTTCGAAACTAGAGAAAGAGCAGCTAGATCAGGAAGAAACCCTAGAAAGCCAGAAGAAGTTATAGAAATACCAGCTTCTAAGGCACCAGTATTCAAGGCTGGTAAGGGTCTTAAGGAATTAGTAAACAACAAGTAATAAAAGCGAATTTAATAAAGTTTACTACAAAATAGTATTGACAGTGTAAATTGTCAGTACTATTTTTTTCTTGTGTGGTATAATAGATAATAGTATAAATAAGGAATTTGTAATAAATATTGTAAAAAGGAAGTTAGGATGAGATTAGATAAATACCTTAAGGTGTCAAGGATAATTAAAAGAAGGACAGTAGCCAAAGAGGCTTGTGAAAAGGGACTGGTAGAAATAAATGGTAAGTTAGCCAAGTCGTCTTCAGAGGTGAGGGTAGGTGATGTCCTTAGAATCACATTTGGTGAGAGAATTGTTGAATATAGGATAACAAATATAAAAGAACACGTCTTAAAGGACGAGGCTAAAGAATTGTATGAATTAGTTTAGCTTATTGAAAGCTGGAGGAAGTATAATGAATAAGGTAGTGAAAAAAGCAGTAATACCAGCTGCCGGTTTGGGAACGAGGTTTTTGCCTGCAACCAAGGCTCAGCCTAAGGAGATGTTGCCAATAGTAGACAAGCCGACTCTTCAGTATATTATAGAAGAGGCAGTAGCATCTGGTGTTGAAGAAATCTTGATAATCACAGGCAGGAATAAGAAGTCTATAGAAGACCACTTTGACAAGTCTGTAGAGCTGGAATTAGAATTGGAGAACAAGGGTAAGACAGACCTGCTAGAAATAGTGAAGGGCATATCAAATATGGTAAATATCCACTATATAAGGCAGAAGGAGCCTAAGGGTTTGGGTGATGCCATATACTGTGCCAGGTACTTTATAGGTGACGAACCCTTTGCTGTTATGTTGGGTGATGACATGGTGGATAATGGCCAGGGGGAGCCTTGCTTAAAGCAGTTGATAGATGCCTATGAAGTCCACAATGCCAGCATACTTGGTGTCCAAGAGGTCGACAAGGAAAATACTGACAAGTACGGTATAATCGATGGTAAAAAGCTATCAGACAATATATATAAGGTAAATGCCCTGGTTGAGAAGCCAGACCCAGACCAGGCCCCATCAAATGTGGCTATCCTGGGTAGGTATATAATTACACCTCAGATATTTGATATTCTGGGCCAGATACCACCGGGCAAGAATGGTGAAATCCAACTGACTGATGCCCTGGAGATATTAAAGGACAGGGAAGATATGTATGCCTATGTATTTGAGGGCAGGAGGTATGACCTGGGGGACAAGCTGGGCTTTTTGCAGGCTACAGTTGATGCAGCCCTTAAAAAACCAGAACTTAGAGATGAATTCTTGAAGTATTTAAACCAGGTTTGTGAAAAGGAAAATAGTGAAAGGTAGTTATTTAAATGGCTAAGAAGAATAAAGTCGTATATAAGGTGGTATCTATTCTAATAGCACTAATGTTTGCGGTCTCTAGTGTGGCCTTTGCTATTAGTGTATTGATAGGTGATTAAGATAAGGAGGCCCTTATGACAGATAGAGAAATTGAAAAATTAAAAGGCGAAAGTTTAGTAGAATTGAGGGTTAAGGCGAGAAATTTAGGGGTTAAGTCGGTTACTACCTACAATAAGTCTGGCCTAATAGAAAAGATAAAAGAAGCTATACAGGGTGGAAATACTGATTCTAGTCAAGGTCTTGACAATAAGGAAGACCTTAATAGACAAGAAGAAATAAATGAAGATACCAAGAGGCATGGCGGAAATCCAAGTGGAGAAAGAGGTCAGTACAAGAGCCAACAAGATGGCAACCAGGGCCAGCAAAAGAGGGTCCTATATATGACTCCTCCAGAGATGAACGAAGATAATAAGGCTGAAGGTGTACTTGAAATCCTACCAGATGGATTTGGTTTTTTGAGGGGAAGTAACTACTTGTCAACAGAAAATGACACCTATGTATCTCCCAACCAGATAAGAAAGTTTGGCCTTAAGACTGGAGACTTTATAACCGGTGTAGTAAAGCCAGAAAATCCAAATGAACGTTTTAGGGGTATGATGTATATATATAAGGTGAATGGAGATGATATATCAACTGGAAGGTCAAGGACCCCATTCGAACAGCTATTGCCAATATATGCAGATGAAAAACTGGTTTTGGAAACTGATAGAGAGGGTATTTCTACCAGGATAATCGACCTTTTTGCACCTATAGGTAAGGGACAGAGGGGTATGATAGTGGCACCACCTAAGGTTGGTAAAACTGTATTATTGAAGAGTGTTGCCAATAGTATCACTAAAAATTATCCGGATGTGACCCTAATAGTTCTATTGATAGATGAAAGGCCGGAAGAAGTTACAGATATGATGGAGTCTATAGATGGTGAGGTAATATATTCAACTTTTGACCAGGCATCTTCCCACCATGTAAAGGTGGCCGAAATGGTATTGAGTAGGGCCCAGAGGTTGGTAGAGCACGGCAAGGATGTAGTTATCCTACTGGATAGTATAACCAGGCTAGCCAGAGCCTATAACCTTACTATAAATCCAACGGGAAGGACCCTTACTGGTGGTCTAGATCCAGGAGCCCTATATGGACCTAAGAAGTTCTTTGGTGCAGCTAGAAATATAAGAAATGGTGGTTCCTTGACTATATTGGGTACAGCCTTGATAGATACAGGGTCTAGGATGGATGATGTAATCTTTGAAGAATTCAAGGGTACAGGTAATATGGAACTTCATCTTGATAGAAACCTGGCAGAAAAGAGGATATTCCCTGCCATAGATGTATATAAGTCAGGAACAAGGAGGGAAGACCTCCTATTGACTGCTGAAGAGATAGATGCCCTGTACAAACTTAGGAGGTCATTTACCAATGGTAACAACCAGAATATATCTGATAACATAATAGAGGAAATGAAAAAAACTAGGGATAACAAGGAATTTATAGAAAAGATTAATCAAATTAATTTTAAATAGTGGCTATAAAGTTATTGAACTAAGTCATATATTGTGTTATAATAAGGGAGTTGAATTTTATTAGAATCGGAAAGGTTCGTTATTATAAAGAGAGGAGTGAATTTCATGCAGAAGGATATACAGCCAAACTACAAGGAAGTTGAAGTACGTTGTGCTTGTGGAAATACATTTATGGCAGGATCAACTCAGGACGAGATAAGAGTAGAAATCTGTTCAGAATGTCATCCATTCTATACAGGTAAGCAGAAGAATATCGAAAAGGGTGGAAGAATCGATAAGTTCAAGAAGAGATTCAATATGGAGTAATCTTACACCTAGATTAATATTTAAATTCGAATTTATGTATTAAGGGACTATTGCAAATTTTGCAGTAGTCTTTTTTTGTAAAAAATCACCCCCACATGAGTGGGGGTAGTTTTAAAAAAAGTTTAGGGCGATAAGCATTATAATTCCACCGGAAACAACTGATACACCTATATTCCTAAATTTAACCGATATCAGGATTATCAGTATAAGTGGTATCAACTTAATATTTGAAATTGACAAGAATAACTGGCCGTTTTTAAAGAATATATCCTTTACTATCATGGCTATAAAAACACCTAGGGGGATATATTTTATAAATCGATCGAATTCCTTTGAATTGCCACTCTTGCCCAAGATTACGAAGGGAAGGTACCTCATGGCAAACATAAATATAAATGATACACCTATTATGCACAGTTTTAATATATTATCATTCATCTGTGTCCACCAACTTTCCTTTTTTTTCATTATTCTTATCTATAAAGTATCCTATGCTAGTTACTATTAGGGCAACTATAATCAGGTCTAGGCCACCCTGGTAGATGTATAATACTACAAATGATACAAGTATGGCTATGACTAGGATGAGTAGGTCTTGCTTATTTTTAACCTGTAAGACAGCCAGGATTACAAACATACTAGACATCATAAAGGTTCCCATATCCAATGGTATATCTATAATTTGACCAAAAAATCCACCGAGTAGGTTGCCTATCAAGCCAAATATACAGCTAAAGATATTGACATATAGGGCAAGGTCCCCATCCCATTCAGGGTCATTCTCGTAGCAGGTCTTATTGATAGCAAAGGTTTCATCAGCTATAAACATGGAGAAGACTAGCTTCTTCCATCCCTTGAGATTTTTGGTATCATTTACCAGGGCCGAGCTATACAGGGTATTTCTCAGGTTTGTAATTATGATAGTTAGGGTCAGATATATAGATATCTGGGGATTTATACCCCCTATTAGCATATTGGAGGCTATAAATACTGCACTGCCTGAAAAGACAAATATGGTAATTAATGTTATGTCTAGTAGGTTGAAGCCTACCTTACTTATCATAGTACCGCCTATGAAGCCCAAAGATACATAACAAAAGGCTATGGGGAGGGCGGTTATAAGGGCTTTTTTTATCTTTTTTAAATTCATATATTCTCCTTTTAACTCTGCTATTATTCTTTATATTAATTCTTCTGTCAATCTTATTAGACTATTACCCTATTTTACCACAAGTTATCCTATCTATGATATAATTCTAAAGGTAAAGAGAAAGAGAGAGTGAATTTAGCAGTGCTAATTAAGGATATAATAGAAAAATATAGTGGTCTTTTGTCAGCTACAAGCCCTACAGCCAGGCTAGATGTAGAGATAATCTTGTGCCATATCCTAGGCTGGGACAGGGTAAAGTTGATGATTAATTATGGCCAGGACCTAGACTCGGATAAGATGTCTATTTTTGAAGATATGATAGCCAAGAGGTTGGACCAGATGCCCATAGCCTATATAATAAATAAGAAGGAATTTATGGGCCTAGACTTTTATGTGGATGAGAGGGTCTTGATACCAAGACCGGATACAGAACTGTTGGTAGAGGACCTGGTGGAAAGTATAGGAGAGATGGAAAGTACTAAGCAGGCTAGAGATATAAATGTCCTGGATATGTGTACTGGGTCAGGTGCCATCATCCTTAGTGGGGCTAGTCTATGGAAGGATAGGGCAAAAGAAGATTCTGGCAAAGCCAAGGATGGGACTGTTAACTTTATAGGTGTTGATATATCCAAGTCGGCCCTGGAGGTAGCGACTATAAATAGAAAGTCTTTTGGACTGGATACAGTTAAGCTTATAGAATCGGACCTCTTTACTAATCTTGGTGACTACAGGGGATGCTTGGATATAATAGTATCTAATCCACCCTATATAGAAGACCAGGTTATAGAAGGTCTAGAAAGGGATGTAAAAGACTATGAGCCTAGGTTGGCTCTGGCCGGTGGTAATGATGGGATGGACTTTTATAACAGGATTATAGAAGATGCCTATGACTACCTTAAACTGGGTGGAAAACTAGTCTTTGAATCAGGCCATGACCAGGCAGAAAAAATACTAAAAAAGATGGCTCAAGTTGGCTATACCAAGGCATATACAAAAAAGGATATACAGGGTTTTGACCGCCTTGTTGCCGCCTATAAATATTGACATTTTAGGTCGACTTATGTTAAAATATACAATTGATTATGTGGAAATTTAGGAATAATATATATGTTTAGATAAAATACAGGAAGGTGAAAATCAAATGCTAAATAAGCTAAAGGTTTTGGAAGATAAGTACAAGGAACTAAGCCAAAAAGTAGCAGATCCTGATATAATCAGTGACCAACCTACTTGGCAAAAGTTGATGAAGGAAACTTCTGAAATAGAACCAATTGTAATGAAGTACAGGGAATACAGTAAGGCAAGCCAAAGTATTGCAGAATCAAAGCAGATACTTGAAGAAGAGAGTGACGAAGACCTAAGAGAATTGGCCAAGATGGAGCTATCTGAGTCTGAAGCCCTACTAGAAGAATATGAAAATGAACTAAAGATACTACTAGTACCAAAGGACCCTAATGATGAAAAGAATGTTATCATAGAGATTAGGGGTGGAGCTGGTGGTGATGAAGCAGCCCTATTTGCAGGAGACCTGTTCAGGATGTACTCTAGGTATGCAGAAAGAAGGGGTTGGAAGACTTCATTGATGAGTTCCAATGAAACTGGAGTAGGTGGCTACAAGGAAGTATCCTTTATGATAAAGGGTAAGGGGGCCTATTCTAGACTAAAGTATGAATCAGGTGTTCATAGGGTTCAGAGAATACCTACTACAGAATCTGGTGGTAGAATACATACATCTACGGCGACAGTAGCTGTATTACCAGAGGTAGAGGACGTTGAAATAGATATAAATCCAGAAGATGTAAGGGTTGACGTATTTAGGGCATCAGGTAATGGTGGCCAGTGTGTCAACACAACTGACTCAGCGGTTAGACTAACTCATATACCTACAGGTGAAGTTGTTTCTTGCCAGGACGAAAAGTCTCAGTTAAAGAACAAGGAAAAGGCCATGAAGGTATTGAAGGCTAGGCTTTATGACAAGGCCCTGGCTGAACAGCAGAAGGATATAGCTGCAGAAAGAAAGAGCCAGGTTGGTACTGGAGACAGATCAGAAAGAATCAGAACATATAACTTCCCACAAGGAAGGGTTAGTGACCATAGAATTAATTTAACCCTATATAAGTTAGATTCATTTATAGACGGGGATTTAGATGAAATGATAGATGCATTGATCACAGTTGACCAGACTGAAAAGATGTCATCAATATAATCTAGATATTTTTAAAAGGCTTTGGTTTTACTAAAGCCTTTTTTAGAGAAGTAATCCTTTTAAATAAGAGATAAGACTTGTAAAGAAGGTTGATTTTATGAAAACACTTATAAAAGAAATAGATGTAAACAAGCCAGACAAAGACTTGATAGCAGTATTTGCCAGTATGCTGGCTAGTGGTAAGACAGTGATTTTCCCAACGGAGACTGTCTACGGCCTGGGGGCAAATGCCCTGGATGAAGAGGCAGCTGCCAAGATATACCAGGCCAAGGGGAGGCCAAGTGATAATCCCCTTCTAGTTCATATTGCAGATAAGGAGGATGTCTACGGTCTGGTGGAGAATATAGATGATAGGGCAAAATTATTGATGGACAAATTTTGGCCAGGTCCCTTGACCATAGTTTTCAAAAAAAAGGATATTATACCAGATAGGACCAGTGGTGGCCTGGATACGGTGGCCATTAGGATGCCATCAGACCAGGTGGCCAGAGACCTGATAAGGCAGGCAGGGGTTCCAATAGCAGCACCCTCAGCGAATATATCAGGCAGGCCATCCCCAACCAAACCCGAGCATATAATCAGGGATATGGATGGTAGGGTAGATGGAATACTGGTCGGAGGACCTTGTAACTATGGGGTAGAGTCCACTATTGTTGATCTATCCGGTGATGTAGCCATGGTGCTTAGGCCAGGTAGTATAACCTTGGAAATGTTGGGAGAGGTCCTAGGCCAGGTAGACCTAGACCCGTCTTTGAAAAATAAGGACGATAATATCAGGGCCAAGGCTCCAGGCATGAAGTACAAACACTATTCGCCCCAGGCCCAGGTCTATATAGTAAGGGCTGGTGACCAGGAAGACTTTGCCAGGAGGGTGGATGAACTATGCTTGGACAATGCCAAGAAGGGACTAAAAACCGGAGTTCTGACCAGAAGTTCTGACCAACACCCTTATCAGGCCCAGGTTTTTGACCTAGGGGAGTCTGATGCTGAAGTCGCAAAGAACCTGTTTGATAGCCTTATAAGCCTTGATAGGGAATCTATAGACATAGCCTATGTTCCCTACTTTGAGGAAAAAGGTCTAGGTGTAGCCATAATGAATAGGCTGAAAAAGGCAGCTGGCTACAGGATTATATAATAGTATATAAAGCTATACTGTCGTGTAGTTAAAATAAAATTTTGGAGGAATAAATATGAAAATAGCATTAGCATGTGATCATGGTGGACTAAACCTAAAAGCTGCTATAAAAAAGCACCTAGAAAAGTCAGGTCATGAAGTAGTAGATTTTGGAACTAATTCAAGTGATTCAGTAGATTATCCGGATTATTCTGAAAAGGCAGCAATGAGTGTTGCCAGTGGTGAAACTGAATGTGGTATCCTAGTGTGTGGAACAGGCATAGGTATCGGAATAGCAGCCAACAAGGTAAAGGGGATTAGGTGTGCAACAGTGGGAGATACTTTCTCTGCCAGGATGACTAAGGCCCACAATGATGCTAATATGATAGCCTTAGGAGAAAGGGTTACAGGCATAGGCCTTGGCCTAGATATAGTAGATGCTTACCTTAATTCATCATTTGAAGGTGGAAGGCACCAGAATAGGGTAGACAAGATAAGAGCGATAGAAAATAAAAATTTATAACATATATTTTAGGAGGAAGACATGAAAAGAGTAGTAATAACAGACCATCCATTAATTCAGCACAAGTTAACTTTAATGAGAAAGACATCAACGGGTTCAAAGGATTTCAGAGAGTTATTGACTGAGATAACTATGTTGATGGGTTATGAGGTTACTAAGGACCTACCACTTAGGGATGTAGAAATAGAAACACCTATACAGAAGACAATGGCCAAGGAACTAGACGGTAAGAAGTTGGCTATAGTTCCAATTCTTAGGGCAGGTATAGGTATGGTTGATGGCTTTATCAGCCTGATTCCAGCTGCAAAGGTTGGACATATAGGTCTATACAGGGACCCTGAAACATGTGAACCAGTAGAATACTACTGTAAGATGCCTCAGGATATAGGTGAGAGAGAAGTATTTTTGGTTGACCCTATGTTGGCTACAGGTGGTTCAGCTACAGCTGCCATAGAGCTATTAAGGGCTAGGGGGGCAAAGAATATCAGAATGATAAACCTAGTTGCTGCTCCAGAAGGTATAGAAGTAGTTCACAGCAAGTATCCGGAAGTAGACATTTATGTAGCTTCTGTAGATGAAAAATTAAATGACCATAAGTATATCGTACCAGGTCTAGGCGATGCTGGAGATAGATTATTTGGAACTAAGTAGTTTCAATAAAAACAGAGGTTGCACGGACTTTATTGTCAGTGCAGCCTTTAAGTTTTTTTAATACCTACTGGTATACATATAGACTTCCTTTGTGAACCTAATATGAAATCAATGTTAATAATTTTTAAAATTGTTAAATTTTGGGTATACTTAAGGGTAAGTAGGGTTAAAATGTGATATAATTAGTAGTCAATTGAATTTATGGAGGAAATATGGGTAAAAATAGCATATGGTTTGAAGCTATGAAGTCTTTTTCATTACTTACGCAATTAGGAATTATGGTAGTAGTGTGTATATTTGGATGCGGCTTTATAGGGATAACTATCGACAAGAAGTTGGGTACTTCGCCAATATTTTCAATAATATTCATAATATTAGGCATAGCAAGTGCCTTTGTCAGTCTATACAAGACCCTCAAGGTGTTCACTAAAAAGGAAGATAAATACAAGTAGACATCTTTGAAAAAGGGTTTTTAATAGTGTATAGGTTTATATGTTGATGGGTTAGGAAGTGATGCATTGGATAAACAACTGATAGAAAATTTGAAAAAAATATACATAGGTATAGGAGTATATGACCTGGTGGGACTGGTTGTGATAGCCTTGATTGGAAAGGCATCAGTCAGCACTATGGCTGGTCTTATAGCAGGCAGTATAGTTGCCATGCTAGGCCTATTTTCTATAGCTAAAAATTTAGATGGCCTAGGTGATAGGGACAAGACTAAAGCAACCCTGTCATCCTTGGGAAGCTATGCTTTCAGGATTTTTATCTATGGGGCCATCCTGGTTTTTGCAGCAACTACAAAGCATATAAACGTGTATACTGTTGCATTTGGCTTGATTAGTACTAATATAGTAATAAAAGCCCAAAACCTCCTTGGAGGCAAAAACTTAATAAAGAAAATGAGAAAGGAGGATTAGGCTTATGTATCAAGCAAAATATGTTCTCTATTTTGGTAACTTTAAACTAAGTGAGACCATAGTAACCCAGTGGATAATAATGGCCTTTTTGATTATAGTAGCCTTCTTGCTTACTAGGAACATTCAGAAAGTTCCAACCAGCAAGAAACAGGTCTTTTTGGAATGGGCAATTGGGGGACTTAGGAACCTGGTTACTGAGACTACGGGAACTGCTTTTATAAAGCGTGCACCTTGGATGATATCATATATTGGAACTATATTCTTGTTCTTTGTATGTTCGGACCTAATAGTAATGTTAGGATTTAGGTCACCGACTACAGACTTGGATACAACAGTAGCCTGGGCCTTGATTACATTCTTCATGATCTATGTCATGGGTGTAAAGTTCAAGGGTATGGCATATTTCAAGGGCTTGTTAGAGCCGACACCTTTGATGGCACCACTTAATATAATAGGTGAATTTGCAAGACCTATATCATTGAGTTTCCGTCCATTTGGTAATATATTGGGTGGTTCGATAATAATGTCCTTGTTCTACAAGATGCTGGAATATTTTTCAAGTATGATACCTTCATTGAAGATTCCGGTTGGTGAATTTTTAATACCGGTTCCACTACACCTATATTTTGACCTCTTTGCAGGTTCGTTACAGGCATTTATATTTATAATGCTGACTATGGTATTTGTAAGTGGAGCAACACAAGAGTAATGATAAGAAAAAAGTATAATATGGAAATAATAAAATTTAGGAGGAGAAGAATATGTTAGAAGGAATGAGTTTAGGAATAGCGATAGCAGGTTCAGCAATAGGTGCTGGTATAGCAGTTGCAACAGGTATAGGTGCAGGCGCAGGTCAGGGTTTTGCAGCAGGTAAGGCAGCAGAGGCAGTGGCCAACCAGCCAGAAGCAAAGAGTGATATCATATCAACTATGTTATTAGGTCAGGCGGTTGCAGAGTCTTCAGCTATATACGGTCTAGTAATAGCGATTATACTAATATTTGTTAACCCTTGGATACAGATGTAATCAAAGAATACAGCTAAAGATGGGAGGCAACAAATATGGAATTTAAGCCATTAGTAGGCTTGACATATGAGCTTTTCTTTACCCTAGCCAATGTACTGATATTGTTCTTGATATTGAGAAAGGTCTTGTTCAAGAAGATTATAGATGTCATGGATGCTAGAGATGCTGACATAAAGAACAATATAGAAGCAGGTCAGAAGGCAAAGGAAGAAGGTATGAAATTTAAGTCAGAATATGAAACTAAGATTCAAGATGCCCGTGATGAGGGTCAGATGATAGTTGATTTTGCCAGGAAGAGGGCGGAAGAGAAGTCTGATACTATAATTTCAGAAGCCAAGAAGGAAGCTGAATATATCAAGCAAAAGGCAAATAATGAAATTGCAAAGGAAAAAGAACAGGCCTTTAATAATATTAAGTCTGAGATTTCTGAGATAGCTGTATTGGCAGCATCAAAGGTTATCGAAAAAGATATAGACAAGGCTAAGCATGAAGATTTGATAGAGAACTTTATTAAAGAAGTAGGAGAAGCTAAGAATGATTAGTCAAGTTGCAAATAGGTATGCAGAGGCTTTATTTCAATTAGCAGAAGAAGAAAATCAACTTTCCGAAATATATTCAGAAATAGAGGATTTAAACAAGCTTATTTTAGACAATAAAAACTTATATGATGTATTGAGGTCCCCTTTTATAGGTAAGGACGAAAAATTGGATATAGCAGACAAGCTCTTCACTGACAAGCTATCAAGGGATGTCAGAAACTTTTTGATGGTCTTGATAGAGAATAAGAGGACTACTGAGCTGGATTCAATAGTGAAGTCATACAAGCTCATGTTGGATACAAAAAATAATGTTGCAGAAGGAAAGGTAATAACTGCTATAGCACTCAGTCCAGACAAGTTGGCTGAACTAGAGAGCAAGCTTTCTGCCAAATATAATAAAACAATAAAATTAACAAATGAAATAGACGAGAGCATACTAGGTGGTGCCCTTGTGAAAATAGGTAATGAAGAGATAGATGGTAGTATAAAGACCAGGTTAGATGGTATAAAGGATACCCTATCTCAGGTAATATCATAAGGAAATGGTGGTGAACCAATGAATTTAAAACCAGAGGAAATAAGTTCCATAATAAAAAGTCAGATTAAGAATTATGACAATAAGATAAAACTTACCGACACTGGTAGCGTATTAAGCGTTGGTGACGGTATAGCAAGTGTATATGGCCTTGAAAGTGTCATGTCAGGTGAGCTACTTGAATTCCCAAATAAGGTATTTGGTATGGCCCTTAACCTTGAAGAAGAGGTTGTAGGTGCCGTTATACTTGGTGATGATTCAAGTATCAAGGAAGGTGACCTGGTAAAGAGGACTGGTAGGATAGTTGAAGTACCAGTTGGCGAGGCCATGATAGGTAGGGTAGTAAATGCCCTAGGTCAGCCTATAGATGGTAGGGGAGATATATTAACTGACAAGACTAGACCAGTTGAGTATCCGGCACCAGGAATCATGAGCAGGAAGTCAGTATTTGAACCACTACAGACTGGTATTAAGTCAATTGACTCAATGATACCAATCGGTAGGGGTCAGAGAGAGTTGGTTATTGGTGATAGGCAGACAGGTAAGACATCTATACTTACTGACACTATTATCAACCAAAAGGGTAAGGATGTAATCTGTATATATGTGGCCATAGGCCAGAAGAGGTCAACTGTAGCCCAGTTGGTTTCAACTTTTGAAGAATTTGGTGCTATGGACTATACGATAGTAGTATCAGCAACAGCATCAGAATCTGCACCATTACAGTATCTAGCCCCATATGCTGGTGCTGCTATAGGTGAAGAATTTATGTACAATGGAAAGCATGTCCTAATAGTATATGATGACCTTTCTAAGCAGGCGGTTGCCTACAGAGAAATGTCTCTGTTACTAAGGAGACCACCAGGTCGTGAAGCCTATCCAGGTGATGTTTTCTACCTACATTCAAGACTACTAGAAAGGGCTGCCAAGTTATCTGATGACTTGGGTGGTGGATCAATGACAGCCCTACCGGTTATAGAAACACAGGCCGGTGACGTTGCCGCCTATATACCAACAAATGTAATATCAATCACAGATGGTCAGATATACTTACAGCCAGAGCTATTCTATGCAGGTGTCAGGCCAGCCGTTGACCCTGGTATATCAGTATCAAGAGTTGGTGGATCTGCCCAGATTAAGTCAATGAAGAAGATAGCTGGTACATTAAAGCTCGCATATTCTCAGTATAGAGAGCTTGCAGCCTTCTCTCAGTTCGGTTCAGACTTGGATGAAGATACTAAGAGAAGACTTGCCCAGGGACAGAGAATAGTAGAAGTTCTAAAGCAGGATGAACATAATCCTATAACAGTAGAAAACCAGGTAATTATAATATATGCAGTAATCAATAACCTACTAGCAGATATCGAGCTAGAAGATATAAAGAGGTTTGAGGCAGAACTATACAGCTATATGGATAGCGTACACCCTGAAATAATTAAAAAGATACTAAATGCTGAAGACTTTAACGAAGAACTTACAAAGGCAATAGAAGAGTTCAAGGTAAAATTCAAAACAGAAGTATAATTTTAAAGGAGGCGTACAATGGCAGGAGCTGGAATGAAGGCAATTAAAAATCGTATTGCCAGCGTAAATAGTACCAAGCAAATTACTAACGCCATGCATCTGGTAGCCTCATCAAAACTGAGAAAAGCTAAGCAGGCCACAGAAAACTCTAGTGCATACTTTAATACAATGTATGAAACTATAGTTGATATTTCAGTAAATACTAAGGGACTAAATAACCAATTTTTAAAGGCTAGAGACCTAAAGACTAGGTGTCACTTAGTAATTGCCGGAGACAGGGGTCTGGCAGGTGGATATAATTCGAGTGCTTTTAAAGAGGCAGAGAAGTATATGGGGTTAGTTGAAGATTACGTAATAACAGTTGGAAAAAAATCATATGATTATTTTTCCAAGAAAGATGTAAAGATAATAGATAGGATTGAATCAGTAGAAAAGTATGAGTATGAAGAGGTAAGGGCAATCACCGACAAGCTTATGAAGATGTATGAAGAAGGCCAAATCGATGAAGTCATCCTTACTTATACAGAATTTGAATCTGCATTGTCACAAAAGCCTAAGGCTATTAAACTGCTGCCTTTGGTTTTCGACCAACCACTTGAATATGGTGGTGAAAGATATAGGGAAATACAGGAAGAAAAAGATCCTAATGTCTATATTAGTGAAGAAATCCTTCGTGAAAGGTATGAAAGAAGAGAGGCTGAGGCCAAGGAGGCAGAAGAATTTATCAATAAATTCAAGAAGACGGAAACTGGTCCAAAAGCCAAGGTCAAGTACCTTCCTTCAGCGGAGAGTGTCCTAGAATTCCTTATACCTACCTATATCACGGGTACGGTTAATGGGGCTATAGTGGAGTCATATGCTTCTGAACAGGGAGCAAGAAGAACTGCCATGGAATCAGCTACAGACAATGCAAATGAAATGATTCAGAATTTAGAACTTAGCTACAATAGGGCTAGACAGGGTGCTGTTACCCAAGAAATAACGGAAATCAGCGGTGGTGTAGAAGCCCTAAAGTAAGGAGGAAAAAATGGCAAATATAGGAAAAATTGTACAGATTGTTGGAGCTGTACTAGATATTAGGTTTGAAGATGAAAAAAATCTACCTAACCTATTAAATGCTTTAGAAATAAAGTTGGAAAATGGAAATAAGATAGTTGCCGAAGTAGCCCAGCATATAGGTAATGACACAGTAAGGTGTATAGCCATGAGTGCTACAGATGGACTAGTCAGGGGTATGGAAGCTGTGGATACAGGTGCTCCTATATCAGTTCCAGTTGGTAAGGAAACTTTGGGTAGGGTCTTCAATGTATTAGGAGAGGCTATAGACTTAAAGCCTATGCCAGAAGGTGTGAGCCTTTCTCCTATACACAAGGAAGCACCAGCCTACGATGAACTAGAAACTAAGGCAGAAATTTTGGAAACAGGTATAAAGGTGGTTGACTTGCTTGCCCCTTACCTAAAGGGTGGTAAGATAGGTCTATTCGGTGGTGCCGGTGTTGGTAAGACAGTCCTAATTCAGGAGCTTATAAACAACATAGCCAAGCAACACGGTGGTATATCTGTATTCTCAGGAGTTGGAGAGAGAACGAGAGAAGGTAATGACCTATATGGCGAAATGACTGAGTCAGGCGTTATAAACAAGACTGCTATGGTATTTGGTCAGATGAATGAGCCACCAGGAGCAAGAATGAGGGTTGCCCTAACAGGCCTTACAATGGCTGAACACTTTAGGGACCAGGAGGGTCAGGACGTCCTACTATTCATAGATAATATATTCAGATTCACTCAGGCTGGTTCTGAGGTATCTGCCCTACTGGGACGTATGCCATCAGCAGTTGGTTACCAGCCAACACTAGCTACAGAGATGGGTGCCCTACAGGAGAGAATTACATCGACTAAGAAGGGATCAATTACATCAGTTCAGGCAGTATATGTACCGGCCGATGACTTGACTGACCCAGCACCAGCGACAACATTCTCACACTTGGATGCCAAGACGGTATTATCTAGACAGATATCATCACTAGGTATCTATCCGGCAGTTGACCCACTAGAGTCTACATCCAGAGTCCTAGACCCAAATATAGTTGGTAAGGAACACTATGAAGTAGCCAGAGGTGTCCAGTCAATCCTACAGAGGTATAGGGAACTACAGGATATCATAGCTATCTTGGGTATGGATGAATTATCTGATGAAGATAAGGTGACTGTTGCCAGAGCTAGAAAGATACAGAGATTCCTGTCACAGCCATTTACAGTAGGTGAGCAGTTTACTGGTATACCTGGTGTATATGTACCAGTTAAGGAATCAATCAGAGGTTTTAAGGAAATACTTGACGGTAAGCATGATGACCTACCAGAATCAGCATTCTTGTTTGTAGGTACTATAGAAGATGCAGTTAGAAAGGCGAAAGGAAGTGCTAACTAATGTTTAGTTTAAAAGTAGTAACTCCAAACAGCACTTTTTATGAAGACCAGGTAGATATGGCTATATTCAGAACTACGGTTGGAGATAGGGCTATATTGAAGGGGCATATACCGATTGTTGCAGGTATTAAAGAAGGAAAATTGAGAATAAAAAAAGACGGGGGTCGCTTCAGGACGGCTGACATAGGTAGGGGATTTGTAACTGTTAATTCAGATACTGAGACTGTAATACTGATTGAGTCTGCAGCCTGGTGCGAAGATGAGGTTTAATAATGAAAATTAGACATTGGGTAGTTATTATTTTGTTTGTTGCACTAGCTACAGTTTTTGGACTATATGCAATGTCGAAAAAACACGATGCCAAAGTTCCACTGGATGAGATATATCCAGAAAATATAATAGCTAAGTACTATAGTTCATTGGATGAGCGAATGGGTAAGAATATCCCCTTTCTAGTACTAAGTGAGAAGCCGTATTCAAGGTGGGAATTGTATAATGACAAGGGGGAGCCAGGTCATAGGATTACATCCCACATGATTAAAAACATCAAGAGTATACGTATGGTTTCCAAAAAGGAACTAGACTATGAGGGTAAGCCAATCACCTTCCCAAGAAGGGATGGCAAGATAGAAACATTCCCACTAGAAGACACTGTCCTATACGAGGTAACATATAATATAAGGTATTTCAACACAAAGAATCCAAGTATTATGTATGGTGAGTATGGTAACAAAGACTATAAGGATACCAATAAGAAGGTATACAAGAATAAAAAGGAAAAAATGTGGTTAGTAAAAATAAAAAACGGAGCTTGGAGGATAGCTAAGATTGAGCTAATTCCAGACTAATGATTGAAATAACGCTGATTATGACCATTCTCCAAGTTGGAGTTTTGTCGTGTCAGCGTTTATTTTTACATATTTATTTTATGGAGGACTTAATGAAAGTAATAGAAACCCTGTTCCCGGTATTTTTTATGATGTTCCTAGGTATTTTATCAAGGAGCAAGAATTGGATTAACTGGGACCAAAAAGAAGGGGCAAAAAAAATAGTATTTAAAATCCTATTCCCAGCCCTGATATTCCATGTAATATTTGTATCTAACTTATCAACCAACCTATTAAAGCAGATTGTATTCCTGGATATAGCATGGATTGTAGTCTATATTATAGGAAAAATACTGTCTAGGTATATAGGTGAAAGATATAGGAAGCTAGTACCCTTCCTATTGATGACTTGTGAAGGGGGCAACGTAGCCCTACCCCTATACATTACTTTGGTAGGATCAGCCTATGCCCTTAATATAGTAACCTTTGATGTGGCAGGTATAATTATAAACTTTGGTCTAGTTCCTATCTTGGTATCTAGACAGGTAAATACAGGTCAATCTTCAAAGGGCTTATTGAAGAATATATTAACAAATTCTTTTGTATTGGCTGTAATTTTGGGTGTCTTAGCAAATCTTTTAGGCCTATATGGTATCTTGGAATCTATTGAATTATCAACCCTGTACAACAACACCATAACTGCTGTTCTAGCACCAATTACAGGAATAATTTTGTTTACACTAGGCTATGACCTTAAGGTGGATTTATCAACCCTAAAATCATTATTATCACTGGTTGTGATAAGATTGGTTTTATGTGGTCTAATAATAGGAGGCTTCTTCCTGGTATTCCCAGGTCTTATGGCCAATCCATATTTTAAGACAGCAGTATTATTATACTTTATGTGTCCAACAGGTTTTCCGGTTCCACTCCAATTGTCAGCCTTATGTGATGGCAAGGACCAAGAAAGCTTTATGTCGGCCTTTATATCAGTTTATATGTTTATAACCCTAGTAGCCTATACACTGATAACAATATTTAGGCCATTCTAGGAACAGGTTGATAGGGATAAGTAAAGTCTATAAGGATAATGAAGTACCATGAACTTAATAGGGTAAATGAAGCTAGTGGAAGTTAACAAACTTGATGAGATGCAATGAAATTTAAAATGCAATAAGTATAAGAAAATTAGGGAGGTAATATTATGAGCGAAGTGAAGAGCCCGTGGCCAGGTCCTAAGGGTCTGATACCAGTGACAAGTGGCAAGGCAGAAGATGCTAATGTACATAACAGGAACTATTTAGATAGTATCCTTGTTGAAATGAGGGTAATTGATTCAGTGGAACCCGACCTATCAACGGAAATATTTGGAAGGAAATATTCATCTCCTATAATGATGCCAGCCTTCTCCCACTTAAACAAGGTAGGCAAGGATGGAAAAAAACCTATGGTAGAGTATGCAAAGGCAGCTAAAGACATGGGCCTATTAAACTGGGTAGGTATGGAACCAGATGATGAATACGAAGAGATTAGTCAAGTTGGGGCAGATACAATCCGTATAATAAAGCCATTCGCCGACCACCAGATAATACTTGACCAGATAGACTTTGCCAAGAAGACAGGCGCGGTAGCAGTTGGTGTAGATATAGACCACGTTCCAGGTACGGATGGAAAGTATGATGTAGTAGATGGCTATCCAATGGGACCGGTAATGGAAGAAGACTTGAAAAAGTATGTAGACCATGCAGGCATACCATTTGTAGCCAAGGGGGTCCTGTCAGTCCAGGATGCCATAAAGGCTAGAAATGCTGGTTGCCAGGCTATAGTGGTATCCCACCACCACGGCAGAATTCCATTTGGTATACCACCTATCATGGTCCTACCAGAAATAGTAGATGCCTTGAAGGGAAGTGGAGTGACTATCTTCTGTGACTGCTCTATGGATACGGGTTACGATGCCTATAAGGCCTTAGCACTAGGAGCCCATGCAGTGTCAGTAGGTAGGGGTATACTAGGTCCACTCCTATCAGATGGCAGGGACGGAGTAGTGACTAAGCTAGAAAGAATGAATGAAGAATTATCAGAGATGATGATGTACACGGGTATTAAAGATACAAGATCTTTTGATGCCAGTGTATTATATATATAATAAAATACAACTAAATTAAGGGTATGTCTCAATAAAGATAGGTATAAATATTTACATAGGTATTGTATAATATAGATAGTTAAAAAGCTCCTAAGGATTTTACTAAGGAGTTTTTTATTTTGTATATAATAGTGTATTTTGAAACGTTGATTAATTTGGATTATTATAAAAATTTGATGTAGCGAATAGTTGAGATTTTGAGGTTTATTTTTCAAAAAAAAGGGTATAAAACGTAATTGGTAAATTATAATATTTTAAAATACTAGTAGAAGTATTTATAACTATTATCATAAGTAAAAATTAGTAAGCACTGTAAATGTAAAAAATTGATATCTCTTGAGTAATTTTTTATTTATGATTAATTTTTATGTAGAAGTATAAGTACTGCTTTAAATAAAAAATGGTAAACTTATAAAATGAAAGGTGGAGTAGATAATTATGAAGAAGGATAGGATAGTATTACAAAAAATAATAGCAATTTTTTTGGTTTTTGTAATGCTTTTAGGAGTGGCTTTCCCCAATAGCCTAGTTTTAGCAGAAAGAGAGCAGGTGGGGGCTACGGTTACTTCAGAAAAGGTTTCACAGGAAAAAGAAACTGGCAAAGGAGCTTTAACTGATGTAAGTAAGGTTGAAGACTTGGATGACGGGGATAAGAAAGATTTATCTGAAAATACGTCTGAACAAGAAGATAAAAATATAGAGAAAAGCAAGGAACCTTCAGCTAAACGTACCAAAAGGTCATTATCTCTCGATAAAGGAACACCTATGAGTAATGGTAAATTATTGGTATATGATGATAGTCATAAGATTGAGGACGTATCTAATGGTGATGGAATATCAGTAAATAAATACAATTTGGCAACTATGACAAAGACACTGTTTACCATAAATTATACACCTTTCTTCCATGTGAAAGATGATGGTAGCAACGATTATGGTGACCAGAGAATAGTAGTTGATATACCATCTTATGGATTCAAATTATCCAATCCTGGTATAGAGGGCACACAGTTTGGAAAAATTACAATGCTTGATGCAAATGGCAATGAAATTCCTCTGGATTCTGTTTCCCAAAAAAATTATGAAAAGGTAGTAAAAATTATATATGATGTGAATGATAGCTTTCTAGGGTCTTTGGGCGGTGGTTCAAGTCTTGTATTTAATATAGCTTTCGATAGACGTAGTTTGACAGATCAAGAATGTAAAAAGTGGATTGATGAAGGAAAGCTTGAAACAAGTCTTAATGTTGCTGCCTGTGAAGGAGAGGATAATACACCGATTAACAGTACAGGAAATCCATCTGTATATAAGTGGAAAATGTCTCCAATTAATTATGAAGATACTAAAACTACAGTGACAGGTGATCGCCATCTAAATGCAAGTAGTTTGGCCAATATAACAAATACTGGATTTGTAAGCTTTTATGATGCAGATCCTACAAGTGGTCCATTTACAGGCAATAGGGACTACTATTACTATACACAGGGTACAATCCATGATGGTAATACTCCTTTAATGAGTTTAAAACACATAAAGGTTTTCGTTCCTAAAACGGCAAATGCTGACGGAAATTTTATTTTAAAAAGATTACAAGTAAGAAATGGTTTATATGATTTAGATCTTGCTTATTATGCTGGTTTCAGTGAAATGAAAAATGATAATGACGGTAAGGGAAATTATTATCTTATAACACCTAGAAAAGCCCTATATAACAATGGGAGTGACCATAAATGGTATCAAGCCTTTAAAAATGGATTTTCACCAGTTTGGCAGGTTAAGGATGAAGTAACAGATTTAGGATCTGATACCCTATATGAAGCTACAACACCTGAATTTGTTTTTGAGACTCCAAATGGTACAGATGGTAAAAAGGAAGTTGTTGTTAAAGCTGAGAATCAAGGTGTAAAGATTAAAACCATGAAGAGCCATACTGTAGACGCATACGAAATTTATTCATTTGCAGGACCAGGCTACCAGCTCTATAAAAATGCTGGAGGTTTCTATACAGCAAATGCAGTGTCTCCAGATGCCAACTATTCAGATGTTGGTTATACCCGTTTAAGTAATGAATACTATATTCTAAAAGATTCAAATGGAGTATGGAATGAGTATTTTCCAAAAAACAAGACTGGAGCCACACTTGAAACATATGAATTTCCTGAAGAAATTCAACCGACCGCATGGAAGGGAACATCAGTTACATGGAACACTAATTCCTACAAGGTAGCAAAGCTTGTTTATACTACTGCAGATGGCAATAAGCATACAGTAAATGTGAATTCTCCTGTACACCTGGCAAGTAATGTAAATAATTATCCGGAAGTAAAATTTGATACTTCTGGTGGACGAGTAACTAAAGTCGAGGTTTATTGGGAACATCTAAACAACGATAGCTTTAATGCAAGTACACACTTTGCTGGAAAATATAATGAAAACACTCATAAGTTGTCGTATGCCCAAAGTAAATTCGACTATTATGTTACACCTACAGCCACAGGACACATACAGGTCAAGTATTCTGCCAAGTCAACCGACCCAAGTGCAGATGCAAATGACAATTTTGACTACGAGGCTGATAAGGCTGTAGCAAAACCAGTAAATAATCTTAGCAAAAAAGCCAAGGATGATTTCTTTTGGACAACAGTAACACAAAAAAAGTGTACTCAGTTGCAAGCAGAAAGTACTGGGGATAGATTAAAAGAAAATGTCTTGTATCCTAATCAGGCAGAAAATGGAACTTTTTATGATACTTGGACGCTTTTCTTCAATTATGGAACTAAGAAGGAGTTTTCTCCTGTAACAAAAAATCCAAGAATTGATTTGACTGTAGGAACCCTAAATCTCAAGGGCTTGGATACTAAGGCAGATAAAACAGGGCTATTGACTGGAAAATTCACGGCAACTAAGGCCTTAAGTGGATGGAAAATAAGGTATAAAACAGTTAAAAATGCATCTGGTGAAGAGAGTGCAGAAAAGGTATATAATATTGGAGATATTAGTGACGGTGCTAAGATAGATCTTGGTATCAATAGAAATCTTGAGCATTTGTCAAGTCTTGTCTTAACTTTTGATGGAACCTATAATATGGAACCATTTGCAGATAAAGAAACAGGAAGAGTAACCCTATTCACTAATATCGAATATGAACTTAGAAATACGGATTTTAAAGGAAAGCCGCTTACTATAGAAAAGGAAAAGGGTGCATGGTATGGACCTAACTACTTTGTTCAGAATTTAGAAGGCAAATATTATAATGATAGCTGTAGCGATAGTAATCATATTCATGATGCTGGAAAGGGGCAAGCCTTTGGTGGAAGAGCATGGAACTATATTAAGGGACCACAACGTTATGGACTTTTAACTAGGACCTATATTGTTACTAATAAGACTGCAGAAAATGTAATTTCAAAAACTGGTGATGATACAATTAATACAATTTCGCAGACTGGAACTAGTATGCAAAAGGTTAATTTCCGTACTAAAGCCTATGCATATGCAATGAATTCAGACGTACCAGAACCAGGCAAGATGCCTTATGGAATTCCTGAAGCAGCCTATGTAGAAATAAAAGATAGACAGTTTTCTGCGGATGTAGACAAATGTAAGTTTTTAGGATACGATAATGCATCTGGTAATGTTTTAATTAAAGAAGTTAAGGATAGTGACGGTAAAGTATGGATTAAGATGTCGATTACAGAAGCCGGAATAAAGGCTCTTAATAGAAAAATTAGAGAAATCACTAAGAACAATGCATATTCATACTACTATTATTACAATGATAATCCACTTAAATTTATGGAAGATCCGGTGACAATTGCATTAAAGAGTTTTAGATATACAAGTGTCACATCTCCAGGAGAAAATGTGAGCATTATCCATATGGAATGGTTTACTACGATATGAGTAAACTTGAAAGCAAGCTTGATGGTAGTAAAAAAGAACATTATAGTCATGCAAGACTTGAAGGTGATTTATATAAATTATCTGAAAATGCAGCAAGATCCCTTGGTTCAACTAGGGAACAGAAACTATTTGGAATAGACTTGAGTAGGGTACAGGTAATAGTATCTAAGAATACAGCGGTAGGTTCAAATATATTCCCTGGAAAACATGAAAATATTGTTTATGGTACAGCTGGAAGTAAGTTCCCTACACAAAAATTCTATCCGGATGAAAAGGATGATTTACGTGGAGACTTCTTTGTTCAAGCACCAGATTCAGATGGATTTAAGGAATTTAAGACTGTTATAGAAATTCCTAAAAAGGATAAAACAGTCTCTTATACTAACCAAAATTCGACAGTTCAAACGCCTAAAACCGAGTTCAATATGTATTTGACAGGTCAGGCAACTGTAATGGGAGATAGCCGTCCGGGCAAGCAGGAATTTAGTTATAGCATAGATGGTGGAAATACATTCCTTCCAGCAGCTAATATAACTGATTGGTCAAAGGTAACCCATGTTAAACTTGATTTGGGAGAACTTCCTAAGGGCAGTCAGGTAAATATAAAATTACCGCTTAAAACTAATGCGAAAACTACGACAGATGAGCTTGAAGCATATATTGGAGGAAGTTTTGAAACAACTGACTATACAGGTTTTAAGATGAATGGATATATTAATCCTGCGAAGTATGTATATGGGAATTTTGCTGTTATTTCATCAGATGTATGGTGGGATAAGAATGAAAATGGAAAACTTGATGATGGAGAGAAGAAAGTCAGCGGTCTTAAGCTTGAACTATATTCTCCTGACCAAGATATAACTATTAATAAGAAAGTCATAGCTGCTAATACTTTAATTGATAGTGTGACCACTGACAGTAACGGAAGATATGAATTAAAAAGTTTTATGCTTAATGAAGGTCAATGGATAAAGGTTACTATGCCAAATGGTAAAACTAAGCTTACATTAAAGGCAGAAGACTTGCATTTACTAGAATCTAAGAATTCTGATTTTGATAGAACTACATACAAAACACCTAAATTGCCTGAACTGGTAAGAGAAAAGCCACTTGATTCTATTGGTTGTGGGCTTATCCGATTACCTGAGATAAAAACAGAGACAGTAAAGATTCATGTTGGTGAGGAATCAGGTGATGCGGCGGCTAAAGGACTTGCGACAAGTGACCATCCTACTGAAAATCCAGTATTAAAGTATGTTCAACTAAGCGATGATGTGGCAGATGTTGATTCTAACGGAAAAGTAAGGGGAAAGAATACAGGAAAGATAAAAGCTGAGGTTACAGCAACGAATACATTAGCAGCTAGCAACCAGGCAATGCCTGAAGATACAGTAAAGGGAAATTATGATATTATTGTATATGGAAATATCATTTACGATAAGAACCATGATGATGTATCAGGACAAGTACCAAAAGATAATAAACAATATTATCCATCTGTTACAGTAGATGGAAAAGATGCCAATACAGATAAGGTGACTGTTTTAGATGCAGGCACAATGAAAAAATCTGGTTACAAGTTCAAGGGGTGGAATAGCCAAGAAGATGGTAAGGGTACTATGTATGCCAAAGGAGATACTTTTAAGACAGGAAAGCTTGGTAAGGATATAAAATTGTATGCAATTTGGTCCTTAGTTTGGACACCAATGATACCACCGACTAGGGAGATCAAGGTTACCAAGGAATGGCAAAGTGCAACAGGAAGTACTATAGAAGCTCCAGTTGACAAGGTGGAAGTAGAACTATACAAAGATGACGTTGCAACAGGTGATAAGTTAGAACTTACAAAGGACAATAATTGGACAGGTCAGTTCAAGAATCTACAAGTAGCAAATGGTTTAGGATCTACAAACTATTACCAGTATACAGTCAAGGAAATAGGAGAAAGTGGATCAGCAGTCAAGTTAGCCGGTAAGTGGTATGGCGTTAAATATGGTGGAACCATGAAAGATGGTCTTACAGTTACCAACAAGGAAAAGATTACGTGGACACCAATGATACCAGCCACAAGGTATTTAAGGGTTACTAAGGAATGGAAAGAGGCTGGTCGTAGCATAGAGGCTCCAGTTGAAAAGATTGAAGTAGAACTATACAAGGATGATGTTGCTACAGGAAAAAAACTTGAACTTACAAAGGAAAATAATTGGAAAGGTGAGTTCAAGGGGCTTGAACTAGAAGACGGAGTTGGAAGTAATAAATACTATAAGTATACAGTCAAGGAAGTTGGAGAAAACAATAATGCAATCAACTTCAGTGGTAGGGGATACAAGGTATTATATAAGGGTACTATGAAAGATGGCCTTACTATAACTAATGAAAGGGAGACTTATTCTCCGTTCAATCCGGGAACAAATCCGGATCCTGATAGGATAGACGGAGGAGACAGGATTGAGACAGGAATTAAGATTTCTCAAAAGTACTACGATAAGGCTAAGACGGTAATAGTAGTTAGACATGACTTATTCCCAGACTCAATGACAGCATCAGTATTGGCTAAGTTAAAGGATGCTCCAATCCTACTTAACCCAACAAACAAGCTAGACCCTAGAGTAGGTGCCGAAATAAAGAGACTAGGTGCTGAAGAAGTAATTATAGTAGGTGGTCCAGACTCTATATCTGAAAAGGTAAGAGGAGACTTAAAGGCCTATGACAAGGATAAGGATGTAGAAAGAATCGCCGGTGTAGACAGGTACGGTACATCTGAAATGGTAGCAAGAAGAGTAACTGGTATAACAGGCAAGAAGAACACAGGAGTAATAGCTTCAGGCCAGGTATTCCCAGATGCCCTATCAGTAGGAACATTTGCATCAAGGGATGGATACCCAATATTACTAGTTAAGAAGAACCTTGTACCAGACCAGGTTGTAAGGGCCATTAAGGCCCTAGATATAAACAAGACTTATATAGCAGGTGGAACTAACACAATATCTAAGTCTACAGAAGCCAAGCTTCCAGGCGTTTTAGAAAGAATGGCAGGTAAGGACAGGTATGAAACATCAGTAGCCATAGCCAAGTCTAAGTTTAAGGATAGTACAGAAGCCTTTATAGCATCAGGTGAAGAATTTGCAGATGCCTTGGTTATTTCACCAATATCTGGTAAGTATAACAAGCCAACACTACTAGCATCAAGAAATAAGAATACTAATGCTGTAGTTAAGAAGTATATAGAGGATGCTGGTTTGACTAGTATTATAGCTATAGGTGGAGAAAAGTATCTACCATATAGTGTATTAAGAGATTTGGTAAGGTAGACAAATATAAATTATCTAAATACATAAGAGCAAATATTAAATATAGTATGGATATTTGAAATACTGTAAAAGAGTAAGAACCCCACATAATATAAATGTGGGGTCTTTAATTATATATATTTAAGGTATATAATAGGTGTATAAGTGTGTAGACTTTTGTAAGATAAATTTTTGGAGGTGTACATGGGTAGAAAGGTTAGTAGAAAAAGTGCGATAAACTATTATAAAAATTCATCAGCCTATAGGAAGATGTGCAAGGACCTGATGATGAAATACAAAAGATATGGCCGTCTAACTGGCAGGATTAGCCTAAAGGACTATACTGACAAGCAAAAGGTCAAGATTGCAGATTTTGTGGGTGAGTCAGTGGCAGACCTTGGGTCTAAAAATGATGTAAGTGTGGCCAAGATAAAAAGTGCCCACTTGGATACCAAGTATGGAGACTATGACTTAGCCTACCTGGCATCAGAGGTAACAGGCATTGGCTTGTCAGTTGACTCAGATGGTAGCAAACCGTCCAAAGAGGCTATCAAGGAAACTATCAGAGATGAGATTAGGCAGCTACTTTCGGCTGTTAGACCTGATGTCCTAGATGAGATTATGGACAAGATATATTATGAAAACAAGTACAAGGAGATTTCCCTTGGCGATATATATTTTCTTGGTAATGCCATAGAAAAGATAAACCAGAGGGAGGGCCAGTTTGATGGTGTAAACTTTGATAATTACATATATTTGGCAGTTTTTGCTGCAGAGATTACGGCCAACCCTTATGAGTTTGATGAGGGAACAGTTTTGGGTGACTGGCTCTTTAGAATTTTAGCCCTTACATACGGGGACAAGCCAGCGGGCATGTCCTATATGGAGTATAGGGACAGGGTATTCGAACACTATGGAATTCTCCTGGATGATATATTCCACTTCTTGAGTGTAAACCATATGTTGGCCAGGTCTAATGGCGAGGTCAATTCTGTTTGGTCAGCATCTTGTAGGAACCAGGTTTCATGGAAGGCACCACTTAAGCACATACTAAAGATGGACCTTATATATCCGGAGTTGGGAGATGCTCTAATATTGGTAGAAAACGCCAGTGTATTCTATATACTAAGCGCCATGTTTAACAGTCTACCAATAGTCTGCTTCCATGGTAAGCTGAGAAAGTCTATATGGACCTTTATGGACAAGTTGAGCAAGGATGCCAAGGTATACTATGCAGGTGACTTTGACCCTGAGGGACTAAAGATGGCTGATGATCTCAAGCAGGCTTATGGTGATATGATAGACCTTAGCCTGATGAGGATGAAATATTATGAAGGATCCAAGCCTAGGACCAAGATAAAGCCTGCCAACCTGGACATATTAGATAAGATAAGGGATGAAAAACTTAAAGAAGTGGCAGAGGCAATTAAAGATACCAAATTAGTAGGCCACCAGTATAATTTGATAGAGATGTATGTTGAGCATATATTCTATAGGATTATAAACGACCTATAAGATGAAAATTGCCTATAGATAAGATATAGATATAAAGATATGTATAAGGATAGAAATAAATAAGAATAGATAGGTATATAAACGTAAGCATAAATAATAATTTAAAATAAATATAAGATTAATTGGAGGTGTATTATGGATCTAAGCAGGAACTTAACTGATATATTTGAGGATGAATTTATAAGGGATAAGAAAAAAGTATTGGCCCAGAGGGCTGTCCACAAAAATGGAATACAGGCATCGTGTGAGTCAATAGAAGCAAAGCAGACCGTTAGACCAGTCTTTTCTATTGACCTGGAGACTGGCAAGGTTACAGACCAAAAGAGGTCAGGTCGTTGCTGGATGTTTGCTGCCCTAAATACATTTAGGCATAGGATAATTGAAAAATTTAAGATAGATGATTTTGAGCTATCCCAGAACTATGTATTTTTCTGGGACAAGTATGAAAAGGCCAATTTCTTCCATGAAAATATATTGGCTACAGCCAATAAACCCCTTGATGATAGGAAGGTTGCCTTTTTATTAAACCTACCCCAACAGGATGGAGGCCAGTGGGATATGATTGTTTCCATCTTCCAGAAGTATGGACTAGTGCCAAAGGAGGCTATGCCGGAAGTCCAGGCCAGCTCAAACTCAACGGAAGTCAACAAGTACCTAAATAAAAAGCTTCGTAAGGATGCCATGATACTGAGGAACTTGGTTGCCAGGGGGGCTAGTGACCAAGAAATTCTGGAAACCAGAAGGACCTTGATGAAGGAAGTGTACGATATCTTAGCCATATCTCTTGGCAGTCCGGTAAAGAAGTTTGACTTTAAATATAGGGACAAGGACAAGGAATACCACATAGATAAGGATATGACACCACAGGCCTTCTACGACAAGTATGTAGGTCTTGACCTAAACGAATATGTATCTGTTATAAATGCACCAACAGAAGACAAGCCATATATGAGGTCTTATACCGTTGAGATGCTGGGAAATGTAGTTGGTGGTAAGGAGGTAAAATATATCAACCTGGATATGGAAGACTTTAAGAAATTGGCCATAGACCAATTATCTGCAGGAGAATCCGTATGGTTTGGTTGTGATGTAGGCCAATTTTCCAACAACCAATCAGGCATAATGGCCCTGGATACATATGAGATAGGGGACTTATTTGATGTAGATTTTTCTACTAGCAAGGCTGATAGGTTGATGTATGGCGAGAGTTTGATGACCCATGCCATGGTCTTGACTGGTGTAGATATAGTTGATGGCCAGCCTACCAGGTGGAAGGTAGAAAACAGCTGGGGTGACAAGGTAGGCCATAAGGGATATTACGTTATGACAGATGGCTGGATGGACCAGTATACCTACCAGATAGTAATTAAGAAGGACCTTTTAACTGACCAGCAAAGGGAGGCCTTTGAGAGTCAACCAATAGTCCTGGCCCCATGGGACCCAATGGGATCTCTAGCCTAGATTTTAATGTAATTTTATAGAAAAGAAAAAGACACCCTTGAAGGAAGTCTAGCAAGATCATAGTAAAAATAGAATTCTTATTATGGAAAGTTTACTAGAAGATCCCTCGGGTGTCTTTTTAGTGTATATTTTTTAGGTTATTAGTATATGAAATTTTTTGTTTGTTTTTTAAGTTCTTTTTACTAAGGTTCTTTTATTTAGCAACTAGAAGCTTATTTTTAAGTCTGTAGCCTTGCCATCTCTATAGACTGTAATTGTATCCTTTGACCCTGAAGAGTAGGAATATAGCTTCTTGCTCAAGTCATTCATAGTTTTAATTTCTGAATCACCAATCTTTGTTATTATATCTCCTGCCTTTAAGCCTGCCTTGTCTGCTACCGATCCAGAGCTGACTGACCTAACTATTATACCATTGTTTACATCAGGAGACTGGCCCGTATAAGCCGTATAAGTTTTTACGTCCATACCTGATATACCAAGAGTTGGCCTTGTATAATTCTTACCTTCAACTATTTTCTCTACAATTGCCTTGGCTGTATTTATAGGTATAGAGAAACCTAGGTTGTCTGCATTGGCCTTGGCTGTATTAATACCGATAACCTGGCCATCCTGGTTAAGTAGTGGTCCACCACTGTTACCAGAGTTGATACTGGCATCTGTTTGAAGTAGGCCAGACATATTACTTGACTGAGTTGATACATCCCTGTTTAGTCCACTGATAATACCCTGGGTAACAGAGTTTCTAAAGTCTGTACCAAGTGGGTTTCCTATTGCTATAGCTATATCACCAACAGTTACCTGGTCACTGTCACCTAGCTCTGCTGGGACCAGGTTAGATTTATTTACCTTTACAACTGCCAGGTCTAGGTTTTGGTCATTCCAAACTACAGTACCAGTAGTAGTAGTTCCGTCATTGAATAGGACCTTGACAGTTTTAGTACGGCCATCAGATACCACGTGGGAATTAGTTAATATATAGCCCCTTTTATCTACAACAAAACCAGTACCGGAACTCTTAGTAGTCCGTTCGCCCTCTCCGAATAGGTCAGAGCTTGAAGGAGCTTCTGTTATAATTCCGACTACGGATGGGGAAGCCTTCTGTGCAACCGCCTGGTAGACGTTTTGAGACTTGTTGCTACCGTCAGAAATTATCTGAGTAGTATTAGTCGCCTTTGTAGGCTGGTTCTTAAATGTATTATTTTGACTGAATTTTAGAGTTGCAAAAGCACCACCAAAGGATGATACCATAGCGACCACTATGATTAAAATAAGTGTTTTGAATTTCATATCATATACTTCCTTTCTAAATTTACTTATGTGGCTGTTTTTTTACATTATAGTTATCATATCTTAAAATAAACTTAAATATATAAAATAAAACATTCAGGATAAATTAAGAATATAGTTACAGCAGGTAAAGACAAGTTACCTGCTGTGAAAAAAATTATAAAAATTTATTTTATACATCCCAGACCTACCATTAAATCTTATAGATTGAATCTGAGGCTATGTTTCTTAAATAGGGGGTCAGTGAAATTGACTACAATACCGATAAAAATACCTGTAACCAGAGAGGCCCCAAGCATAATAGGCAGGTAGGTCATCATGGTCAAATTCTCAATCATGGCACTTGCAACAAGCAACTGGCCGATATTGTGCATTATAGCCCCAAAAACACTGATTCCAACCTTGGAAAAGCCCTTGATTTTGATGGCAATATACATACCAATTAGGCTGAGGTAACCACCGGCTATACTGTATAGGAGGACCGTAGCAGCCCCTGCAAATATTGATGATAGGATGATCCTGACTGTCAAAATCTTAAAGGTATCCTTAAAGCCAAAATTCAAGAGACATAGGAGGGTGATGATATTGCTCAAACCCAACTTGGCTCCTGGGAATAGGGCTATCAAAGGGTTTGGTATAAATTGTTCTAATAAATATAAGGCCAAACTATAGGCTACCATGAGACTATAGAAGACTAATTTTCTGGTTTTTAAGTGACTATTATGCATAATGATTCCTTCCTATTTCTAACTAGTATATTTAACTTGTATCATATTTTTTGTATTTTTTATAACCGATATAGGTCCTAGCTTACGTAAATAAATTGAATATAATTAGTATAGCATAGATTGGCCAATAATATGAGAATTACTTTTAAATGTCATAAAATATCTAAACCTATAGTTAAAATAAAGGTAAGTGGAGTATAATATAAAATATAATAAATTGCTAAATATAGAGAATGTATAATCTAAAAAATACGAAAGAAATAACAATAAATAAAAGGTGGAGGTAATTATGGCAAGAGAGAGAAAAGAAATTTCCAATGAATATAAATGGGACTTGGACAAGATGTACCCAAACAGGGAGGCTATGGAAGCCGATATAGCCTACATAGAAGGAGGACTAAAGGAAGTAGCCAGTTACAAGGGAAAGCTATCTGATTCAGCAGACAGCCTTTACAAGGTCCTAAAGTTGATGGAGGATATTTCAAGAAAGATATCCCACTACTATGTCTATACACATATGAGACACCATGAAGATACCAGGATTAATGAAAACCTGGCAGATTCCAGCAAGAGTGAGATGATATCAACCGACCTAAGCAAGGCCACAGCCTATATAGTTCCTGAGATTATCACTATGGATGAAGGGCTTTTGACAAGCTATCTTAAGGACGAGAGGCTAGGCCACTACAAGAAGATGATAGATGAAATCCTGAGGGACAAGCCATACACACTTAGTGACAAGGAAGAAGAGATAATGGCTGCGGCATCAGAGCTAGCAGGGGTACCTGAAAATACCTACGAAATGCTGTCATATGCAGATATGAAGTTCCCGGAGATTACAGATGAAGAAGGCAAGAAGGTTAGGTTGGATATGTTTAACTATAGCAAGTTTATCAAGTCCAAGGACAGGAGGGTTAGGCAGGAGGCCTTTGAGGCAGAGTTTGGAACTTACAAGAAGTATTCAAACACAATGGCTTCAACCCTATTTGGTGGTATCAAGGCAGAGATATTCAACTCCAGTATTAGGAAGTATCCATCGGCCCTTTTTGCATCCCTATATGCCGACAATATCAGCCTGGATGTATATAATAACTTGATTGAATCAATCCATGAAAACATACCTGCCCTAGACAAGTATATAGGCCTAAAGAAGAAGTACTTTGGCCTAGATGAGGTCCATATGTATGACCTATATGTTCCTATGGCAGAAGACTTTAAGATGGAGATTTCCTATGAAGAGGCCCAGGAAATAATAATCAAGGCCCTAGAACCAATGGGTCAGGACTATGTTACTCTAATCAAGCGTGCCTTTGATGAGAAGTGGATAGATGTATATGAGAATGAGGGAAAGAGGGGTGGAGCCTACTCATGGGGTAGCTACGATTCCCACCCGTATATATTGATGAGCTATAACAATGACCTCAATTCTATGTTTACCCTGATACACGAGTTGGGTCATTCTATGCACAGCTATCTATCTCATGAGAGCCAGCCATACATATATTCCAGTTACAAGATATTTGTGGCAGAGGTGGCATCGACGGTCAATGAAAACTTGTTGATCAAATACCTGCTTAAGAATGCCAAGTCTGATGAAGAAAAGATATATCTTTTGAACTACTACCTGGAGCAGTTTAGGACTACTGTATACAGGCAGACCCTATTTGCCGAGTTTGAAAAGATCAGCCATGAAAAGGTGGAGTCTGGCCAGCCAATGACAGCCAAGCACTTTACTGAAATCTACTATGACCTGAACAAGCTTTATTATGGTGGTTCTTGTAATGTGGATGAATTGGTTGGTATAGAATGGGCTAGGATACCCCACTTCTATTCTAATTTCTACGTATACAAGTATGCGACAGGATTTTCAGCAGCAACTGTCCTTAGCAATATGATATTAAATGAAGAAGAGGCAGTACCAAGGTATATAGAATTCTTGAGGAGTGGTGGCTCAGAGTACCCACTAGACCAGTTGAGACATGCGGGCGTGGATATGGAAGATAAGTCAGCTGTAGACGGGGCCTTGAAGGTATTTGCTGACCTGGTTGATGAGCTAGAGGCCTTGATAAGTAAGTAGTGGATGGTGGAGATATGGAGATTATTAATTTTAAAATAGTTGCCTGGGTCATGCTCTTTGTGGTTCTTATATCTATACAGTTGACCCTAAATAAGATACTTTTATTGTTAAGAGAGATTAGGGACAGGCAGAAGGATGACTGGAAAAATAGGACCCTGTAGAGATAAGCTGATTATATAAAATATATACAAGATAAAATCAACCTTCTAGGTTTTAGGGCCTGGGAGGTTTTTTATTAATATCAATATAAAAATTACATTGGAATTTTATAGATATATTTCATACATATTGATATTTGTAATAAAAATATAAATCCATATGGAAGTAGCATACAGGTAATGATATAATTTAAGTGATTCCTAGATAATATTTAGGTCTTATTCTAAGGGGGACAAAATTATGGAAAAGTATATACTATCATTTGATGCGGGAACTACGAGTTCCAGGGCGATTATTTTTAATAAAAAGGGTCAAATAATAAATGTAGCACAAAAGGAATTCCAGCAAATATATCCTAAGGCTGGCTGGGTAGAGCATGATCCGATGGAAATATGGGCATCCCAGAGTGGGGTGGCAAGAGAAGTATTGGAAATGTCTGCTATCAGGCCTGACCAGATTGTTGGAATTGGTATTACAAACCAAAGGGAGACTACAATTGTATGGGATAAAAATACAGGCAAGCCAGTCTATAATGCCATAGTATGGCAGTGTAGGAGGACGGCTAGCTATTGTGAGAGGCTTAAGGAAAAGGGTTGGATTGACAAGATTAGGGACAAGACAGGCCTGGTATTGGATGCCTATTTCTCAGCCACGAAGATAGCCTGGATACTGGACAATGTGGAAGGGGCCAGGGAAAAGGCTGAAAGGGGAGACCTACTTTTTGGTACAGTAGATACATGGCTAGTATGGAACCTGACAAGGGGGAAGGTCCATGTAACAGACTATTCTAATGCCTCAAGGACCATGCTATTTAATATCAAAGACCTAAAATGGGATGATGAAATTCTAGAAGCCTTGAATGTACCTAGGTCAATGATGCCAGAGGTCAAGGATTCTAGTTGTATTTACGGCTATACTGATGAGCATACCTATGGGGGTGCCAGGATACCAATAGCAGGTATAGCTGGTGACCAACAGGCAGCCTTATTTGGACAGAATTGCTTTAGGCCAGGTATGGTAAAAAATACCTACGGAACAGGCTGTTTTGTATTGATGAATACAGGCCAGGAAATGATTAGGTCTAAAAATGGCCTATTGACTACAATTGCATGGGGGATTGATGGGAAAGTATCCTATGCCCTAGAAGGGTCGGTATTTATAGCAGGTGCAGCCATCCAGTGGTTGAGGGATGAGTTGAGACTTGTATATGATTCATCCCAGAGTGAATACTATGCCAACAAGATTGAAGATACTGACGGTGTAGTTGTTGTGCCGGCTTTTACAGGCCTAGGGGCCCCATACTGGGATATGTATGCAAGGGGTGGAATTTTCGGCTTGACCAGGGGGACTAAGAGGGAGCACCTGGTAAGGGCTACCCTGGAATCGCTAGCCTACCAGTCAAAGGATGTAATTGAGGCTATGCAGGAGGATGCCAAGATACCCCTAGCCTACCTAAGGGTAGATGGAGGGGCATCAGCCAACAACTTCTTGATGCAGTTCCAGGCTGATATGCTAAATACTGAGGTTCACAGACCAAGGACCCTAGAGACTACATCACTGGGGGCAGCCTATCTGGCAGGCCTGGCAGTCGGTTACTGGAAGGACCTTGATGAAATATCGGAGGACTTTTCTATAGATAGGACCTTCAAGCCTCAGATGAGTCAGGAAAAGAGGGACAAGAATTATAAGTATTGGAAGAAGGCTATAGAGAGGTCTATGGACTGGTTAGACAAAGAGGATGAGTAGGAAAGATTTTTATGTATTGGTTAGATTCTAAATATTAATAGGAAATATTTAGAATCTAAGTATATTTTTTATAGGAAAGGTAGTGGATGTAATGAAGAAGACAATAGTGCTAGGTATACTAGTATTTGTAGGCTTAGTCCTATCCATATATGGGTTTGTAGTTTTGCCAGATAATGTGGTGGTTCAGGTGGGGGCTTCAGGCAAGCCATCTAATGTCTATCCTAAGTTGATGGTTATAGGTTTAGATGGACTGCTTATGATTGGTGGAGCCCTGGGCTACTTTTTTGTAGATAAGAAGGAAAGGAAATTTTTAAGCCTTTCTATTATAGGTATTTTAGTATCTATAATTACCCTGCTATTCAATCACCAATAAGTATTGAAAATCATTATAATTTATTATATTATATAGATAAGAGGTAGATTTATACTTATTCTAACTAAGAGTGGCGTATGAGTGTAAAGAAAACGTTTTTGTAGGTTTTATAGTAATTTATTATGAATAGGGGGTTATGCTAGTGAGTGATAATCTAATAGAGGTTTCTAATTTAAGGAAATCATATGGTCAGGGTGACAACAGGGTAGATGTCCTTAAGGGCATAGATTGTAAAATAAAGAAGGGGAGTATATGTACCTTATTAGGGCCGTCTGGGTCTGGTAAGTCAACTTTTTTGAATATATTAGGTGGGATAGAGTCCTTTGAAGAAGGAAGTCTTATAGTTGATGGTTTAGAACTTAAGAACCTCTCTAAGAAGGACCTACTCCAATATAGGAGGGACAAGCTAGGCTTTGTTTTTCAGTTTTACAACCTGGTATCCAACCTAACTTTGAAGGAAAATATAGAGGTAGGGGCTTATTTGAGTAAGGACCCCTTGGATGTGGATGACTTGATAGAAAAACTTGGCCTGATAGACCATAAAAGCAAGTTTCCCAACCAGCTATCGGGAGGGCAGCAACAGAGGACTGCTATAGCCAGAGCCTTGTCTAAGGGGCCAACTATCCTCCTTTGCGATGAACCTACTGGGGCCTTGGACTACACTACTGCCAAGGATGTTTTAAAAATGATACAAAAAATAAATAAGGAATACAAAAGTACTATTATTATAGCAACACATAATACGGCTATAGCTGGTATGTCCCATGAGGTCTTGAGTTTGCATGACGGGACTATAATGGAGCATAGAATAAATGATTGTATAGTAGATGCTAGCGAATTGGTTTGGTAGGTGGTAGTTATGAAGAATCCACTAAACAAGAGAATTTTTAGAGAACTTAGGTCAAATATTGGTAGGTATGGGTCTATATTTATAGTTATGCTAATGACTATATCGTTTATATCTTCCTTCTTCATATCCCAGAATTCTGTCAAGATATCCTATGATGACAGCCATATAAGGGGCAAGATAGAGGATGGCTATATAGAGTTTAACAGGGAATTAAATAAGGATGAAGAAAAAATTTTTAGGGATAAGCATGTTAAGGCCTATAAAAACTACTATTTGTCTATCAATTACAAGAACGATAAATTAATTAGGATATATCCTAATAGGGATAAGGTAAATATTCCTGGTATCCATGAGGGCAGGCCAGCTTATAAAGATGGTGAGGTAGTCCTGGATTATAACTATGTCAAAGAAAATAAGATGTCCCTAGGTGACAAATTAGACTTGCCATCATCTGTAAATGATAAAAAGCCGGCTATAGGTGGATTAAAAGTAGTTGGTTTAGTAGCCTTTCCAGACTATAGTTGTTTACTGAGACGACCGGGCGATATCTTGATGGACAACAAAAATTTTGCAGTGGCCAGTGTAAACAAAAAGACTTTTGATGACCTGGTAAAAGATGGTTATAGCATAAACTACACATACTCTTATAGGTTAGAAAATGCCAGTGAAAACAGGAAGGTCCAGTCTGATAAATTAAAGGATTTAGTTGATGCCTTTGTAGATAAGGGTTTAGTTCCTTTAAATGCCCAACATAAGTATAGGAATTCCAGGATTTCCTATGTTATGGATGATATGGGTGGAGATGTGCCTATGATGACATCCTTGATGGTAATCGTACTTCTGGTAATGGCCTTTATATTTGCTGTTTTAGTTCAGAATATGATAGAGGATGAAGCTAGTGTAATAGGAAGCCTACTATCCTTTGGTTATAGTAAGGCTAGCCTTATATGGCACTACATAAAGTTGCCCCTGTATGTGACGATATTTGCCGTATTGGTGGGTAATTTGTTGGCCTATACCTATATGAAGAATATATATTTGGGCCTATATACGGACGCCTTTTCCCTATTTCCTGTCAAGGTGCAATTGGATGCCTATGCCTTTTTATTGACAAGTCTGATACCTATAGGCTTGATATTACTGATAAATTTTGTCTCTATATTTAGGAAGTTGAGACTGAGTCCTCTTAGATTTTTGAGGCGAGAGTTATCTAGTAGCAGGCAGAAGAAGGCTATTAGGCTACCACAGGTGGCATTCTTATCGAGATTTAGGATGAGGGTCTTCTTGAAAAATAAGGCTAGTTACCTGGTTTTGTGTATTGGCCTGCTATTGGGAAATATACTTTTGATATATGGCCTATCTTTAAATATTTTGATTGATGGCTATATGGATGATATAGAGAAATCTATGCCATCTAGCTACCAGACCATACTAAAAGGACCCCTTGAAAAAGAGGTGGAGGCAAGGTTAAAAGAATCAATAGTAAAGAGGGACAAGGATATATTTGACAAGCCTACTTATGATCAACAAGACAAGTATCTATCTGATGCCCTGTCAATTGGCAAGGATAAAGTCAACCTATTCACCATGTATGGGGTCAAAATTAGGGATAAGACTTTTGACCAAGACATAAAGGTCAATATATATGCTGGTAATTTGGACGGGGCCTTTATAAAAGAGCGTCTTACAAGAGCCAAAGATTTGAGCTCAAAAGATGGGAAAGAGGACAAAAAGGACGAGGAACCTGGTAAAAATGAAACTTCCAAGCAAAAAACAAGGGTATATGATGTTTACCTTTCAGATGGCCTAATGAATAGGTTTAAAATAAATATGGGTGACCAGATATCTGTGAAGGACGAAAGTAGAGATGTAGAGTATAAACTAAGGGTGGTTGGTCATACAGACCTATTTGCAAGTTCCATGTCGATAATAATGGACAGGAAGGATTGTAATAAAATGGTCGGTATGAAGGAATACTATTATAATGGGATATTCACGGATAAAAAAATAAAGGTTGAAGATAAAGAACTGGCTACTCTTATAAATTCTTCGGACATGAAAAAAATTGCCGGTCAGTTTATGGTGAATTTCAAAAACCTTATGCCTATGATTATGTCTGTAGCTATTATAATATACCTGGTAGTTATGTATGTCCTTACCAAGACTATAGTAGACAAATACAAGGAGTCAATCTCCTATCTTAGGATATTTGGCTATTATGACAAGGAGATAGAGAAGGTATTTATTAGGGTATCCACAATAGCTGTTGCTATATTTCTAGTTATCCTTATTCCTTTAGAAAAATACTTAGTAACGTCCTTTGTAAGGATGGCCTTTTATAAGTTTGATGGTTACGTAAATCCACATATACCTACATATGTATATCTTTCAACGATTATATGTGGAATGATGGTCTACCTAATAAATAGGTGGATTCTGGTCAGAAGGATAAAGAAAATTAATATGTCGGAAGTCCTAAAAGACAGGTAAAAGATAAATAGCAATATTCAGTATAAAATTTAAATCCAGGTAAATATCAAAAATGGTATCTGCCTGGATTTTATTTATATACCTAAAATGGACAAAGTTACCATCATTTGCCAAAATCCACATAAAACACGAATAAATATAATTATAAAAATGTATATAGTTCGTTAAAACCGGCTTTTTTATAATAATTTTTGAAAAAAGTATTGAAAAAAACTGCACATTAGGATATCATTTTAGTATAAAGGTTCGTATATATAAGAATTATATATAGATAATCAAGTAAAAATAGTCATATTGTTTTATCTCTTAAGTAGATAGGGACAAACAAATGATTTTTAAAGAGTGGAAGATATTTTACCTAGATTTAATAAGTTGAAAAGGAGAATTTTGTTATGAAAATTGCAGTAGTTATGGGTTCAAAGTCAGACTTACCTAAGCTTGAGTCGGGCATAGACTTGATAAAGAGTTATGGTATAGAGGTTGTGGTTAGGATACTTTCAGCCCACAGGACTCCAATGGAATTAACTAGTTTTTTAGATGAAATAAAGGATAATACGGATGTTATAATTGCAGCAGCTGGAAAGGCTGCCCACCTACCTGGTGTTATAGCAGCCCAGACTTTGATACCGGTAGTTGGCCTACCAATCAAGTCATCTACAATGGATGGTTTGGATTCATTATTGTCAATCGTTCAGATGCCAAGTGGTATCCCAGTTGCAACTGTAACTATAGATTCAGGCATGAATGCAGCCTTGATGGCAATTCAGATTGCCAGCGTCAAGTATCCGGTCTTGAGGAAAAAATTGGCTGGCTATAGGAAGGAAATGGAAGAAAAAGTTCTGGCTGATGATGCTTCAGTAGAGTTTTAGTACTTAATATCAGCAATTTTAGTAGGTGAGATTTAGTAGCTGATATGATACCTTGCGTGAGTATATAGTATAGGGGTATCCAGAAGCTGAAACTCATATAAATTAAGGGTGTAAATTATATAGAGACTTATATAAATTAATAAAGTATATGTGGTTAAAAGGGGGAAAAAATGCTTACTTACAAGAGTTCAGGCGTAGATATTGATGAAGGAAACAGAGCGGTAGATTTAATTAAAAATAAGATAAAGGGAACTTATGATTCAAATGTAATTGGTGACCTGGGTAACTTTAGTGGACTATATTCCTTAAAGGATTTTATGGGTATGGAAGAACCAGTCCTACTGGCATCAACTGATGGGGTTGGAACTAAGCTTAAGATAGCCCAGTTAATGGACAAGCACGATACAGTTGGTATAGACCTGGTTGCCATGTGTGTAAACGATTTGATTTGTCAGGGGGCCAGGCCACTATTCTTCCTAGACTATATAGCCCTAGGCAAGTTGGTGCCTGAGCATATAGAAAAGGTTGTAGCTGGTATAGCAGATGGTTGTAAGATGAGTGGCTGTGCCTTGATAGGTGGAGAAACAGCTGAAATGCCGGGTATGTACGGTGAAGATGACTATGACTTGGCAGGTTTTTCTATCGGTATAGCCGACAAGAAAAAGATAGTTAGCGGCCAGGATGTAAAGGCAGGAGACCTTTTAGTTGGTATATCTTCAAGTGGTATCCATTCAAATGGTTTTTCTTTTATCAGGAAGATTTTCCTAGAAGAATACAAGTATGACCTAGACAAGCATATAGATGACCTGGGCATGTCGTTGGGTGATGCTATGCTAACTCCTACTAAGATATACGTTAAGTTGGCACTGGACGCCCTAGCTAAGCACAATATAAAGGCTATAGCCCATATTACAGGTGGTGGCCTAGTAGAGAATATAGTAAGGGTTATACCTAAGGGGCTAGGTCTGGATATAGACACTAAGTCCTGGGACAAGCCAGCGATTTTCAAGATGATAGAAGCTTTTGATGCCATAGAAAAGAGGGAACTACACAAGAGCTTTAACATGGGGGTTGGCCTTGTAATGATAGTTGACAAGGATGAAGCCCAGGGCCTAGTTGACTACATCAACAATAGACCTAGCGACAATGTAGACTTTGTAGAAGACAAGTACAAGGACCTAATGGATGACAGGGCCTATATTATTGGAAGCGTAGTAGACTCACATGAGGGTGTAGACCTAATATAAGAGACAAAAGAGTATAAAATGACAAGTGGAGTTAACTATTAAGAAATACAGGCTCTTGTTTATATACATAAGTTGAGAATAAAGAGGTAATTTGATGAAGAATATAGCTGTACTAGTATCCGGTGGTGGAACCAACCTACAGTCTATAATAGATGCTGTAGAAGCGGGTAAGATAAATGGCCAGATCAAGTTGGTAATATCCAACAAGGAAGGGGCTTATGGTCTAGAGAGGGCTAAAAAGCACAATATAAGGGCAGTATTTGAAAAGGATGAGCAGGCCATCATTGATATTATGAAGGAAAATAAGATAGACCTGGTAGTCCTGGCAGGCTTTTTAAAGATACTCAGCCCTAGTTTCACTAAGGCATTTGAAAATAGGATAATCAATATCCACCCATCCTTGATACCATCATTTTGTGGTAAGGGGTACTATGGACTAAAGGTACATGAGGCTGCCATAGAATATGGGGTAAAGGTAAGTGGGGCTACAGTCCACTTTGTTGATGAAAATGCTGACACAGGCCCTATTATAAGACAGGATACGGTAGAGGTTTTTGCTGGAGATAGTCCTCAAGACCTACAGCAGAGGGTCTTGAAGATAGAGCATAAGATTTTGAGTCAGGTGGTTGCCGACTATTGTGATGACAAGATAAGGGTAGTTGGCAGAAGGGTATTTATAGAAGACTAAAATAAATTCACCATTTTGGTTGAGGAAAAAATATTTAAGGTTCAGGTTTAAGTATAGGCTGGAAGTAGATACAGATATTTAGTATGAAAGGGGTACATAGAATTGAAGAGGGCTTTAATAAGTGTTACAGACAAGACAGGTCTTGTAGAATTTGGTAAAAAATTAAATGAGTTTGGTTATGAGATAGTTTCTACAGGTAATACATTCAAGAAACTTCACGAGGCAGGTGTGAATGTAATCCAGGTAGAATCAGTTACAAACTTTCCAGAAATATTGGATGGCAGGGTAAAGACACTTAACCCATATATCCATGGTGGCATCTTGTATAGAAGAGATCTAGATTCGCATGTAGCCACAGTGAAGGACTTGAATATAGGATCTATAGACATGGTTGTAGTCAGCCTATATGACTTTGAAGGTGCTGTTAGGAGTGGCAAGTCCCATGAAGAAATAGTTGAAAATATAGATATCGGTGGTCCATCAATGATCAGGTCTGCATCTAAGAACTATAAGGATGTAACAGTCGTTGTAGATATAGCTGACTACGATATGGTAATAGAAAAGTTGGCCCAGGGTGGCTTGACTGAAGAAGACAGGAGACAGCTTGCCTATAAGGCCTTTGCTACAACTGCCAGGTATGACACTTTGATATCTACCTACTTTGCAGGTGTGGTTGGTGACCAGTATCCAGACATACTAAACCTTACATTTGAGAAGGACACAGAACTTAGGTACGGTGAAAATGGCCACCAGAGAGGCTTTATGTATTCACAGCCTAATGCAAAAAATCCAATTATAAATTATGTCCAACTACACGGTAAGGAATTGTCCTTTAATAATATAAATGACTTGGCTGGTTGCCTGGAGTTTATGAGGGAATTCAAGGATTCTGACCAGGTTTGCAGCGTGGCTATCAAGCATTCTAATGCTTGTGGCATTGGGCTTGCAGACAGTGTTTACGACTCATATATGAAGTGTTTTGAGGCCGACAAGGTTTCAATCTTCGGAGGCATCCTAGGTATTACATCAAAGGTAGACAAGCCTACTGCTGAAAAGATAAATGAAATCTTCTTGGAAATAGTCGTAGCCTATGACTTTGACCAGGATGCCCTAGAAGTTTTAAAGCAAAAGAAAAACTTAAGAATATTAAAGCTAGCTAAGATAGAAGACAGCAAGCAAGCATACGATATGAAGTATCTTGATGGCAAGCTCCTAGTCCAGGATAAGGATAGGCTTTTAGCTGACAAGAATGAAGTTGTTACTAAGGCCCAACCAACAGCCGACCAGTTGAAGGATATGGAATTCGGTATGAAGGTTGCCAAGAATTTAAAGTCTAATGCCATTGCAATAGTTAAGGATGGTCAGACTTTGGCAGTAGGTTGTGGCCAGACATCCAGGATATGGGCCCTTTCTAATGCTATAGAAAACAATAAAAATGAGAAAAATTTTGAGGGTGCTGTTTTAGCCTCTGATGCCTTCTTCCCATTTGACGACTGTGTAAGATTGGCAGCAGAACATGGTATTAAGGCCATAGTCCAGCCAGGTGGATCAATTAGGGATGAGGATTCAATCAAGGCCTGTGATGAATTGGGAATTAGTATGGTATTTACAGGAATTAGGCACTTCAAGCATTAATAGAGGAGGGAGACGAGTATGAAGATTTTAGTAGTAGGTGGTGGAGGAAGAGAGCATGCCATCTGTTGGAAGCTGAGCCAGGAAAAAAATGTAGAAAAGGTCTATTGTGCACCTGGTAATGCAGGTATAGCATCAGTGGCTGAATGCCTTGATATAAAGGATACTGAACTAGATAAACTGGCAGATTTTGCTGAGGAAAACCAGATAGACCTTACAGTTGTAGGTCCCGAAGTTCCCCTAGTAATGGGTATATCAGATGTATTTGCCAAGAGGGGACTTAGGGTATTTGGTCCAGATGCTTCTTGCTCTAGACTAGAGGGTAGTAAGCTTTTCTCCAAGGAATTTTTTGTAAGACATGACATTCCTACAGCCAAGTACAAGGAATATACAGATATAGACAAGGCCATAGAGGAGATAGATTCTTTCGGCTATCCGGTGGTTATCAAGGCCGATGGTCTGGCAGCTGGTAAGGGGGTTGTAATACCAGAAAATAGGGAGGATGCAATAGCTACCCTAAAGATGATAATGGCAGACAAGAAGTTTGGTGACGCTGGTAACCTAGTGGTAGTTGAGGAGTTCTTGACAGGAATTGAGACTTCAATACTAGCCTTTGTTGATAAGAATACCATAGTGCCTATGGAATCAGCCAAGGACCACAAGAAGATATTTGAACTTGAAAAGGGACCAAATACAGGTGGTATGGGGACCTTCTCACCAAGTACTATATATACGGACGACCTAGCAAAGAAGGTCTATGATGAGGTCTTGATTAAGTCTTTAAAGGGTTTCCAGGCTGATGGACTTGACTACAGGGGAATCCTTTTTGTAGGTCTAATGATTACTCCAAATGGGGAAAAGGTCCTAGAATTTAACTGTAGGTTCGGAGATCCTGAAACTCAGTCAGTCTTGATGAGGCTGGAAACCGACCTAAGTGAGATAATGATGGCTATTACAGAGGATAGGCTGGCAGACCTGGATATTAAGTATACAGATGAAGCGGCTGCCTGCGTTGTATTAGCATCTGGAGGATATCCAGAGGAATATGAAAAGGGCAAGTTAATTACTGGGCTTAATGATGTAGATGACAGTATAGTGGTATTCCATAGTGGAACTAAGTTTGATGGAGACAGTATAGTTACAAATGGTGGTAGGGTCCTAGGCGTGTGTTCTAGGGGCAAGGATGTTGAAGCTGCTGCTAAAAATGTCTACAAGAATATAGATAGGATCAGTTTTGAAGGAATGCACTATAGAAAGGATATAGGGGTTGATTATGAGCAGGGTAAGTAGAGTTTTTGTTGAAAAGAAGGATGGTTTTGCTTTAGAGTCTCTTGCAATGCAAAATGACATAAGAGAAAGTCTACATATAGGTGTTGGCAAGTTAAGGGTAATCAATAGGTATGATGTGGAAGGCATAGGTCAGGAAGCCTACAAGAAGGTGGCTGAGACTATTCTTTCAGAGCCTAACCTAGACCAGGTATACTATGAAGAAATACCAGGTCTAAGTGATGAGAGGGTATTTGCCATAGAATACCTACCAGGCCAGTACGACCAGAGGGCTGACTGGGCATCAATGTGTGCTGAAATAGTAAATGAGGGAAAGAGACCTAATATAAATTCTGCCAGGGTAATAGTTATAGAGAATACTATAAATGACCAGGAATTCGACAAGATAAAGGACTACCTAATAAATGCGGTTGATTCCAGGGAGGCTTCATTAGACAAGCCAGAAACCCTAGCAGTTGAATACGAAATACCTGAGACAGTGGCTACACTAGATGGATTTATAGACCTAGAACCTTCAGGCCTGGAGAAATTTCTGGCTGATATGGGTCTAGCCATGACTATAGACGACCTAAAGTGCATCCAGGCCTATTTCAGGGATGATGAAAAGAGGGACCCAACTATAACTGAAATAAAGGTCCTAGATACTTATTGGTCAGACCACTGTAGACATACTACCTTCATGACTAGGCTAGCAAATGTAGATATAGCAGGTGGTAGGTTTACAGATATAGTAAAAGAGACATATGACCAGTACCTGGCCGATAGGAAGTTTGTCTATGGAGACAGGTATAAGGATATATGCCTAATGGATATGGCAACAGTAGCCATGAAGAAGTTGAAGAAGGAAGGCAAGCTAGCAGACCTTGATGAAAGTGAAGAGATAAATGCTTGTTCAATAAATATAGATGTAGAAGTTGACGGCAAGAAGGAAGAATACCTCCTAATGTTCAAGAATGAAACACACAACCACCCAACAGAAATAGAACCATTTGGTGGTGCGGCAACTTGCCTTGGAGGAGCTATTAGGGATCCGTTGTCAGGTAGGTCATATGTATACCAGGCTATGAGGGTTACAGGATCAGCAGACCCAAGAACATCTTTAGAAGATACCCTAGCAGGTAAGTTAATGCAGAAGAAGATAACTACCGAAGCAGCTAGTGGCTATTCTTCATATGGTAACCAGATAGGTCTTTCAACTGGCCAGGTAGCAGAAGTATACGACGAAAACTTCGTTGCCAAGAGAATGGAAGTTGGTGCAGTAATAGCAGCGGCTCCAAAGGAAAATGTAATTAGAAAGAGACCAGAGGCTGGAGATGTAATCATCCTACTAGGGGGAAAAACTGGTAGAGATGGTTGCGGAGGAGCGACAGGATCATCTAAGGAACACAGTGAAGAGTCTATATCTACTTGTTCTGCAGAGGTTCAGAAGGGTGACGCCCCTAATGAAAGAAAAATCCAGAGGTTTTTCAGAAATCCAGAAGCTGTAAAGATGATAAAGAGGTGTAATGACTTTGGTGCAGGTGGTGTATCTGTTGCTATAGGTGAAATAGCTGAATCACTTGACATCAACCTTGACCTGGTTCCAAAGAAGTATGATGGTCTAGACGGTACTGAGCTAGCCATATCAGAATCTCAGGAAAGAATGGCAGTTGCAATAGCTGCAGAAAATATGGATAGGTTTATAGAATTGGCTGGCCTAGAAAATTTAGAGGCAACCCATGTAGCGACAGTTACAGATACTGGTTATCTAAGGATATACTGGAATGGCAAGGACATCGTTAATATAAGGAGGTCCTTCCTAGATACAAATGGATCAAAGCAGGATACTGATATTAAGGTTGAGGGAATAGACCCAGAATCTGGATATCTAGACTTGACTAGTGTGACTAGCAAGTTCAAGACTATAGAAGACAAGTACCTAGCAGCTATGTCAGACCTGAATACTTGTTCACAGAGGGGACTTGTAGAAAAGTTTGATAATACTATAGGTGGTAACACGATTATAATGCCGCTAGGTGGTAAGTACCAGGCTACTCCAGCTAATGGTATGGTAGCCAAGATACCAGTCCTAGGTGGGGAAACTAATACCTCATCTATAATGACTTTTGGCTATAATCCAAAGATAGGTAAGTGGTCTACCTTCCATGGTGCTATGAATGCAGTAGTTGAATCCGTTGCCAAACTGGTAGCCCTAGGTGGTGACTATTCAACAGCAAGGCTGACATTCCAGGAATACTTTGAAAAGCTAGGTCAGGACCCAACTAGGTGGGCAAAGCCATTCTCAGCCCTACTAGGTGCCTACTATGCCCAGTCAAACTTCGAGATACCGGCTATAGGTGGTAAGGATTCAATGAGCGGAACATTCAAGGATATAGATGTACCACCAACCCTAGTATCATTTGCAGTAAATACCGAAGATGCCAAGAACATAGTTTCCCAAGAATTAAAGGTTGCTGGCCATGCCCTTGTATTAGTGGAAACACCTCACAAGGACTATGCCTTCCCAGACTTTGACATAATGAAAAAGAACTTTGATATTCTACACCAGGCAGCCCTAGCAGGCAAGTTAAAGGCAACATATGCCCTAGGTTATGGTGGTCTAGGTGAAGCTATAGCCAAGATGGCCTTTGGTAATAGGATAGGTGTCAAGCTAGATGATAAGCTAGCTAGCAGGTATGAAAACAGGGATGACCTATTTAGGCAGAGCTATGGTTCTATCCTGGTAGAAATCGACCAGGCAGACCTAGGAGTCCTAGAAGGAGCTAATTATGTCCTAGTAGGTCAGACTATAGATAAGCCGGTTATAGATGTATTTGGTCAGGAAGTGGGTTTAGACAAGCTATATGCTGAATCTGAAAAGACTCTAGAACCAATTTTCCCAACTAAGGCAAGCAAGCTTGTAAATGACAAGATAGAAAATATAAGCTACAAGCTAGATGCCAAGCCAGCCAAGTCATCACTTAGCATAGTTAAGCCAAGGGTATTCCTACCAGCCTTCCCGGGTACTAATTGCGAATACGATTCCGCAAGAGCCTTTGAAAGGGCAGGAGCAGAGACCCATATAGGTGTATTTAGGAATATGACCTATGCTGATATAGAGGCATCAATAGACATGATGGTTGAAGAAATCAATAAGAGTCAGATTATCATGATACCAGGTGGATTTTCAGCAGGTGATGAGCCGGATGGTTCAGCCAAGTTTATAGCCACAGTATTTAGAAATCCAAGGATAGAAGAGGCTGTAATGAACCTGATAAAGAATAGGGATGGTCTAATGATAGGTATCTGTAATGGATTCCAGGCCCTTATCAAGCTCGGCCTAGTGCCATATGGTGAGATTAAGACTCCAAGTGCAGATATGCCTACCTTGACATATAATAATATAGGTCGTCACCAGGCCAAGATAGTTCAAACTAGGGTTGCATCGAACAAGTCACCATGGTTGGTGGGAACAGAAGTTGGAGACATCCACTCAATCGCCATATCTCATGGAGAAGGTAAGTTTGTAGCCAGTGATGAGGTTATGAAGACCCTAATAGAAAACGGACAGATAGCAACACAATATGTAGACTTTGACGGAAATGCTACATATGATATAGACTTTAACCCTAATGGATCATACTGGGCAGTGGAAGGTATTACTTCAGCTGATGGTAGGATATTTGGTAAGATGGGACACTCAGAAAGAAGAGGGGACTATGTAATCAAGAACATTATAGGGGAAAAGGACCAGAAGCTATTTGAATCTGGTGTTAAGTACTTTAAGTAATAAAAATAAATTTCTTGGATACAAATTGGTAAACTTCAAGAGATAGTAGTATAATAGGTTCTAAACAAGTTTCTTTTAAATTATGTTGAAATTTGCTTAGGACCTATTTTGTATACCCATGGATTTAACTATAAATGACCATATAGCTATAGTGGTTTGACCATAGATAAACTTTTGAAAGGAAGGCATGCTAGAGGAGTGTGCGGTGGTAAGGATGAGATTTTTAGATATTATTGAAAAAAAGAAAAATAAGTTAACCCTAAGTGACGAAGAAATTCAGTTTTGGATTGACGGTGTAACGGATGGGACTATACCAGACTACCAGACCAGTGCCCTCTTGATGGCCATAGTCTTAAATGGTATGGATGACCATGAAACCGCCAAGCTTGCAGAGGCAATGATGAATAGTGGTCATGTCATGGACCTATCATCAATAGGGGGGATAAAGGCAGACAAACACTCAACAGGTGGTGTAGGTGACAAGACTTCATTGGCCCTGGGTGCCATGGTAGCAGCTTGTGGCCTAAAGGTTGCCAAGATGTCTGGAAGAGGCCTAGGCCATACGGGTGGAACCCTGGACAAGTTAGAATCCATAAGGGGATTTAACTGTTTCTTGACAGAAGACCAGTTCAAAATCCAGGTCCAGGAAATAGGCTTGGCCATAATAGGACAGACCGGTGACCTGGTACCAGCAGACAAGAAACTATACGCCCTGAGGGATGTGACGGCAACTGTAAATTCAATTCCCCTTATAGCCTCATCAATCATGTCAAAGAAACTTGCTTCAGGTGCAAATACTATCCTCCTGGATGTAAAGTATGGGGAAGGGGCCTTTATGAAGACTATAGAAGATGCCAAGATCTTGGCCCAAGCCATGATATCTATAGGAAAAAGGCTGGGTAGAAATACAATAGCCATGATAACGGACATGGACCAACCGCTTGGAAATACAATAGGAAATGCCCTTGAAGTCCAGGAAGCCATTGAAACAGTAAGGGGTAAAGGTCCGAAAGACTTTACTGAATTGTGCATGAGGGCGGGAGAAATTATGCTAGTCCAGGGCCAACTAGCATCCACAAAGGAGGAGGCAAGAAGGCTCTTAGAAGAAGCAGTATCGTCAGGCAGGGCTTTTGAAAAACTGGCCCAGATGGTTCAATACCAGGGTGGAGACCTAGAGCAAATAAAAAATACAGACCTCCTTCCAAAGGCAAAATATGTTACCGAAATCAGGTCTAGGGAGGCCGGTTATATCAGTCGTATCCACTCAATGCAACTAGGTATACTAGCCATGAAGTTGGGGGCCGGTAGGGCTACAAAGTCAGACTCAATCAACTATGCTGTAGGACTAAAGATGGCTGTCAAAAAAGGTGACAAGGTGGAAGAGGGAGACCTCTTATGCAGGGTCTACCACGATGGAGACTTGACTCAAGACTGGCTTGAAGATATGTATAGAAGCTTCCAGTATTCTGATGACAAGCAAGAACCAATTCCAATAGTTGAAGCTATTTTGGGGGAATAACTTCTTGTATAAGGGTAAAATTTAATGCATATAGAAAGATAGTACATATGGAAATAATATACAAGGAATATACGAGGAATATACTGAATAAATATAGAAGAGTATAATTGTGTAGATTAGCTAGGTTTTTCTTCTTAAAATAGGTGCCCTATTTTATGGTTAAATTAAGCCGTCTAATGGTATAATATACTTAAATCTAACTAAGGAGGTAAGACCTATGTCAGACGATAAGATAATAGACTTTGGCTCTTTTCAAAATAAGGTCAAGGATTCAGATATAGATAAATTAGAAGAATATATGTATTCAATGTATACCAACGTTTCTGGCGGGACTATGAGCCCTCTGGACTTTTCGAAGAGTATCAATGAATTCCTAAAGAAGAACAATATCTCTGTGGAAAAATTCGGCCAGATGCAGGAGAAGCTATTGGAGAGGTATGGTTTTGATCCAAAAAATATAGAAGAAGAAATGAAGAGGATGGGCATTGACATGAATGAAGGTGCCTATATAATAAATAATAAGGACAAGAAAGAGTCTTACAGCGTCAAGGACTTTGGGGACAAGTTGGCCTTTTTTGAGAGGTACGATGGTATTGAAGAAAAGACTATCATGCATTACCTTTTGGACAACGGTGTCAACCAGGTCAAGTTTATCATGGATGGAAGCAACTTGACCCTTGTAAGTGAGAAGAAGATAGACCTGTCAGACCCAGATGTAAATACTTTTATAGCTGGTTATAGGCAGGCCAACAATGAAAAAATCAAGGTAGTAATCTGTGAGGCAACGAGTGCATATGACTACTTCTAATAGCGGGAACATAAACTTACAGGAGGAGGCCCCAGGAGGGGACCAGGATCAATTTAATATAAAGGATAAGCGATTATCTTTGCCAGAAAGCTTCCTAAGGGAAATGAAGGAAATTTTGGGTGATGAATACCAGGACTTCTTGGATTCCTACCAGGATGAAAAAACTTCTGCAATCAGGGTTAATAACTTGAAAATGCCTATAGAAAGGTTCAAGGATTTGGGCCTTTTTAATATTGATTTTGACAGGGATAATATCAGTTGGGCCAAGGAGGGCTACTACATATCAGGAGATGTAAATCCTGGCAAGAACCCCCTACACGATGCAGGGGCCTACTATATACAGGAACCGTCTGCAATGAGTGTTGTTGGCCAGACTCCAATCAATGAGGGGGACAGGGTCCTAGACCTATGCGCAGCCCCAGGTGGCAAGTCTACCTACATACTTTCAAAGTTGAACCATAGGGGACTCTTGGTTTCCAATGAGATAAATCCAAATAGGATTAGGGCCTTGGGAGAAAATCTTGAGAGGTTTGGAGCTGTAAACTCTATTATAACCAATTCAGATTCTAGTAGCTTATTAACGTTTTTTAAAGGTTTCTTTGATAAGATATTCATAGATGCACCATGCTCAGGTCAAGGGATGTTTAGGAAGGATGCTTTTGCCATTGAAGATTGGTCCCAAGACAAGGTTGATGAGTGTGCTGGTATCCAGAGGCAGATAATCAGGGATGCCTATGAAATGTTAAGAAATGGAGGTATGCTCATATATTCTACCTGTACCTTTACCAGGCAGGAAAATGAGGATATAATAGAAGCCTTCTTAGGGGACTATCCGACTGCTAGCCTAGTGGATATGGATAGGATTTGGCCCCATAAGGACAGGGGAGAAGGGCACTTTTGTGCCAGGATACTAAAAGAGGCAGATAAGACAGGAAACCTTGAGTCTGGAGACTTTGGTGTTTCAACTTCTTATGAAGATACCAAGAAAGATCCAAGCAGGGATTATGCAAAAAAATCCAAGAAAAAACAAAAATCAAGGGCTAAGTCTAGCAATAAGAATTCAGGAAACCTTAATCTATTTGAGGACTTTGCCACTACTTATTTGCTAGATGGTGGATTGAAAAATGTCTTAGAAAGTGGCTTATCTCTAAAAGAAGATAGACTCTACTACCAGCCGCTTGATTATGATTTAAGGGGTTTGAAGATACTAAGAGCAGGCCTTTTTATAGGTCAATTTAAGAAAAACAGGTTCGAGCCAGCCCATTCTTTGGCCATGGCCTTGAGACCTGGTGATGTAAAAAATACCATTGATTTTGCTAATGACTCTGATGAAATCAAGGCCTATCTGAGGGGAGAATCCATAGCAACATCCCAATCCAGAGGTTGGGTCTTGGTAAGCGTGGAAGGAGTGTCCCTAGGATGGGGCAAGGAATCAAACGGAATCCTTAAAAACAAGTACCCAAAGGGGCTTAGAAGGTAGAGTGGCTATAGGCTAGAAAAATACAATATTCAGGGTTGAGGAAGGAGACTAAATTGAGTCGAGTAGAGAAAAAAGGATTTATGTATGAAGTAAAAGAAATTATAAAAGTTTTTTTAATGGCAGCTATTTTGGCTGTAGTTATAGTTCAGGTTATTAGGCCAACCAGGGTAGATGGTCTATCAATGTACCCAACCCTTGAAAATAGCGACTACCTAATTATAAACAGGATTAGTAGGTATACTGGTGTTAAGAGGGGAGATATAGTTGTATTTGATAGTTATATGCCTATAAAAAACTTGAACACACAAGAAAAGAGCACGGCCAAGAAGGTATTAGACTTTATCCTACAGGACGATAGCAGTACTAAAGACCTGGTTAAGAGGGTAATAGCCGTAGGTGGTGACCGCATTACTATCAAGGATGGGGTCGTCAAGGTAAATGGAAAGGTCCTGGATGAGGAATATATTTCTAAGGATAATTATACAGATGGCGATATAGATACTACTGTACCAAAGGGCACGCTTTTTTGCATGGGTGACAATAGGAGAAACAGTCTAGATAGCAGGTATTCAGAGGTTGGATTCGTGCCAGAATCCAGGCTGGTAGGAAATGTATTGGTCAGATTATTTCCCTTGCAAAATATAGGGACTGTAAAATAGATGTTTGAAATTCAAGGGGGACCCCCTTGAATTTTGTCATAGTATGAAGGGATAGATAGATGAGTAATTTGATTGTTAGAGTAGATGGTAAGGAAATAAGGATAGAGGATGGTAAGATTAGGCTTTCCAAATTGGCAGAAATGCTAAAGGATGACTACCAGGGCCATATCTGTATGGCTAAAATTAAGAACAAGTACCATGACCTCAACTATGTATTGCATACTAGTGAGGATGTCCACCTTATAGATACTACTGGTGATGATGGTATCCGCCTATATTTTAGGGGCTTGTCCCTACTTTTAGTTATGGCCTGCAGGGATGTATTTGATAAGTGTAAGGTATTTATCAAGCATTCTATAGCAGGTGGCCTTTACTGCCTACTTAAGATGCCAAAAGACCTAACTGATGAAGATGTTGAGATCTTAAAGGCAAAGATGAAAGAATATATAAAAAAAGACTATAAGATAACTTGTCACTATATGCCAAATGACCAGGCTATAGATAAGTTTGAAGAGGTTAGAAGGTTTGACAAGTCCAACCTTTTAAAGTATAGGGATGATGACTTGACTAAGGTTTATGAGTGTAATGGATACTTTGACTATTTTTATGGTTATATGTTCCCATCTACATCCTATATCGAGGATTTTGACCTGGTAAGGATGGGGGAAGGTCTGGTAATCCTGGGTCCAGATAAGGGTATCAAGGGCACAGTATCTAAATTTAAGCCCCTACCAAAGTTATCAGATATCTACAGGGAGTCTGAGCAGTGGTCAAAAACCTTAGGCATAGAGACCCTGGTAGACCTAAATAGGATTATAGAAAACAATGAGTACGGTGATATGATAAGAACTGTAGAGTCCCTGCACGAAAAAAAGATAGCTGAAATAGCCGATATGATAGTAAAGAAAAAGAGTAAGCTGATCTTGATAGCCGCCCCTTCTTCTTCAGGCAAGACCAGTTTTGCCCACAGGTTGTCTATACAGTTGAGGGTAAATGGCCTGACACCACTCCCTATATCTTTGGATGATTATTTCGTAAATAGGGATGATACTCCAAGGGATGAAAATGGGCACTACGACTTTGAATCCATAGATGCAATTGATATAGTCCAATTTAATAGGGACTTAAAAGACCTTCTGGAAGGCAAGGAGATTGCAAAAATAAAATTTGATTTCATGACTGGGTCTAGGGTTTATACTGATAAAACCTTGAAACTAGAGGGTGATAATCCTATAATTTTGGAGGGTATCCACGGCCTAAATCCAAATTTGACCAAGGACCTACCAGATGATTTAAAGTTTAAGATATACCTGAGTGTCATAACCCAGATAAATTTAGATGACCACAATAGGATACCAACCACTGATTTCAGGTTGATAAGGAGGATAGTTAGGGACCATCAATTTAGAAACTCTAATGCTGAGAGTACTCTGGAAAAATGGGCCTCAGTTAGGAGGGGTGAAGAAATAAATATTTTCCCTTACCAGGAAGAGGCGGATGTAATGTTCAACTCAGCAAGTGTTTATGAGCTGTCAGTCCTAAAACCAATGGCCATAAAGCTATTGAGACAGGTTGACGAAGACTCTTGTTATTATCTGGATGCCCTAAGGCTAAGAAAGTTCTTGCAGTACTTTAATACAATAGATGATACGGGAGATATAGGGCCTACATCCATAATCAGAGAATTTATAGGTGGAAGTAGGATAGTCGACTAGAGGAGGAAAAATGCCGAGAAAAAAGACAAAAAAACAAACAATAGAAATACTTGACCTCCTGGCTGACCAGCACCCAGATGCCCATTGTGAGTTGGTGCATTCATCTGCCTTTGAACTACTGGTAGCAACCATACTGTCAGCCCAATGTACGGATGTGAGGGTCAATATAGTTACGGAGGAAATGTTTAAAAAATACAACCAGCCCCAGGATTTTAAGGACCTTAGTATAGGACAGATAGAAGATATGATCAAGACATGTGGTCTTTATAAGTCTAAGGCCAAGAAGATAAAGGAAACATCTTCTATATTGGTAGACTTATATGGGGGCCAGGTACCAGATAATTTAGAAGACCTGGTAAAGTTACCAGGTGTAGGAAGAAAGACAGCAGGTGTAGTCCTGAGCAATGCCTTTGGGGTACCAGCTATTGCTGTGGATACCCATGTATTTAGGGTTAGCAATAGGATAGGCATAGTCAAGGAAACCACTCCTGAGAAAACAGAATTTGCCCTTATGAAGGCAATCCCAAAGGACAGGTGGACCCATTCCCACCACCTACTGATTTTCCATGGTAGGAGGGTCTGTAAGGCCAGGAAACCAGAATGTAGTAATTGCTCCATAAGCCATATGTGCAACTACTATAGCTTTTAGACAGGATATTTTATAAGAAGGAGGTTGATATTATGGCTATCAATATAGTCCTTGTTGAGCCAGAAATACCACATAATACAGGTAATATAATTAGGACATGCGCTAATACAGGAGCAATACTCCACCTAGTAAGACCTCTGGGTTTTTCCCTAGATGACAAGCACCTTAAGAGGTGTGGTCTAGACTACTGGGATATAGCTGATATACAATATTACGATAGTTTTGAGGAACTTGAAGACAAGCATAAGGGTGCAAAGTTTTTCTTCTCTACCATAAATGGCCAGAAAAATCATACGGATGTAAAGTATGAAGATGGATGTTTTTTGGTATTTGGCAAGGAGACTAAGGGCCTACCCAAGGACTTGATAGAAGCTAATATGGATACTTGTATCAGGATACCAATGAGGGGGATAGAGGGTGCCAGGTGCCTCAACCTATCCAATGCAGTAGCCATTGTAGTATACGAGGCCATGAGGCAGTTAGACTTTGACGGTCTGGTATAGGTAATATATGGAGGTAAATATGAATAAAATTAAGATAGTCTGCGATAGTTTATCTGATATAAGCCAAGACTATTTGGACTTATATGATATTGATATGCTGCCACTAAGCATAATCATTGATGGTGTTGAATATAAGGATAGGATAGATATAGATGGAGAAAAATTTTACAAACTTTTAAGAGAGGAAGGAATCATACCTAAGACTTCCCAGGTTACATATGGTGCCTTCTATGAGAATTTTAAAAAGTATTGTGAAGAAGGTTATGATATCCTATATATTTCAGCTGCTGCAAGTGCTACAGGCACCTACCAGAGTGCTGTGATGGCAAAGTCAGAGCTGGAAGATAATTTTTATAACAAGATTAGGATTATAGACTCTAATACCCTTAGTTTTGCCATAGCCATCCAGGTGATAAGGGCCTGTCAGCTAAGGGAAGAGGGTAAGGAACTTGACGAAATCGTCGACCAGATTGAGGCTATGAAGGATATGGCCTTTGGTTGTTTTTCCTGTGACGACCTCCTATACCTTAGTAAGGGAGGAAGGATATCTGGGGCTACAGCTACAATAGGAACAGTCCTGAGCATCAAACCTCTTTGCATCATAAAGGATGGTATAGTTGATAATGTTGGCATGGCCAGGGGCAAGAAGAATGTTGCTAGTAAGCTGGTAGATATAGCCAGGGGAAATGGAATATCTAGCCTAGAAGGCAGGACGGTCTATATAGGGTATTCAGATGACCTAAAAGAGAGGGATAGGCTAGAAGAGCTAATCAAATCAGAGTTAAATCCTTCTGAGATAAGGTACTTTATGATAGGCTGTGGAATAGGAACCCATGGAGGTCCAGGGACTACTGGATTTATATGCTGGAAGGACCAGGCCAGGGAACTTTTATAAGAGAAATTATAATTAAATATATTTATGCAAACTTAAAGAAGACACCAAGGTTGGTAACCAGGGTGTCTTTTTGTCTTGTCTGTGATAAAAATCCTATATTTTCTATAGTACCTCTAGTAGCCTAATGATGAACTTCCACATCCTAGCTACAGAATCAACCTCTACATGTTCTTGCGGTGTATGTACATTGAACATATTAGGTCCAATTGAAATCGCCTCGGCCTTGTGTCTAAGCTTGTTTAAAAGGATACCACATTCTAGGCCACAATGCATGATTACAACATTAGGGTCCTTATCAAATACTTCCTTGTAGACATCTACTGACAAGTCTTCTAACTTAGAATTTTTGTCATGCTCCCAGGCAGGGTATTCAGCAGAGAATTCTAGCTGGGCCCCAACCAGTTTAGCCAGTCTGGCCAATTTTGTCTTTACATAGTCCTTTTTAGAATCTGCAGAGAATCTTACAAGGCTGTTGAATTCTATATTCTGGTTGTCCTCACTGATTACGGCAAAGTTAGAAGATGTATCTACCATATCCAGGTCTATTGCCCTTGATATAATGCCATCTGGTGTTAGGCTGAGTATATCTACAATCTTATTCTTGCAATTATCTGTAAACACCTTAAAATCAGTAGGTGCAGACCTTCTCAATTCTATCTTTAAATTAGGATCAGTAGGGTAGTACTCCTTTTGTATTTTAGCAGAAAGTTTTTGAATTTCTCTAACAAGTGCTTCCAGGTCTTCATTTTTAATAGATAGGACGGCCTCACAACTTCTAGGTATAGCATTTCTCTTGGAACCACCACCTATGTAGAACAAGTCGTAATCATAAGTGATAGAGCTAAGTATCCTACCCATAATCACATTGGCATTGGCCCTCTGTTTGTCGATATCCATGCCTGAATGGCCTCCAAATAAGCCCTTGACATTTATTTCTAAGGCCAGGTTTGTAGAAATAGCGGGCTTGTATTCCTTCCTTAAAACCATGCTTGCATTTACTGCACCTGCACAGCCCACAAGGATAGAATCATCCTCTTCGCCATCAAGATTTAAGATATAAGTAGACTTTAGGTCTGACATATCTAATTTTTCCACACCTATCAAGCCGACCTCTTCATCTACTGTGAAGACACATTCAAGGTTTGGATGTGACAGGTCTTCGCTTTCTAGGATAGCCATCATATAGGCTACACCCATACCATCATCAGCACCAAGTGTAGTCTGGTTAGCCCTCAGATTATTGCCCTCAAGGATTAACTCAATTGGGTCCTTGGTAAAGTCGTGGTCTACAGAGTCGCTAGCTTCCGGCACCATATCCAGGTGGGCCTGTAGCATAACTGTAGATGGGTCAGGACTCCCATTTGTTGCAGGCTTCTTTACTATTAGATTTTTGTAGCTATCTTGGTAGGTCTCTAAACCTAGGCTCTTGGCAAAATTCATAATATAATCGCTGATGGCTCCCTCGTGACCGGATGGTCTAGGGATTCTTGAGATACATTCAAAATTTTTGAAAACCAATGTTGGAAATAAACCTTCTGTTATATACTTCATCTCAAAGCACCTCCCTAAGTAGTATAATTCCAAAATAAATCTTTACATATATATTATAACATGGTTAAAGACCAATGTGGTATAATATTGAGATAGAAATTAAAGTAGGCATCAAGGCCTTAGAAAAGGATGGTGAATATGGAAGCTAAATTTTATAAGGTGTTAGAATTAGATAAAATAATAGATATGCTAAAGGCCAAGGCTACATCCAGTCTAGGTCTTTCAATGATAGAAAAATTAAGACCAATGTCAACTTTCGAGGAGGTAAAGACTGCCCAGGAAGAAACTACTGAGGCCCAGTCAATCCTCATAAATAGGGGGCACGTTCCACTAGAGGGGATCCATGACATAGGAGACAAGGCCAAGAGGGCAGACCTGGGAGCTGTTTTAGAACCGAAAAGCCTCCTAGACCTGGCTGACACCATGAGGGCAACCAGGGTACTTAGTAATGTCCTAAGTGGTCAGATTAAGAAGGAGACCTTTGGTAATTCTGAGACTTCAATAGATGAAGAGGATGATGAAATCAAGTATCCTATCATCCAGAGCCTAGCCACATCCCTATATATACACAAGGATATAGAAGAGGAGATTTTCAATGCCATTATCAGTGAGTTGGAAATAGCTGACTCTGCTTCACCAGAACTAAGGTCAATCAGGAGGAGGATCCTACAGAAAAACCAGTCTATCAGATCTAAATTAAATGGTATTATATCTTCAACTACTTACCAAAAGTACCTCCAGGATGCAATTATATCCATGAGGGGGGACAGGTTTGTAGTACCAGTCAAAGCAGAGTACAGGTCTATGATGGCAGGAATTATCCACGACCAGTCTTCATCAGGAGCTACCTTATTTATAGAGCCTATGACTATAGTAGAGATGAATAATGACCTAAGACAGTTAAAACTTCAGGAAAAAGAGGAAATAGAAAAAATCCTGGCCAACCTGTCAGCCATGGTAGGTCAGGTGAGTAGGGAATTACTATCCAACCAGGAAATTTTGGCCAAATTGGACTTTGCCTTTGCCAAGGGTAAGCTTTCGATAGATATGAAGGCAACAGAACCAGACCTAAACCAAGATAGGTTGGTCAGGATAGTAGGGGGTAGGCACCCTTTATTGGATAGGAAGTCAGTTGTAGCCAATGATATTATCTTGGGGGGAGATTATTCAACCCTACTTATTACAGGACCAAATACAGGGGGTAAGACTGTAACTATCAAAACCCTGGGCCTATTTGCCTTGATGACCCAGTGTGGACTACACCTGTCGGCAAATTACGGGACTAGTATGTGCATATTCGACCAGATATTTGCAGATATTGGTGATGACCAGAGTATAGAACAGAACCTATCAACTTTCTCATCCCATATGACTAGGATTGTAGATATAGTAGAAAGGGTGACAGACCAGTCTCTAGTAATATTTGACGAATTAGGGGCAGGTACAGACCCAGAAGAAGGGGCAGCCCTGGCCATAGCAATCTTGGAAAATATAAGGTCGTCTGGGGCATCTTGTATAGCAACTACCCACTACAGTGAGTTGAAAAAGTATGCCCTAGCCAAAAAAGATGTGGAAAATGCAGCAGTAGAGTTTGATATGGGGACTCTTTCTCCTACCTATAGGCTCCTAATAGGGGTACCGGGCAAGTCAAATGCCTTTGAAATATCTAGAAAGTTAGGCCTAGGTGAGCATATTATTGACCAGGCAAAAAACTTTCTTACTAACGAAGATATAGAAATAGAAGAAGTCTTACAGAATGTCGAAAAGAGCAGGCTTAAAACCCAAGAGGAACTAGAAAGGGCAGAGAGGTACAGGCAGGAAATAGAGGATATAAAGCTAGACTACCAGGCCAAGTTGGAAAAACTAGACAAGTCAAAGGCCAAGGTCCTGGAAAATGCCAGAAGTCAAGCTTTCTCTATAGTTAGGCAGGCCAAGGAAGATACGGATGCCATGATAAAGGAAATCAGGAAGACAGACAGGCTTAAGGATAGCAGGGAAAAAGACCGTAGACTTGAGGAGATTAGAAAGAAAATCGGCCAGTCTATGGGCAAGTTTCAGCCTAGTGTGGAGAGTATGGTTGTTCCGAAGTATGCATCCAAGGAAATCAAGACCCTAAAACCTGGTACAGATGTAAATATAATAACCTTAAGGCAGGATGGTACAGTTATATCAGCAGATGACAAGAAGAAGGAAGCCATAGTCCAGGTTGGTATCATGAAGATGAGTCTGCCGTATAAGTCGCTTAAACTTATAGCTAAGAAGGAAAAGAATACGGTGACCAAGACTACAAGACAGGTTATAAACTCCAAGTCCGGTAGTGTAGAAAGAAAGGTGGATCTAAGGGGTATGAACCTTGAAGAAGCAACCATGGCAGTTGAAAAGTACCTGGATGATGCCTGTATGGCAGGCCATGAAGAGGTAACGATCATACATGGTATAGGCACAGGTATACTGAAGAAGGGTATGACAGAGCTATTGAAAAAGAACCCCCATGTTAAGTCTACGAGGCCAGGCCAGTACGGTGAAGGTGGGGCAGGAGTAACCATTGTAACTGTAAAATAGGTTAGAAAAATCAATGTATATGGCCTAAATCTAGCTAGGTCAAGCATAGGCTAAATACTATATATGATAGCCACACTTAGAAAGATAGATAAAAGCTATAAAGTGAATATAAAAAACTAAAGTCAAAAAGGTGATAAAAATGAAAAATATAGATAAGGGGCCAGTCCTAGTATCTGCCTGCCTCCTAGGTGTAAAATGTAAGTACAATGGTGGCGACAATAAAAGTGAAAGGGTCCTGAAATTCTTGGAAGGAAGGGACTATATTAAGATATGTCCCGAATCCATGGGTGGCCTTGAGTCACCACGTCTGCCATCTGAAATAGAGCCCGGATATGATGGGGTAGATGTAGTAGAGGGTAGGGCAAAGGTATATGATGAGGATGGTAAAGATGTAACAGCAGAATTTTTAAGGGGGGCACAAATTTCATTGGACCAGGCTCAAAAACACCAGGCCAGCCTGGCTATACTAAAGGAATCTAGTCCATCCTGTGGTGGCAACAAGATCTATACAGGCAGGTTTGATGGCCAAAAAAAGGTTGGACAAGGCGTGACTGCTGCCCTACTTAGAAAGCATGGAATAAGGGTAATAACTGAAGAAAATCTTTGATTCGTATATAAACTTAATTATCGTTTTTACAAAGGCTTAGACTAATAATAATATATATAGGAAATAAGACGTAAAGTATTGAAAAAATAAAAAAAATGGTATATCATATAATATTGAAGAAAGCAGAACGATTATATGACTATAGATAAATATATTGGAGGAAGACTAATGGCAGATTTTAAAAAGCTGATATCTGAAATTATAAAGTCTGAGATAGAAGACTTGACTCTTGAAGAGATAACAGCCCTTATAGAAGTACCACCAAACAAGGAAATGGGTGACTATGCCTTCCCTTGTTTTAAGCTAGCAAAGATATTTAGAAAGGCTCCAAATGCAATAGCAGAGGACTTGGCAGGAAAAATACAGCCAACAGATGACATAAATAAAATAGTAAACCTGGGAGGCTATGTGAATTTCTTTGTCAATAAGGAAAGTCTAGCCAAGAAGGTAATAAATCAAGTTTTAAGTGAAAAGGAAAATTACGGTAAGAGTGAATTTGGAAAGGGTAAGACTGTAGTAGTAGAGTTTTCTTCTCCAAATATAGCTAAACCCTTCCATATAGGTCATGTAAGGACGACTGTAATAGGTAATGCCCTTAGTAAGATATACCAGTCACAGGGTTACCACGTTGAAAAACTAAACCACCTTGGTGACTACGGTACCCAGTTTGGTAAACTGATAGTGGCCTACAAACTATGGGGAGACAAGCAGGCAGTAGAAAAAGACCCTATAAAGGAATTACTAAAATTATATATCAGGTTCCATGATGAGGCTGAAGCCAAGCCAGAAATGGAAGATGAAGCCAGAGAATGGTTCACTAAATTAGAAAATGGAGATCAAGAAGCCAAAGACCTATGGCAATGGTTTAGGGATGAGAGTTTGAAAGAATTCTCGAGAGTTTACGACCTACTAGACATAGATTTTGACTCATATGTTGGAGAATCTTTCTATTCAGACAAGATGCCAGCAGTAATTGAAGAATTAAAGGAGAAAAACCTATTGGTAGAGTCTGATGGTGCCATGATAGTAGACCTAGAAGATAGCAAACTACCACCAGCCCTAATTCAGAAGAGGGATGGTTCTACGCTTTACCTGACTAGAGACCTGGCATCTGCCTTCTACAGAAAGAAAATATATAACTTTGACAAGTCGATATATGTAGTAGGGGCACAGCAAGAGCTACATTTTAAACAGTGTTTTGAAATAATTAAGAGGATGGGTTATGACTGGTATAAGGATATGGTCCATGTTCAGTTCGGTATGGTTGCCCTAGAAGAGGGAACTATGTCAACTAGAAAGGGAAGGGTAGTCTTCCTTGAAGATGTCCTAAACCAGGCAATAGATAGGACTAGACAGATAATTGAAGAAAAGAATCCAGATGCAGAGAATATATATGAAGTTGCAAAGGCAGTAGGTGTGGGAGCTGTAGTATTCCAAGAACTATCTAATAGTAGGATCAAGGACTACACATTCTCATGGGATAGGACACTTAGCTTTGAAGGGGAAACAGGACCATATGTTCAGTATACACATGCTAGGTGTTGTGCTGTACTAAGGAAGGCTGACCAGCCTATAAGTGCAGATATTAACTATGAAGCCCTGTCTGACCAGGATGCAGCAGATGTCTTAAGTGTGCTAGAAACATTCAACAAGAGTATTATGACTGCCATGAAGAAGAATGAGCCACATATAGTGACTAGGTTTGTATTGGACCTGGCCCAGGCCTTCAACAAGTTCTATCACAACAGTCCTATCTTGGTTGAAGATGATGACTTAAGGGCAGCAAGACTAGCCCTGGTTGAAGCAACTAGACAGACAATTGAAAATGCCCTAAAGATTTTGGGCATGAAGGCTCCTCAAAAAATGTAGGATAGGGGACAGAATCAGGCCTAAATGTGCTTGACTATTTATTTGATAGATAGCCAAAGCAAAAATAGCCTTAAACACGTAAATCAATCAATATTGATTTAAATAAAATTTTAGGAGGTATTATAAAATGACTACTTTTATAATTGGATTAGTTATACTAATCGGTGGCGGATTAGCCTATGGTAAAGTCTGTGAAAAAGTCTTCGGACCAGATGATAGACCAACACCAGCTGTTAGTATAAACGACGGTGTAGACTATGTTCCTATGAAGCAGAGCAAGAATGCACTTATTGAATTACTTAATATTGCGGGTACAGGACCAATTCTTGGACCTATCCAGGGTATCCTGTTTGGACCTATAGCATTCCTATTGATACCAATAGGTTGTGTGCTAGGTGGAGCAATGCATGACTATTTTTCTGGTATGATTTCTATCAGAAGTAATGGTAAGCAGATGCCAGCCCTTATTCAGGACCACTTAGGTGGAAAGGTTTATAAGGTATATAATATCTTTATAATCGTCCTAATGATTCTAGTTGGTGCTGTGTTTATTTACACACCAGGGGACTTGGTAGTAGCCAGTCTATTAAAGCAGCAGGCTGTCAGCTCAAATCCTATAGTTTGGGTAGTATATGCTGTTATATTCTTCTACTACTTAGCAGCTACTTTATTCCCAATTGACAAGATTATTGGTAGAATATATCCAATATTCGGTGCAATATTGTTGTTATCAGCAATTGGTATATTCTTTGGACTATTTATCAAGGGATATCACCTAGATAATGTAACTGCGGCTAACTGGATGGGTTCACATCCTAAGGGAACTCCGTTATTACCAATATTCTTCGTAACTGTTGCATGTGGTATAGTATCAGGTTTCCACTCAACTCAGGCTACACTAATTGGTAGATCTGTATCTGATGAAAGAGAAGGTAGAAGGACTTTCTACGATATGATGATACTAGAAGGTTTCATCGCCATGATATGGGCAGCAGCAGCTATGGGTATCTACTATAAGGGTGTGCCAGCAGAACTAGTTGGTAAACCGGCCATCATAGGTTTGGTCGCTAATGATATGCTAGGTACGATAGGTGGTCTAATTGCCGTACTTGGTGTAATTGTATTACCTATAACATCAGGAGATACAGCCCTTAGAGCAGCTAGATTGATGATAGCAGATGCTATTGGATACGATCAGTCAAAGGCTAAAAATAGGGTTACACTATCAATTTGTATATTTATACCGGTTATAGCAATCCTTATATTCGCTAAGTTGAATGCAGAAGGATTCAACGTATTATGGCAGTACTTCGCATGGGCTAACCAGACTATAGCAGTATTTGCATTTGCTATGATCACATTGTACTTGTACAAGTTGAAGAAGCCTTACATCATGAGCTTAATACCAGGTATGTTCTATATGTATATCATATCTACATACCTACTAAATGCTAAGATAGGATTCAACCTACCACTAGGCATTGCCACTATAGCAGGTATAGTACTAGCATTCGTATATGCTTACCTAATTATAAGAACTGGTAAGAAGGATTTATCAAACGCAGAAAGATTAGAAGCTTAATCTTAAATAGTTGATTAATCTAAATAGACTTTGTCAGTAACCCAAGTGTTACTAGACAAAGTCTATTTTTTTAATCTATATCATTTTCTATATTATCATCTAAACCATCATCTATATATTCAAGTATATCACCTGGTTGGCAGTCCAGAGCCTTACAGATATCATTCAGGGTTGAGAACCTGATAGCACGGGCCTTGCCGGTCTTTAATATAGACAGGTTGGCACTAGTTATGTTTATAGTCCTAGCCAGGTCCTTGGAGCTAATGCCCTTTTTTAGCAAGACCAGGTCTAAATTTATTTTTATAGACATATTATTTTGCATACCTCCTATATTGTTAAGTCATAGTCTTCCTTCACTTTGATTATACCTATAAAGATCTTATGGAAAACATAAAATAAACATGCTAATATAAAAAGGGAAAAAAATAGACTGCGAAATTCAATCACGCATAAGAGGTTATCCTGCTTTCTTATAAAGATAGAATATAGCAATAAGATTATTAAGAGTGCCATAAAAAGCCTATTTAAGACCTGTAAATATCTTGCATTCTTGATATTTAAAGGAGAGGCTTTTTCTATAGCAGTGTATATTTTGTGCAGATAGAACAAAACTAAAGATACGAAAAGCATAACAGTAAATTCAAAAATAAAAGGGGACAGATCAACGTGAAAATTAACTATACTTGCTAACCCGACAAGAAGTGCTAAGAAATTTAATCCAGTGGTTAAAATACTAGAAAACAATAACAATTGTAATATTCTTACAAGAAATTTCCTTTGATATTTATATATGAAATTTGTCCAAGAAGTGGACTTTTCACCCTTATATTTATTTACATTTCTATTCATAATAAAGCCTCCGTTTTAAAAATTTATATGAAATTTGTATTAAATACCACATTTTCAAAATATACTTTGGTATAAGGTCTGGAATTTAAACTAAATTATATATTCAGATTCTTTCTTAATACTAACAATTTCAGACAATATATCACTTAAAATAAGTAAAGAAATGGAAGATATGTAAAATATAAGAGAGACTAGATTAATCGTAAGCCCAAAAACAACAAAGGCACCATCTAACCCCCTATATGTATCTTTAAACGTCGAAGTTACTCCTATTATAAAAAATAAGAGGGAAGTCCACTTTATCAAGGTCACCACCTTACTTGAGAAGGGATTAACTTTTATTTGATTCAGAGTTATATAGACGAGGACGAAAGAAACAAGGCTAGTTATAAAAAATATCATATAGGAAATCTTAAATACGAGGTCTTTTTTTGTATAATTTGGATTCAAAATCAACTTTAAATCGTCTATGGAAAATAGAACCCAAGCTAATATAAACAAGACTAGTACAATTTTAATAAAAGAAAGTTGCTTCTTATTAAATATTTGATCGTTCATAAAAATTCTCCTTACTTATACAATCAACTAAATTAAATATTGCTTACTTAAATTATAGGATTAAAGTTATTGAATGTCAATAATAAATTATTGAAAAACGATAATTTATTTCTTAAGCCGATCTTAAAAAAAGTCGGCTATATTTAGAATATAATTTTTGGTGGAAAATTAAATAAGAAGAATATTTTTCATATATCATATTAATTGAGAAAATAAGGGAGTCATTTTTGCAGTAAAATACCATTAAGAAGCATATTTTTACAAAAAAAGTCAATAAGTTCCATGTTTTTGGGTAATTGTATTGAAAATAGGTAGAAATTATGTATATAATAGGATTACACGTAAATTTGTAGTTTGAAAGGAGTAAGCTATGAGTAAATTAGATGATAAAATAGATGAAATAGAAGTTACTGAGTCTGAAAATAAAAAAAAGCAGGCTAAGGACCAGGGTGTAATAATATTCAAGGATAAGATAGAGATGCCAATGATACCTCTAAGGGGGATATCAATATCTCCATGTATCCTACAATCATTCGATATAGGAAGGTTAAATTCTATTGAGAGCTTTGAGCTATCTATGATAAATGATGAAAAGATATTTTTAGTTAGTCAGATGGATTCCAGTATAGAAAATCCTACGATTGATGATATATATACAATTGGTACTATATGTAGCATCAAGCAGGTAATCAGGACATCTGATACCTCTATCAGGGTCCTGGTAGAGGGTATAGAGAGGGCCAGACTCGAGTCTATGAGGATAGATGAAAATGATGCCTGGATGGGTGAGATCACACCTATAGAATTTGATGAAGAACAATTTACAAAGGAAGAAAAGACTAGACTAGAAGCCTATTCAAGAAGGCTACTAAAGGGCTTTGAAGAGTACCTTAGTATAGCAGCTGATGTGCCTACGGATGCTTCCATGGACCTTTCAGATGCTGAAGGTTATTCTATGATAGTTGATATAGTGGCTTCTAGCCTCTTCTTAAAGTTTAGTGATAGGCAGAAGGTCTTGGTTACCCTTGATATTGAAGATAGGATGAAACTCCTATACGACTACCTACTAGAAGAGTTAGAGGTAATCAAGATAGACAAGAAAATCCACAACAATGTTAGAAAGCAGATGAACAAGATCCAGAAGGACTACTACTTAAGGGAGCAGTTAAAGGCCATTCAGAAGGAACTCGGTGATATCAGCGATGATGGCCAGGAAAACCAGTATAGGGCCAAGTTGGATGAGTTGAAGATTTCTGATGAGACTCGTGAGAAGATTGAAAAGGAAATAGAGAAGTTGGAAAGAACACCTTCTAATTCTCCTGACTACAGTATTTTAAAGAACTATTTGGATACTATTTTCTCCCTACCATGGAACAAGGAGTCCAGAAACAGGTTTGATATAAACAAGTCTGAAAAGATCCTAAATGAAGACCACTATGGTTTGGATGATGTCAAGGACAGGATACTTGAGTACCTGGCAGTTAGAAAGCAGTCAAAGAATATGAAGGCACCAATCATATGTCTAGCCGGACCTCCAGGTGTTGGTAAGACATCTATAGCAAAGTCAGTTGCCAGGGCAATAGGCAGACCTTTTATAAGAATATCACTTGGTGGTGTCAGGGATGAGGCTGAAATCAGGGGTCATAGAAGGACCTATATAGGGGCCATACCAGGTAGAATTATAAATGCCATGAAGGAGGCCAAGTCTAAAAACCCAGTAATCCTTTTGGATGAAATTGACAAGATGTCCAGTGACTTTAAGGGAGACCCAACATCTGCCATGTTGGAAGTATTGGATCCAGAGCAGAACAAGTACTTTGTAGACCACTATTTAGAGCTACCATTTGACCTATCAAAGGTAATGTTTATAACTACTGCAAATGACCTAAGGCAGATACCTAGGCCCCTACTTGATAGGATGGAGATTATAGATATAGAGGGATATATTGAAGAGGAAAAGCTAGAAATAGTTAAAAGGTACATATTGAAGAAGCAGATCAAGGAAAATGGTCTAGCCAAGGGCTTTATTACTATTGATGACGATGTAATTAAATACATTATCAGTAGGTACACAAGAGAGTCTGGTGTTAGACAGTTAGAGCGTACAATTGCCAAACTATGCAGGAAGGTAGTTAAGGAGATGGTCGGTAATCCAAAAATGAAGCCTATCAATTTGACCAGGGAAAAGGTGGTAGAATACCTGGGAACTGAGAAGTACAAGGAGGAGCCACTTGACCTTAACCCACAGGTAGGTGTGGTAAATGGACTAGCCTGGACAGCTGTGGGTGGAGTTACCCTAGAGGTAGAGGTCAGTGCCCTACCAGGTAAGGGTGGTATAGTACTTACTGGTATGATGGGTGATGTCATGAAGGAATCTGCCAGGACAGGTATTTCATATATCAGGTCTATTGCAGACAAGCTAGGTATACCAGCTGACTTCCATAAGGATAAGGATATACATATCCATATACCAGAGGGGGCTACTCCAAAGGATGGTCCATCTGCCGGTATTACCATGACCCTGGCTACTATATCTGCCCTGACAGACAGGCCGGTACCAGGAAATATAGCCATGACAGGTGAAATTACCCTGCGTGGTAGAGTCTTGCCTGTTGGTGGTGTAAGGGAAAAGGTCCTAGCCGCCTATAGGATGGGCATTAGAAAGATTATCCTACCTAAGGATTGCAAGGCAGATATTGACAAGATACCGGAAAATGTAAGGCAGGACATAGAGTTTGTATTAGTAGAGACTATGGACCAGGTAATTGACATAGCCTTGATGGAAAAAGAGTAGGTTGATACTATGGCTAAGAATAATACCAAGAAAAAGAACAATAAGAAGACCATGACCAATCCTCCCCACTACTACAAGAGCCGCCAGAGTGAGGTTCCAACAGAGGAGATAATGAAGATTAGGAGTGCTGAAATTACCATGAGTGCTGTCAGCAAAAGCCAGTACCCTGCCGAGGGAATACCGGAAATAGCCCTGGCAGGTAGGTCTAATGTTGGTAAGTCATCTTTGATTAATGGTCTTTTAAACAGGAGGACCTTTGCAAGGACATCTTCAACACCTGGTAAGACAAGGACTATAAATTTCTACCTGATAAACAATGAATTTTACTTTGTCGACCTGCCGGGATATGGATATGCCAAGGTATCCAAGACAGAAAAGGACAAGTGGGGTGGCATCATGGAGCGCTACCTGGAGGACAGGGAAGAGTTGTGTGCTATCTTTCTCCTAGTTGATGTAAGGCATGAACCGACAGCAGATGACCAGATGATGTACGACTGGATCAAGCACTTTGGTTATGACTGTGTGGTAGTTGCAACTAAGGCAGACAAGATTACCAGAGGCCAGTACCAAAAGCATGAAGCCATTATCAGGAGGACCCTGAATATGGACAAGGATGACAAGGTGGTAATTACATCTTCATCCAAGAAAAATGGCCTAGAAGACCTTTGGGAGACAATAGTAGACCAGTATGAAAAATATGGCTACCAGATAACCTATGAAAAAATGGTCTAGTATTTGAACTTGGACTCCAAGAAGAAATACTAAAGATAAAAATATAAAAAGGAAATACCAGTAATTTCTTGCAAGCAACCCGGATTAGATCTTCTAATCCGGGTTATTAGTAAGAAGATTTTTAGTATTTCCATTAATAAAATTCAAAATATGGGCAAGTTTTTACTTGCTTGTTTTTCTATTTATAATAATTCCTCAGTAACATTGAATATATAAGGGACATTCCTGTACATATCTTCAAAGTCGAATCCATAGCCAACTACGAACTTATCCTCTATAGTAAAACCAATATAATCAGGTACAAATTCTACCTGCCTCCTACTAGGCTTGTCTAAAAGAACACATGTCTTAAGACTTTTAGGATTTTTTCTTGCTATATGTTTGTAAACAAAGTCCATTGTATTGGCTGTATCAGCTATGTCATCAAGAAGAATGACATCATACTGGCTTAGATCGTCTATTGTAATATCAGCCTGGACCTGGACCTTGCCACTGGAGTCAGTGGAGTCACCGTAGCTTGATGTAGTCATAAAGTTGATTTTTAGCCTAGGTATGTCTATTGCCCTAACCAGGTCTGCACAAAAAATAAAGCTACCCTTTAGTAGGGATATTACCAAGAGATTCTTGTCCTGGTAATCATTTTTAATTTGACTTCCGAGCTCTTTTATTCTAGTCTGTAAGGCTTCTTGGTCGTACATAATTTCCCATTTTCTTTCTTCTATGTTCATTGTAACCTCCATATATTAGTTTTCATGCTTAATTAGTATAATATTCATTATATCATATTTTTATTTATCAGAATATACGACATAAAAAATAAAATGCCTATTGACACATATATTCAAATATTGTAATATATGAATATACAGAAAGTTATATATAAGGAGGTGGGTATATGGAAGAACTAAATGTAAATGCCCAGGCCCTAGTTGAGTATGCTAATGTTTTAAAGGCTATATCTCATCCGGCCAGACTATGTATAGTCAAGGGCTTGGTCAAGGAAGGACCTAGTAATGTATCTAACATGCATGTCTGTCTAGAACTTGCCCAGTCCACGGTATCCCAGCACCTGTCAAGGCTAAAGTCAGCAGGTATTATTAAGGGAGAGAGAAATGGGACGGAGATTATCTATTCCATAGACAATGATTTTGTAGCTGAAATAGTGAAAAATATGAATGACTAAAATAGGTTTGAATTATTAATTTATAAAATCAAATTAATTTATGAAAATCAAGTATACGAAATTAAAGAATAAGAATTAATTTGTGAAATTTTAAGTATCAACTTATAAAATTGAGAGGAGAAAATTATGAAAAAAATACTGATTGTAGGTGGGGTTGCAGGTGGTGCAACAGTAGCGGCTAGATTGAGAAGATTAGATGAAACAGCTAATATAATAATGTTTGAGAGAGGCGAGTATATCTCATTTGCCAACTGTGGTCTACCATACTATATAGGCCAGGTTATAACAGAAAGAGAAGCCCTATTAGTTCAAACTGTTGAAGGTATGAGCGCTAGATTTAGTCTAGATATCAGAAACTTTAGTGAGGTAACTGCTGTAGATCCTGACAAGATGGAAGTTACAGTAAAAAATCTTCAAACAGGCCAGGAATACACTGAATCATATGATGAATTAATCTTGTCACCAGGTGCTAACCCAGTTAAGCCTCCAATTCCAGGACTGGCTGATGCTGACAATGTATTTACTCTTAGAAATATACCGGATACAGATGCTATCAAGGCTTATGTAGATGAAAAAGAACCTAAGGAAGCAGTAGTAATCGGTGGAGGTTTCATAGGTATAGAAATGGCTGAAAACCTAGTTGAAAGAGGTGTTAAGGTACACTTGGTAGAAATGCTAGACCAGGTAATGGCACCATTTGACTTTGAGATGGCCCAGATCCTACATGCCCACATGATAGACCACGGAGTTGACCTGGTATTGGGTGATGGAGTAGACTCATTTAAGGATAATGGAAGAACTATTGTGTTGAAGAGCGGTAGGGAAATACATACAGATATAACTATCCTATCAATAGGTGTTAAGCCTGAAAATGCACTAGCAGTGTCTGCAGGTCTAGAAATGGGACCTAGGGGTCATATAAAAGTTAATGACAAGTTAGAAACTTCTAAGCCACATATATATGCCCTTGGTGATGCTATAGAAACACAGGATAGGGTATATGGCCAGCCAGCCAGCATAGCCCTAGCATCTCCTGCAAATAGACAGGCCAGGATACTTGCCGATAGACTAAACGGTATAGATGTAAGATATAAGGGTGCCTTGGGAACATCTGTAGCAAAGGTATTCGATATGACGGCATCATCAACTGGTAAGAATGAAAAGAGCTTAAAGCAGATGGGTATTGACAATTACAAGGTAGTTCACCTTCACCCGTTGTCAAATGCTGGTTACTATCCAACAGCTATGCCTCTTGACTTCAAGTTAATATTTGAAGTACCAAGTGGTAAGATATTAGGTGCCCAGGTAGTTGGTTTTGCAGGAGTTGAAAAGAGGATAGACGTAATAGCTACAGCAATAGCAGGTGGTCTTACAGTAAGAGACCTGGAAGATGTAGAATTAGCCTACGCTCCACCATTCTCATCAGCTAAGGACCCGGTAAATATGGCAGGTTATGTGGCTACTAATATAATAGATGGCCTAGTAGAGACTGTTACGGTTGACAAGATAGATGATTTGGTTGCCCAGGGAGCCTTCCTAATAGATGTTAGGACACCAGAAGAGTATGAACTTGGTTCTATAGAAGGATCGGTAAATATACCTCTAGATGAATTGAGGGATAGGTTAGATGAAATACCTAAAGACAAGGACCTATATGTAACTTGCCAGGTTGGTCTAAGGGGTTACCTAGCTGCTAGGATTCTTACTCAAAAGGGCTTCAAGCCAATCAACCTTGATGGTGGTGTCAGCTCATATGACCAGTTAAAGTTAAATGTAAATAAGGAATCAAATTCTGATAACCTAGGTGGTTTAGGTATTGCTTGTACAGATAACTCAGATGTTATAAAAAAAAACTAGATAATGAAGAGTCTTCACCAGACGATACCTATACGGGTAAACTTATACGAATAGATGCAAGAGGACTTCAGTGCCCAGGCCCTATAGCCAAGGTATTTAAGGCTATGGATGAGGCTTGCATTGGCGACAGGATAGAGATATTAGCGGGAGATCCAGGTTTTAGGAAGGATATAGGGGCTTGGTGCCAGAAAATGGGGCACAGTTTGGTAGATGTCTCCTTAGAAAATATGGTAACTAAGGCTGTAATCCAGAAAAATGGACCATGCCAGCCAATATCTTGTATGACAAGTGGCCAAGAACCAGCCAACAAATCAAATGGAGCTACCATGGTAGTTTTCAGTGGTGACCTGGACAAGGCCATAGCTTCCTTCATTATAGCGACTGGGGCGGCATCCATGGGCAAGGAAGTTACTATGTTCTTTACCTTCTGGGGCTTGAATATACTTAGAAGAAGTGATGCTAATGTAGATAAGAAGGGCATGGAAAAGATGTTCGGCATGATGATGCCTAAGGGAATCGATGAACTTAAGATATCCAAGATGAACATGGGTGGACTAGGAACTAAGATGATTAAGGGTGTAATGGACAAGAAAAATGTCGATAGTCTGGAATTACTGATGACTAGGGCCCAGGAAATGGGTGTAAAATTTGTGGCCTGCTCTATGAGTATGGATATAATGGGTATCAGGGAAGAAGAACTAATCGATGGTGTGGAAATAGCTGGTGTTGCAAGTTATTTAGCACATGCTGAAGAAGGTAACTTAAACCTATTTATATAAAAATATTCAAATACTTATAAAAAAGGCTTGAAAAAAATCATATTCAAGGTATAATGGAAAGGTAGTGTAAAAAATCCAATATAAGGAGATCCATTATGAAAGATAAGACTAGACAGATTCGAGAAATGAATTTTTCAAGCATCGAAAGAAAGAAAGTTTTTGAAGCCAAGCAGAGGATAGCCATTGAAAAGTTCGGCAACATGTTTGAGGATGATACCTTCTTTGCTCTTGAACTAGAGTTAAATCTTGATCTAAGGAAAGACTTAGACAAAGAGTATGATGTAAGATACAATTTGAATAGAAAAATGAATTAGTAATATCCATAGAGATTAGAAAAAAGTGGGGTCAAGTTTTATAGTTTGACCCTGCTTTTTTTGTAAAAGTAATTATAATGGAGGAAGAAAATAAAGGGCACCACACCTACCTAATATTAGTTGCAATGCCCTTTTTAAGGTGACTACCTATGCCAGTTAGTCCCTCATATATTAATTTTTATAATACTCCCCCGTCTTCAAATAAAAGAAGACCTACTTTTTTAAAAAAGTATTATTTATCATCACTTTTCTTGAAGTTCTTATACTTCTTATAAGAAACGTCCACTAGAGATTTCTCCTTGCTATGTGTTAACATTTCCAGTGCCTCTGATACCTTATAGAAGCCACCGCCTAAAAATTCACCTGTTAATTTAACTTCTTGGTTAGGTGATTCCATAACATACCACATAATCGCATTACATACTCTCTGGTTTCTACTCCTTGAGAAAAATTCATATATAGTATCACCAGCTATATCGAGTATTTTAGCATCAACGCCAGTTTCAAATTTTACCCTATCTATTGCGCTTTCATGAGGTAGACCATCACCAATGATCTTACCCTTAGGTAGAGTCCATTCGCCCTTATCATTCTCAACTAGTAGAACCTTATTTGCATAAAACACAACACCACCAGAACAACGTCTCACTATCATCTTGAATCCCTCCAGTTTAATAAGTAATATTACTATACCACGCATCTACGTGGCTATTATTTGATTTTGTACTTGAAATATAGTTTGTCCAAAGAAAGGACACAGGCCCTAATCACATATTCCTTTTCAAAATCCGTCTTGTTTTTTATAACATTTTCTAAGACTTTTATACTGTCCCTATTGCCAATATCACCTAAGAATTTGGCACAATATTGTCTGATTTGAGGATTGTCATCCATGAGTCCCATTTCCACAACGGAGACACTACTGGTACTGCCAATTTTACCTATGGCTGAGTAGGCTATTCTCCTGAGATTTGAGTGCCCCTTTTGAGTTAGGGGGTAGAGGATATTTAAAAACCTGTCATCCCTAAATTCTCCTACGGTCCAAACAAGAACCATCAAATCATCGACATTATTAAGTTTTAGGATACCTTTATAGACCTGTCTTTTAAAAGCATTTTTATCCTTATCAGATAAATTATCCAAAAACTCTAGGCGCTCCTCCTTAGTCAAGGTAAGGTAGTCTACAATAATATCACATTCAGCATCCTTCTTGCTTTCCTGCTTTGATTTACGAATCTCGGTCTTGGCAGTGATAAGCTGAAGATTGACCTCATCTTGTGACAAGTTCCTTATCCTTGCTATCTGAGGTACAGTTAGCGAGTCTCTATAAAGGAGATAAGTTATAAAGTAATCCTCAAGGTCGTCGACATTATCCCATCCTATTACCAATTTTGTCCCCTCCTTCTATGATTTTTAGGCTTGGTGAGAACTAGTACTACCAGAACCCAAAAATAATATTATAATCTTATTCTATAAAAGTATACGATTTCCTTTTTATTGATAAAAATTCTTTATAAATTTTTTAAATATTCGGAAATATTTAACGATTTAATTTAGAAATATTTTCTCTAGGCCAATACTTGACAGATTATCAGCTACTTTGTCAAAAAACTTTCTTATATGTGGTATAATAAGGTTATTGAATAAAGGGGGGTGTTTTGGTGGATACATACAGGACTATACACGACTATGGCATGGACCAAGTTACAATAGAGAAGTCCCTTTTCATCGGTTATGCCAAGCCAGTTGAAAGTGAGGAAGAAGCTAGGGCTTTTATAGCTGAAATAAGTTCTAAGCACAAGGATGCTACCCATAATGTATGGGCCTATGTGATTGGACAAAATATGAATATACAGAGGTATAGTGATGATGGTGAACCCCAAGGTACTGCCGGAATACCTACACTAGAAGTTATAAAAAAGGAAGGCCTATGCAATGTGGTTGTCGTAGGTACCCGTTACTTTGGTGGGATCAAGCTGGGGGCTGGAGGTCTGGTTCGTGCCTATACTAAGACGGCAAAGATTGGCCTGGATGCAGGTCAGATTGTTGAAAAAATGCCCTTTATCCAAGTGTCTGTAGAATTGGACTATACACTACTAGGCAAGGCCCAAAATGAGTTGGCCAATAGGGGCTACCATGTAAAGGACATAGAATACACTGATAGTGTAAATATAATAATCAACTGTGAACAAGATAGACTAGAAGATTTGAAGGCCTTGTTTGTAGAATTGACCAGTGGCCAGGCCCAAATAAAGGAGATGGGGAGCTTTTACCTATCTGTAAAGGATGGTAAGATTTTATAGTAAATATAAAGTAAAAATATAATTGTATTAATTGGGAGGATTTTATGTTGACTAGAAGACAGCAGATTGACAAGACTGTAGAGTGGATAAGGGCAAAGGTTGAAGAAGCCCATTGTAAGGGGGTAGTAGTAGGTGTATCAGGCGGTATTGATTCAGCAGTAGTTGCCTACCTAATCAAGGAGGCCTTTCCTGATAATTCCATGGGTGTAATAATGAACATCAAGAGTAATCCCCAGGACAAGATTGATGGCATGAAGGTTATAGATGGGTGTGGTATTGACTACCTGGAATTTGACCTAGACCAACCACAGGTGGATATCCTAAACATGGTGACTGACAAGTTAAGGGACAAGGGCCTATACAGGGAAGAATCATTAAAGATGACTGATGCCAATCTTAGGGCCAGAATTAGGATGTCAACAGTTTACACAGTAGCCAATAACCTGGGTTATCTGGTTGCAGGTACTGATAATGCAGCAGAACTCCATACAGGCTACTTTACGAAGCATGGAGATGGTGGTGTCGATTTCTTACCAATAGCAAACCTTACAAAGGGAGAGGTTTTTGAATGGGCCAAGGAATTGGGTATCCATGAAGACTTGATTAATAAGGCCCCATCAGCAGGCCTATGGGAAGGGCAGACAGATGAGAGCGAAATGGGAACTAGTTACAAGTATATAGATATGGTTCTAGAAGGCAAGGCCGACCAGGTTCCTGAAAAAGATAAGGCTATAATTGATAGACTACACAGGGTTAGTGAGCACAAGAGGGTGCCAGCAGCCAGGCCGCCAATTTTCGAATAGGGAAACTCCTTTTCATAGAAAGTTTAAAGACCAGCTTCATTGGTTAGAATAAGAGATTTAAATAAATGATAAAGTAGGCCCCAACTTGGAAATGTGAGTTAGGGCCTATTATAAGGCGATTTATATTAACGAATGGTAAAATTTGTGATATAATATTTGAGGATAATCCGTATAAAGTATTTTAAATATATAAATAAGTATTAAGGAGTGAAATTATGGGTCGTATTCATAATATTGAAGGAAGAAAAAATAAACAGGATGCAGCAAGATCAAATGTATTTACAAAGCATGCAAGGGCAATTGCAGTTGCAGCAAGAGAGGGTGGAGGAGATCCAGAATACAATGCATCTCTAAAGGCAGCAATAGTAAAGGCAAAGTCAGACAATATGCCTAATGATAATATAGACAGGGCCATTAAGAAAGGTGTTGGTGGCGGTGAAGGTGAAAACTATGAATCAATAACTTATGAAGGTTATGGACCAGGTGGAGTAGCCATAATCGTTGAAACTTTAACTGACAACAAGAACAGGACAGCAGGTAATGTAAGGTACTACTTTGACAAGAACAATGGTAACTTGGGAACACCAGGTTGTGTATCTTTTATGTTTGATAGGAAGGGTCAGATCTTTATATCTGCAGAGGATGCAGAAGAAGATGAATTGATGGAAGTATCACTAGACTTAGGTGCGGAAGACTTTATAGCCGAAGAAGTCGGCTATGAAATATTAACTGCCCCAGAAGACTTCAATGATGTAAGGGATGGACTAGAAGAAAAGGGCTACAAGTTCCTGGCAGCTGATGTTAAGCTAATACCTCAGACTACTAGTGTTTTGGAAGATGAAGGCCAGATCAAGTCTATGGAAAAGCTATTGGACATACTAGAAGAAGATGATGATGTACAGAATGTACACCATAACTGGGAAATGCCTGAAGCATAGGAAGGATATATATGGAAAATATGAATATAGGTCAGGAATTTGACGTGAGAAAGTATGACATGTCTATGTATCAGATAGGCACATTTGTCTTTAATTATAGGGAAGAAGTTGAAAATGGTGAGAAGTTTGTTGAAATAGATGTTTACAAGTTGAGCCATCCTGTAGTTCTTTATATAAAGACTTACAGGGCCCCTTACTTTGAGGAAACAGAGCCAGTAGGTGTTTGTGAAGCCCTATATGAAGAGTTCTATCTGGCAGCAGACCAGGAGTCTGAAGACTCTGTTGAAAACTAGATCCTGCTTATCATGCTAGCTAGCCTTGCTTATGTAATAGGTAGCTATGCAGGGCTTATAATAGAAGTATATTGGGAGGTTAGTCTTATGACTAGCCTCTTTATAAATAATAGAAGTTTTTATTATTTTTTTGTAATTTTAGAATCTTTTCTTCAACGCTGTTTAAAATTCTACTAATATAATGTATAATAAAACCATAGACAAATTAATTATGGGGGGTTATTATGACTAATAATACAGCTTTATCAAATCTTAAAATCCTAGATTTTACTACTCTTTTGCCAGGTCCATATGCAACTCTAATGCTTGCTGATATGGGGGCTGAAGTATTGAAGGTAAGCTCAAAATCAAAGGTAGACCTAGTTTACAATATGGGAGCTTTTGATGAAGAAATAGGATTGAGTGCTAATCAGTTATGGCTTAACAGGAATAAGAAAACCATTTCCTTAAACCTAAAATCACCTAAGGCCATAGAAATTATCAAGGAATTGATTATGGAATACGACATAGTGATTGAACAATTCAGGCCGGGTGTAATGAAGAAGTTAGGCCTATCATATGAAGAACTTTCAAAGGTTAATCCTAAACTAATCTACTGTTCAGTATCTTCTTATGGTAATTCAGGACCAGCCATGAACAAGGCGGGTCATGATTGTAACTTTATGGCCCTAAGTGGTCTCCTATCTGTTGCAGGTAGAAAGTCTACAGGACCATCTTTAATGAGTACACAGTTAGGGGATATAGCAGGTGGTGCCCTGCATTCAGTAATAGGTATCCTAGCTGCTGTAAATTATAGGGAATTGAGTGGAAAGGGTCAGTATGTAGACATTTCTATGATGGATACAATTATACCGATGAATACCTTTGAGGGGGCATCTTTCTTGCTGGATGGCAATAAGAGAGAAAGAGAAGGCTTTGAATTGAATGGTAAGGGAATATATGATATATATGAAACTTCTGACAAGGAGTATATAACAGTTGGGTCTCTAGAGCCTAAGTTCCTAAAGAAATTAGCTGAGGCAGTCGGCTTACCGGAATTAATAGACAAGGGACCTACTCCAAATGACGGTGGTCTTCTAAAGGCTAGACTAGTTGAAATAATCAAGTCTAAACCATTAGCACATTGGAACCAGGTATTCGGTGACTTGGACGCTTGTATTGAACCAGTCTTAGACTTTGAGCAAGCCTTCAATCATGAACCACAGATCAAGGCTAGAGAGATGATAGTAGAGGTGGATGCTGGCAAAAAGAAAGTTCGTCAGTTTGCCATGCCTATAAAATTCTCAGAATCAGATGTTATTTATAAGTATGCTGGTAGGGAAATAGGCCATGATACTCAAGATATACTGAAGAAGCTAGGCTATAGTGACCAGGATATAGCTGACATGGATTCTGAAGATGTATTTAAGTAAATTAAAAACAAGTATATAAGTAAAAGTACTTTTTATTAAGAAAAATATGATTTGTAATGCCGACTGCTGGGGTTAGATAGGACCGTTCAGTCGGTATTAGCATATACGGTTAAGAGAGAATTAGGGTTTACTTGATATATTTAAATAAAAAACGGAGTATGTTTAAAATAATAATCCTAGAAAGGAGAACATATGATAAAGTACAAGAATATAACAAAAAAATATCCTAATGGTAAAATGGCAGTTAAAGATATCAATTTGGAATTCAATAGGGGTGAGTTTGTCTGTTTTATAGGAACCTCAGGTAGTGGTAAAACAACCCTAATGAGAATGTTAAATAGAATGCTTGAGCCAACTAGTGGCGAACTTACGATAGATGGTAAAAATATAAAAGACTTTAATGAGGTTGAATTACGTAGAAAAATTGGTTATGTAATCCAGCAAATTGGATTGATGCCACATATGACTATATATGAAAATATAACTATGGTGCCGAGATTATTGAAGTGGCCAGAGAATAAAATGAAAGAGAAGGCTGTCAAATTGATTAAGATGGTGGATTTGCCAGAGTCTTTTTTAAATAGATATCCATCTGAATTGTCTGGTGGACAGCAACAGAGGATAGGTGTTATAAGAGCCCTGGCAGCCGACCAGGATATAGTTTTGATGGATGAACCATTTGGTGCTTTAGATCCAGTGACTAGAGAGTCACTCCAGGATATCGTTAAAGAGTTACAAGTAAAAACGGGAAAGACATTTGTGATAGTTACCCACGATATGGATGAGGCTATAAAACTTGCGGATAAAATTGCCATATTGGACAAGGGTGAATTAATTCAATTCGATACTGTAGAAAATATTTTGTTAAATCCTAAAAATGAATTTGTCAAGAATATGATTGGTGAAGATAGACTGACGGAAGCCAAATTTGATCTGAGCACGGTTGAAGAAATAATGATGAAGAATCCTTATAAAATAAATGTAAAAGATAGCCTTAGAGCTGCAATGAATTTAATGTATAAAAAAAGAGTCGACACACTATTTGTGGTAGATGACAATAACATTTTATTAGGTGTGATAGATGCATTCGCAGTAAAGGTAAAAGAAAATAAGTTTTCTAGGCCGATAGAAGATTTTATCAAAAGGGCCTATGCAATACGTGTGGATACAAAGGTCAAATCAGCCTTGTACTATATAAATGAACTTAAATATAGGAATATACCAGTGATAGATAGTAAGGGCTGTCTTGTGGGTCTTATTACTAGGGCTGCTATGGTTGATTACTTATATAATAATTTTTGGAGTGATTATGAGCCTGGAGATTCAGAAGTCTTGCTAACTGAAGAGTATGAAGTCGAATAAAATAATTGAAGTAGGTGGTTAAATGATAAATTTAATTATAGAAAAATGGCCAGAATTATTTTTAAAAATAGGAGAACACCTATATATATCACTTATAGCCTTGTCTTTAGGTGTTTTGGTGGCAGTGCCAGTAGGTGTGTTAATTACAAAAAATAAGACCCTAACAAAGGTAGTAATGACTATAGCATCTGTATTTCAGACTATACCATCCTTGTCCTTGTTAGCTATAATGATACCTATCTTTGGAGTAGGTAAGCTACCTGCTATAATAGCTATTTTTATTTATTCCCTACTTCCAGTTCTTAGAAATACAGTTCTTGGTATGAATGGAGTAGATGAAAATATATTAGATGCTGCAAAGGGCATGGGGATGACATTTTCACAAATAATTTGTCGTATACAGATTAGGTTGGCTGCACCCGTAATAATGGCAGGTATTAGGTTGTCGGCTGTATATGTCATAGCCTGGACTACGCTGGCATCCTATGTAGGTGCAGGAGGTCTTGGAGATTTCATATTTTCTGGTCTGACCTTATTTAATGTACCCATGATTGTAATGGGAGCCTTACCAGTTACAGTTATAGCCCTAGTAATTGATTTTATATTAGCCAGGTTAGAAAAATTTGTTCAGCCTAAAACCAAATCACAGTATAAGGGCAAGTCAGGTTCAAAAGAAGTTGAGTTAGATATACAAGGCAAGAAGAAAAATACGGTTAAAAAAGTACCACTTCTATTTTTATCCTTATTTTTATCGATAAGTCTAACCGCATGTTCTTTACCAGGTTTGGAGGGAGATACATCTAAGGGAGATATAGTTATAGCTGGTGGTAGTACATCAGAAAGACAGATAGTCTCACAAATACAGAAGCAAATGATAGAACACTACTACCCTAAAAGGAAGGTATCTATAATTAACAACCTGTCTTCATCCATGCTACTATTCCAGGCTATGGATGGTGGACATGCCAATTTGGCCTCTGTAATGTATACAGGGACATCCTTGACTGGTGAACTAAAGATGGAGCCTACGACAGATACTGACTTTGCCCTAAAAAAAGTAGTCAATGGTTTCTATAAAGAATTTGGCTTGGTTTGGTTGCCAACATATGGATTTGAAAATACCTATGTATTTATGGTAAGAGAAGATTTTGCCAAGAAACATAAACTCGAAAAGGTCAGTGACCTAAAGAAGATATCCAAAGATATAATGGCGGGCGTTGATACGAGTTGGATAAATAGAAAGGGCGATGGTTATGAAGCCTTTAAGGAAAAATATGGTTTTGATTTTAAGTCCATACTACCTATGGATGTTAGTCTAGTATACAGTGCAGTTAATTCAGGCAAAATGGATGTTGTTTTAGGATTTTCTACTGATGGTAGGATAAAGGCCTATGGTCTAAAATTATTAGAGGATGACTTAAGACTCTTTCCACCATATGATGCTTCTCCTGTTGTAGACAAGAAGATATTAAAAGAACATCCGGAAATTGTAGATGTACTATTGAAGTTGGATGGAGCAATTCCTAGTGAAAAAATGCAGGAGTTAAATAACCTATGTGATGGTCACAAGATTGAAGCAAATGTAGTTGCAGAAAGGTTTTTAAAAGCCAACAACTATTTTGAGTCAAAGAAAATAAGTCCTCTACAGTCTAGGGCCATGTATAAAAAATTGCTTGGCATGTAGGGTACCTATGGAGAAGGGAGTGATATTCTTTGAAAGAATTGTTTGAGTATTATCAGATAAATGGACATGTTGTATTTGAACAGTTTATAAGGCACTTTTTAATTTCCGTATACGGAGTCCTATTTGCATGCTTGCTAGCTATTCCAGTCGGTATGTATATCAGTAGGTATAGAAAACTTTCTGGATTTGTTATAGGTATAGCCAATGTCATTCAGACGATACCATCTTTGGCCTTGCTATCAATATTAATGGTAGCGATGGGGCTTGGGACTAATACGGTTGTAGCGACAGTATTTTTATACTCAATATTGCCGATTTTGAAAAACACCTGTACAGGTCTAAACAATGTGAGTTATGACCTGATTGATGTAGCAAAGGGTATGGGTATGACAAGGGGACAGATTCTCTTTAAGGTCAAGCTACCACTTTCTTTATCGGTGATTATTGGAGGTATTAGAAATGCCTTGGTTATAGCAGTGGGTGTTACTACAATAGGTACCTTTATAGGTGCTGGTGGACTAGGAGATATAATTTCAAGGGGAATAGTTGTTACTAATGGTTCTGCCATTATTTGGGCTGGAACGATACCAACAGCAATTATGGCCGTCGTGTTTGACTTGGCTCTAGGAGGTTTGGAATCGAAATTAACAAAAAGAGTATCATAGGAATATTTAAGAGGGTAAACCTATAAATTTCCATATAAAAGTGCAGGCAAACTGTCTTATGATACTTTAAGCAAGGATAGAAAATGTGCCGACTGGCAAGGGTTAGATTAAAAGTCTGAGTCTTGCTAGGTCGGTATTTTTAATATATTTTAACTTTAGGCCCAATATCGTGGATATTTAAGGAAGAATGGTTTATAATTTATGTATTGAATATATATTAAAAACAATAAAAATTTGGAGAAAATAAGGAGAAGATTATGAACATAGGAGATAAGGCACCAGATTTTAAATTAATGGACAAGGATAATAATGAAGTAACTTTAAGTCAGTTTAGGGGCAAGAAGGTAATCTTGTATTTTTACCCAAAGGACAATACACCAGGCTGTACTAAACAGGCCTGCAACTTCAGGGACAATTACCCCCAGATAGTAGCCAAGGGGGCTGAGGTTATAGGTATCAGCAAGGACAGTGCTAAAACTCATACAAATTTTGCTACTAAGCACGAGCTACCATTTATACTCTTATCAGACCCAGATGTTAGGGTAATCCAGGCCTATGGGGCTTGGAAGGAAAAGAAGATGTATGGAAAGACATTCTTGGGCATAGAAAGGACAAGCTTCCTTATAGATGAAGAGGGTATAATAGTAGATATAGTAAATGGCAAGAGGATGAAGGCTGCTACAAATGCAGATGATATAATTGCTGGTGGCTTTCTAGACTAAGGCTAGGTTGCCTGCATATAGGTATTTTTAAAAACTTGCATAGTAGATATAATATAAAGGCGATAGACCAGCTAAAGTTTAAATGCTATATATTATAAATGATTAAAAACAGGTAGGTAAAAACATGAAGTTAATAGATGAAAATTTATATATGGAAAAAGTTAGGGATGGCTTGACTCAAAATCTGATTTCAAAAAAAGAAGCAGGTTTGATGGTAGGGGACCTTATTGAAATTCTGAACTACCACAGTGACAGGTATTATAATTCAGATAGTCCAGAGATAAGTGATATGGACTATGACAGGCTGATGAAGAGCCTGATTTTACTAGAGGAGGCCTTTCCAGAATACAAAAAGAAGGACTCCCCAACAGTAAGGGTAGGAGGTAGGGCCCTTGACAAGTTTGACCAATACCAGCACGAGAGGCCTATGTTGAGTCTTTCCAATGTATTTAATAATGAGGAAATAAGAGACTTTGACAGGAGGGTTCGTGGGGGTCTAGAGCCAGCTAATGGCCAGGTAAACTACGTGGTTGAGACCAAGATAGATGGCTTGTCGGTAGGTTTGACCTATGAAGACGGCTATCTGAGGGTAGGAGCTACCAGGGGTGATGGTTATATAGGAGAAAATGTAACTGAGAATATAAAGACTATAGCCAGTATACCTATCAAGATAGATGAAAAGAGAAAGCTAGTTGCCAGGGGTGAGGTCTATATATCAAAAAGTGATTTTGAGGCTGTTAATGCCTACCAGGAGGACCACGACCTCCAGACATATGCCAACCCAAGAAACCTAGCAGCAGGATCTCTTAGGCAGTTGGACCCAAAATTGGCAGCCAAGAGGCCTCTGGATATATTTATCTTTAACCTAGAAAATATTGATGACCTGGGGATAGAAAAGCACAGTCAGTCATTTGACTATATGAAGTCTCTGGGCTTGAAGGTAAATGAAGAGTACAAGTTGTGCAAGGACATTGAAGAGGTAATAGACTATATAGAATATTGGACAGAAAATAGGTCTAGCCTGCCCTATGAGATTGATGGCATGGTTATCAAGGTTGATTCCATAGCCCAAAGAGAGGCCCTAGGCTTCACTGCCAAGAGTCCTAGGTGGGCTACTGCCTTTAAATTCCCGGCAGAGAGGAAGAAGACCAAGTTGTTGGATATAGAGGTAGAAGTAGGCAGGACGGGTACTATAACCCCTACTGCAATACTGGAGCCTGTAAGATTGGCAGGTACCATGGTTAGCAGGGCAACCCTCCACAATGAAGACTACATTAAAGAAAGGGATATAAGGATAGGGGATAGGGTCTTGGTCCAAAAGGCTGGAGATATTATTCCCCAGGTAGTTGAGGTGTCCCTGGATGATAGGACTGGCCAAGAAGTCATGTTTGATATGCCTCATGAGTGCCCAGCCTGTGGTCAGGAAACTGTAAGGCTAGATGGGGAGGCAGCTGTCAAGTGCATCAATATTTCTTGCCCTGCCCAGATCAGGAGGGGCATTATCCACTTTGTATCAAGAGATGCCATGGATATAGAAGGGATGGGTGAGTCAATTATCACAAGTCTCCTGGACAAGGGGGTAATAAAGGATATAGCTGACCTTTACTATATGGATCCAGATATATTGGTAAGTTTAGACCGTATGGGACAAAAGTCTGTTGCCAACCTTATGGCATCTATAGAAAAGTCCAAGTCAAATGACCTATGGAGGTTGATAAATGGACTAGGTATAAGGTTTGTAGGAGTCAAGGGAGCTAAACTATTGGCAGATGCTTGTGGTTCTATGGATAAGATAATGGCAGCCAGTGAAGAGGACCTAATACAGATAGAAGAATTTGGCCAGATAATGTCAGACAGTGTGGTTAAGTTTTTCCACGAAGACAAGAACAAGTTGACAGTGGAAAAGTTGAGGCAGGCAGGCCTTAACATGGAAGTTATAGAAAAGGAAGACCAGGGTATAGCCAAGGTATTTGAAGGAATGAAGATAGTCCTTACAGGTACCCTGCCTAGTATGAAGAGGAATGATGCCAAGGCCCTAATAGAAGAAAGGGCGGGTAAGGCCACTTCAAGTGTCAGCAAGTCTACAAGTTTTGTCTTGGCTGGTGAGGAGGCAGGTTCTAAACTGGACAAGGCCCTATCCTTGGGTGTCAAGGTAATAGATGAGGCCAAGTTTATGGAATTGGTTGGATGCCAGAGTCAAGAAGATGTCAAGGCAATATTAGAAGAAATATAGGTCTTGCTGCAAGATAAAAATCTATTTGAACTTATGCTTGTATCTTTATATGAGTAGGAATAAATTGCTTGATTATATAATCAAGATGGAATATAGATGAAAAGAGGGGATTTAGTGACAAATTCAAGTATTAAAGAGACCAAAGTGGTCAAGTCTACTGGAAGGCTAGAAAATGAAATAGCTAATGAAGGGCCTATCTTAGGTGGTGAAAGAAGAGGGCCAAGGCCAGATGGCAGGCAATATGACCAGCTAAGACCGGTCAATATAACCAGGAATTATACTATGCATTCAGCGGGTTCTGTCCTAATAGAAGTAGGTAATACCAAGGTTATTTGTACAGCATCTGTAGAAGATGGGGTACCGGGATTTATGAAGGGTACAGGTAAGGGTTGGATAAGTGCAGAATATTCAATGCTACCTTCTGCTACTGAGACAAGGAAGAGGAGGGACTCTAGCAAGGGAAGGGTCGATGGCAGGAGCCAGGAAATTCAGAGGTTGATAGGTAGGTCCATCAGGTCTGTAGTAAACCTGGAAGACCTTGGTGAGAGGACTATATGGATAGACTGTGATGTTATCCAGGCCGATGGTGGTACAAGGACTGCCTCTATTACCGGGGCCTTTGTGGCCTTGGCAGATGCCCTATACAAGCTTTACCAGGCAGGTGACATCAAGAAAATGCCTTTAACAAGTATGTTGGCAGCAGTTAGTGTTGGTGTAGTAGATTCCCAGGTATGCCTGGATATATGCTACCAGGAAGATTCAAATGCCGAGGTTGATACAAATATTATCATGAACAACAAGGGTCAATTTATAGAAATCCAGTGTACTGGCGAGGAAAGACCCTTTACTAGGGATGAAATGGACAAGATACTTGAATATGCAGAAAAAGGAAATAGGGACCTGATGAGGATCCAGAGAAGGGTCCTTGGTGAGGTCGCCGATGCAATTATTGGAACCGAATACGAAAGAGAGGCCATTATAGCAACGGGCAATATGCACAAGCTTGAAGAAATCCAGAAGATGTTGGCAGACATGGACTTTGATATAAAGTCTTTAAAGGATGTAGACCTAGATGGTGTAGAGATAATAGAGAATGGCAAGACCTTCGAGCACAATGCCCTAATAAAGGCAAGGACTATCTCTAAGTTGACAGGCAAGATTGCCATAGGTGATGATTCAGGCATAGAGGTAGATGCCCTGGGTAAGAGGCCTGGCATATATTCGGCCAGGTATGCGGGTGAAAATGCCACAGATGAAGAAAACAGGATAAAGATGTTTGAAGAACTAAAGGATGTGCCAATGGAAAAAAGGACAGCCAGGTTTGTCTGTGTAATAGCTACAGTATTCCCAGATGGCAAGGAAATGTTGGCCAGGGGTAAGGTAGAAGGTAGGATAGCCCTTGAAGAGAGGGGACAAAATGGCTTTGGTTATGACTGTATGTTTATACCTGAAGGCTATGAAGAAACCTTTGGTCAGTTATCGCCTGAAGTCAAGAATTCCTTTAGCCATAGGTCAAGGGCCCTTGAACAAATGAAACTTAGGCTAAAGGAAATTATAGATTCGAGGATTATATAGGCTTTTTAAAAGGCCTATTGCTAGAGAAGGGAGTTTAAAATGAAGTTATTGATCTTGTCTGATACACATGGGAACAGGCGAAGTATGGACAAATTGGTACCCTTCATAAGTCAAGAAATAGACTTGATGATACATGCAGGGGATAATTTTAGGGACTCCATTTACTTAAAGGACAAGACTTCCAAGCCGATAATGGCTGTTAGGGGAAATTGTGACTTTGAAATAGCAGATGGTGAATTGGTCTTTGAATTGGAAGGTCTAACCTTTATGCTTGTCCATGGCCACATGCACAGGGTAAAGTACGGACTGGAAGTACTAGCCCAGGATGCCCATGAAAAGGGGGCTGATATAGTTATCTTCGGCCATACCCATATCAAGGAAAATAAAATAATAGGTGGGGTTGAAATGATAAATCCAGGAAGTTTGTCCCTGCCTAGAGATGGAATCAAGGGGTCTTATGTAGTTATGGACCTGGAAAATGGAAAATATACCTATTCATATTATGATAATTAAGGAAAGCATTGTATTTTAACCTTTTTTATAGTATAATTATGTGGTTGAATTGTGTTTAAAATTATAACTTGAATAATTAAAAAACAATAATAGTATATTTAGGTGACGTGTAGGAGGATTATTTATGAAACCAGAGTTAATAAAAAAAGAAGGATATTCCGTAAATTTTGAGATCGCTATAGATGCTGCAGAATTCGAGGGAGCAATAGACAAGGCTTACAAGAAGACTAAATCTAGATACAATATAGCTGGATTTAGAAAGGGTAAGGCTCCAAGAAAGATAATAGAATTAAACTATGGTAAGGGTGTATTCTTCAATGATGCCCTAGATATACTACTACCAGAAGTATATCCAACAGCAGTAGACGAGCTAGGTCTATATGTTGTTAGCCAGCCAAGTATAGATATAAAGGAAGTTAAAGAGGACGGTTCACTAGTACTTGTAGTAGATGTAGATGTTAGACCTGAATTAACAGTAGAAAACTACAAGGGTGTAGAAATAGAAAAGGTTGATGCTGAAGTAACTGAAGACCAGATTGACGATGAACTAAAGGCCCTAGTTGAAAGACAGTCTAGGATGGTAGACACAGAAGGCCCTATAGAAAATGGAAATATTGCAGTTATAGACTTCAAGGGACTATTAGATGGAGAAACTTTTGAAGGTGGTACATCTGAAGGATATTCACTAGAAGTGGGTTCTGGTACATTTATACCAGGCTTTGAAGACCAGCTAGTAGGTAAAAAGGCTGGAGAAGAAATAAATGTTGATGTTACTTTCCCAGAGGACTACCCAGCTGAAGAATTAGCAGGTAAGCCGGTAGTATTCGAAGTAAAGATTAAGGAAATCAAGGTAAAGGAATTACCAGACCTAGATGATGACTTCGCTAAGGATACAACTGAATTTGAGTCATTAGAAGAATTAAAGAACGACATCAAGGCTAACCTTCAGAAGAAGGCTGATGAAGAAGCCAAGAATGAAATGAGAAATAAGGTTGTTGAAAAGATAGCTGAAACTGTTGAAGTAGATATACCAAACTCAATGGTAGAAAACCAGTTAGACAACCAGATGAACGAAATAAACATGCAGCTTAGCTACCAGGGATGGTCTCTTGAAAAGTTTGCTGAACTATCAGGCCAAACTCTAGAAGAAATCAGAGAAGCTAGAAGGGACGAAGCTAAGGCTCTAGTTAAGAACTCTCTAGTAATCGAAAAGATAGCTGAATTAGAAAATGTAGAAGTAACAGAAGCTGACATTGATGCAGACCTAGAAAACATGGCTAATATGTACGGCCTAGAACTTGAAAAGATCAAGGAAGTGGTTGGTCCTGATGAAAGAGAAGGCATCATTGCTAGATTAAAGAACACTAAGACAGTAGACATGCTACTAGAAGCTGCTGTACTTAAGTAATAAAATCTAGATTATATAGGTTAAATTTAGGTATATATTGTAATATAAAACATATAGACAAAGACCACATGACTATGTGGTCTTTGTCTTAAAGAATAACTTTATCAAGTGAAATTTGTAAACTATACTAAGACCAAGTAAAGTCGGATTAAGGAGGGAAAATTATGGCATTAGTACCTTATGTAGTAGAGCAAGATGGAAGAGGAGAGAGATCATATGATATCTACTCAAGGCTTCTAAAGGATAGAATAATATTCCTAGGTGATGAAGTAAATGATGCTACAGCCAGTCTAGTTGTTGCCCAGCTCCTATTTTTAGAGGCTGACGACCCAGACAAGGACATACATCTATACATCAATTCACCAGGAGGAAGTGTGACAGCAGGTTTGGCCATTTATGATACAATGCAGTATATAAAGCCGGATGTTAGTACTATATGTGTAGGTATGGCTGCATCTATGGGTGCCTTCCTATTGGCTGCTGGGGCCAAGGGTAAGAGGTATGCCCTACCAAACAGTACTATAATGATTCACCAGCCTCTAGGAGGATCAAGAGGTCAGGCGACTGATGTAGAGATTCATACAAAGTTCCTATTAAATACTAAGGAAAAGTTAAATACTATACTTTCACAGAGAACAGGTCAACCATATGATGTAGTAAAGGAAAACACTGAGCGTGATAACTTCATGACTGCAGACCAGGGCCAGGCCTTTGGTATAATAGACCATGTGATTGAAAACAGAGAGTAAGCATATTGATAGAAAGAGGTGATTGAGTGCCTAAGCAAGAAGAAAAGCAGTACAAGTGCTCCTTTTGTGGCAAGAGTCAGGACGAGGTAAAAAGGATAATAGCCGGACCTGGTGTCTATATTTGCGATGAGTGTGTGAGCGTTTGTAGCGAAATAATCAAGGAAGAAGTAGATGATAGTGAAGAATATGTAGAGGGTAACCTTCCTAAGCCAAAAGAAATCATGGCTATCCTGAATGACTATGTAATAGGCCAGAACAAGGCTAAGAAGGCTCTATCTGTAGCTGTATACAACCATTACAAGAGGATCTATGGTGATAAAATTGCTTCAGAAGATATAGAAATTCAGAAGAGTAATATTCTTTTGTTGGGGCCAACAGGTTCAGGTAAAACCCTACTTGCCCAGACACTAGCAAAGATATTGAATGTGCCATTTGCCATAGCAGATGCCACTTCATTGACAGAGGCAGGCTATGTAGGTGAAGACGTTGAAAATATAGTCCTAAAACTAGTTCAGGCTGCCGATTTTGATATAGAAAAGGCCCAGAGGGGTATCATCTATATAGACGAAATTGACAAGATATCAAGAAAGTCTGACAACCCATCAATAACAAGAGATGTAAGTGGTGAAGGAGTTCAGCAGGCCCTACTAAAGATACTAGAAGGAACTGTTGCCAATGTTCCACCATCAGGCGGAAGAAAGCACCCACACCAGGAATTTTTGAAGGTAGATACAACTAATATCCTATTCATCCTAGGTGGTGCCTTTGATGGTATAGAAAAGATAGTTCAAAAGCGTGGCAAGGACAAGGTTCTAGGTTTCGGCGCCAAGATAGAGAGCAAGACAGATATGGATATAGGTAAGTTGTATTCACAGGTAATACCGGATGACCTATTAAAGTATGGTTTGATACCTGAATTTGTAGGTAGAATACCGGTTCTGGCTACCCTAGACCTATTGGATGAAGAATCCCTAGTAAAGATTTTGACTGAGCCTAAGAATTCTCTAGTAAAGCAGTATACAAAGCTATTTGAATATGATGATACTAAGCTTGAGTTTGAACCAGAAGCCCTTTCAGCCATAGCCAAGAAGGCTATTGACAGAAATACAGGAGCCAGGGGTCTGAGGTCTATAATAGAACATTCTTTGATGGAGACTATGTATGAGATACCGTCTTTAGAGAATGTCGAAAAGGTCCTAGTAACAAAGGAGTGTATAGAAGACAAGGATGTCAAGCCAAGTATAATTTACATGGATCCTAGACAGGCCTTAGAGGCAAGCCCAATAGACTAAGTCAGAATAGGATAGCTTATAATTAAAAAAATACAAATGTATCAATCTTTTGACCGATAAAATGGCTCTATGTCAAATAAGGTTGGAGAAAATTCAAATTAATAAAATTTATTAAAATGTGGCAACATTCATAGCAAACTGATAGTTATGGATGTTGCTCTTTTTTATATATTTATATAATTGTTACCAAAGTTATTTGATATAGAACTATTATAATAGCAATATTTGAATAATGGAAAGTATTTCTAAGTGTTATTATTATTATGGTATTGACTAATTTTAATAGTATCTGTATTACAAGATATAGAAGGATAAGCAATTAACTGCTTTATTTCTATAAAAAGATTATTGTTTAATAAATATGTAGAAAAAAGAAAAATCAAACTTATAATTAGAGTATATTAGTGATTGCATGAAAGTTGCTAGCAAATTTGAAAGCTTTAAATAAAAGATAAGGAAAGAGATGGGTTTTATTGTAATATGAGATTTGTTTAAGAGGGACTAATAGATAAATTATTATATAATAATTTATAACAATAATAAAATTGTTTTTACAAATTATTATATAAGAGTTGACCGGTCTGTAAAAGGGGTTTATAATAATATTAGAAATCGTTTTTTTTTAATAGCGTTGGCTTTATTTGATTTGGTGTACTAGATATAAATAGACACAAATGGCTAATGTTTTTGTACTGTTTTTACAGATAAAAATAGGTGTACGTTTAATAGGGGTGGTATTTTATGAAATTTAAAAAATTAACAAGCATGGTATTATGTGCTTCTATGTTAGCAGTTATGGGACAGGGGTTCGTATCGTTTGCAAAAGAGCAAGATGATATCCTGTCTCACAATAAAGATCTTTTTAAAGAATATAACGATAGTGTAAAAGAAGGCTATGATATTAAAAATAACTGGCTAAAGCTTAAATTAGTACCATATAGCGAACATAATCTAATTGCAGCTGGGATTATACATGAGCTTGAAAATTTTCAGTTTGGTCCAGACACTCCGGAACCTGCAAAACCTGTAGGATTTTTATTACCGGAAGGAATAAATGCAAAAGAAGAACTGTTTGATTATATATACGATAGTTATATTTTTGGTTCTCTGGGTGTAACCGGTTCTGAAATTGAAAAATTTAGAAGTGTGGCTGAGCAATCTGGAAAAGGTGAGCTTTATAAAAAAGTGAAATATCCTGAAAGTGATATGTCTGCCAAGGGTGAAACCAATAAAGTTTGCAAGCTAACTGCGAATGAATTGAAAAACAAGACAATTGATATAAAGTCAGACCTTAGTACATTAAAAGCTTGGGAAGAATTTACATATGATGAGGACACAATAAATCGTGAAGGTACTTTTTATACTAAGATTTATTTAGCCTTAGAATTGCCAGATGGTTTGTCCTACACTAAATCGGATGGTAGGTATGACTTTCTACATGATCCAGAAGCTATAAAAGAATTGGTAGATGTGAAGAACCCGGATTATAAGATAAGAATAGTTGATATAAAAGGTAAAAAAGCAACTATAGAGTTGGTTTATAGAGTAGAAAGAGTCAATTTGGAGGGTTTTAAAAATAAGGCTAATTTAAACATAGACTTAAGTGTTGGTGGTATAAAGTTTGATAACATTAAAAGTCTTGACAAGAAATATACTATAAAGGGAAGTATTTATGGATATTTAAGTAATGGTGACCACGACCCAATACTTGCAAAACTTCCCATTCATATGGCTAAAAGTACAGATTATAAACCATATATAAGAGATGTAAATGCGTTTTCGACAATGCAAGAAAAGGCAGGTAAGGATGAAGCTTCGGATTTAGACAAGATTATGTCTATAACTGTGGCTGTAAAGAGTTGTACTGTCACTTTTATAAATGGAAGCAGTCAAAGTGAGGTATTGGTTGAGCCTGGAAAATCAATAAATGGTGATATTGATGATAGCCAGTCAATGCCATCAGATCCAACAAGGCTAGGATATACATTTAAAGGTTGGTTTACTCAACCAGATGGTAAGGGAGATAAGTTTACTGGAGATACAGTAGTTAATAGCGATATGACAGTATACGCATATTTTAAAAAGGATCCATCCAACCCATATAATCCAGGAAAGCCGGATCCTGGTAGGGTAGACGGAGACGATAGAATTGAGACAGGAATTAAGATTTCTCAAAAATACTACGATAAGGCTAAGACAGTAATAGTAGTTAGACATGACCTATTCCCAGACTCAATGACAGCATCAGTATTGGCTAAGTTAAAGGATGCTCCAATCCTACTTAACCCAACAAACAAGCTAGACCCTAGAGTGGGTGCTGAAATAAAGAGACTAGGTGCTGAAGAAGTAATCATAGTTGGTGGTCCAGACTCTATATCTGAAAAGGTAAGAGGAGACCTAAAGGCCTACGACAAGGATAAGGATGTAGAAAGAATCGCCGGTGTAGACAGGTACGGTACATCTGAAATGGTAGCAAGAAGAGTAACTGGTATAACAGGCAAGAAGAATACAGGAGTAATAGCTTCAGGCCAGGTATTCCCGGATGCCCTATCAGTAGGAACATTCGCATCAAGGGATGGATACCCAATATTACTAGTTAAGAAGAACCTTGTACCAGACCAGGTTGTAAGGGCTATCAAGGACCTAGACATCAAGAAGACTTATATAGCAGGTGGAACTAACACAATATCTAAGTCTACAGAAGCCAAGCTTCCAGGCGTTTTAGAGAGAATGGCAGGTAAGGACAGGTATGAAACATCAGTTGCCATAGCCAAGTCTAAGTTTAAGGATAGCAGAGAGGCCTTTATAGCATCAGGTGAAGAATTCGCAGATGCCCTAGTTATCTCACCAGTATCTGGTAAGTACAACAGGCCAACATTACTGGCATCAAGAAACAAGAAGACTAATGCTGTAGTTAAGAAGTATATAGAAGAATCTTACTTAACTAGTATTACAGCTATAGGTGGAGAAAAGTACCTACCAAAGAGTGTAATCTTAGATTTAGTCGGTAAGTAGAAAATTAAAT
>NZ_ADGQ01000057.1 GCF_000147675.1 Peptostreptococcus stomatis DSM 17678 | reverse complement strand
AATATTATACAGCTCTTCTTTTCATATTAAATCTAAATGATACTTGGAACTATTTTAAATTTTCCATTCTCATCTTTTACTAATGTATAATAATCTTTATTTATACCTTCACTTTCTGGCTGATTATCTTTTTTAAAATCCACATCATAGTCTACTAATATAACTAGTCCGCTTTGGTAAATGACCTTACTATTATTTTTCATAGTAAACATAGCTGGTTTGTACTTTGAGTCAGTAATAGAATATGATAAATATTTAATTTTAATAATATTATCTAATCTTTTTTCTATTGGATATAATAATTGACCATCACTTTCCTTACAATCTAATACACAACTACTTACTAGTTTCATGTCTTTTTTATTTTGAGCTTCTATAAACCTTTCAACTACTTTTGCAGCATCATCGTAATCATCTTTTGTAGCAACATAATTACGTTCTCCTACAGTATATTTCAAAACCTCAATCTTTCCTGTTTCCTTGTTTTCAAATAACTTATCACCATTTTTGGCAGTCGCCCTACCATCCTTATCAAACTTCAAGTTTTCCTTGTTTTGGAATACACCATCCTGGTCAGAGTAGCTATATCCTATTCCCTCAGCATAGCTATAACCAATCTTTAATTCTGGTAGTAACAAGTACAACTTTCCGTCCACAAAAGTAGGTCCGTTAGCCCTTGTTCCATCACTAAGAATAAAGAACCTGCCTTCCTTTGTATCCTTCCACTGACCTATTTCTCCCTTGTAAGTTCCCTTGGCAGTTGGCTTGTACTTACCATCCTTGTCTACATAGTAACGAAGGTAAGATAAACCTTCCTTGGCATACTTTTCTACATCTAACTTATTTTCTTCTGGAAAGGCACCTATCCAAGCATCAAATCTCATTTTTCCATCTATACCGAAGTAGTAGAAATCTCCCTTGTACTTTGCCCAACCACTTTCAGCCATTTGACCGCTCTGTCTCATAAAATACCATTGGTTGGCTGACTTAACCCAACCAGTCTTCATATCACCACTAGGGTTGAAATAGTACCATCTCTTATATGACTGATCAAAGTGCCAACCTGTTTTCATCTTTCCACTGCCATCAAAATAGTACCACATGTCGTTTATCTTTTTCCAAGTGTTTTCCAGCTGAATACCCCTAGAATAATAGTACCAATTGTTTGAAGATTTCTGCCAACCATCTCTAGGCATAGCTGATGATACAGATGGTAATGATATTGCAGCTACCAATGATGTTACTAATGCGAGTTTTAAAACTTTCTTGTTCATAGTATAGCCTCCTTTATTAATTATACCTTCAATATTATATTAATAAAATATACTCAGGCAAATCATATCTGGAGCAACACCTCTTGTGCTATAATTATATTTCAACTATCTATGAGTTACCTTATATTTCATTAATAGTAGTCTCTATTTAAATTATATCATTCTTTTTTTTTACAACCATATTTTTATTTTAAATATATTTAACTTTTGTGTATTCTTTTGATATCACTTGCATCTAAAATGCTTAACACATCTCATTGAGTGGTTAAATCAATTGCTTTAATCACTCAAGGGTATATATTAACTTTTCAACAAGACTAAAGGTACGTATTAATATTTTATATAAAAATTGAATTCGTTTAGGAAATACTATTTAACCTATATCTTTAGGTCTAAAATATGGGGTACCCTTTCCTCTTCTGGTGGTATTTTCATGTAGTCACCATACAGGTCTTCCAGGTAGGCGTGAACATCCCTTGGTGCCTTTAACTGGCAACCCTCAAAATCAATCGTTGATAATGGGAATATGTAGTCCTTTTTTTTCAAAAATTCCCTGGTCATAAATGGCGTGTCTAGGCCATAGACTACATATGGGGCCTGGCCCTTGTCCTCAAGCTTGGCACACTTGGCTATCCACCTCTCCTCTAGACCAGAGTTCTGAAGGAATATCTTTACATGGTCTCTTAGTTTAGTAGGCTTGGACTTCCTGAAGAAGGATATCTTGTGCATAAATTTTCCCATTTTTGAATCTATCAATTCATCATTCATAGGGTCCATAGGGAAAATATCTACAAAGGTTCCATGACATGGTAGGCCTGAAGCCCTTTCGAATCCTGAAAAATGTCCCAAATAGAATATTTTTAGGAAGGATGGTTGGATATCAACCTCCTTCTGGGACCAGTCTTTACAGTCCTTATTTTCGTATATAAGACCCTCAGGTAGTTGGTCTTTGACTATATCTATAAATTTATTATAGTCTTTTCTCATCATACAGATATCACAGTCATCATCCCAAGGTATAAAACCACCATGTCTCTTGGCACCAAGTAGAGTTCCTGCATCTATCCAATAGTCTATATTATTGTCCTGGCAAATCTGGTCTATAACCTTCATTATTTCCAGTATTACCAGCTGTAGTTTTCTCAATTCGCTCTCATCACTAGCTATTATTTTATCGACTTTATCCTTAAACATATCTCTATTCTCTTTCTTTAAATGACTACTAGACCCTTCAAAGAGGGCCTAGTAGTCTATATTTAATATTTATTAAACTCTTTCAACCCTGATACCAGTTTCATGATCGTTTAAGTTTTGCTTTTCTAGGCTTGAATCTTCAACCTTTACTATTTCAAGGGCCAAAGTTTCAGTCTTGATATAGTCTTCGAAAGCAACTACAGCATTAGCTACATCACTGTCACCATCAAAGTATATCTTGATGTTATCCAATACTTCAAAACCGCTAGACTTTCTAAGCTGCTGTACCTTTGATACAAATTCTCTGGCAAAACCTTCGCTGATAAGTTCTGGACTAAGGTTAGTTTCTAGGATCACGAATAGGTTGTTTTCCATAGAAACGTTGAAGCCTGGCTTAGAATCGATATTTATTAGGATTTCATCCTTACCAAATTCAAATTCCTGCCCTTCAAGTTCTACTCTTACCTTTTGGCCAGCTTCTACCTTGGCAACTACTTCATGAGCATCTAGTCCAGCTAATACCTTTCCAAATGCATTTATGTTCTTTCCTAGAAGAGGTCCTAGAACCTTGAAATTCGGCTTTAAGTTAAAGTTCATAAATCCGCCCAATTCCTTGGCAAATTTAACCTTCTTTACATTTAATTCTTCTTTAATTATATCAACAAGGTCTCCTAGAGTGGCTTCATACTTGCCATCTACAAGAACTTCTGCTATAGGCTGTCTTACCTTTATCTTAGCATTTTCTCTGGCTGCCCTACCAAGAGTTACAAGGTCTCTAGCCAAGTCCATCTTTTCTTCTAGGGCAAGGTCTACTAGACTAGCATCACATCTAGGGTAATCAGCACAGTGAACTGAATACTCACCTGTTAGGTTCCTATACATTTCTTCTGATAGGTATGGTGAGAATGGTGCTATCATCTTACAGAAGTCTCTTAATACTTCATATGTAGTATTGTAAACAGACTTCTTATCTTCAGTTAATTCAGTTCCCCAGAATCTTCTTCTCGACCTTCTGATGTACCAGTTAGACAGGTCGTCATTTAAGAATTCTGTCATCCTTCTGATTGATTTGTTAACTTCAAATATTTCTAAGTTTTCTTCTATTTCCTTCTTTAAGTTGTTAAACTTAGATAGGATCCACCTATCAAGTTCTGGCCTATCCTTGTATTCTACAAAGAAGTCATTTGGATTTAATCCATCAGTGTTGGCATATAGGGTAAAGAAGTTGTAAGTGTTCTTCAGTGTTCCTATAAACTTTGACATGATTTCCTTTAAACCATCTTCGTCAAATCTCAATGGAGTCCATGGTGGAGATACGTACAATAGGTACCATCTCAATGCATCTGCCCCATACTTTTCAAACATTTCAAACGGATTGATAGTATTACCCTTAGACTTCGACATCTTCTTACCATTCTTATCCAATACCAAATCTGTAACAAGGACATTCTTGTATGGAGACTTACCAGTTACGAATGTAGATACAGCTAGTAGTGAGTAGAACCAACCTCTAGTCTGGTCTATGCCTTCACAGATATAGTCAGCAGGGAATAGCTCATCAAAGTTTTCCTTATTTTCAAATGGGTAATGCCACTGGGCAAAAGGCATTGCTCCTGAGTCGAACCAACAGTCGATAACTTCTGTTACCCTTGTCATTGTTCCACCACAATCAGGGCACTTAAGGTGAACTTCGTCTATATAGGGTCTATGTAGTTCTATAGTCTTTGGATCTACATCTTCCACGGCTAACTTAGCCAATTCTTCTCTAGATCCTACTGTAGTCTTACAACCACATTCACACTTCCAAACTGGTAGTGGTGTACCCCAATACCTAGTTCTAGAAATAGCCCAGTCCTTTAATTCTTCTAACCAATTTCCAAACCTACCTTCACCTACAAATTCTGGGAACCAGTTTACACCATTGTTGTTTTCTATCAACTTGCCCTTTAACTTGGTCATCTCTAAGTACCAGCCAGGATTAGCGTAGTATACAAGTGGTGTGCTACATCTCCAACAGTGAGGATAATTGTGTTCTACCTTTAACTTAGAGAACAATTTATTTTCAGCTGCCAACCACTTGATTATCTCAACATCCAGGCCTTCTTCCATTACGAATTTACCCTTCCATGGAGTAGCAGTAAACTTACCTTCGCTATCAACAGGCTGAACGAATGCCAATTCATATGCCCTGCCCAAATTGTAGTCATCTTCACCAAAGGCTGGTGCAGTGTGAACTATACCAGTACCGTCTGTAGTAGTTACATAATCGGCACAAGTTACGAAGAAGGCCTTGCCTTCAACCTCTACAAATGGCATTAACTGTTCGTATTCCTGATATTCTAATTCTTTACCCTTAAGTGTTTCTAGGACCTTATATTCCTTGTCACCCAGGTGCTTTTCTAATAAGTCTTGAGCCAGGTAGTATACTTCATCCTCTACCTGGACCTTAACATAGTCAACATCAGGATTAACTGTTAAGGCTACATTTGATGGTAGAGTCCAAGGAGTAGTTGTCCATGCAAGGAAGTATTCATTTTCTGTACCCTTCTTTTTAAACTTAGCAACTAGGGTATTTGACTTGATTTCCTTATAACCCTGGGCAACCTCATGTGAAGCAAGACCAGTTCCACATCTTGGACAGTATGGTAGGATCTTGTGTCCTTCATATAGCAAGCCTTCCTTGTTGAACTTGTCTAGGATCCACCATAGAGATTCTATATAATCATTGTCAAGGGTGATGTAAGGATCATCTAGGTCAATAGCATATGCCATTCTTTCAGACATCCTTCTCCATTCTTTCTCATATGTAAAGACAGAGTCCCTACACTTATGACAAAATTCTTCAATACCATATTCTTCAATGGCCTTCTTATCTGATAGGCCTAATTCCTTTTCTACCTGCAACTCAACTGGTAGACCATGAGTATCCCAGCCGGCCTTTCTAGGAACCTTGTAACCACTCATTGTCTTGTAACGACAAACCCAGTCCTTCAAAGTTCTTGAGATTACGTGGTGGATACCTGGGTTACCATTTGCTGTTGGAGGCCCTTCAAAGAATACATAAGTAGGGTCATTTTCACCCTTTTCCAACACCTTTTCCAATATATTGTCTTCCTGCCAACGTTTTAAAGTTAGTTCTTCTGCCTGGGCAACTGTGCCTTCATGCAGTTTTTTAAATACAGTCTTATTTTCCATATTTTCTTTCTCCTTTCAATATCTGCTTGATAGTTTCAACGAATATAAAAAAACTCGTCACCTTGATCAATCAAGGGACGAGTCAAATCGCGTTACCACCCTAGTTCCTGGGAAAAACCCAGACACTCTCGGTCAATATCGGAACCACCCGGTCAACTTAATCAGCCATGGCCTTTCAGCATCCAGCTCAGAAGTGATCTTCATTCAGTCATTCATATATCGGCTCACACCATACCCGACTCGCTTAAAAGAAATCATAAACTACTCTCTTCGTCAAAGCTATCTTTAAATTCTATGATATTGATTATATTGCATACAAGCATAATAGTCAACATATTTTTTTAGAATTGTTTAAAAATTCTAAAAAAACGTTATTCCTTGGATATAAATCAATATTTTTATAAATATTATGAGGTCAAAGAAGGCCCTCTATATTATTTAATCTTAAATATGTCTTCAGGATCACCACTTAAATTTTCATTAGGAGTCTTGTCTTCAGCTTCTAATTCTGCAGTTTCTATGCTAAGAGTCTTGTCTTCTTCTTCCTGAACATCCTCTAGGACAGCCATTCTCATAGTACCAGTAATATCCAGGTCAACAGGTCCACTTACGGCCTGGTTGAAGTCTTCCCTTTCATTATCTATACCGCTGAAAATCTGGTCTACATTTTGCATTTCATCTTCCAATAATGACTTGAACTTAATCCTGAATACCTTAAATTCCTTAATAAGGGCTTCGTATTCATTTCTGATTTCTACAACCTTGTTGTTGGCCCTATCTATCAACTGCTTAGCCTGTAATTCAGCTTCCTGGACTATAATTCTTGCCTTTTTGTTGGCAGAATTAGTAGTGTCTTCTGCTGCACTCTGGGCAGTTATCAAAGTTTCCTTTAGAGTTTCCTCTATACTAGAATACTTACCAACCTGGTCCTTATACATTTCTAGTTTTTCCTTTAGAGATTCATTTTCCTTTATAATTGCTTCATAGTCTTCTTTAATCTGGTCTAAGAAAACATCTACTTCTTCTTCATTATAACCTCTGAATCCCTTTTTAAATTCTTTACTTTCTATAAGTTCTGGTGCTATCATGTTATCACTTCCTATACAAATTTATTAATTTTCACTCTAAACTTATCCTTCTTGGACATCCCTAATACCTTGTCGAAGATAAATTTCCCCTTCTTCCTGACAGATATAATCGAACCCTCTTCAATAGACTTTGAAACATTATTGACAGGTTCGTAATTAACCTGGACAAGGTCAGCATTTATCAATTTTGAAGCCTCTTGCCTCGATAGGTTAAATGCTCCTGCTATAACAGAATCTAACCTTAAGGAAGATATGCTAAATACCTTGTCATCATAAGACTTGATTGGTGGCTTAAGATCTGACTTGTCAATTTCTGTCACACTTACCTTGTTATTTTTGATCCTATTGTAGTTATATATGATAAAATCAGCAATATCACTATCAACTACCATCTGGCAATAATCATCATGTACCAGGATATCCCCTATTTTTTCACGTTTGATACCCAAAGACATCAAGGACCCTAAATAGTCCCTGTGAGATACTGTTGTAAACTTAAAATTACCCCTTATCTCCAGGTAGGTCAGGGTCAGGTCGCCCTCTTCTAGGATATAGTAGTCTGGATAGATAAAAATAACCGCCCTTTCAGCGTCTTCATATCCACCCTCTATAGTATATTCCAGGTCTTTATCATAGTTTATAATAGAAATAGCATTCCTTATTTCATAGGGATTTAGGAATTCAGTATTCCTAAGGCTATAAGAGTTAGAAACGCTATTACAAATATCAACTAACTTATACATTTTTATTTTTAAGTCATCATCTTTAATATGACTTGTTACTTTTAATTTGTCCATATCATCGTCCTACTATAAAAAAGCATAAATCAACCTGCTTAAAAGCCACAGGAATATTATTGCCAACATAGGTGACATATCTATTGGACCCGTATTAAACCTGCTTAAAAGCTTTCTCATGGGTGCTTCAACAGGTTCTGTAAAATCATCTAAAAGAGCATAAAGTCTACTGTCTTGTACCCCTGGGAACCAAGACATTATTGACTTTGCTATAATAATCCAAACGATTATATCAATTAGACGTACTAAAGCAATTTTGAGAACTTCCATATAAGCACCTAATTACTTGTTCTGCCAAGGAAAGATTGCCTTACTCTCTAATTCCTTTTTTATACTGGCATCTACATCAACATTCTTTGGTGCAAGTATAAATATTGACTTAGAAACACGTTGAATGCTTCCATCAAGTACGTATACAGCTCCATTCATGAAATCAAAGATAGATTTCTTTGTATTCTGCTGAGTCAATGCTTCAAGATTTACTATTACAGTCTTTCTTAGTCTTAAGTGGTCTGCAATTGTAGCAGCATCATCATATACCTTTGGTTCAACTATTACAACCTTCATCTGGTTATGAGCCTGATAATCCATTCTTGATCCTAGTGGATTGCTGTATGAATCCTCTAGTTCATCTTCATCTTCGTAATCATCATAAGCATCGTCATCATATACATCATCTTCATATTCATCGTATGCATCATAATCGTCATTGGCATTGTCATTATCAACAATCATCCAATTCTTTAACTTACCCATTTTATCCTTAATACCAGCCATATTATACCTCCTAAACAGCGTGTCTTTATTTTAAATATTATAATTTCTCTTTCCAAATATAGATGTTCCAACTCTAATAATTGTTGAACCCTCTTCTATTGCTATTTGATAGTCACCACTCATACCCATTGAAAGTTCCTTCATTTCTACACCTTCTATGGACATATTTTTGATGTTTTCAAAGACTTCCTTTAGTTTCCTAAAAATAGCCCTGACTTCATCTTCATCATCAGAGTCCGGTGCCATTGTCATCAAACCTACAATTTTTATTCTCTTAAATTTATCAGCACATTCTCTAATAAAAGTCTCTAGGTCTTCTACATATATGCCATGCTTGGTCTCTTCCTTTGATACATTAACCTGGACTAGGCACCTAATATCCCTACCGATACTGTCTGCCCTCTTATTAATTTCTTCTGCCAGTCCCATCCTATCAAGAGAATGGATCAAGTCAACCTTGTCTATTATGTACTTGACCTTGTTGGTCTGAAGTGTACCAATCTGGTGCCATTTGGCTCTATTCCCAATCAGTCCATACTTACGTTGCAATTCCTGGGGCTTGTTTTCTCCAACATCGGTAATTCCATATTCAAGAGCCTCTTCAATCACATCTACATCAACAGTCTTAGTCACACCTAGAAGTAAAACCTCTTCTGGATTCCTATTGACCTTATTTGACGCATCTCGTATGTTTGACTTTACCTGGTCAATTCTAACCGAAATATCGCTCATTATATCACCTACTTCTACTCAATTAAGAATACACATATATACTCCATTATAGCATAAAACAGCTTATATTTGTATACTTTTGTTCATCTATAATTTAAAAATTGATTCATTTTCATATTTTTTATTTCTTGTCATCAGTTCTTTGACAGCTGTCTTTGGGTCTATTTGACCTTCAACTACCTTGTATATGCACTCGGTAATTGGCATTTCTACATTCAATTCTTTTGCTATTTTATATACGGCCTCAGTAGCTGTAATACCTTCGACAACCATTTCTATCTTTTTTTTAGTATCCTCAAGACTATAGCCCTGACCAATTAAGATTCCTGCCCTCCTATTTCTGGAATGCATACTTGTACAAGTAACTATTAGGTCTCCTATACCTGATAGACCTGAAAAAGTAGATATGTCAGCTCCAAGAGCCACACCAAACCTGGAAATCTCTGCTATACCCCTGGTCATTAGGGCAGCCTTTGAATTATCCCCATAACCCATGCCATCAAGTATACCTGCCCCAAAGGCAATTATATTTTTCGTAGTACCCCCTAGTTCAACACCTATCATATCAGTATTTGTGTATACCCTCAAATACTCATTCATAAATAAGTCCTGTACCCTTTGGGATATATAAACTGATTCCGATGCTGCAACTAGGGTTGTCGGCATATTTTTGGATACCTCTTCAGCATGAGATGGTCCTGATAACATACAGTAGGGATTTTTAGGCAAGACTTCTAAACATACCTCTGAAATCCTCTTACTTGTATCCTTTTCTATACCCTTTGCTACATTTACCAGCACCTGGTCAGGCCCTATTTTGTCTGCAATTTCATTACATACCGGTCTTACCTGCTGGGATGGTACAGCCAAGACTATAAATTCTGCCCCCCCAACCACCTGGTCAATACGGCTAGATGCTTTTAGACTTTCTGATAGTTTTACTCCAGGTAGGTACTTTTCATTTGTATTTTTATTATTTATTTCATCGACCTGGTCCTGTCTCCTTGCCCAAATCAAAACCTCATGTCCATTTTCAACCAATACTGATGCAAGTGCTGTACCCCAGCTACCTGCCCCTAATACACAAACTTTGCTCATAGTCTCCTCCAAGAATTTCAAAAAATAATATTCTTTATAGTTATAATTCCGTCTGTATTTTCCAGTAAGTATAATAACTATATATTTTAGACCTAATCAACCTGGTCTTAGTAAACCTATCTGGCCTTGGATCCGAACCTGTTTTCAGTTCCACTTAAGAGTTTCCTAATATTTTCCCTATGCTTATATACAACCGATACTGAAAGCAATATTCCTACCCATACTCCTGACATATCTTTAGTCATCAACATCAATATTGGGAATAGGCATACACCCAACATTGAAGCTATGGAAACATACCTTGTAACCAGAAGTATTATTATATAAAAGACCATACTAGCCAGGGTCATAAGGGGAGATATGGCCAACATGGCCCCATAACTAGTGGCTACACCCTTGCCACCCCTAAATCTCATAAATATCGACCAATTGTGGCCACAAACTACGGCTAGGGCTGAAATATACTTAGCCAAGTCAGGGTCTGAACCCATTTTTTTTGCCAAAAATATTGATATTAAAACTGCTAAGGTTCCCTTTAGGTAATCTCCTATAAGGGTTATGGCACCCGCCTTCTTACCAAAGGTCCTAAGCATATTAGTCGTACCCGGGTTTTTAGATCCGTATTGCCTTATATCTGTTGAAAATACATACTTGCTTATTAGATAGGCACATGAGATAGTACCCATAAAGTAAGAAATTACAACTACTAATAGATATGCTAACATAATAAAGCCCCCTTATTTTTTCTTCTTCTGGCTATACTCTATCTTTATTGATGTTCCTTCAAAGCCAAAGTTTTCTCTCAACCTATTTTCAAGATACCTGGTATATGAGAAGTGAGTCAGTTCCTTATCATTTATAAACAGGTTAAATGTAGGAGGCTTGACTCCAGTCTGAGTTCCATAGTAGATTTTTAGCCTTCTACCCTTGTCTGATGGTGGCTGGTTTAGCATTATAGCCTCTCCAATTACCTGGTTTAAAACAGAAGTAGTAACCCTCTTGTTCTGTTCTGCTGATACCTGGACAACGGTCTCTAGTATCTTACCTATTCTCTGGTTGCTAACTGCAGAAACAAATAAGATAGGTGCATAAGTCATAAACGGGAACTTCTCCCTAACACTCATCCTGAAATTACCCATAGTCTTGTTGTCTTTTTCTATCAGGTCCCACTTGTTTACTACAAATATGCAGGCCTTACCTTCATCATGGGCTATACCTGCTATCTTTGTATCCTGTTCAGTAACACCCTCGGTAGCATCTATAACTATTAGGACTACATCAGCCCTATCAACTGCACTCATTGACCTGATGACAGAGAAACGTTCAACATTTTCATATACCTTACTCCTTCTTCTGATACCTGCTGTATCTATCAGTAGGAACTTATTGTCATCCTTTTCAAAGTAGGTATCTATTGCATCCCTGGTAGTACCAGCTATAGGTGATACAATTACCCTTTCTTCACCAAGTATATTGTTTAGTATAGAAGACTTGCCTGCATTTGGCTTCCCTGTAATGGCCACCCTGATTACATCTTCATCATACTCCGTATTCATACCTTCTGGGAAGTTTTCGACTACTTCATCAAGAAGGTCTCCCAGGCCCATACTATTGGCACCTGAAATTGCAATTGGATTGCCCAAGCCTAGTTCATAGAAATCATAGACATTGTCAAACTGGCTCTTTGAATCTATCTTGTTTACTACAAGCAAGACTGGTTTTTTAGTCCTCCTAAGTATGTCTGCCACTTCCTTGTCTGCAGCTGTCAAACCACTCTTACCATCTACCACAAATAAAATTACATGGGCCATATCTACAGCCAACATAGCCTGGTTTCTCATCTGTGAAAGGATTATATCATCGCTCTCAGGTTCTATACCACCAGTGTCTATAATGGTAAAATACTTGTTCAACCACTCAACTTCACCAAATATCCTGTCTCTAGTAACACCCGGTGTATCCTCAACTATTGATATCTTAGTTCCTGTCAATTTATTAAATATTGTAGACTTACCTACATTTGGCCTTCCTACAACAGCCACTATTGGTCTATTATCACTATTCAAAATATCACTTCCTTTTCCTTAAACTTATTATCAAAACTTTTCTATCAAACTCATCATTATATTTTTGCCTAATACTATTATTTTATCATAGCCATCTAAACATTATAACCGATTTTGCTTGAAATTTACAATAAAATTAATCTATTTGATAAATTATTGATTTTTAGGTAGGCTAATCTTGAATTTAGACCCTTGACCAAGAACTGATTCAAGTCCTATATCCCCACCCAAGGATAGGATTATATGCTTGACTATGGCAAGACCTAGGCCAGTCCCATCAATTTCCTTATTCCTGGACTTTGTCACCCTGTAAAATCGTTCAAATATCCTTTCTTGTTCTTCCACGCCTATACCTATACCATTGTCTTCAATGCAAATCCTGTAATCATCTTCGTCTTCAAAGAAGCTGACCTTGACATAACCACCTGGCCTATTGTATTTAATGGCATTGGAGATTAGGTTTATCATCAACTCCTTATAATATTCCCTATGAGTCTGGATTGTTTCAAGCCCATTATACTCGAAATATATGTTAACCTGTTTTTTAACCATCTTGTCCTCAAATAGGTCTAGTATCTTCTTATTTTCTTTTTTTAGGTCAACCTTTTCCAGGGACAAGACTATGTCTCCCTCTATTGATGACAACATCAAAATGTCATTAATAAGTATCCTCAACCTGGATGACTCGTTGTCTATAATATCCAAGAACCTCTTTCTGGTTGCAGACTCTATATTATCATCATTTACCTTGAGTGTCTCAATAAAGCCCTGGATAGATGTAAGGGGTGTTTTTAACTCATGACTGACATTAGCAGCAAAGTCTCTCCTTATATTTTCCAACCTAATCCTTTCACTAATATCCTCTATATTTATAACAGATGATATTACCAGGTCCTTTTCCAGGTGCATCTTGACTGGGTCTATCTTTACCTTAAATATTCTGCCACTTGTATCCTTTATCTCCTTGGACACACTAGTACTCATACCAGCATTGTATACAATAAAGTCCAACAATTCATCATTTTTCACTATACTTGATATTGGCATACCCTCTAGTTTACCACTTGACCTGAAATCAATATAGTCCCTGGCAACTGAGTTAATAAGGTAGACCCTCTTGTTTATATCTATTACTATTATTCCATTTGAAACAGACTTGATTATAGCATCCAACTGCCTATTCTTATTGTCTAAATCATAAAATGACTTGTCTAAGGAGGAAAGAGTTGAGTTAAAGTTATTGACAAAGGCCATGACTTCAGTATTATTACTCTTTCTTATCCTCACAGAAAAATCCTTCTTTTTAATCCTGTATGATGCCCTATTTAAATCTCTCATAAAAGCCTTAAATGCCTGGACATATCTCCAATACAGGATTAATACCAACCAGGATATTAACATGGCAACTACCAAAACATACATAACTTTGTCCATAATAACCTCCAAAAATTAAGGATAATAAACAAAGTTTACTACCCTTAGTCCTATTATTTCATTTTATAACCAAGACCCCTTATGGTGTCTATACCATTTTCACTAGTCTCATCCAGACCTAGCTTTTTTCTCAGGTGTCTAATATGCACATCTACAGTCCTGGTCTCTCCATAAAACTCATAACCCCATACCTTTTCTAAAAGGTAGTCCCTCTTAAGGACCTTTCCCCTATTTTCCATAAGGAGTTTTAATAATTCAAATTCCTTACGAGTCAGGTCTACCTTAAGACCATCTACTGTAAGTTTGTATTGGTCTGTATTCAAGACTATATTACCAGCCTCAATTACTGGTTGGGACTTGTCACTGATCCTATATCTTCTCAATACGGTATTGATCCTGGCCATGAGTTCCTTAATACTAAAAGGCTTTGTTATGTAATCATCTGCCCCTACATTTAGGCCCTGGATTTTATCATCCTCCATATTTTTTGCAGTCAACATTATCACGGGAAGATCATATATGTCCTCGTCTTGTCTAATCTTCTTTAATATGTCTATACCGCTAATCTTAGGCAACATCCAATCCAGGAGTAGAAGGTCTGGCTTTTCCCTGCCTATAAGTTCAATCGTCTGATTAGCCTCAGTAGATACACAAACATCAAAACCGGATAGTTCCAGATTAAATTTTAGTAATTCTAGTATATGTTCTTCATCATCAATTACCAATATCTTCACTACTTATCATCATCCTTTTTTTCTTTTAAAATAGATTCCAATTCATTTACAAAAGTATTTAAGTCCTTAAACTGCCTATAAACTGATGCAAACCTAACATAGGCAACTTCATCTACATCTTTAAGCCTGTCCATTACCATCTCACCAATCTTAGTAGTCTCTATTTCATTGATAAACATCTTGTTAATTTCACTCTCTATAGAATCTACCAATTCATCTATCTTTGATACAGACACAGGTAACTTTTCACATGACCTTATCAAACCATACTTAATCTTGTCCCTATCAAAAGACTCTCTCCTGCCATCCTTCTTAATTACCATGACAGGTATAAGTTCTATTTTTTCATAAGTTGTAAACCTCTTCTTACACCTCTCACACTCTCTCCTCCTCCTAATAGAAGAAGAGTCTATGTGCCTTGAATCTAATACCTTAGATTCCTTGTATTCACAATATGGACAAATCATCTTAATATCCCCCTTATAAAAATATGACTCAGACAAAAGCTGAGTCATACCTAATTTTCTATTGATTTATTTACTTCTTTCTTCTTAAAAAAGTAGGAATAACCATATCATCATCGCTAGCTGTAGCAGCATCATCAAAGCTGTTTGAGAAAGTTTCTTCAGCTGGCTTGATATTTTCAACATTTTGACTTTCAGTTACTCTTGGTATTTCATTATATTTTGGTGTAACTGGTGTTGGGCTGTTTCTTCTCAACTGTGGAGTAAACAAGTCGTCAGAATTATCCTGTAGACCAGTAGCAACTACTGTGATTACTATTTCATCACCGAAATCTTCCCTAGTAGCAGCACCGAATATAATCATTGCATCTGGATCACACTTCTGCCTAATGATGTCAGTAGCTTCACTAACTTCTAGTAGACCTAGGTCTGTTCCACCTGTAACATTTATCAAGACACCCTTAGCTCCATCTATAGTAGTTTCTAGTAGTGGAGATTCTATAGCCTGTCTTGCAGCAGCTATGGCCCTATCTTCACCTGCAGCCATACCCATACCCATATGAGCTAGACCCTGGTCCTTCATTACTGCTTCAACGTCAGCAAAGTCAAGGTTGATAAGGGCAGCCTCTGATATAAGACCAGATATAGACTGGATACCCTGCTTTAATATATCATCTGCCTTAGAAAGGGCATCTGTTATACTCGTTCTCTTTTCAATTATCTGAAGAATCTTGTCATTTGGTATAGTTATTAAAGTATCCACATTCTTCTTTAACTCTAATATACCCTCTTCAGCCTTGTTCATCCTTACCCTACCTTCAAAAGAGAAAGGCTTAGTTACTACTGCAACTGTAAGGGCACCTGCTTCTTTGGCAATCTTAGCAACAACCGGAGCAGCACCTGTACCTGTTCCACCACCCATACCAGCAGTTACGAATACCATGTCAGCACCTTCTATTGCCTTAGCTATTTCATCTGCAGATTCCTCTGCAGCCTTCTTTCCTTTTTCTGGGTTTGCACCTGCGCCCAAACCTTTAGTTAACTTTTCACCTATTTGCAGAATATGTTCAGCCTTTGACGCTTCCAAGGCCTGCTTGTCTGTATTTAGTGAAATAAATTCAACACCCCTAACGCCTGAGTTAATCATAACGTTTATAGCATTGTTTCCACCGCCACCTACACCTATTACCTTGATATTGGCAGCTCCGATTTGTTCTTCAACAAAGTTTAACATTTATAAACCCCCATTCACAACATAGTTTAATATCATTAAATAATCTGTAATTATATTCATAAATTATATTCATAAATAATACTCATAAAATATCGTATATTATTTAAAATAAATAACATTCTATCTATTATATAATATCTCAAACTATCCTACTTATGCAACATATTTTTGACTTTTTTTGCAATTTATCTATAAATAATTTACAAAAAAGCAGATATTCTGTCATATATTTGATCTATGGCATCCCTCTTGCCAAAGGCCCTGCTGGCCTTTGCCATTTCTTCTAACCTAGTCTTATCATTTAGGAGACCAAGTACATTGTCATACAGGGAATCTTCACTTAATTCTCTTTCAGTTATGCAAATAGCCCCGCCAGCCCTCTCAAGGCTCTTGGCATTATACTCCTGGTGATTTTCAGCTGTATAAGCCTTTGGCACTATTACGGCTGGTACTCCTATTGCAGTCATCTCTGCCATAGAGATTGCACCTGCAGATCCTATTACCAGGTCTGCAGCAGCCAGGTTGTTGGCCATATCGTCTAAATATGGAAGTATTTTTTGGTTTTGACCAAATTCAAGGTCACCATAATCTTTCATGAATTGGTCATAGTAGGCCCTACCAGTAGCTATTGTAAAGGCAATCTTATCCTTAACAAGGGCCGGTATTAGTTTCTTTAGAGCATTATTAATCTCTTCTGAACCACCGCTACCTCCGGCTACTAATAGCATTTTTTCATCAGGAGTCAGGCCTAATTTCTTCCTGGATTCAGCCTTGTCTGAATTTAGGATTTCGTCTCTTACAGGGTTACCTGTAAAGGTCAACTTATCCTGGGCCTGGTCTGGAAACCTCTTATGTGAATCCTCAAAACTAGTCATGACTATGTCTACATTCTTTGATAACATCTTGTTAGTCATACCAGGGAATGAATTCTGCTCATGTATGCAGGACTTAATACCCATCTTACTGGCTTTTAGGACTACCGAACCACTTACATAGCCACCTGTACCTATAACCAAATCTGGCTTAAACCTTTTAATTATCCTCTTCGAATCACCTAAGGACTTTAGGAACTTGATAAGTCTCTTTACATTTTCTAAGTCTATCTTCCTCCTAAACCCCTGAACATCTATATACTTTATCCTGTAACCGTACTTTGGAACTATTTCAGCCTCTATGCCCGCCTTGGTTCCTACAAAAAGTATCTCTGCATCCGGATGATGTTCTTTTATCTTGTTAGCGATCGCAATAGCTGGATATACATGACCTCCAGTTCCACCACCTGACAATATAACTTTCATAATACTCCCCTTTTTCTATAAAATATTGTTTACTATGTCTTTGAACTCTTGTCCTCTTTCCTCGTAATTCTTATACATTCCCCAACTAGCACAGGCTGGAGACAATAGGACTACATCATCCTTATCTGCAATCTGACTAGCTTTTATAACTGCTTCCTTTAGGCTATCCAATTTATAGATTTCCTTGATGCCAGCCTTGAATGCTGTATCAGCAATGAGGTCAGCCGTCTGGCCTATTACTAAGACAGTCCTTACATAATTAACAGCTATATCAAAGAGTTCTCTAAAGTCACTTCCCTTATCATAACCACCAGCAATTAAGATTATAGGTGTCTTGTATGATTGGACTGCCTTTATCGTAGAATCAGGGTTCGTCCCTTTAGAGTCGTTTACATATACAACTCCATTCACAGTATTGACATATTCTAACCTATGTTCTACAGCCTTAAAAGTAGTCAATACCTTCTTTATTATCTCCTTGTCTATACCAAAATGAAGGCAAAGCCCTATGGCAGCCATAGAGTTTTCCAGGTTGTGACCACCTGGTAGGCTCAGGTCTTCAGCATTTACTATTTCAACTTCCCTACCGTCCTTAACAGCGATAATATTCTTATTATCATCAAGGTAGATACCTGCTTCCGGCCTGGACTGTCTAGAAAAATAAACTGGTCTAGCCTGGCAAGTATTTCCCATGTCCCTTGTTATTGGATCATCATAATTCAATACACATACACTTTCTGGTGTCTGTTTAGCAAATATATTAGCCTTAGCCTTGGCATAATTTTCCATAGTATGGTGTCTATTCATATGGTCCTCAGTTAAGTTTAAGACTGTGGAAACCTCTGGCCTAAAATCATAAACGGCTTCAAGCTGGAAACTTGACAACTCAATTACTAAAACTGCTCCTGGCTGGGCCTCTTCAACTGCACTTATGGCTGGATTTCCTATGTTACCGACCACATAGGTATCTAGCCCTGCCTCCTTGCATATCTCACCTACTATTGAAGTAGTCGTAGTCTTACCATTTGTACCTGTAATACCTATGAATTTTATATTCTTTTCTTGGCCTTCCCTGTAGGCTAGTTCAACCTCACTGATTACCTCCTTGCCCATCTCCCTTAGTTTAACCAAGAAATCAAGTTCAAGTGGAACCCCTGGAGAAACAAGAGCCAAGTCTACCTGTCTTAGGACTTCCTCGCTTGGATTCTTACCCAGTACATACTCTAGACCCTGATAGGCCTTTAATTCGTCCAATACTTGTCCAAGTTCTTCCTCAGGTTTGGAGTCATTTACAACTACTGAATAGCCCTTCTTGGCAAGGTACTTGACTGCTGCAAGTCCTGACCTGGCCATACCAACCACTAATATTTTCTTACTCATTATAGTCACCTTCATTTCAATTTTGTCAGTCGGCTAAGTTCTTAGACTCCACCAACTATATCTTAAGGGCCAGTAAATCCATGCCCCAACTTTCAAATTGCTATATCATTAAAACATGGCTACTAGTCCTATCAAGGCAAGGACTATAGATACCAGCCAAAAGATAAATACAACCTTAGTTTCTGGCCATCCACACTGTTCATAGTGGTGGTGTAATGGGGCCATCTTAAAGATCCTCTTTCTAGTCTTCTTGAAATACATAACCTGTATTATAACAGATAGGGCCTCTGCGAAATATATGCCCCCAACTATAGGTATAATTAAAACCGAGTTAGTAAACAAGGCAAAGGCTGTTACAGCACCACCTAGGGCCATAGATCCCGTATCTCCCATAAATACTCTGGCCGGATTTACATTAAACCACAAGAAACCAATACAGGCGCCTAGTGTCGCTGCAGCCATCTGTGATATGCCAAAATTTTCTGCGACCACAAATGCAAATACCACAAAGAAGGCAGATACTACGGCAGTAATACCTGAAGCAAGACCATCTAAACCATCAGTTAGGTTTACAGCATTTACTGTACCTAAAATTACAATCAACATAAGAGGTATATAGAATATACCTATATTTATACCAAACTTGACGAAGGGAATTATAAACTGGTCACCAGAACCTATAGTCCAATACCTATAAAAGGCAAGAACAAAAGCTAGTACAACCTGTATTATTATCTTTTGTATAGGAGTAAGTCCCAAAGACCTAGTCATCTTGATTTTGACAATATCATCAAAAAATCCTACTAGTCCAAATCCAAACATACACAATAAGGCCATCAATATATCAGTACTTATACCTGACCTGATCAATGTAACAAGCAGGATAGCTACTATAATCATAAGGCCTCCCATAGTAGGTGTACCATTCTTCTTTAAATGAGTCTGTGGTCCATCATCTCTTACAGTCTGTCCAAACTTGAACCTATGAAGGGCTGGTAAAACAACTGGCCCCATTATCAGTACCAATACAAAGGCAAATAAACTCGTAATGGCTAATTCTCTAAAACCTAGCATTGACAGCCTCCTTTCAAGACTTCTACTATATCTTCAAACTTCATTCCCCTAGATGCTTTTAGGAGAATCACATCTCCATCTTCTACTATTTTTGGAAGGGAGTCTATTAATTCTTCCTTAGTCTCAAAGTGGAAGACTCTACTAAGGTCAAATCCTCTTTCCATTGCCTCTACACCAATAAATTTGGCTGCATGGCCGGCAGTTATAATTATATCGGCCTTATCAATAGACTGGTAGCCTACCCTCCTGTGGCCCTCTTCTGCATACTGACCCATTTCTAGACAGTCTCCAAGAATAGCCACCCTTCTCCTGTCCTTGTATAACTTTAGGACCTTTAGAGCAGCAATCATAGAATCCGGGCTGGCATTATATACATCATTGATTAGGGTAAACCTGTCAGTTTTGATTATATCCTGCCTATTTTCAGTTGCCACAAAATCCAACAAACCTTTAGAGATTTCCTCCATAGTCATCCCCGTTATATGGCCAGCCAGGATGGCTGCCATAGCATTTCTGACATTGTGTTCGCCTAGACAAGGTATAGTAAATTCATATGTTTCATCTTCAAAAGAACAAGTAAACCTGGTTTTATCACGGTCTACCACTTCCTGCGACTTACAACACAAGTCATTTTGAAGCTCCATACCAAAAGAGTATACCTTATATGAATCCTTTTGACTATTTCTATATCTCTCAAGCTCAGTCCTTAAATAACTATCATCCCCGTTTATTATAAGTGATGAAGTCTGGTCAAAGCCTGATGTAATTTCCATCTTTGCCTTGAAGATACCCTCTTGTGAACCTAGGTGTTCTATGTGAGACATACCTATATTTGTTATAATTCCAATCTTAGGCCTAACTATATTGGCCAAATATTCTATCTCACCAAAACCAGACATACCCATTTCTATCACTGCACACTGGTGACCAGGTTCTAACCTGAAAAGGGTAAGGGGTACTCCAAATTGATTGTTGTAGTTTTTTTCATTTTTTATGGTATTAAACTTGCTCGCTAAAACAGAATAAACCATATCCCTGGTAGTAGTCTTACCTACACTGCCTGTTATACCTACAAAAGGTATGTCAAACATGTCCCTATAGTATTTGGCTATTAGGCCAAGTCCAATTTCTGTATTATCAACCTTAACAAGGGTACTATCTTTAAACCTATCTGTGATATAGCTTTCGTTACTTACCAAGAAAAATCTACATCCTTCCTGGTGGGCAGACTCTAAAAAAATGTGTCCATCCGTACTTTCACCCACTATAGCAACAAACATAGCCCCCGGCCCTGCCAGCCTGCTATCTATCACTATATTGGTGATTTCTCCACCGTCCATACCTTGACATACAAGCTGTCCCTGGGTCGCTTGGACGACTTCTTCAACTCTTAAGCTAATCATATTTTCACCTCTATTCTAGCTATTGTTTACTTCTTTTCTCCTACCCTCAACTTAGAGCTCCTTGACCTTGGATTAAAGTCTACCTCTTCCTCACTTGGTAGGATTGGCTTTCTCGTTATAATCTTAAGTTCGCTCTTCTTATTACACTGGCAAAATGGTAGTTCAGGAGGACATATACAGTCCTTGTTGAGGTCCCTAAACTCATTTTTTACTATCCTATCCTCAAGGGAATGGAAGGTTATGATACAGATCCTGCCCCCCTTATTCATCATGGAGACTGCATCTCTTATCATTTTATTTATTACACCTAGCTCGTTGTTTACCTCTATCCTTATGGCCTGGAAGGTTCTCTTGGCTGGATGAGGTCCATCAATCCTGGCCCCCTTAGGTATGGCCTTCTTGATGACATCAACCAGGTCAAATGTTGTATCTATACTGTGGTCAGCCCTTTCTTTGACTATAAATTCAGCTATCCTCTTGGCCCACTTTTCTTCACCATAATCCTTGATTATAGTATAAAGGTCCTCCTGAGAATACTCATTTACAACCTGCCAGGCAGACATAGAAGCCCTATCGTCCATCCTCATATCAAGACGGGCATCATGCATATAGGAAAAGCCCCTATCTGCTTCATCCAGCTGGTGGGATGAAACCCCCAAATCAGCTAGGACACCATCAATCTTGAATATGCCCCTGGATTCTAGTTCTTCCTTCAAGTTTTCAAAGTTACTATGGACCAGAACCACCCTATCATTGTACTCTTTCAGACGATCTTTTGCAACATTGATGGCGTTAATATCCTGGTCAAAGCAAACCAACCTACCCTTATCTGATAGGCGCTTTGCTATTTCCCTGCTGTGACCAGCCCCACCCATTGTACAGTCCACATAGACTCCATCAGGCTTTATATTCAAATTTTCAATACATTCATTTAAAAGAACTGACACATGATTAAATTCCATCTTTTCCCTACTTTCCACTTTCTTTTTCAAGAGCTTTCCTTTTTAAAAGGAAGTACCTGACTACTAGTGCTACAAGTATACCCACTAGACTGATAAGTTGGGCCATCCTAATAGGTCCTAACATCAAGGAATCTGTCCTTAGGCCCTCTATAAAGAACCTGCCTAGGGAATATAGGAAGATATAATCCACTAGGAGCTGGCCCTCGTATTTTTTATTTTTTCTTATCATAAAGATATAGATAAAAATTAACCAGTCCCAAACAGATTCATATAAAAAAGTTGGGTGGACCCTCTGACCATCTACCAGTATGGCCCAAGGAAGGTTTGTAGGTCCGCCATGGGCCTCTCCGTTTATAAAATTCCCCCACCTGCCTATAGCCTGGGCCATTGGTAGGCCCAAGACCAGAATATCAGCAGTCTTGAAAAATTCCAGTTTCTTTATCCTTGTATATATCCATACTGTAAGTATACCAGCTAAAATTCCACCATGTATAGCAAGGCCACCACCTCTTATATTTATTATTTCCCTAAAATCACCTGCATACTGGGACCAGTTAAAGGCTACATAATATAGCCTGGCTCCCACTATGCCAAGGGGTACAGCAAAAAGACAAATATCAGTCACTTGCCCTTCCTTATAACCCAGTCTAGATGCCTCCCTGGAAGAAACTAGTACTGCCAGTAAAATACCACTGGCTATTAAGATACCATACCACATTATATCTATCCCAAAAATAGAAAATGCTACCCTATCCAATATATGACCTCCCTAATTTTCTAACTTAGGCTTTACTATAGATATTACGCTCTGGTCCTGGCAGAAGAATTCATCAAACCTATCCACCACATCTTCAAAGCGAACCTCCTTTAAAACCTCTAAATAGTCTAAGAAGTTTATCCCCCTAAACCTATATGACAAGAAATTATTGGCTATATAGGCTATAGAGTCAAAGGACTTCAAAAAGCCACCTATCTTCTTTTTCTTATTTATTTCAAAATCCTGCCTGTCTAGGCCAGACTTTCTTAGCCCATCTATATACGAGTCAACCACCTGCTTTAGTTTTTCAGGGTCCCTGGATACACCGGATGCTATTGCATAGGCATAGTCCTTTTGACTTAGGTAGCCACCCGAAATATTACCAACCAAGAGACCATCATTGTATAGGACCTGGTGGAGGTCTCCACTCTCAGAAAATATCATATCAAATAGGATGTCGGTCCTTATTTCATTTTTAAGGGCCTCCCTGGATTCCATATCCTTCTTAACATCCTTATAGCCTATATAAAAGAGTGGCATGGACACCATAAATTCTTCAACTATCTTCTTCTGATTAACCTCTATAGGTTCCTTAGGCATAAATGACCTTATATTCTTCTCAAAAGCCAGGTCCTTATGGTTGGCCTTTTTGATTGTAGACATCAATTCTTCTACATCCAGGTCCCCAACCACAAATAGCTTCATATTAGCAGGATTGTAGAAGGTCCTATAACACTTATACAAGTCCTCTGGCCTAATCGCATTGATAGATTCTACACTACCTGCTATATCTATGTTGGCGTGGTGTTTAGAGTACATAGCCTTTAGACAATTAAAGTAGACATTCCATTCAGGATCGTCCTCATACATCTTTATCTCCTGGGCTATTATCCCCTTTTCCTTATTAACATTTTCATCCGTATAGTATGGAGTCTGGACATAGTCAATCAAGTGGCCTAGTGACTCCATAAAGTTATCTGTAGCAGAGAAAAGGTAAGCCGTCATGGTAAAACTAGTGAAGGCATTAGCGCTCGCCCCAAGCTTAGAAAACTTATCAAAGGCATTACCACCATCTGGTTGCTCAAACATCTTATGTTCCAAGAAATGGGCTATCCCCTCCTGGACCCTAATCCTCTCACTTTCTCCAATAGGTATAAAGTCAAGGTCATTAGAACCAAAGTCCACCCCCAAAACTGCATACTTATTTGTATAGCCCTTCTTAGGCATATAGTATACCTCTAGGCCATTTTCCAGACTATCATAGTATATAGTCTCTCTTATCACTTCATTATATATCTTATTCATAAAATCCCCCTTGTAACCTACTTCAAAAAGAAGACTGTATCTTCTTTTACATCCTTCATGGATTCTATGATCATATCTATATCAACTTTTTCCACATATCCTATTACATCTTCCACAGTCAATTTGCTGCCAGAAATGTACTGGTTGTAAGTAAATTCCACATCTGAAACTATGGAATCACCAATGGCCTTCAGGGAGTTTATCAGGCTCTTTTTGGCATTGTCCAGCTCTAACTGACTAATCTTGCCCTGCATGGTATCATCCAATTCCCTCCTTATAAGCTCTATTGCCCTGTCGTAGTTTTCAATATCTATACCAGAACTAATAAACATAAGGCCTTTAGTCTTTTCCAGGTTAGATGATGCATAGTAGCAGATACTCTCCTTCTCTCTTACATTGTTAAACAACTTAGAGTGGGGTCCTCCTCCCAAAATGCTATTGGCAAGCATCAAACTGTAATACCTATCGTAATCCATATAGTCAACACCAGTTCTCAGGCCAATTACTAACTTGCCCTGACTGGTAGCCATATCCTCTTCAAAATACCTAATAGGGTTTGACATGTAGCCATAGTCCTCCCTGGATAAGTTTTGAACATTAGACCTCTCAAACTTGAACTTTTCTATACATAAGTCCCTTACCTTGTCCTCATCAAAGTCACCCTCAACCATTATAAAAATTCTGGATGTTGATATAAGGTCCTTGTAGGTCTCATATATATCCTTGGCACTTATAGAGTCCAAATCCTCTATATAACCTATATGATCGATTGAATATAACTCATCCTTGCACATATGCTCAATGCACCTAAGATTTGCATAAGTCCTCTTGTCATTGATCTTTGAACCTATTTCTTCCTCAAGGTTTTTCTTTTCCAAGTCCAACTTGTCAGGATTTAATTGACCATCTACCACTAGTGGATTTAATAGGATTTCACTGGCAAAGTCTATCACATCCTCAAAAACCGGCTGGTCAAGGTACCTGTCAGATATACTTAGGAGCTTTAAGCTAATGATTAACTTTTCACCATGCTTAGAAAGCCCTAGATTCATAGATAGACCGTAAAGACTATCCAACTTCTGAGAGATGGCCTTCATGCTAGGGTATTTATTAGTAGCCACCTGCAGGAGGTTGGTTAAGAGGGATATCCTTGTTACTTCCTTCCTATCAAGTTGCCTTTGAAAATATATTGAAATTAAATTAGATTTAAACTTTGTATTTTTTACTAGACCTAGGGATATGCCGTCTCCTAGGTCTACTATATTCATCTTTGTCATTATTATTCCTTTCTTAGTGCCTGGGCACTCTATATCAAGGATTTACTTCTTTACAAACCTGATATGACGTAGGGGTAGCCTATTTTCAATCGTATTGCCAGATATATTAATGCTGTCTATATTGGCAATATCATTCAAGGCCATTACATCTGTAATATTGTTGTAGGCTATATTTAGAGATTCAAGCCTTCTCAAAAGTTCAAGTGGCCATATGTCCTCCACCTGGTTTTTCTGGAAGTCAAGAATTTCAAGTTTACCACACTCCTTAAGAGGAGTAAGGTCCTTTATCTCATTGTTGGCCATATATAAATGTCTTAGATTTTTGGCGTATTGGATACCTTCAATACTAGTAATACCATAGTCATTCATGTCCAATAGGTCAAACTTTTCCATCATATCAGGACTGATATCCTGGCCTTCAAAGGCAGGATCGATTTTTTCCCTGTAATTATCAAGTATTGCTCTTTTAAAATTTTCACACTCAAACTTCACAAACATATCTACACCTCACATTGTTTATTGGGGCTAGTAGTTCAATCCCCTTATTATTTTTACCTGATTCTTATTTTTTCTAGCTCTAAACTAGATATATTTCAATGAATCTTATACATTAAACTTAAATAGTATAACGTCCCCATCTTTTACTATGTAGTCCTTACCCTCAAGCCTTACCAGACCCTTTTCCTTGGCTGCAGACATAGTTCCATGCTCTATTAGGGCATCATAGGCTATAGTCTCCGCCTTTATGAAGCCTCTCTCAATGTCAGAGTGAATCTTGCCACCTGCCTGAGGGGCCTTTGTACCATTCTTTATAGTCCATGCCCTAACTTCCTGCTCACCAGCAGTAAGGAAAGAAATTAAACCTAATAGGTGGTAAGAAGACTTGATCAACTTGTCTAAGCCAGATTGTGATAAGCCCAGAGTTTCTAGGAATTCCAACTTTTCCTCTTCAGTTTCCAATTCTGATATTTCAGCTTCAATCTGGGCACAGATTACAACCACCTCAGAATTTTCAGTTGCAGCAAATTCCCTGACAGCCTTGACCATCTCATTGTTGGCTCCATCATCAGCCAGATCATCTTCAGATACATTTGACACATATATTACCGGCTTTGAACTAAGTAGGTCCAGTGACCTTACAAAAGCCCAATCATCATCTGACAGGTCCATTGTCCTTATGCTCTTGCCATCTTCAAGGGTAGCCTTAACCTGGTTAAGTATGTCTAACTCTCCCTGTAGGGTCTTGTCAGCCTTTAGGGCCTTAGTAGTTTTGGCTATTCTCCTGTCCAATATTTCCATATCTGAAAAGATCAACTCAAGGTTGATAGTTTCTATATCCCTCAAGGAATTTATAGAACCATCAACATGGACTACGTTTGAATCTTCAAAACACCTTACTACATGAACTATGGCATCTACTTCCCTAATATTGGAAAGGAACTTGTTTCCAAGACCTTCACCCTTAGATGCCCCCTTGACTAGACCAGCTATATCGACAAACTCTATAGCAGTCTGAACTATCTTCTTAGAATTGTACAGGTCTTTTAACTTGTTCAATCTATTATCAGGAACTGATACCACACCCACATTTGGATCTATAGTACAAAACGGGTAGTTGGCAGATTCAGCCCCTGCCTGCGTAATTGCATTAAAAAGCGTACTCTTACCTACATTTGGTAAGCCTACTATACCTAATTTCATAATTAAACCTCCGAAATATATTCTTAGCAATCAAATATATTGCCGAAAAACCTATTTTTCATGCAATATATTTGTTAAATTACATTATTTAACATCCTATATTATAACCTAAAAGAGCCTTAAAATCAATCAAATGGGCATAAAATACATATTCAAACAAGTATATATATAGACACCCGACTCACCTTAAAATAAAACCTATTAAATAGTGTCACAAACCCCTCCTCCCTGTGTTATATTTATATAAAGAAAATTTACTTAAGTGAATTTCTCAAACTAGCTTTAAGCAAAATTATATGGGTTTAAGTAATTACTGGGCTAGCACCATCTTCAAGGAGGTATATATGAAGAACACGGACTTTGAACAGATATACAAAAAATATCATAAGAACCTGCTCGTATATGCCCTTTCCCTTTGTGGTGACTACGAGCTTGCCCAGTCTTTAGTACAGGTTACCTTCGCCAAGGCCTACCTTTCATATAGGGAGGGTGGTAGCCTAAAGTTTTGGCTGTCTAAGGTTCTTAAAAATGAGTTTATAAACCACATACGGCATAGTTCACGTTATGTAGATGACCCTGACCTAATATTTGAGCGTTTATCTGGACCAGATAACCCTTTGGATATCCTTATAAAAGAGGAGAGTATGAGAGAGGTTGCCCACGGCATCACCCTCTTACCTAAAAATTATAGGGTTGTCCTCATGTACACCATATATATGCAGCTCAAGGATGAGGAAATTGCCGATATTATGAACACCAGCCCTGCCAACATTAGAAAGATTAGGTCCAGGGCCCGTCAAAGACTAAAGGAAATTTTAATTGAAAGAAAATGGGGTGATAAGTATGAAGAAGATTGATAAAAATATTATTGATACTGATACTAGTAATACCACAAATGCTGATATGGAAAATATAGGCAAATCAAGTATTGATATAGATAATCTTGATAATGATATAGTTGAGAAGAGTCCTATTAATAATGATTATACTGACAAGACTTCTTATAATCCTGGGGGAAAGTCTATAGACCATGCTATCGAAAGTTTTGAAGACTTTTTTAGGTCAGACCCTGACCAAATGGAATTGGAAGCCAAAATGGAAAAACTTATTGATAAGGAAATCAAAAAAAGGATAGCAAGGACTACCAGGTCTGTCCTCCTAAAGACGGCTATACTTCTTGTGGCCCTTCTCTTTATAATCAACCCCATAGTAAAGTCCTTTTATCCAGACTTCTACACTATGGCTAATAGCGAGGAAAAAAACAAGCCCCTATGGACCCAGGTGAAAAATAGGTATCTTAGTCCCCTGCTTTATGGTAACGATAGAAATTATACCAGTCAGTACAATGACCTGGCCAATATGGTCCACTCATTCTATGCAACCAGTGATCCTACCAGACTACTAATTAATTTGGATGTTGTTGATAGACAGTTCGGGTCCTACGAGTTTTACCTTGATACAGGTAACTATTATGATGGATCAGTCGCTGGTGGAGATATTGATTTAGAAATTATCTATAAAAGAGGCAAAAAAACTCTTGATTACAGCAAATATGGAGCTAGTATTAATGCAAATTTGTATGGTAGCTTCCCTGATAAAAAGGACTTGATAGAAGAGGTCAAAAAGCTACCAGATTCAGCATATATTTTCGCCTCTGTGGGTAGCAAGAATTTAATTTCTATAGCTAACCTTTTAAAAGACTTTGATAAAAACTTCGATATACGGCCGTTTTGGCTACGAGTAGTCGACCCAGCTAGCTACGACTTGATACAAAAGTCACCGGATGGGACAGACCTTACTTTCCTTCCTGGCGATCCATACGACCACTACCTTGAGTTAGGTATAAACCCTAGTGCTCATTACCAGATTAAGAAGAAAACTCTTAAGGATAAGGTTACTGGTGAAACCTATACGGATGTAGATTCTAAGACATTAAATAAGGATATTGACAAGTTAAGTAAGGACCAGCTAAGAAAAAAGCTGAAGAATGTTTATATGGCTAACCTTGACTTAATAGATAAGAATAGGGATATATTTGTAGCTTTCAAGGAGATTGTTACTACCAGATCAAGAATGGACCAGACTTCTATAGCCATCGGTTCTCTCTCAAATTTTACTGGTAAAAAGGACACGTACGAATATGGGAAAATTATACCTGATGACTTTGATATATACAAGAGGGATATAGGCAAGCAGGATGACCTAAAGACCAACCTCTTTACTATCTACCTAAGTAAAGACCAGTTTTTGAAGCTCCTAAATGAAGATTGGGTATTTTCAGCAAATGTTATCAACTGTAAGTTTTCTAACTTTACTAGCAAGTAGGCTGCAATATAAAAGCTATAGAAAATATATAAATAAAGATAAAAGAAGGGCTACACACTCATACTATACAGGTGTGTAGCCTCTCTTATATTTATTATCCATTGGCTATTATTATAGCCCCTATCATTCAACTAGTCTCTTAGGAATCCTGTCTATCCTTTACTATCTCGATAGCCTTTAGGACCTCTGCCTTTTCATCATAAAAGACCCTTTCACCATGTATTATCTGGTACTTTTCATGACCCTTGCCTGCCACTATGACCATGTCACCCGGCTGGGCAATTTCTATTCCCTTTAGGATAGCCTGGGACCTGTCAACTATCTTTAGGACCTGACACTTAGAATCTACAAAGGACTCCTCAATATCATTGATAATATTCATTGGATCTTCATCATCTGGGTTGTCTGTAGTCAGGATTGATATATCACACAGCTTGGCTGCAACGTCTCCTAACTCCTTCCTACGTAGGACCGACCTTCCACCGATTGAACCAAATACGCATATAAGCCTTCTTGGCTTGTACTTTAGTAGGGTTTCTAGAACATTTTCCAGGCTAACACCATTATGGGCATAGTCTAGGACTACAGTTATATCAGGTATTGATGGTATAACCTCTACCCTACCATCCACTTGAGCTGTAGCCAAGGCTGATAGCATCTTGTCCTTATCTATCCCCAGGTAATTTGCGGTAGCTATCACCGCCAAGGCATTGTATACACTAAATTCACCTGGTGATGCTATATGGGTCTGGCTAGCCTGTCCATCCCTTATATACTTGAAATCTACACCCAGGCTGGTTTTAGTCCTAGTCAGGCTGATATCCTCCGCCCTATAATCACTAGGTTTTTTTATAGAAAAAGTTTCTATATCACAGGTAGCCTTGTCAATCATATATGAAGCATGGTCGTCATCAATATTGATAATACCATGCCTGCATAGGGAAAATAGTCTGGACTTACAATCCCTATAGTCTTCAAAAGTAGGATGTTCCTTAGGTCCTATATGGTCCGGTGATAGGTTGGTATATATACCAATATCAAAGTCAACATGGTTGACCCTTTCCATCATTAGGCCTCCTGAAGATACCTCCATGGCAACACACTTGACCCCCGCATCTACCATCTCCCTAATAGTCTTGTGGAGCTCATATGATTCAGGTGTAGTATTTATAGTCTTACCTTCATAGTCATTGTAGAAGACCCCATTTGTTCCTATTACACCTGTGTTTAGGCCTGACTTAGTCAAGACTGATTTCAGATAATTAGTGATTGTAGTCTTGCCCTTGGTACCAGTTACACCTATTACCTTTAATTCTTTAGAAGGATTTCCAAAAAAGTTGGCTGATATATGAGATAGGCAGTTCCTACTGTCATCTACTATTATCATAATGGCATCCTCTGCCAGGTCCATATTATCATTTACTACAAATGCCCTACAACCCTTTTGGTAGGCTGAGTCTACATACTTATGTCCGTCTACTGTTTCTCCCTTGATGGCTACAAATATCCCATTTTTTCTTGCCTTTCTGGAATCGTAGCATATGTTGTCTATCTCACATTCTTTTAGCTGGTCCATATCCCTGTTTGAAATATATTCCAGGCCTGTGAGTAATTCACTAAGTTTCATTTAGTCCACCCCTATTTCTATCAACCTAGATTTGATAGTCTTCTTTTAGTTTTCTACCTGCCTTCAATATGGTTGTCATGGCCAGGACTTCTGAAGAATCTACAAAAAAGTCGTTTGGCAGTTTTTCATCCTTTTTTATAATAGATAATTCTGTACAGCCAAGTATGGCGCAATCACATCCCTCAGCCTTTAATACCTCTATAATCTTGTTAAACTGGTCCATATCGGCCTTCTTGCCTGCCTTTACCTGGTTGTATATTATGTCCATTACCATATCCTGAACTTGTTGAGTCGGTACATAGTAGTCCATAGACTGGGCTACACACATATCTTGATAAAGGCCTGTCCTAATATTTCCAGTCGTAGCTAGTATACCTATCTTCCTGTGGCCCTGCTTTTTAGCATGGACAACTGTTTCTTCTATCATATTTATCAGGGGTACACCAAGTCCTTCTACTATATCCTTGTAGAAGTAATGGGCTGTATTACAGGTTAGGACAAGGAAGTCGGCCCCTGCTGCTTCTAACCTCTTGGCATCACTGGATATATATTCAAGAGGACTAGCATCTGAAGAACCTATAATATAGGCAGTCCTGTCAGGCGTAGTTGCCCTATTCATTATTATCATGTCCAGGTGGTCCTGGTCTCTCCTGGCATCTGTCATTTCAACTACCATATCGTAGAAGTAGACAGTTGCCATTGGGCCTAGACCCCCCAATACACCTACTGTTATATCTTTTGTCATATTATTCTCCATTTATATTTTAGCTAGTATTTTTTACAATACTTGTTGAATTTCTTTTTCTGGTTTAAGCCATACAAGAAGAGGTAAAGTCTCCTCTTGAAGTTGCCCTTTAGGTCATAGTCATAGCCAAATGAGCTGGCTGATTTACCCTGGGCTACAAGGTCCTTACACTTCTTGACCAATGACTTGTCCTTAACAAAGGCATATACTACTGAATTTGGTATTACATGCCAGTAGAATGGGTTCTTTTGAATTTTTAGGTCCATTTCCTTATTGTATATCTTGTCTTCTACTACATACCTAGCTATATTATTACCACTAGATGTCACATAGAAGTTACTCCTACCCTGTCTTAGGTTGATTTCAAATACCTTAAACTTGCCATCCCTGTCATCATACTTGATATCAAAGTTAGAAAAACCTACATAACCTATTTTTTCCAGGAAAGTCTTATACTTTTCCATCAATTCTTCTTCATATTCTGTTATAATAGCTGCATGGTTGCCTATCCCCTTAGGTGTATGTTCTTCTAATAGGACGTGGCCTAGGCACATCATCTTTACCTTGGCATTCTGGTCTGAATAACAAGTCAATACCCTCATGTGGTCGTCTTCTCCAGGTATAAAGTCCTGGACAATCATGCTTTTCTCATAACCATGTGAATATACATCAGATATTATCTGGTTAAATTCCTCTTCACTGTGGGCTACATAGGCCTTGTTCATACCCTCAAATGGATTTTGGAAAAAGGATATACTATCAGAGGCCTTTACTATGACCGGATACATAAAGCCAAAGTCCCTAGTCTGGTCTCCCTTATTGTATATGTAAGTCTTTGGATAGTCCAAACCATACTCTTCACATACAGCATAAAAGGATTCCTTCTCAACCAACCTATTCTTAAGGTCTGCATCTATATATGGAAGGACAAAGGCATCCTTTAATTGGTCTTTTCTATCTATTATCAATTCTGCATATTCATCCGTACATCCCATAAGGATAAGTTTCACATCTGCCGGATGTTTTTTTGCCTCATCCAATAGTATGTTGACAAACTTGTCTGGGTCTGTGATGTCTGGTGTCACCCTGAAGTCTATTATCTTGCTGTCCTTAGTTGCTCCTAGGTAGTACCTACCAAAAGCTATTGACTTTAGCCCATATTCCTCGTGAAATGCCCTTGCAACACTATAGCAATTCAGGTCACCACCACATAAGATTGGTTGTATTTTTATATTTTCCATTATCTACACCTCGTTTATTATTAATCTAATTTAAATTCAGTTAAAATTCCGTCTATAGTTCATATACATGATTTATTATTCATATACACGGTAATTACTAGGTCATATTTACAATAAATATAATAACTTAAAATAGTATTATATGCAAGGTTTCTAGGCCTAAAATGGTCAAATATCCCTACTTTATTATAGATATACTACACGCATCATAGTCCTTCTAGTATAGGTAAATCAATATTCCAGTCCTATCGCCAAGCCTTGGATAACAAATAATCCTCATAAAACACCCTTTTAGAATAGCTTAAAGCCCTGCCTCATAGGTGATTTACTGGCTTTAGAATTAATTATTGTACTTGACTCCTATATGCATATGTCATCTGGAGCCGCCCTAATCACTATAGCAGATTCTGATAACTCTATTATCTATGTACCAGGAGCAAATGCTTGTGTTGACGCTGCCTATGTAAAGTCCCACAAGGATGCTAATGTCGCCCAGCTAGAAGGTGTTCCTGGAGCATCTGCTACAAATGAAAGAGGTAAGGGTTTCAGGAACCTTGCAGACAAGGACCTAAAAATAGTTAGTTCGCAGTCAGCAGAATTTGACTACTTTGCTGGTAAGACAGTAGATGCCAAGATTGCTTCACCATTAAAGTTGATTGTAAAATAAGTCTTTAATCCAGTCCTTAGTATTTAAAATAAAGAGGGGTTGAACTCCTATCAATATGGTAGAAGGTCTAACCCCTTTTATTTATGCCTACTTCTCACCTAGTTTATGCCTATTTTTTTGTTTTGACTGCCATTCTTCAAACCTTTCTCTTAACTCGCTAAAGGCTTCTATATACCTCTCCTCTCTCATACTTGGGAAGGCCCTAAAGATTCTTCTTTCTCTTGCAGTAAACTTAGATAGCAATTCAGCCTTGTCCATAACATTGAGGGTCCTGTCTGCCACTTCTGCCCCGACCTTATCACTGATCTTATAAAGGTCTTCTCGCATCTCACTCAATAGCTTCAGCTTTTTATTAAACTTTAGTATAGCCTGAACTGTAGATATAAAGTCGACAATAAATATAATTACAAATACAATGTCTAGACCAATCAATAATTTAAAGGGAATCAATGATACTACATTGACTATACTAGAATGTACATCCCTTATAAGTATTAGGCCTCCTGCCCCCCAATATAGGAGGAATTCCAGACAAACATAACCTCCCAAATTAAATTTATTGTCTGAGTAGTCCCACCACCTCTTGTGGAAGCACTTGTCTAAAATAAAGCCTGCTATATATTCCAGGAAGGTACAAATAAAGGCCGACCCAAAAAATAAAATCAGGATATTATCCTTGACGGGAAATAGTATATAGGCAAGCACAACCGAACCAAAACCATATATGGGGCATATAACCCCTGCCAGCATACCCCTATTGACAAACTTCCCCTGCTTTACAACATGGTAGACTACTTCTAGTAACCAGCCTATAAATGCATATATAAAAAAATAAAGAATCCATATGAAAATTTGTTTATTGTCAAGTAATAAATTCATATTTACCTCCTTAAGTCAAACTCTTAGATACATTATACATTAAATATATATTTTAGACCAATCTTTCTAAAAATCCTGTTATTTATATGAAAAAAGTGGTATTATATATATTAGGTTGTTATCAATCGATAATCTAATGATAAAGGGAGGTTATAAAATGAAAAAAATTGACATAGATAAGACAGATAAAACAGAGTTTACTAGTTCTAAACAGATAGAAAATACTAGTTCAAAACAAACAGATAATAGGGAAAAGAAAATATTGAGAACGTCTATAATAGGTATTATAGTTAATATAGGCCTGGCCATAACTAAAATTATACTGGGTACTATTACAAACTCTATAGCTATTACTTCAGATGCAATGAATAACTTGACTGACTCCTCATCCTCAATCATCACCATTGTTGGCACAAAAATATCATCAAAAAAGGAAGATGAAAAACACCCCTTTGGTCATGGTAGGATTGAATACCTTACAAGTATGGTTATAGGAATCATAGTTATAGTTACAGGTATACAGGTATTTATTTCATCTATTGATGATATATTTAACCCTGCCCATACCAACTACACTAACTTGAGCTTGATTATAATGGTCTTGACAATAGTCACTAAAATAGTCTTGGGTACTTATACCGAAAATCTTGGTAAAAAAGTAGATTCCGGGGCCCTTATAGGCTCAGGAAAGGATGCCAAAAACGATGCGATAATTACCAGTCTTGCAGTCATCTCTGCCCTGGTAAATATATACTATAATATTCAACTAGAAGCCTATGCCAGCATAATAATCGCTATTTTTATTGTAAAAACTGGTATAGATATACTTATGGAGTCTATCAATAAAATTCTTGGAATAAAAATAGACCCTGCTACAACAAGTGAAATAAGGAAGATGGTCAAGTCCCAGGATGGTATACTAGGTGCTCATGACCTTATTATACATAACTATGGCCCAGTCTACAATTTGGGGTCAATAAATGTTGAATTGGATCATGAAACCCAAGTGGGAGACATATATCCAACCATTCATAAACTGCAAATGGATATTTACAAGAAATTTAATGTATATCTTACTTTTGGTTTCTATTCAGTAAATGAAAACCACGAGGTGGCCAAGCCTCTCATGGATATAGTAAATAACTATATTTATGAAAATTCTCACTGCCTTGGATATCATGGCCTATACATAGACGAAGAAAGCAAGGCCATATACTTTGACCTATTGTTGGATTATTCTGTTGACCAGGACCAAGTAAGAGACCATGTCAAAGAGCTTGTAAAGAAAAAATATCCAGGATATAATGTAAACATAAATATAGATACTAAATTTGTATAAATACCGACATATAAAGATTCTTGATTGTTTTTTTAAGTGAATCTTTATATGCCAGATTTCCAGAAAGGACAGAATATGAGTAAAATTATACTTGCAAGCAAGTCTCCTAGACGAATTGAACTCTTGAAAATGTGCAATATAAACTTTAATAGTCTTGTTGCAGATATAGACGAGGACCTTATAAAGTCGGATACATTAGCCACTTTTAAAGAAGAAAATACCTTTGAACAGGCAGAAATACTTACAAAGAAGTTGGCCCATGAAAAGGCCCTTTATATCTATAAGGAAAATCCAGACCACCTGGTTATTGGGTCTGATACACTTGTTGTAACAGACAAGTCAATACTGGGTAAGCCAAAGGACCCCCAGGATGCCTATATTATGCTCAGGGAATTATCCGGTCAGGTCCATAGGGTCTATACAGGTGTAAGCATAATTGGTCCAGGATATGAGGATACCTTTGTAAGTATAGCCCAGGTCAAGTTCTATGACTTTGACCCAGCTATGGACCAGATTATCATAGACTATATAGCCAGTGGATCACCAATGGACAAGGCTGGTGGCTATGGTATACAGGATATGGGTGCCCTCTTGGTTGAGTATATAGAAGGTGATTATTATACAATTATGGGCCTTCCCCTTGGCCAGGTATATAGGAAATTGAAAAATTTAAAATAAATATTCTAATTATAAAAGTATTATCAAAAAAGTTGCCGTTCCTCTATTACTAGGCTTATACTAGTTATTAAAGAACGGCAACTTTTTTATCAATATAGAATTTACTTAATCAAAAATCTACTTAATCAAGGCAGATAACTTTTCATTAATCGTGTCACATCCACCCTTGATATCAGATTCAAAATTTATAACCAAAAGTGGTTCGTGTAGGGATGACCTCATCAAGAACCAGCCCTTTTCATCATAACAATCTACCCTAATTCCCTCATAGTTGTCGGCTACCTCAGCCCAACCATCGATGTCCTTTATTTTTTCAGATAGGGACTTTATCAGCTTGTTGGCATAGGACCTAAAATCTTTTTCTTCTATCTTAAGCCTTATTTCCTTATCTTCTAGGGCTTCATCTAAATCACTTATAAGCTGTCCTATATCCTGTGATTCCCTGTATAACTTGGCAGCCTTTACCAGAATTTTAGATATAAGATATGCTCCATCATCCAAGAAGTAGTTTTCCTTTATAGCAGCATGGCCAGATGTTTCTATGGCAAGGTGACTTTCCCTGCCTTCTTCATTTAGCCTTATAGCTTCATTGATAACATTCTTGTAACCCCTCTTAAACCTATGATGAATACCACCCCTGGCTTTGATGAACTTGGCCAAGCCATTTGAAGTTACCGAATCAGTAACTATAGTAGTTTGAGGATGTTCTTCTAGTATTATAGAAGATATTAGGGCTATCAGGGCATTTTTATTTATAGGTCTACCATCAGAACCCACTATCGCCGCCCTGTCGACGTCAGTATCAAATATTATACCCAAATCCCCTTTATTATCGAGTGTAGCCTGGCATATACTGGCCATTGCCTCCTTGTTTTCAGGATTTGGTATATGGTTAGGGAACATACCATCCGGATTTAAGAACTGGCTACCTTGGGTATCTGCACCAAGTCTGGCCAATACCTTGTCAGCAAAAAATCCTCCTGCCCCATTACCAGCATCGACAATTATCTTCATACCTGCTAGGGGTTTTTCATAGTTTTCAGGACTATCTACCCCTGCCCTAATCTTGTCAACTAGGATTTGGGCATAGTCTTCTATTAGGTCTTTCTCTATTAGGTTTCCCTTAGAATTTCCATCTACAAAGTTACCTGCTACACAAATATCTATTACATCTTTTAAATCAGACTTTTCTAGGCAGCCTTGGCTAGTGAACATCTTAAGTCCATTATAGACATATGGCATGTGACTGGCTGTGAACATTATAGCCCCATCACACTTATATCCATCGATTATAGTAGACATAAACATGGCTGGTGTAGTTGCCATACCACAATCTACTACATCTACCCCTATTTCAGTCAAGGCTTCTACGCAGGCCTGCCTAAAGTCAGGACCTGTCAACCTGGAGTCAGTACCTATAGAAATTTTTATATGGTCCTTCTTGTCCTTATCTATAATCCATGTAGCAAAGCCACGAACTAAGTTCTTGACATCCTCTCTTGTAAGGGTTATTTCCATGTCAGACTTGTCATCCTTGTAGGCAACACCCCTTATATCTGTACCATTTTGCAATGAATACAACTTATCCAATCTCTCCACCTCCAGTGACTATTAAATATTCAATGAAGCTTTTTCAGCATCCTTTATAAAGGCTTCAATACCCCTGTCAGTTAGAGGATGGTTAATCATCTGCATGATTACCTTGTATGGAACTGTAGCAATATCAGCCCCCATCTTTGCAGCTTCAATAACATGTAGTGGGTTTCTAACGCTAGCCACGATTATTTCTGTTGGTATGTAACTAGCCTCAAATATTTCTGTTATTTCTTCTATTAGCCTTAAACCATCAAAAGAAATGTCATCCAACCTACCTACAAAAGGACTTACATAGCTAGCTCCTGCCCTGGCAGCAAGTAGTGCCTGTGATGCTGAAAAAATTAAAGTTACATTAGTGCGTATGCCTTTTTCACTAAGGTCCTTAACTGCCTTTAAGCCTTCAGCACACATAGGTATCTTTATAACTATATTATCATGAATAGCAGCAAGCTTTTCAGCCTCTTCTATCATCTGCTTGTGGTCCATGCTCAATACTTCTGCACTGATTGGTCCGTCTACTATAGTAGTTATTTCATTTACAACTTCTGTAAAGTCCCTGCCCTCTTTAGCTATAAGAGAAGGGTTAGTTGTTACACCACAAACTACTCCTAGGTCGTTAGCTTCCTTTATTTCATCAATGTTAGCTGTGTCAATAAAAAATCTCATCTTTTGCCTCCTTAAAATTTTTAAAATTTTGTATTCACCTTGTATTATATATTATGCCATATACTTTTTCTAGCCCTTTTATAACATCTACCTTAATTTAAGCTTCTATCAAGAAATAACCTTTAAAATCTATTAAAAAAATATTTTAAAAACTTTAAACTACTATAACTTTTTTTCATAAAAAATTCACTGTATTTTTTTCTAAAAATATAAAGTGTAACATATGTCTTGACAACTAAGAAAAAAATATAAAGTGGACCCATATTTTACATTGCAATAATATCAATTTTCATGTAAAATATAGGTATGTATTGTGCAATTTTGCTTTAATATACAAATAAAAAAGATTAGATAGATTTTTAGAAATACTTTGGAGGTTAAAATGACATTTAAAAATAAAATAAAAGATGGATTTGCAAAGTTAAAGTCCAATAGAAAAATGCAAATCTATGTAGGTGTAGCTGCTGTTGTAGTTATAATTGCCATTGGTGGCCTTATAATCTACAACAATACTAAGCATAGTGCAACTCCAGTTGTTCAGACTTATACTATACCTGAAAACGAAAAAATATTTATAAACGGGATTATCGTCCCTAAGCAGAGCAAGGAAATTCCTGGCCCAGCCAATGGTTCTAACCCAGATATAAGGGTAACTAATGGCCAGAATGTAAAATCAGGGGACGTGCTATATATAGTTAAGGATGAAGCGGCTATACAAGAAATAGCCTCTATCAAAACTCAGATTAGTAACCTAATCAATGAAAAGAGAGCTCTACAGGCTGGTGACCCTGGTTTGGTTTCAATAAACAACCAGATAGCAACCTTGAATACTAGCCTATCCACTGCTAATGCCAAGGCCTATACAAAGGTAAAGGCACCTTTTGATGGAAAGGTCTACCTAAATAACTCTGCTCCTTCTAGTGGGTCTGATACTGGTGCCAATGCTGCTGCCCTTATGACAGTCCAGTCTACGGACTATGTAATGAATGGTCAGATTAGTGAACAGGACCTTAGTAAGATAAAAAAGGATATGACAGCTGATGTTACTATCCTGGCTTCAGGAGATACTGTAAAGGGTCGTATCAATTATATATCTGAAAGGCCACAGCTTTCTTCTTCTACAGACCATGGAGATTCAGCAGCTGCCCTATCGCTATACAATGTTGTTTTGACTTTCGATACTCAGGAGGGTATAGTAAACGGCTACCATACTCAGGCTACAATAGAGGTTAATACTGACAAGTACAAGGTTCCAACTAAGGCTATTGTCAATAACGGAAGCGAAATATATGTCTTTACTGAAGTAGATGGTCACCTAAAGAAGGTCAATGTTGAAATCCTGTCTGATAGCGAAGACTACTCTATGGTTTCAGGAGACTTAAATGAAAATGATATTGTTGTTAAAAACCCTACTAAAACAATGAAGGATGGAGATCCAATCCCTTCTGACTTATCTAACAAGTAGCCAGAACCGAGGTTGAATAAAATGCAAATAAAATTAGACAATATACAGAAGTATTACAAAGTAGGGAAAGAAAAACTTCACATATTAAAAAGTCTTAGTCTAGAGATAGAAGAAGGCGAATTCATAATGATTATGGGTAAATCTGGTAGTGGTAAGACTACCCTGTTAAATGTACTAGGTTTCTTAGATAAGATTGACGAAGGTCAATATATATTTAATGATACTGATGTCAGTACCCTAAGTGAAAATAAGAGGTCCGAATATAGGGCTAGGTATGCCGGTTTTGTATTTCAGCAATTTAACCTTATAGATACTATTAATGTATATCAAAATATAGAGGTTCCCCTGATCTATGCCGGTGTAAAGGATAAAAATAAGAGAAAAGAATTAATATATGAAAAATTAGACCAGGTTGGTCTTACAGACAAGGCCTTGAGTTCCCCTAACCACCTGTCTGGTGGTCAGAAACAAAGGGTTGCTATTGCCAGGGCCCTGGTTAATAGTCCTAAGATAATATTTGCCGATGAACCTACAGGAGCACTAGATAGTGATACTGGTCGTGACATAATGGAATTATTATCTGACCTAAACAAGAAGGGAACTACTATAATCATGGTTACCCACGACCAGGATATGACAAAATATGCATCTAGGGTCATTACCCTAAAGGATGGTGCTTTTGTAGAGGAGGTTTAGAATGTTAACACTGTTAAAAAATTCAATAGAAAACCTCAAGGGACATAAATTACGTTTAATAGTAGCCTTTATCTGGATAATCACAGGTATTACTTCAGTTGTTTTTGTCAGTTCTGTTGGTAATGCCATGAGCCAGGTCTTTAAACAGTCTTTCCAAACAATAGACTCTAAGACAGCTATAGTATATTTCGATGCTTCCGATACAAATACCAGCGAAAATTTGTTGACACCATTTCAATCATCTGATCTACAAGAATTACAGACCGTAGAAGGTGTTGAGAAGATAAAAACTTCAAATAAACCCTTGGCAGAGATGATGACCTTTGGAGACGAGAATCTCTATAGTGGTAATGTATCATATTTTGACAAAAATACTAGTACTAGCTTTGCTTCTAGCTTAACCCATAAATATAAGCTTATTAAAGGTAGAGCTCTTAATGGTTCTGATACAGGCAAGAGGGTTGTTGTCATAGATACTTTTACAAAGGAAGAGTTATTCGGAGATAAGGACCCTATAGGCAAGGGTATCACAGTTGGCAAGTTAACCTTTGAAGTTGTTGGTATATGTGATGCTGATTCAGTATATGATCCTGTGGACAAGACTTTTAGAAAAAAAGGGGCCTTTGACAATGTTCCACCATATTCAGTCATACCAAATGATATGTATAACTTCCTGACTGGCAAGAATATTAAAACTGGTGGTATCAACCATATCAGTGTTACTGTAAAGGATGGATTTGACATACCAACTGTAGCTAAGGAAGTTGCAAATAAAATGGCAGAACTCCACCCTAAGCTAGAGGGTGAATATAAGGTGAGAGACCAGAACACTATCCAGAAGTCAACAGAAGCCATGACTAGGGGTATTGACAAGTTTGTCCTTGTCATAACAATAGTTGCCATGTTTGTTGGTGGTGTTGGTATTATGAATATCATGTACGTGTCTGTAATGGAAAGAAGCAAGGAAATAGGTATAAGAAGGGCCTTGGGAGCCAAACCTTCAACAATTATGTACCAGTTCCTGGTTGAGTCAGTCTTTATTACATCTTGTGGTGGTGTATTGGGTATAGTCATTGGTTATGCAGTTACTATATATTCCAAGAATATAATGCCTTTTAGGCCTATACCAAGTTTTAATAGTTTCCTATACTCTTTCTTGGCTATAGTAATAACAGGAATAATATTTGGACTAGTACCTGCCCACAAGGCCTCTAAGGTTGACCCAATAAAAATCATTTATAAGTAAATATGCAAAGAGATTGATCGAGTGATTAATCTCTTTTCTTATATAAAATCTTACTAATAGTTAAAAAATATTTTACTAAATTTTGCTTTTATTAATTTAAAAATATTCCTATGTTTAAGTAGGACTATAATATTCAAAGGAGGCTCTTATGAACAAAGTTTTAATAAAATCCGGAAAGTTAATAAACCCAGCCACAAATTTCGAGGAAATTGTAGATATATCTATAGAGGATGGCCTTATAAAGGAAATATCTCCAAGCATATCCTCTGACTACTTTGAGTATGACGATATAATAGATGCTAAGGGTATGGTTGTATCTCCTGGTTTAATCGACATCCACTCCCACTTTAGGGACCCGGGCTTTACCCACAAGGAAGACCTATTAAGTGGGGCTGAATCTGCTGCAGCAGGTGGCTATACGACTGTCATACTTATGGCAAATACCAACCCTAAAATTGACTCGGTCGAAAGTCTTAATTACGTTTTAGAAAAGGCCAAGGACTGCCCTATAAATATCCTACAGGAAGCTGCCCTAACTATTGACTTCAAAGATAAATTGGTCGATATGGACCTCCTACACAAGGCGGGAGCTGCTGGCTTTACCAATGATGGTGTCCCTGTCATGAATACTAAGACATTAAGAGATGCCATGCTAAAGGCAGCCCAACTAGATACTGTTATAGCCCTTCATGAGGAGGACAATAGCCTAATTGACAATCATGGTATAAATGCTGGCCCTATAGCGGAAAAACTAGGTTTAAAGGGGGCTCCTAGGGTATCCGAAGATATCATGGTGGCTAGAGACTGTATGCTGGCCCTTGAAACAGGCGCCTGCATTGATATACAGCATATTAGCTCTGGTAATGCAGTTGATTTTATCAGGTATGCCAAGTCTATAGGTGTAAAAGTCTTTGCCGAAGCTACTCCACACCACTTCACCCTAACTGAAGATGATGTTTTAGAGCATGGTGTATTGGCTAAGATGAATCCGCCACTTAGGTCGACTGAAGATAGGGAGAGAATAATCGCTGGCCTAATAGATGATACTATTGAAATAATCGCAACTGACCATGCCCCTCATACTGATAAGGAAAAAAATGTTGCCTTTACCAAGGCTCCTAGTGGAATTATTGGCCTGGAGACTGCCCTACCACTTGCTGTCACAGAGCTAGTAATGAAAAATCGCCTATCTATGATCCACATGTTGAGTAAGTTTACCTCTAACCCAGCCAGGTATTACAAGCTTGACAAGGGAAATATAGAGATCGGCAAGGTTGCAGATATATGTATTTTTGACCCAGACCAAGAATACAGGGTTAAGGGCTTTAAGTCAAAGTCTTCAAATTCTCCATTCCTAGGTCGTTCTTTATACGGCAAGGTCAAGTATACACTTGTAGCTGGAAAGATTGTCTACAAGGGATAGGCAATATAAATTTGCAATAAATTAAAGGACTCTTATTCTTTTTAAAAATGAATTTGAGTCCTTTTTCTATTCTACAATTAGGCCTATTTCATAGTCTAAGCCTAACTCGTCTAAAGCCCTGGTCTGCCCCTTTAATAGGTCTTCTTTTTCCTTCTTTGATAACTTCTTTATATGGGCCTCAAACTTCATTGCATCAGACTTACTAGCTGAGGATATATAAAACTCCAACCTTTTATAGCCCTTTGCCTTTACGTACTTGGCTCCCTTGCCTGCCTTGTGCTGGTCCATCCTCTTACCAATATCCGTCGTATAGCCACAGTATAGACTCCCATCACCACACCTTAATAAATACGTAAAATACATGACTAGCAACCTGCAAATTCCTTTAAAATTAACCAGGCCTTTATGTCTATATTTACATCCTTCCTGGCAAGTAGTTTTCTGGCTTCTTCCTTGGTCATATACATGGGCTCTATCAGCTCCGTATCCTCCATATAGTCATTGGACAGACTTCCCCCCACCCTGCCATAGACAATGGCCAAGGATTCATCCGACATACCTACAGAAGCATAGGCCTTGTGGCAGGTCCTATCCTTGTCTATACTAATAAGGTCCAGGCCTGTTTCTTCCTTCATCTCCCTAATGGCAGTCTCATAGATATCGTCTCCAGGGTCTACCAAACCGGCTGGTAGGGAATAAATATAGTCATTAATAGGTATCCTAAATTCTCTTATTACGACTAAAGCATCCTGGTTTTGGGGAAAAATTTCTTGATTAGATTCATCACCAGTATCCTTATAGCCAACAATGATAACGGCATCTACCCTGTCTTTATCAGTTTTATTCATTATCTTATCTATATACTTGTCTTGGGGCATCCTGGATGCAACTATCCATTTTTTGTCATTGTTTTGCCTATCTTTAAAGTCTACTTCAAAGACATTTAAAAATTTTGACGCATAAACATTAATTATATTTTTTATTTTAGGTAGTTTAATATTATTATTCACTTTACAACCTTTCTATTTACTTCTTAAGTAAAATTTTGTATAATATAAATATAGTAAAGGGGTGATTTTATGCCAAATAAAAATAAAACTGATAAATTATCATGTGTCAACAAAAAATTCTTTGATTTTGTTGAAAAGCACATCAATGATTTTGTCGAAATAGATTCTTACCTAAGCCAGTCTAAACTTTATGGTGTAGTATCTGAATACGATGATTTATCATTGACCCTTTCTCAAACTAATATGGATGAGAAACACCCAGACTACAATAACCAGAAGGTTTTGTATGTTCCGTTGAACTCAATTAAGTCTATTAAAATATTGTAGTATACAATACCGAGATAAAACATATCTCGGTATTTTTTCATTTACTATATTCTTTTTGGAGTCTATTTATAATATCTTCCCTCAGTAGCAATCATCAGCCACCTATAAAATTATCCTTCTCTTGCAGAAAGTTGAAACCTTGTCCACTACCCCACCTAGGATTTCATCTAATTCAGGACTGACTTCATCCATACCTTCATTAGACAGCTTTATTATCTCTGGAGACATTGGTAACTCTGCCAACATATCAAGGGAATGTTCTTTTATAAATTGGTCCCAACCCTCATCATTATGCATCCTGATCTTTTCTGAACAATTAGGACATTCTATGTAGCTCATGTTCTCTATTATACCAATTACTGGTACATTCAACTGCTTGGCCATATTTACGGCCTTAGAAACTATCATTGATACCAGGTTCTGAGGCATAGATACCATTATTATACCCTTGATTGGTATTGATTGCATGACAGTCAAGGCAACATCCCCAGTTCCAGGAGGCATATCTATCAATAGGTAGTCCAAGTCGCCCCACAATACATCTGTATAGAACTGTTGAACTACTGACCCTATCATAGGTCCCCTCCATATTACAGGCTTGCTTTCCTCATCCATGATTAGGTTTAGGGAAATTACCTTGATACCATTGGGTGCTGTAACAGGTACTATATTGTCGCCATCTGAATATGCCATCTGCTTGTCTATATGCATTAACCTAGGTATACTTGGGCCTGTGATATCAGCATCTAAGATACCCACCTTATAGCCTTGGTCATTTAATTTATTGGCTATAAGGCTGGTCATAGTTGACTTACCAACACCACCCTTACCACTCATTACTCCAACTATGTGTCTTATCTTGTTCTTATTTCCAGCATTCTTAATCTCTGGATTTGAATTATTATTAGTCATTATATTATCCTCCTGACCTTATCAATTAATTTATCCTTTGTATCTTGGTCTGCAAAAGAGGCATCTACAGCCCTCTCGTATATCTTCATATAAGCAGGCCTATCTATAGCTAAAAGTGGACCTATCGCCTCCAACTCATGATCTAGACTCGTATTAGAAACCGTCCTATTATCTGTATTAATAGAAATGCTAAGCCCATCTCTATAATAGTATATAGCCGGATGTTTTTCAAGTAGGTCTACTGCTTTCGTCTGCAAATTGCTAGTTGGGCACACTTCCAGATGAACATTATTTTCCTTAACTAACCTATAGGCCTCTTCAGATTGGTATAGGTTAGTCCCATGCCCAATCCTCTCTGCCCCAAGTATTCGTATAGCATCTAATACATTTTGACCAGATCCAGCTTCACCGGCATGGATTGTAACCCTATAGCCCATGTCCCTGGCCAGGCCTATAGCTTCAACAAATTTATAGGCAAAGCCTTCGTCTTCCTTACCAGCCAAATCTATACCGACAAGTCCCTTATTCAGGTATGGATAACCAGCCTTAATAGTCTTGATAGCCGCCTCCTCACTCATATTTTTCATACAACATATTATGATATTACCCTCTATATCAAGGTCTTTTTTGGCCCTTTCCATACCCCCTATTACGGCCTCAATAGCATCTCTTTCAGTAAGACCCTTGCGAGTATGTAATACTGGGGCAAACCTAAGCTCTAAATAGACCACATTTTCCTTATAGGCATCTTCAAATACCTCGTAAGTCAACCTTTCTAAAGATTCTTTGTCTTGCATGACTCTTAGGGGTAGGTCAAATTTTTCAAGGTAAGTCACAAGTGAGTCACAATCGCCACTTATCTTTAAGGCCTTGTCTATATTGCTTTCATCTAGGCCTTCTTCTAGCTTATTTTTTCTCAAGAGGTCTAGGACTGAATCTGGTCTCAGGGACCCATCCAGGTGACAGTGTAGTTCAATCTTTGGCGCATTGGCAAAATCCATAATACTATAACCCCCTTTTTATCCTATATACAAATATACTGATATGCGAGACACATACCAGTATACTATATAGATTATTTACTTACATTACTTGTTATATCTCTTCTTTGACCCAGCTAACCAGGTCCCATTAATTTATATATGTGGTTTAAGTCTAAACTATAGGCTTACATGTCCACTCATTCTTCCCAATTCTTCAGTTATATTAATAGAATGGTCAGATATTCTTTCCAGGTTACTTATAATATCCAGGAAGTATATACCTGCTTCTACTGAACAAGTACCACTACGCAATCTTACCATATGTGAATTTCTTGCATTTTGTTCTAATATGTTTATTTCTCTTTCTCTATCTGTTATAGTAGCTGCCAACTCAAAATCACTAGTCTTTAAGGCTGTAATAGAATCGTAGAAGTTTTTAGATGCCAATTCGAATAAGGTATCCAATTCCTTAGTCGCATCATCTGTAAACTTAACCTTCTTGTCTTCCATAAACTGAGAAATTTCTGCTATATTATCTGCATGGTCACCAACTCTTTCAATGTCGTTTACTATATGGAATAGGACATCGGCCTTAATTCTTTCAAGGTCACTCAAGTTTCTATTTGAAAGGGCGAACAAGAAATTAGTTATATCCAACTGTAGGGTATTTATCATCTTTTCATACTCAAAAGTCTTCTCTCTTTTTTCGTGGCTAAAAGTCTTGACTGCATCATAGGCTGAATCCAAGGCACGAGTAGAGCGACTAGCCATTCTTATTACTTCATCAACCGTATTTGATAGGGCGATTGATGGAGTTTCCAGGATTCTTTCGTCCAAGAACTTTGTAGTATGGATGTTTTCCAAATCTTCATCTTCTGTGTATGGCACTAACTTAGTAGCCAACTTAACCAAATATGAGCTAAATGGCAATAGGACTATTACATTTACCACATTGAATAGGGTATGAGCATTGGCTATCTGTCTAGGGACATTTGTTGGGTCTATGCTAGTAACCAAGGCAACTATTGGTTTACTCAATACTATTATAAATAAGAGTGTACCGATAACATTAAAGCATAAGTGCATAATGGCCGCCCTTCTGGCATTCCTACTAGCACCTACTGTAGATAATAGAGAAGTAACACAAGTACCTATATTATCACCGTATAAGACTGGTAGGGCTGCTGTGATAGGTAGGAGTCCTTGTGAAGCAAGAACTATCAGTATACCTATAGAGGCACTTGAACTCTGGATAGTACCAGTAATCACGAAACCTGCCAAAATACCTAGTACTGGATTTTTACTTAAATACAACATTGCATCATGGACCTGTGGCATTTCAGAAACAGGAGCCGCGGCAGCCTTCATAAAGTTCATACCTACGAATAGGATACCAAAACCTATTAGTATTTCACTTATATTCTTGACATTCTTCTTTTTTGTAAAAAACCAGAATGCCATACCAATACCAATCGCCATTGGGGCATATTTTTCAATGTTAAATGACACCAACTGGGCTGTTACTGTAGTACCTACATTAGCCCCCATAATAACTCCAACTGCCTGCTGTAATGACATGATACCTGCATTTACGAAACCGATTGTCATAACAGTAGTAGCACTAGAACTCTGTATAATTGCTGTAACCAGGGTACCGACTAAGACACCCATTATCTTGTTGGTTGTCAACATCTCAATAATCTTCTTAAGCTTTTCGCCTGCAGCCTTCTGCAGACCATCACCCATTACATTCATTCCATAGAGGAACATACCCAATCCACCGATTAGGGAAATTGCAATATTCATATTATCTACACCTCATATTCTAATAAAATTACCCAACTTGGCATATTAATTTTACCTACCCTACAATAATACCATGAAAGACAAAAAAAATGTTAATAGAAAGCTAAATTTAACATTCTATTAACATTTATACCTATTCTATATACTTGTCTTTATCTTATAAAACATATCCTCCAAGGCCTCTTCATCACCGAGAATAGGCTTTATAAAGTATGTATTTTTCTGTAGGGGGCCTACATTCATATATCCCCTATTGCTTACATTGATCCTACGTAGGTCTTCTTCATAGTCTCTAGAACCTGCCCTGATAATACCTACCCTACCCTGGGCACCGTTTATTTTAAAATACTTGGCTACACTCAAGTCCTCATCATCAGACCTATCTATGGCCTCTGTGTTCTCTATATAGTCTTGTAGGTCCATATAACCCCTCTCATATACATTCTTGGATATATTGTAAGGTAAGAGTTCTATAAGCCTAACATCTAGCTTGCTGTTTATAGTCAACCTCATAAAGTCCACTAGTTCATCATCATTAAAGTCTTTGATGGCCACACAGTTTATCCTGACATCTATATTTGCTGCCTGGCATGCATCTATAGAAAGATATACTTCCTTTAGGTTACCACCACCAGTCAAGGCATTGTACCTGTACTCTTTCAAAGAATCCAGAGATATATTCACACTGTTAAGACCAAGGTTCTTAAGGTCAAGTATCCTTGTCCCAAGACCTATACCATTAGTGGTCATGCCTATATCCTCTATACCACAATCACGGGCATAGGCTATTAGGACTTCTAAATTTCTATATAGTAGTGGCTCGCCACCAACAAACTTAATCTTCTTCAATCCCCTATCAGCAAAAAACTTGATAATGGACTTAAAATCATCAGGTGACATAGCCTGGTCATCTTGACCAATAATATTTACTTCTTCTTCAGGTCTTGAATACATGACCGGATAGTTGTCTTCCTCAGTCAAGATAAGCCTCAAATATGTTAAATCGTTCAATTAAACCACCTCTAAACATCTCTAATATTTCTACCACTACTAGCTAGCTTCGTAATATCAATTTTTATAAATAATTCCTATAGCTAGCTAATACCCAGATTTTATTTAAGCCAAATATATTTAAGCAAATTATATAAAATATTTATCCCTAATTATAGATTTTCATCAAGCTATCAACCATAATCTTTGAGATAATCCTCTTTTGTTCCATATATTCATAGTAGGTCTCAAACTCATAGCAGACATAATCCAAGCCCTCAGAAGCTGTCTTTCTCATCTTGGTTAGGTTGACATCAAAAAAGATATCTATCCTGCCGACCTTGCTGATTACCTTGTAAATGCAATCATACATGTCCTCAATAATCTTAATGCTGTACTCACCAAATGAATCCATAAGATCATATAGGCTATCCTTGGTAATTAAGGACCTCTTGAAATACCTGACAAAATTAGAAAAATCATCTACGTTATTGTCCGGTTCTAGCTCAAATAGTATCCTGAAGAAGAGATTCCAAGGAACTTCTATGTTCATCTTGTCTATAAAGATATTGGCTATATCCCTAGAAAATACATCATCAAACTTTGGCTCATGTTCTAATACCAGGCCATCATTGAAGTTTATATCCTTATTTAAAAATTCATTAATCTTCTTGTACTCTTCCGTCATAAAGGCACTCAAGCCATCTATGCTATCCTCATACTTTTGTAGAGAATAGTCCAATATGGTCTCACAAGGCTTCTTAAAGTCTATAGAAAAGGACAACTGCTCATCCATCTTATAGGTAATAGTATCATAAAGTAGCTTGGAAAATACTGTCTTTATCTCATCCCTACCAAACTTGGAATTTAGCTTTGTATCAGGTTTAAAGTTCTTGTATATGCTGAGTAGCTGGTCGTCTATCATAGTCAGGTTATTCTTAATTGATATCATCATATCCTTGATAAACTGGTCCTCTAAAAGATAGGTCGTATTCTTGTAGATAATCTTGTGTTCTATTTCACTCCAAAAGACATTTACCAGTGCCTTTATCTGGAGCTCAAACTTTATCTTCTTGTCTGCCAGCCTGTATTCTCCATCTATCTTGTAAATCTCAAAACCATTTTTCTGCTTGAGTGGTTGCTTTTCAAATAAATAAAGTCTAATATTCTTGTTTGACTTGGCATAGAAAAACTTCCTGTCATCAGTCTGCTTAAAATAATTTTTTATCTGCATAAAAATATCTTTTTCATCCCTGACAAACTTGCACTCTATTCTGACACCTATAATATCGGGTATCTCTGAAAACAAAACTTCAGGGTCATCATAATCTATTAGGTACCTATTTCTGATAATCTTCTCCTTCAAACTGCTCTCAGACTTTATCCTAGAGCTGACAGACATCAATTCATTTTCCTTGAGTGGTATTGAAGCAAAAAACTTAACTAGTTCATATTCAATTTCCTCTAGTGTTTTTTGCTGCTTTCTAAGTATATCTATAGCTGATTCGATAAATTCGAACTCCTGTAAACTCATAATTTCCTCCATTGTATAAAAATACTCTCATATACATTATAGCAAAAAAAAATCGTTTTTTTGAAGATTTAAGCAGACGAGACTTTAAGTATATTAAATATAAAAGTCCCCCATAGGACTATTATATCCTAGAGGGGACCCTTATATGTTATTCAATAAATATTCTAACAGTTTTTAATAACTAATTTATATTAGAATTATAGACAGACATTACCTTTTTAGGTACATATCTTTCTCCACCAACTGCTATAAGCTTGCTAATCTTAGATGCCTTGATATAGTCAGCTACTGGCTTACTTGCATTCTTGCTAGGTGTTAGCAATATTGGCGCATTGTACTTAGCTCCTACTGGTCCTATAACTAGGGCGTCAGCAAATACCTCTCCTGATGCCATGTAAGCTCTTTCAGACTGAGGGAACTTAGCCTTAGCTATCTGAACAGATGTTTCATATCTATTCTTTCCTGCCATTCTTTCTAGTACCTTAGGTAACTTTCCTTCTGTAGACTTAGATATAGTATCTTCTCCACCTACTAGGTAAGTTTCCTTGATTGATAATTTTGCAAATGCATTGTTAACCTCTGTTGGTACTAGGTTCTTCTTTACCAATAAGATTGGATAAGCATTCTTCGCAGCAAATGGACTAACTGCTAGGGCATCTGGGAATACTTCTCCTGAAGCTATTACAGCCTTGTGAGTAAGACCGCTTATGCCTACTACCCTATTTGCTACAGCTACAGAAGTACCATATCTATCAAGACCTGCTATTCTTTCAACTGTATCCTTGTCAAAGGCCTTTAATTCATTCTGAACACCGGCAGATACAGAATTAACTCCACCAACGATAATAACATCCTTGGCACCTAGTCTCTTTATTTCAGCCTTAACTCTTTCATCTAGCTTGTTTGAGCCAGTAAGAAGGATCGGTGCATTTAACTGCTTTGATAATACAGTTGCAGTCATTGAATCTGGGAACAGGTCCTTTCTAACTACAATTACAGTATCAGCACTAGGATATTCTGACTTAGAAATATTTATAGCAGTTTCTACCCTGTCATCTCCTGGTATTCTTGGGTCTGGAGTAGGTGTTGGAGTTTCTCCTCCTCCACCGCCACCGCCACCTGAACCGTTGCTAGTCTTGTTATAAATAGCATATACAGTTATAGGGTCAGTAACTAGTGTATCTTCGTCGAACTTAGTACCATTGCCATCAGCTCTTGTATTCCATTCTTTGAAAGTGTATGTGTATCCGTTTGAAACAAAAGCAGCAGGATTGTCTGCTATAGTATCGCCATCAGTGCCTAAAGCTGGCTTTATTCCGTCATTTAGAGAATCTCCCTTAAGAGAACCATTATAGGCAACATTAGATCTTCCTAAATCCTGGGCTCCAGTATCACCTAAAGCTGCTGAGTTCTTATCAAACTTTACAGAACTAAAAGTGTAATTAATTGATACCGGAGATGATACATTAATTTCTGGTATTGGTCTTGAATAATCGCCACCTAAATACCAAGGATACTCTGGCATCTTTACATATCCATCAACTGTACCAGTAATATTGGCACTTCTCTTAGCCTTAAATAATTCTAATGCCTTGGCTTTAGAAATCGTCAAGTTTGTATTAGAAACCATCTTCATTTTTTCATTTTCAACATCTTTTCCACTTCTATCAGGAATTACCTTACCACCATAATATCCATTAGTTCTAACAATTGCCCTTAGTGTTATTTTTCTAGTCTTATTAGGATTTTTAATAGTAAAGTTTACATTAGGTGTAGTATTTGAAACAAGTTCAGTAATATCCCACTTGTCTGCTCCTGTAACTTCCTTTATTTCAAATTTATCCCTAGTAACAGTATCAAAGGCCATATATGGCTGGAAATAGCTCCCCACAAAAGTCATGCTTAATTCATCAGGAACATCTACCTCATCAGGAATAGTTACATTAAGGTCTACATGTGTATACTTTGCCCCCTTAGCAGAACTACCCTTATCTCTCTGAGTATTTGTCATAATAGAAAAGCCATTACCAGTATATAGCCAATGTGCAATGCCTTTGCTTAGTTCAAAACTTGACTCTAACTTAATGTCATAAGTATTTTGTGTTTCATCATAGTAAAGGTTTATATTATGGTCATTTGCGTTGTTATCCACAGTACCATTAATTCTTGAACCAGGTACAGTCTCTGCATCTGTCATACCAAAATTGATATAGGCCTTATTTTTACTAAAATTAGTTGCACTAGAACTACTAAAATAAACTGGGTATAGGGTAGACACATTGTCATCTACCAGTCTTGATACCGGCTCATACTTATAGTAAAATTTTGCATCCTTATTAGCGTGATAATTGGAAACATCACTCCAACCTATAAAATAAGCTGCACCCGGGCCTCTACCAGTTTTATCCGGTTCTCCCCTATTGTCTGTACCCCCTATAGGTTCATTGTCTGCATTAAAAGCGATGTTTACATCTCCAGATGACCCTTTAAAAACTACATTGTAGGGATAACCTGCTGCCAAAGCTGAATTTAATGAAAGTCCACTTACAGCCACCAAAGATAAAATCATCACTAAACAGATTGTCTTTTTTAAAGACTTTTTAAAGAGTTTTTTTATCATTATGATCTCCTTTCTTATTTGTCTTGGCACCTTGCCAAAAATTTATAATAATTCTTATGGCACAAGCAATCAAAGTATGACTTATTTATTAGTCCTACCATAAAAAATTATATCAAATTAGTTTTTTCCTAGGCCTACCTACCAGCCCTAGCTATATGCCAGATACCATCAGTATATTCCTGTGTAGCCCTATCTGCTGAGAATATTCCAGACTTAGCTATATTGACTAATGACATCCTGTTCCACCTATCCTTGTCTCCATAGGCCTCTTCTACTTCCTTCTGCTTGTTTACATAGCTTTCAAAGTCGGCTAGGCACATATATGGGTCCTGGTTAATCAGGTAGTCTACAAGATTATCAAATCTTGTTCCGTCTACGTTTATAGTCCTCATAAAGTCAAGTGTTTCCTTGATTTCTGGAACCCTTTCATAGTAGTCTCTTGGTCTATATCCCTTGGCATATAAATCATTTACCTCAGGTGTCTTTAGACCAAATAGGAACATATTATCATCACCTACTGCATCGTGGATTTCAACATTGGCCCCATCTAGGGTACCTATAGTTAGGGCTCCATTTAACATTAGCTTCATGTTACCAGTACCAGATGCTTCCTTACCTGCCTGTGATATCTGTTCACTGACATTGGCTCCCGGTATGATTATTTCTGCTAGTGTTACCCTGTAGTCTTCTAGGAATACTACCTTAATATAGTTTCTAACTAGCGGATCTGCCTCTATCATATCGGATAGGGTACAGATAAACTTAATTATATTCTTAGCCATTACATATCCTGATGATGCCTTGGCTGCAAATATAAATGTTCTTGGTCTAGGTCTTAGGCCATTGAACTTAATCTGTCTATATAGGTAAACTATGTGTAGGGCATTTAAAAGCTGCCTCTTGTATTCATGTAACCTCTTTACCTGGACATCGAATATTGAGTTAATATCTACATTGATTCCATTGGCATCCTTGATATACTTGGCTAACTGTTCCTTCTTTGTATACTTGATCTTTTCAAGGTCTGCTAGGACAGTCTTGTCATCAGCATACTTTAACAATTCTTCTATATTTGATAGGTCCTTGATAAAGTCGCCACCTAGTAGTCCATTCAGGTAGTTTGTTAACTCAGGGTTAGCCTGGCCCAACCATCTTCTATGGGCTATACCATTTGTAACATTGTTGAACTTACCTGGATAAATCCTATTAAATGCTTCAAAAGTATCCGCCTTTAGGATGTCTGTATGTAGACCTGATACACCATTTACATTGTAGCTACCAACTATACAAAGATTTGCCATCCTTATCATATTATTGTGGATGATTGACATAGATTCCAGGTCAGAAGCTGCACCTATTTCATTGCAATACTGACAGAACCTGTTGTTAATCTCCCTTATAATTGTGTATATTCTAGGCAAGATTGGGGCAAATAGGTCCACAGACCACTTTTCTAAAGCCTCTGCCATTATTGTATGGTTAGTGTAGGCAAATACTTTTATAGTAATTTCCCATGCCTTTTCCCAACTGTAATTATAGTCATCCATCAGGATTCTCATCATCTCAGGTATACACATTGATGGGTGAGTATCATTGATATGAATAGCTGCCTTGTCTGCTAAATTATCTAGACTACCATATGTCTTGTAGTGGTTCTTTACTATCTGTTGAAGTGATGCACTAGTAAAGAAGTACTGCTGCTTGATTCTTAGGGCCTTACCCTCATTATTGTCATCAGCAGGATATAGAAGCTTTGAAATAGATTCTGCAATGGCCTCAGATTCAGATGACCTGGCATACTCCCCTCTTTCAAATAGCTTCATATCAAAGCCTGCATTTGCCTTTGACTTCCACAGTCTTAAGACATTAACTGCTTCACTCTTGTATCCTGATATCATCAGGTCATATGGTTCTGCAATTATTGATTTATAGTCTTCATAGTTAACTTTCAAGCCTTCATTAGTCCAATGTTCCTCTGTTTTACCATAGAATTTTATTTCTATCTCTTCATCACTTCTGTGAACTAGACCATACTGGCCCATACCCAGCCAATTGTCCGGATATTCCTGCTGCCAACCATTTGCTATTACCTGCTTGAATATACCAAATTCATACAGGATAGAAAAACCAGTTACAGGGTAATCGTTGCTAGTTAGGGCATCAAGATAACAAGATGCCAATCTACCTAGGCCACCATTTCCTAGGCCTGGATCTGGCTCCATATCATAGATCCTATCAAGGTCGAAGTTCTTTTCAGCCAAGAAACTTCTTACCTCGTCTTCTATACCAAGATTGAAAAGATTATTTCTCAATGTCCTTCCTACCAAAAATTCCATTGACATATAATAAGCCTGCTTCTGGCCACTTTCCTTTAGCTTCTTTGTATAGTCATACCTCTTCTTAGATAGCCTATTTCTAGTTTCTGCCATTAAAGCCTGGTACAACTGTCTCTCATTAGAGTCTTCTAGAGAGTTACCAAACTTTGTCTGTAGATACTGTTCAATATCTTTTGTCATATGATTCATCACATTACTCCTCTATTACTTTTTGTTTAACTTTTTTACCATTAGTACCTATTTTAACCTATAGACACCTTATTGTCTAGTCATAATTAGATAAAAAATTATTTACTTAATTGATAAATTATATGTAATAGCCTACCAAGCTATTTTATGTGATTTTATTACACATTTACATACACTTTTTATACAATTTCATTGTACATTTCTATATACTTTTTAGCTGAATTGTTCCATGACATATCATGGTCCATAGCATTTTTCATAATCTTCTTCCAAGTCTTCTGGTCCAGGTTATACACATCTAAAGCCCTCTTTATGGCATCTAGCATGTCATACATATTATAGCTCTCAAATGTAAAGCCATATCCAGTCATCCTGGTTGGATCAAATGGTTCCACCGTATCTCTCAAGCCTCCTACCCTATTTACTACGGGTATACTACCATACCTCATAGCTATTAACTGGGAAAGGCCACATGGTTCTGACTTAGATGGCATCAAGAATATATCTGAACTGGCATATATCTTTGATGATATTTCATTAGAGAACTTTAGGATGGACCTCATCTTGTCATGTCTCCTATTTTCCAGGTTCCTTAACTGGTCCTCAAAGTAAGGGTCACCTGTCCCTAGAATTACTAACTGGGCCCCCATATTTAGAATATGCTCGGCTGCACCCACTACCAGGTCTATACCCTTTTGACCAGTCAACCTAGTTACCATACCTACCATAGGTATATCTTCACTCACCTCAAGGGCCATTTCCTTCTGGAAGGCCAATTTGTTCTTTATCTTCTTGTTTAGGCTTTTTAGTGAGAACTTCTGACTGATATTAGGATCACTTGATGGGTCGAATTTATCGTAGTCTATACCGTTTACTATCCCTCTTAACTTGCCCCTTTCACTAGAAAGAATCGGGTCAAGACCAAAGGAAAAGTATGGATTTAATAGCTCATTTGCATAGTTTTCACTAACTGTATTCACCCTGTCCGCTAGTTGGATAGCTCCCTTTAAAAGGTTGATATCATGGTCAAACTTCAAGGCTCCCAAGTAGTCATTCCCTAGTCCAAATAGGCTACCCAATAGGTATGGGTTGAACTTTCCCTGGAACTCTACATTATGGATTGAAATTACACTTTTCATATCCTTGTAGAAGTCATTTCTTTCCCTCCTATACCTATCTAGATAGACTACTGACAGGGCTGCATGCCAGTCATTGGCATTCATGACATCCGCCTTAAAATCTATATGTGGCATCATATCTACAGCTGCCTTTGAGAAGAAGGCAAACCTCTCTCCATCATCCGGCTCACCATATGTCTGGTACCTGTTGAAGTACTGCTCATTATCAATAAAGTAGAACTTTATACCCTTGTGTTCTGCCTCAAATATACCGCAATATATATGCTTCCAACCTAGTGATACATATATATATTTTACAAATCTAATATTGTACTTGTTTCTATCAATTGATGAATATAGTGGTAGAACTACTCTTGCATCAACACCATTTTCATTCAAGGCTGCCGGTAAACCACCTATTACATCTCCCAGGCCTCCAACCTTTACAAAGGGGGATGCTTCTGCAGCAACGAATAAAACCTTCACTCACAACACCTCTTTCCATATAAGCTTTCTTCTTTTTTTCTATTCTTATATTTAAAGTCATACTGTATTTAGTTACCCAATGATTAAAAATTAAATCGTTTTTTTCTTAGGAACTATAAACTGGCAATTCCTATCGCCCTTTAGCTCCTTGCCTTCTGTAATAACTACTTCCTTGTCTGTAATTACATAGTCCAACTTGGCACCTGCCTTGATATTTGTACTAGACATTATAATACAGTTTTTAAGCTCAACGCCTTCTTCTATAGTTACATCTCTGAATATTACAGAATTTTCCACCTTACCATTTATATGGCAACCATCTGCCAGTATAGAGTTGGATACACTTGATTTTTCACCATAGCTAGTAGGAACACTGTCCCTTACCCTTGTAAGTATCTCCGTACCTGACAAGAATATCTCCTTGATGATGTTTTCATCTAATAGGTCCATATGGAAATCATAATAACTTTCCAGACTGTTTATAACCTTACAATAACCCTTTACCTCATAGGCATATACATTTAACCTATTGAAGTTCTTTGATATATAGTCTCTCACTATGTCTTCCCAACCTAGTGTGATACCCTTCTGGATAATCTCCTTTAGAAGGTCCCTATGCATAATTGTAATCTTTAATAGGGTATTACATTCATAATCTGCCCCATTCTTATGGTATAGGGAGTCGTAGGCCCTATTCTTAGTATCAAGAATCATTTCTATTTCATCATTTTGAGGCTTTCTCTTTACTACTGCCACTGTTACATCAGCATTGTTTTCTTCATGGTACTTCAGTAGGTCCTTGTAGTCGATATTACAGATTATATTTGAATCTACAAGTATACAGTAGTCCTGTAACCTGCTCTCCATATACTGACTGGCATTGCTCAAGGATTCAAATTTATTCCTAGCCAGACCAGTATCTGAAATTGCAAGTGGTGGTATTATTTTTAGACCACCATTTTTCCTGTTTAGGTTCCAGTCCTTACCCCAGCCCACATGGTCCATAAGCGAGTTATAGTTATTAGTAGTCAATATTCCTATGTCATCCACATCTGCCTTAACCAGGGAAGATAGGGTAAAATCAACAATTCTATACCTACAAGCTACAGGTAGAGAAGCAAGGGACCTGTTTTTTATTAGACCTTCTATATCGTAATTCTTGTAATTATCCGCAAATATTAAACAAAATCCATTCATAATATCCCCTCCTACATCTTCTTAAATATCTCATTAGGACCGACTACATCCTTGTTGGCAACAACTGTAATCATATCCTTACCAACTTCTATATTTTCGTGACCAACTATTGCCTTTTCACCAATCACTGCATCCTCAGCTACTATGGAATTGTATACCTTGGCATTCTTGCCTATAACCGCATTTTTCATTATTACACTATTTACTATCTCTGCACCTTCATTAATATAGACGCCAGATGATACGACAGATTCTTTGACACAACCCTTAACTGTACTACCTTCAGATATCATGGAATTAGATAGCTTGGCCTTAGGTCCGATATACTGGGCCATAGACTCATAGTGTCTACAGTAGATTCTCCATAGAGGGTCATATATGCAGAAATTGTCAGCATTGCTTAGAAGGTCCATATTAGCCTGCCATAGACTCTCTATAGTTCCAACGTCCTTCCAATAACCCTTAAATGGATAGGCAAATATCTTCTTTCCATCTGCCAACATCATTGGTATCACGTCCTTACCAAAGTCATAGCTAGTATCTTCAGCCTGTTCACATTTTTCTAGGTATAACTTTAACTGTGACCAGTTGAATATATAGATACCCATAGAGGCCTTTGTAGAAATAGGCTTTTCAGGTTTTTCAACAAATTCGCTAACTGATAGGTCTGACATGGTATTTAGGATACCAAACCTGCTAGCCTCTTCAATAGGTACATCTATGTGGGCTACAGTCAGGTCTGCACCCTTGGACTTATGGAACTTCAACATTTCATTGTAGTTCATCTTGTATATATGGTCACCAGAAAGAATCAAGACATATTCAGGGTCATACTGTTCTATATACTTCATGTTCTGGTAGATAGCATTTGATGTACCCTTGTACCAGTCTCCTGTTTCTCCACCTGTATATGGAGGTAGGATTGACAAGCCACCATCCATCCTGTCTAAATCCCATGGTGCACCATTACCCATATAGCTATTTAGTTCTAGTGGCATAAACTGAGTCAATACTCCCACTGTCGATATACCTGAATTTACACAATTTGACAAAGGAAAGTCTATTATCTTATACTTACCACCAAATGGAACTGCTGGTTTGGCCATATTCTTTGTTAGGGCTCTAAGCCTAGTTCCCTGACCACCTGCTAATAGCATAGCAACTATTTCTTTTTTTAAACTCATAGCATTACCTCTCTAAAATACTTCTTACTTTTCAACCAAATATAGGCTACCAAATGAACCGATATTAACCTCTATATAGTAGTCAAACCCATTAAACTCAGACTTTACTGAATGAATATTCCTGTTAACCAAACCGTCTCCACCGTATTTCTTGGCATCACTATTCAACAAGATCTTATATTTTTTATCGGAGCTAACTCCAATCTTATACTTCTTAAGCTTCTGAGATGAGAAGTTGCAGATAACCAGCATTTCATTGCCCTTGGCATCATACCTGGTAAATGTAAATACATTATTAGTATAGTCATCTACAGTATTCCACCTAAAGCCATCCCAGTTCGTATCTAACTCCCAAAGTTGTTTATGCTTGGCATATATAGTATTCAGGTCCTTGACAAACTTCTTATGGTTGGCATGTATTGGATAATCCAATAGGACCCAATCCAACTGCCTTTCATCATTCCATTCTATAACTTGGGCTATGTCTGTTCCCATAAAGGTCAACTTCTTGCCTGGATGGGCATACATATAGGCCAAAAATACCCTTAGACTCTTAAACTTGTCCTCATAAGCCACATATGCTTTTTCCAAGATAGACTTCTTACCATGTACTACCTCATCGTGTGATAGGGCCAGTATGTAGTTTTCGCTAAAGGCATATGTGATAGAAAAAGTCATATTATTATGGATTCCAGACCTAAAGAAGGGGTCAGCTTCTAGATATTTTAGGGAATCATTCATCCATCCCATATTCCACTTAAAGTCAAAACCTAGTCCACCATCCTCTATAGGATGACTAACCTTTGGCCAGGCTGTAGATTCTTCTGCTATCATCATGGCTCCCGGGAAAACATCATGTACATGTTTATTTAACTTCTTTAAGAAGTCTAGCACCTCCAGGTTTTCCTTGCCACCGTAAATGTTTGGTCTCCACTCGCCACCCTGTCTAAAGTAGTCAAGATATAGCATGGAAGAAACTGCATCTACCCTCAAGCCATCTATGTGGAACTTGTCTAACCAGTAGACTGCATTTGATATCAAGAAGGAAATCACTTCATTTTTACCATAGTCAAAGACCCTAGTTCCCCACTCCTTATGCTCCATTTTTAGGGGGTCTGAGTACTCGTAGACACATGAGCCATCAAATTCAAAGAGGCCAGATTCATCCTTTGGAAAATGTCCTGGTACCCAGTCTAGGATTATACCTATATTGTTTTGATGAAGTAGGTCCACCAGATACATTAGGTCTTCCGGTAAACCATACCTAGATGTAGGTGCAAAGTAACCTGTAACCTGGTATCCCCAAGACTTGTCATATGGGTGCTCCATCAAAGGAAGTAGTTCTACATGTGTATACTTCATTTCCTTTAAATATGCAAGTAGATAGTCTGCGTATTCACGATAGGAATAGAAGTCCCCATTTTCCCTGGTCTTCCAAGTGCCAAGGTGCAATTCATATATATTCATTGGACCTTCCTTAGGTACCTTTCTGGACTTCATCCAAGCCTGGTCACCCCATTCATAGTTATTGAATTTATATACTTTTGATGAGGTATTTGGCCTAGTCTCAAAGTGTCTTGCATATGGGTCGGACTTATACAAGGTCCTACCATCCTGAGTTTCGAATACATACTTGTATGCATCAAATTGTTTAATGTTTTTTATACGGCATTCATATATTCCTGAGTCTGTAACCTTATCAGCCTCGTAAACAAAGGGTTCCCAGTTACAAAACTCTCCAGTAACATATACCTTCTTGGCCCCTGGAGCCCATACCCTAAAGGTGCACTCATCACCATCAAGGAAAGAGCCCATATAATCGAAAGCCCTGTAGTTAGTACCTTCATGGAATAGATATTTAGCCAAATCGTTGTTTTGGTCTTTTTTCATGCTCTTATCACCTCACCACACATATTGTTTCTTATACCTATTTAATGTATTCATTTATCGATTAGATTTACTTACTTAAAATTAGATACAATCCATACATCATACCATTGTAATTACATATATCATACCATAAATATATATAAATTTTCACAAAATTAAATCAAATTTTTTATACAAGACGAATTACTTTTCAGAAAATCGTTTTTTCTAACATATTGAAGATTATATGAAATAATTTAAATTTTTTCACAAAAACCACCTAATTTTGGTATATAATATATTGTGCTAGTATGTATCCAAAATCAGATTATTAAAAAAGAATTTTAAAACATTTTTTTAATTTAACTTTATTTATGTTGATATATGGGTATAGATAAATTCAGGGTTTAAATTTATAGATAAGAAAAAACAATTCAAAAATACGGTTAAAATAATGAGGATATAATAAAGAGGATAAAATGGAACAGATAAGAAAAGTAATATATAAACAAGAAAGACATAGAAGGCCACTCGGTGGTGTGAAAAACAATGAAAAAATTAGTGTATCAATATACATTCATGAATCAGTAGATTGTAAGTCATTGGACTTTGTCTATTTAAATGACAAGTATCCAGACCAGCTAAATAGGATAGTCATGACCAAGTCAAACCAAAATAAAGGTGGTGCTAGTTATATTTGTAGTCAAGAATATCAAACTTTAGCTACTAATCTATATAATAAGGAACACCATGACTGCAATGAATACATCAAATATTCTGTAGACCTAGGTCCCCTGGAGACAGGACTGTATTTTTACTATTTTCAGCTAAACTACAATGATGGCACTAGCAAAAATATATCTAAAATCAACTACCTGCCAGAGATTACTGACAATCTTATCTGCTGGCAGTTGACAGTTTATGATGCTGACTTCTCTACTCCAGATTGGATTAAGGGTGGTATTATCTACCAGATTTTCCCGGACAGGTTTAAAAGAAGTCCTTCATATACTGCTCCTAGGGCTATCAATGAGGAAGAAAGAACTATTAGAAATGATTGGGGAGGACGTCCTCAATCGGGCCTTGATACGCCTAATTATTCTGCCAAGGACTTCTTTATGGGTAACCTCGATGGTATCAGAGAGAGTTGCTCCTACCTTGAAGGCTTAAATGTAGACCTGGTCTACCTAAATCCTATTGTGGAGAGTTCTGAAAACCATAGGTACTCTACTGCTGACTACAAAAATGTAGACCCTTATTTAGGAACTATAGATAGTTTTAAAGACTTATGTGCTGACCTAAAGAAATCAAATATTAAGGTTGTTTTAGATGGTGTCTTTAGCCATACAGGATCCGACAGTATCTATTTCAACAGGTATGGTAGATACCCTAGTCTAGGAGCCTACCAGTCTATGGAATCACCTTACTATCCTTGGTTTAAATTTATAGAATATCCAGACAAGTATGCTTCATGGTGGGGCTTTGATAACCTACCGGAGCTAATAAAGGAAAATGAGGACTATACAAACTACATATGTAACCAGGAAGACGGTGTACTTAAATATTGGCAAGACCTTGGCGCTGGTGGTTGGAGACTTGATGTGGCAGACGAACTTCCTGACGTATTTATAGATAATCTAAGGAAGTCAATAAAGGCAACTGACCCTGATGCCCTAATTATAGGTGAGGTATGGGAAGATGCAACCAACAAATTTTCATATGGTGTAAAGAGACGTTATCTGCTGGGCGAGCAGTTAGATTCAGTCATGAACTACCCATGGAGGACGGCAATTATCGACCTCTTAAAAGGACAGGATACCCTCCTATTTAAGAATAGGATAATGGACATAATATCTAACTATCCACAGCCAGCCCTAGATACACTTATGAACCTCCTATCTACCCACGATACGCCTAGGATTACTACTAGCCTGGTACTTGATGCAGACAACTTTAAACACGAAAACAAGTTGGGATATAAGTTACCTCAAGCCTTATATAATAGGGCCATAGAACTTGAAAAATTCGCTTCCTTTATCCAGTTTACCCTACCAGGTATACCATCTCTATACTATGGTGATGAAAATGGTATGGAAGGTTTCTCTGACCCATTTAATAGGTATTGCTTTATGGAAGAAGATAGGAACCAGGACATATACGATCATTATAAGGCTTTGACTGCCTTTAGAGCTGATTATAGAAATAGCTTTAAAACCGGCTTCAAATTTGGTTTTGCCAGGGAAAATCTGATCTGCTACTACAGAAATGATATAGCCTGCATAATCAACCTTGGATTCAAACCTGCCCTGGTAGAAGAAATTTTACATGGTGAAAAAATCTTCGGTAACAAGGATGTCCATGTTACATCCTATGGACTAGTAGTAGGAGCCAGGTCTTATACTGCTATGAAGCTTGATAGATAAACATTTTTTTGAAATATAAAAACTCAATTATAATAAATTAAGAAAGGATCCAAGTAGACTAAAGACCAACTTGGATAAAAGGTAATTAATATGACAAATACTAGAAAGGCGGGAATCCTCCTGCCTGTATTCTCCCTACCTAGCAGGTTTGGAATTGGAAGTCTGGGTCAGGCTTCATATGAATTTGTAGATCTTTTGGCCAGAACTGGCCAGTCTGTTTGGCAGATTTTGCCACTTACAGCCACTGCCCAGGACGAGGGATACTCACCATACAAGTCTGCCTCTGCTTTTTCAGGAAACTACGACCTGATAGACATAGATCAGCTTGTTGAAAAAGGACTTTTAGACTGGAACTTCATAAACTCTGTAGACCAGTCCCCTTACCATGCTGACCCTAGATATATAGACTATGGCAAGGCCAGGGCCTTAAAGATGATCTTCTTCAGGGAGGCCTTCAAGAATTTTAATCCAGACCAGGACCAGGCCTATAAGGACTTCAAAAAGGAAAATGCCTTTTGGTTGGATGACTTTGCTATGTATATGGCCCTTAAGGAAGCCAATGGAGAAAAGCCATACTGGGAATGGCCAAATCCAAAAAATGAAGCTAACCCTAATACAGTAGACTTCCACTGCTTCCTACAATACCTATTCTTTGACCAGTGGCACAGATTAAAAAACTATGCCAATGACCGTGGTATAGAAATATTTGGTGATATGCCTATTTATGTTTCTCGTGATAGTTCGGACTTCTACTATAACAGGGATATGTTTCTGACTGACGAAAAGGGTGAACCTAATAAGATATCAGGAGTTCCACCAGATGAGTTCTCTGCAACCGGCCAGGTATGGGGCAATCCCCTATACGATTGGGACTACCTAAAAGACAACAAATTTGACTGGTGGATAAAGAGAATCAAAAAATCACTTGAACTATATGACATAGTAAGGATAGACCACTTTAGAGGGCTAGAAAGCTTCTACTGCATAGACCCTCTTACTAAAGATGCTATGAATGGTCAGTGGGTAAAGGCACCTGGTAAAGAACTATTTGATCAGGTAAATCTTGAAATTAAGGATGCTAAGATAATAGCAGAAGACCTTGGAATTATTACAGATGAAGTTCGTGAACTCTTAGAATACACAGGCTTCCCAGGTATGAAGATAGTCCAGTTTGGATTTAGTTCAGATGCCAGCAACCTTAACCTGCCACACAACTATACGAAGAACTCTGTAGCCTATACAGGTACTCACGACAACAATAGTCTAGCAGAATGGCTAAAGACTTGTTCTTATGGGGAATTTTCATATGCAGAAGCCTACCTAAGGATGTCAGCCTATGATAGGTATACAGAAAGCCTAATCAGGGCTGTAATGATGTCAAATTCTGACTTGGCTATAATACCACTACAGGACTGGTATGACTTTGAAGGATGGTCAAGATTAAATACACCAGGTATAGATGATGGAAACTGGGTATTTAGGATGTTACCTCACGAAATGCACAACAGAGACCTGGAAGGCTATATTAGCTATATCACAGGTTTGTACGGAAGATATAAAAATAGATAATATATTCTATAAACAGATAAAGGGGGCAAGACATTCCAACTTTGGTATGAATGTCTGCTCCCTTTTTACTTATAATCGCTATTAAAATATATAAAGTTTGATTATACGATTTTTTATCCTCAGTCTAATAACTCTTTAACTCAATCCAGGCCTTGTCGTATTCCTTAATTACCTTTTGTATGTCTAAAAAGGCTTCTGACTTATCTAGTAAGGCCTTGTCAGGATACATAGTCTTATTGTTCTTAAAATTATCTGGCAAGAGCTTTCTTCCTTCACTAATAGGGGTTGAATAACCTATATATTCTGTATTTCTTGCGTTTACCTTGGGGTCGCAAAGGAAGTTTATAAAGGCTTCTGCCCAGTCTTCATTGTCAGCTGTCTGTGGTATACAGATTGCATCCGTCCACTTATTAGACCCAGTCTTAGGTATTACATACTCTAGATTGTCATTTTCCTCCTTCATTAGGGGGAAGTCACCTGAATAGAATACTCCCAAAGCAGCCTCTTCAGCTATCATCCTGTCCTTACCATCGTCGTTAACATAGGCCAGTACAAGTGGTTTTTGCTTTATTAACAGGTTCTTGGCTGCATTTATCTGGTCCTTGTCAACCGAATTCATACTGTAGCCCAGCTTCTTTAAAGCTATTCCCATGGTATCTCTTACTGAGTCAAACATGAGTATATTTCTGGAATACTTCTCATCCCAAAGAATATCCCAAGAGTCCACCTTTTCCTTGACCATCTTCTTGTTATATACGATCCCCAGAGTACCCCACATATATGGTACTGAATACTCATTAGTCGGGTCATACTTAGGATTTAAAAATGACTTGTCTATATACTTAAAATTAGGTATATTATTGTAATTTATCTTTTTTAATAGACCTTCCCTGCTCATCTTCTGGACCATGTAGTCAGATGGGAATACCAGGTCATATTTTGTACTACCACTCTTTACCTTCTGGTACATCATTTCGTTGGTATCGTAAGTTGAGTATTGAACATCTATACCTGTCTCTTCTTCAAACTCACTGATAAGGCTCTCATCTATATAGTCCCCAACATTATATACATTAAGGACCTTTGTAGAATCCTGGCCCCCGCCTATACAAGCACCTGTAAATACAACAACTGATGATAAGATTACCGTCATGGCCGTTGCCCTAACTATTTTCTTTTTAAATTTACTATTTATCTTTCTTAGTTTCACTTCTATCTACCCCCTGACCTATGCCTTACCTAAGGCTGAATTCTTGATTATAGAATCCTTCCTATTGGCCAATATCAAAAGTACCAGTACTGTTATAAACATCAGGCTTGATAGGGCGTTTATTTCAGGCTTGATACCACGCCTAGCCATACCGTAGACCTCAATAGACAAGTTGCTAACCCCATTTCCCGTATTAAAGAAAGATATTATGAAGTCATCAATCGACATTGTGAAGGCCATTAAAAATCCTGATACTATTCCTGGCTTGATTTGTGGTATGACAATTTTTCTGATAGCCAACCATGGTGTTGCTCCTAAGTCCAGGGCTGCCTCTTCTACATTGTCGGGTAACTGCCTTAACTTTGGCAAGACAGATAAGATTACATATGGGGTACAGAACATTATATGAGATAGCAACATGGTCTTGAAACCAAAGTTCATCTCGAAAAATGTAAATAGACTCATTATTGCTACACCCGTTACTATATCTGTATTTAAAACTGGTAAATAGTTAATATTCAGGATGGTGGCCTTGGCCTTGCCCCTCAACTTAAATATACCTATGGATGTTATAGTACCAAAGATAGTTGATATGACAGATGCCAAAATAGCGATACTCACAGTGTAATAAAGTGCTGTTAGTATAGTTTCATTCTTAAATAGGGCTATATACCACCTCATAGTAAAGCCATTCAGAACGCCCATAGACTTTGAATCATTAAAGGAAAAGATAACAAGGGCTAGTATAGGTGCATATAAAAATACAAATATTAGCAACAGGTAGATATTCGAGCATAGTTTGGATATTAAATTTCGTCTCTGCATTATACCTTACCTCCTTGTCTTTCATCCTTATCAACCTTATTCATAAAGGCCATAGAAATCAGTATTATAACCATCATAACCATGGATATTGATGAACCCAGGTTCCAATCACCAACTGTAGTAAACTGCTGCTCTATCAAGTCTCCTACCAGCATAGTCTTGCCACCACCCAGTAGTCTGGAAATGGCAAATGTAGTCACACATGGCATGAATACCATCGTCACACCACTCATTACTCCTGGTATGCTAAGTGGAAAGATAACCTTCCTAAAGACTGTTACCGTATTGGCCCCTAGGTCCCTGGCTGCATTTACCAGGTCTTCATCCAACTTTTGTAGTGAGGTATATATCGGTAAAACCATATAAGGTAGGAAGTTGTATATCATCCCCAGCAAGACTGCTGCACTTGTATATAGGATTGAATTTGGCGTAAGTCCAAAAAATCCTAATAGGGAATTTAATAAGCCATTTTTCCCCAAAATTGCTATCCAGGCATATGTCCTAAGCAGGAAATTCATCCACATAGGTAGGATAAACAGGAGGATTAAAGAGTCCCTCCTACTAATTTTAGCCTTGGATATTATGTAGGCCACAGGATAACCTATGATTACACACAAAAACGTAGCTATACCTGCAAGTACAAATGACCTAGTGAAAACCTTTAAAAATAATGGGTCAAAGGCCTGCCTATAATTTTCAAGGGTGAATAGTATACCCCCATCATCTGTCTTTCTAGTAAAAGAATAATAAACTATTAATAAGAGAGGTACGACTATAAATATTAGTGACCATAGGGCATAGGGATATGCCAGCCTAGTTTCTTTTTGTTCAACTATAGTATTTGCTCTATTCCTAATCTTCTTCATAATTATAGGTCCCCCTTATGCATGATATGAATGTCTTCAGGGTTTATAACCATGCCCAATTCACTTCCTATAGGGGCTGTCTTGGTATTTTGTAGAAGCCATAACCTACCACTTTCTTCTACTTCCAGCTCATAGTGGACTCCCTTAAAGACGGAAGACCTCACTATACCCCTTAGCATACCATCCTCGGCACTAGTCATGATGATATCCTCAGGCCTGACAACTACGTCTACATTTTCTCCCTTTTCAAAGCCCTTGTCTACACAGACAAAACGTCTGGATGAAAATTCAACATCAAAGTCATCGTGCATGATACCATCTATGATATTAGATTCACCGATGAAGTTGGCTACAAAGGCATTTTCAGGCTCATTATAGATATCAATAGGGCTACCTATCTGCTGGATTACCCCCTTGTCAAGGACAACTATTGTGTCACTCATACTCAAGGCTTCTTCCTGGTCATGGGTTACAAATATAAAGGTAATTCCCAGCTTCTTTTGAATCTTCTTTAACTCAACCTGCATTTCCTGCCTTAGCTTTAGGTCTAAGGCTCCAAGTGGCTCGTCAAGAAGGAGTACCTTGGGTTCATTAACCAGGGCCCTGGCTATGGCTACCCTCTGTTGCTGTCCACCTGATAATGAAGATATCTTCCTATGCTCAAAGCCCTGCAGGGAAACAAGGGCCAACATACTCTTTACCTTTTCCTCTATAGTGATTGGATCCATCTTCTTAATCTTTAGACCAAAGGCTATATTCTCAAAGACATCCATGTGTGGGAACAAGGCATACTTTTGAAAGACCGTATTTATATTTCTCTGGTAGGCGGGAACACTATTTACCCTATATCCTCCGAAGAATACATCTCCTTCATCAGCAAATTCAAAACCTGCTATAATCCTTAGAAGGGTAGTCTTGCCACATCCACTCGGCCCTAGCAGGGTCAAAAATTCATTTTCGTTTACAGTTAGGTTAAACTTGTCCAATATAGTATTGTCATTAAATTTCTTTGATATATTATTTAGTTCTATTAGCTTATTTTCCAATAAATACACCCCCTATAATATTTTAAAAGGAAGGCGGACAACTTACCCAGATTAGGCTGGCAGGTGTCTTACCTTCATTGCTTATTGAATGGGTCTCTCTTGCCTGGTAGTAAAAACTCTCGCCCTTCTTGACCCTGTATTTTTTGTTGCCCATATGTAGGTATATAGTCCCCTTTAAAACAAATCCAAATTCCTCACCTTCATGTGGCTTCTCTTCCTTGTAAGAACCACCCGGTTCTATATTTACCAAGACTGGCTCCATATCATACTTTTGTGAGTTTGGTACCAACCACTTAAACTGGTAGCCTAGATCCTCATCATAGGTTTCAAACATATCATCCTCAGCAAAGGTAACTTTTTCATTTACCTCATCTGCAAAGAAGTCTCTCAAGTTTGTTCCTAGTATTTCCAATATATCTATAAGGGTAGCAATTGATGGTGATGTTAAATCATTCTCCAACTGCGATATAAAGCCCTTGGATAATTCGCAACGATTTGCCAATTCCTCCTGGGTCAGTTGTTTTTCTGTTCTTAATCGTCTCAACTTTTCACCGATCTCCATCTTATCCTCCATTCTAAATTGTCTTTTTTATATAAATCCCCATAATTTCCTTACTTTTAATAAACTCTAAGTTTATTAAAAGTAAACACTAGATAATTATATATAAAAGCACAAAAAAAATCAATGCTTTTTTATAATTTTCATATTTTTTATATCTACTGTAAAAAGCATTGATTTCAATAATTCTATTCTATTTTTTATTGGTCAAGTTTAATAAATTATGTCCGTAAGTTTACTTTTATTAAACTTTACCCATTAATAACCAAGTATGGTTTTTGACACCGTATTATATCCACCTATGATATAGTTAGTCTTATTAAGAGTAAGTTCTTTATTATCCCTTGATATTGAATTCTTCTTAACAAGTAGTAGGTTTTTACCACCGTTGTTTAATAGGTTGACTGCACTTAGGGCATCTGCGAAACTACTACCATTAGCCAGTATGTTTTCATTATATTTCAATACTTGGGCAACCTGGTTTGATGTAGATTCCCTATCCTGCCCGAATATCCTGTATACCTTGTCTCCCTTTACAGACTTTAGCCTATTCTCTATATCAAGTCCTACTGAATTTTTCCCACCTATTATATAGGCATCCCTATATATTGCTAAATTCTTAGGCAACTTGTCTAGGCTGTTGACCAATAGGATTGGTGAATTTAACTTCTTTGCAAGTGGTGTTGCTGAAAGGGCATCTGCAAACTTTCTACCATCAGTGAATACGATATGCCTAGATGAGCCAAATTCCTTTACTAACTTAGCAGAAGTCTCATACCTGTCACTACCAGATATCCTTCTAACATTTAGGCCTGGTAGCTGTGACACTACACTGGCTGGAACTGAGTTTAGGCCACCAACTATTATTATATTAGTAGCTCCTAGGTCCTTAATCAGCTTAACTGCCTCTTCCTTTAGGCCACCCTTATCAGAAAATATGATCGGTGCATTGTACTTCATAGCCAGTGGACCTGCAGCAAGCGGATCTGCAAAGCTATTTCCTGAGGCTACTACTACTGTTTGACTTGACTTAAAAGTTTTCTTTACCGACGCAAGATTTGTAGCGAACCTATCATTACCACTAATTCTCTTCTCATTAGTCGGCTGTGATGGATCTGGCTGTGGATTAGGCGTAGCTGCATCTCCATAAGTTGCATTTATAAAGAAACTCTTGTTAACTATCTTACCATCTGACTCCCTTAGGGAATAGTATATACATAAGGCTAGGTGGTTGCCTGCCTTTAAGTTTGCAGTGTTTATAGTTAAACTAAACTTCCCATCCTGAGTATTAACATTGTATTTAGGATTTGAAATCAGGGCATCTGAAGTAGGCACAAATTTCTTGTCTGTAAACTCCTTGTCTGTAAGTGTGTATACAGATACACCTATACCCCTGACTAACTTACCACTGATTACACTTTGACCTAGCTGTATTTTAGTCGGCAATTCAATCGCAACCTTGGCATCAGCCTCAATCTTTGACTTTACATCAGCCAGATTTTCTAGCTGGACAGCTGAATTTGCCACAGTATCCTTATTATCTTTTGCCAGGCTAGTAGTTACATCCTCTCTTTTAAGGTTGTCACTTGATATGATTTCTTCAGCCACCAAGTTTGATTGGCCATCTACCACCTCACTTGACTCTGCAAAGGCTAAACTACCAGCATATGCCAAGACATTTACAAGCATAGACAGGGTAAGTACCATCGATATCTTTCTATTCATTTTTAAATACCTCCTTATTAACTACATATTCTGTATTTTTTATATACCTGTAGCTATTTATATGGTTCCATGTCGATATTACTATAGGAATATTGACTTTAGCTTAAAAATATAAAACCATATTTTTTTATATTTTAACATATAATCCTTAATTAATGCAAATTTAGTCCATAAAGCTCCAGTATATATCCCAATAGGCTCATTTTTCTAAGATAGGCTTATATTTCATCTTTTATTTTCAATAATTCCAAAATACAATACAGATTTTTACTTTTGTGTTATACTAACTATGTTAAATAGAATATAGATTGGAGGTAATAACTTGAAAAATAGGCTTGAAGACAAGGAATATAAGAAGCAAACCATCAAGCTTGCCCTCTTCCTGGGTGAACTCCTGGTAAAAAACGGGGCAGAAACCTATAGGGTTGAGGATAGCGTCCTTAGGATTTGTAAATCAAGGGGCTATAATCATATCAACTGTTTTAGTACTCCAACGGTAATTATAATATCTGATGACAAGTTCGATGGTCTATGCTTTATGAAAACCATAGATAGTAGGGGAATAAACCTAAATAAGGTCTCCCTCTTGAATAATTTTTCTAGGGAATTTGTAAATATGGTTGATCCTGATATTGAAGAAGAAATAGAAAAATTACATGAAATAGACAAACTTAAAACCTATCCAAGGTGGGTCTACCTACTTGGTACAGGTATTGGGTCTGCTGGATGTGCCGCTGTTTTAGGTGGTAACCAGATGTCGACATTTTTATTAACTGTCCTAACGTCTATACTGGCAACCTTTGTATATGATAGTACCCTAAAATACAGTTCTATCAGTATGTTTGCTACTATGTTATCATCTTCAGTTATCACAATTTGCGGGGTAATACTCCACAAACTAGGTATGATACCTGATGCATCATCACTTATAGTAGGGTCTATAATGCCCCTACTACCCGGAGTGGCCTTTATAAAATGCATGAGAGACCTTATATCAGGAAGTCTTATGTCGGGTGCGGCAAGGATATTTGAGGTCTTTATTATCTTGGCAGCCATAGCCTCTGGTGTGGCCCTGGTAATAGGAATAGGAGGTGTATAGGATGATAACTCAAGTACCCCTATGGCAACACTTTATTTTCGCAGGTCTTGCAACTTGTGGCTTTGCCATTTTTTTCAACGTCCAGCCAAAGTTATTGTTATGGACAGCCCCTATAGGAGCCCTTGGCTGGCTAGTTTATGTACTAGGTGTCTTCAATTATGAAAACCCTATGATATACTCTTTTACAGCTGCGGCAGTCATATCTCTATGCTCGGAAATTCTTGCAAGAAGACTTAAACAGCCGGCTATTTTATTTGTGATCCCCGGCATACTACCCCTGGTACCAGGTGTTGGCCTTTACCAAACTGTCTACTCGATTATGTTTAAGAAGTATGGTCTGGCCGCAACTATTGGTACTAAATCTGTTATAGTAAGCATTGGTATAGCCCTGGGAATCCTTGTAGTAGCTTCACTGTCAAGGGTATTCAACCTTTACCAGTTGAAAAAAGCCTTCTCCAGGAATGATACTGCCAGGTATGTTGACTGGGTCAACCTGGGAAAAAACAGGACTGGCAATCAGTTCGTCCTTGATAGGGATGAATTAAACGAACACTTAAATAGCCTGAATATAGATACTGAGTCTTATAAGAAGTCTGACCTGGATAAGATGGAAAAAAATAGTTCTCAGGATGTTATCCTGGATAAGAAGTCAAAAGATAATAACCTGGATTTAGGTTAATAGTAAGGGGCCTAGTTTACAAAAATCTAGCCCCTATTTTTATTTATTAATTATATACGTATAAAAAACAGCACCTAAGAAGAAGTTTCTTCCCAGATGCTGTTTTAAATTTTCAGCCTGAATAGATACTAGGCACTCTTTTTAATTTTTTTGCTATATAACCTATCCACAAATACTGCAATGGCATTGTCACCGGATACGTTGGCAGCTGTACCAAAACTATCCTGAGTAAGGTATAGGGTAATCATCAACTGCTGCATTACCTGAGACGTAATACCAACCATTGGTAAGAATGGTAGGGCTGACATGATGGCACCACCCGGAGCTCCTGGGGCTGCAACCATTGCTATACCCAACATAGCTATAAAACCAAATATAGTCGTAAAGCTAAATGGTAAACCGTTCATTAGTAGAACTGCAACACTACAAGAAGTGATAGTGATCATAGAACCTGCTAGATGAATTGTAGCACATAGTGGCACTACAAAGTTTCTAATATCTTCTGACACACCATTCTTTGCTGCGCATTCAAGGTTAACTGGTATAGTAGCTGCTGATGACTGAGTACCAATAGCTGTAACATAACCATTAACCTGGTTTCTGATAAGTCTAAAAGGATTCTTACCAGCATATGTACCTGAAACTATAAACATAGCACTCACATATAATAGGTGTAATACGATTACAGTCAAGAATACCTTCCAGAATATAGAAAGAACACTTACTACTGCACCTGTATACGCCATATTTGCGAAGTTACCACAGATGAACATTGGTAGTAAAGGTATGATAATAGTACTTAAAATTCTAGATATAATTGCTTCAAAATCATCAAAAGCTTCATATAGAACCTTACCCCTACCCTTTGACTTCAACCAAGAAATGCTTAGACCCATGATAAAGGCAAATACAACTGCACTTGTAACATCAAGCATTGGCTTAAGGTTAATCTTGAAATAAGTCTCAAGTGCTGGAACATTACCCTTAACCTTTTCAATAAGATCTGCTGTAATAAATGTTGGGAAGAAGTTGCTAGCCACGAAAAATGCTATTGTTCCGGCAACAAGTGTTGAACAATATGCTGTTGCTGCTGTAATTCCCAATAATTTACCAGCTCCATCAGATAATTCTGCTATACCCTTAACGACAAAACCTATGATCATTAGTGGTATGATAAAGCTTAAAAATTCACCAAACAAGCTTGCTAGCGTTATTAAAACTCTCAATAAACCTGTTGGTATAAAACTTGCACTACCAAGGCCAATACCGATTATAATGGCTATGATAAGCTTAGAAACTAAACCCAGTTTGAATTTTTTCTTTTCCATTTTTTACCCCCTATTTAATTTGTTTTTGTTTCCTAAGAAAACCCAATCTCAGCTAATATTTTAACATATTAAAAATATAAAATCAACAGTAAAAAATTATTTATTTTTCTAGGGTAAAACAAATTAGTTATTTTCATTTTATATATTATTTTTGAAAAATACTTTATTTCATTTTTTAGAGGATATATTTAAAGATAGTTGATTAAAAATTATCTTCCTAGCCCTGATACAAGACCTGTCTGTATAAAAATATATCAATTAATTATGAACTAGTCTTGACAT
>NZ_ADGQ01000058.1 GCF_000147675.1 Peptostreptococcus stomatis DSM 17678 | reverse complement strand
GAATAAGAACCTACCACTTTAGCATTCAAGTCAAAATTATAATATTCCTTCTCTTGTTCACGATTCTCTATGATCTTATTAGCCTTAATGGTAACGTTTTGATTAAGATTATATTTCATTGAATTAAATATTTTTTCTGGTACAATAATCTCATTTTTATTTTTAGGATATCTACCCTTAGTTATTTTTAAATTATAAGACTCAAAATATTCTTTGTCATATGATATTAGGGGGCTAGTGTAGCTTTTAGCCAAATTTACATCAGCATAATTTTTAATAACACTTACTTTTTCGACATTATTGTCTCTTTTCAAGACATCTATCTGTCTTGAACTCAATTTAATAAAATCTAATTGTGACATTGGCGAATTACTTTCCATTATATTTTTCGCATATTCACTTTGACTTAATTTAGCTGTTGCATTAGAGAATACAATCGCTAATGATAAGGATAAAACTAAGATAATAGAAATGTTTTTCTTATAATCCTTAATCAAATAGTTTTTGATTAATTTCAACATGGCTTTACCTCCCA
>NZ_ADGQ01000059.1 GCF_000147675.1 Peptostreptococcus stomatis DSM 17678 | reverse complement strand
TTCCTGTCTCAACCCTATCGTCTCCGTCTACCCTACCAGGATCTGGCGTTGTTCCTCCGCCACCGCCTCCTCCTGGATTATCAGGAGCCTTATTTACCTTGAAGGTATATGATATTAGGTTTGGCTTGTCAGCAGGTGCTGTACTATCACGACCAGGTTCATTCTGTTTAGCAGCAAACATGACATAATTTCTGTATATTATATCATCAGCTCTTTTCTTAGTCATATCTCTAGTTTTTATCAACTCCAAATTTGTTCCACTTGCTAAATCATAGGCACCATACGCATAACCTACAATTTTTAAATTTTCATCTACTGGTACTTCGTTTGTTATCTTTACATTTGAAATATTTAAAGAAATCTTATCCAATTCATTAATTATTTTATATAATTTTTTCAACGATTTATCTGTTGAGCCAGGTGTTTTACGCACATGAACAATTAATCTTTGATCTCTAACTTCAGGTCTAATTGTAAAACCTGTCAATCCATCAATTGAGTATCCTGTTGTTCCATCCACCTTTACGCCTCTTGGTAAATCCATAACAAACACTAACTCTGCATCAGAATCCGCGTGGTCTTTTTTCCATGCAGAATTACTTGGAGTATTCCATGAAGTTTGTGGATCACTATGATTATTGCTGCCACTTTGTATCATAAGAAATGTATTTAAATATTTTTTCATTTTTGACATATCAAGAACAAATTTTAAATCTACACTTTTATTTTTTTCTAATATAGCAACCTTATCATGCTGTGTATTTCCATTTACAAGAATATCACCATATATATACATGTCATTTGTATCCATAAAACTCTTTTTGAAGTCAAAACCGAATGCCCTAACAACATCCATATTAATTGACACTTCATTTTCGGCAAGAGAAGGATCTCCTGATAGTATACTATAATTTTGAATCCACATAATTGTACCATCTCCATTGCGTTCTCGTGGTCCAAATGGGAATAAACTTAATCTGTCTGTTCTTATCCCAGTAGTCGGATAGTCAGAACCATCACTAGCTGAAAAATTAATTCCATTCAAAGAACTTTCTTCTGGTGTCATCAAATACTTTGGTACAGCATTATTACTTTTATATTCAACTTCTGCCCAGTAATTATCCTTCACAAGATTCTTCAATGAATCCGGCATACCAGCAAAATTACTTTCTGCAAAGGAGATTCCTATGTGAGAACTTACAAGCAAAACAGCAACCAATACGGTTGTTATAGTTGTTAAAAATTTTTTCATATTTATTCACCCTTAACGTACAATATCTAAACTTATTTCACTAGCAGTAATATCAACTATTTGTGTCTGAAAGAATAATTTTTTATAAAAAAGTTCACACTTACCATCAGCAGATATTCTTCCTAAATTACTCGTAGTTGAATCTTTAATTTCTACAGAATAAGGAATATTAATTGTAATGGGATGTCCACCTAATCCTTTTTCAGTTTTATACAAATCGAAAAATCCTTTATAATCATTCCAATTACCCAGATTAAACGTAAATGTTACAGAGTTGTTTTTTTTGTTGTAAGACTTTTCTATCTTACTAATTGTAGCAGTATTTTCTGAAAAAGTAATCTTATCTAACTTGACTTCAAAATCGCTTGGAAAATACACTGTATATTTAGCAGTTGGGAATTTTTGTCCCTTATCAAACATTACCAAATTCTCATAAGGTCTTCCAAATAAATCCGTTTTTCCCTTAAAAGAAGTCACATATTTATCATAAGCACCCTCAAATAAATCGCTTGCTTCTACGCTTCCTGAAACTGTTCCCTCATAATAAAGTTTTCCATCTTTACTAACTTCTACACCTTCCGACTTAACAGTTTTAGATAAATCGATGCTTCCTTTTATTTTTCCATCAATTTCTTCATACTGACTTGGAACATTACTATTTTCAGCAAACACTGATATACTAGCAAATACACCTAATACAATTGCTAGAGCCATTACTAGACTAGCAATTTTCTTTAATATTTTTTTCATTTTTACTCCTCCTTTTATTAATTATTGAAAAAATCCAAAAAAATATCTCTTTTTCATATTATAATTATATATATTTTAATATGAAAATCTTTTTTAAACAATTATAGCATATATATATATATAATTCAATAAATAATAAACACTTGAGATAACTTTTGTCTTAGTTGTCAAGACATATGTTACACTTTGAGAAATACTCGGATACTATTTCATTGGGACTTTTAAAATTAAGACTAATCTTAGCTGTGCTATTATATCTTTGCATATGCTTTTTTACAGCCATTTTCAGCTTTCTTTGACATAGCATTGCTCTTCTTTCCACAAATTTATAAACAAAGTATGAATTTTCATACTTTAATTTATCTTAGTTAAACCGCCTCTCTCTCTGTGAGCTTTTTTAGCAATATCACATCAAGAAAAACTATAAACAATACAATCATGCTAGCAACAATTTTTTCATACCCCGAGGAATTAACTTCTCCCGAAATATAAAACATAGCATTGACACAATAAATATATGCAATATTTACTTGTGATATAAAAACTCCGATAAACGATATAATAAACGCAACTGCAACCGTAATCTGTATATTTTGATTAAAATATAACATGATGCTAATAATAAACACTGATACAAAATAACATACCATTCCATGAATTAAATATTTAATTAAATAGGAAAATATAAAAGCTATTCCAATATTATTAATATTAGAAATTGATTCCAATATACACATTGATAAAAATGTTACCAAAGCATACAGTATTGTAAATATAAACAATACAAAGAGTTTACTTAACAATATATCCTTTTTGTTTATTGGAATAACCAACAAATTTTTCATGGTATTATTATGTTCTTCCAAAAGGAATATTTCCATGCCTATCAATGAAATTACTGGTATGAAAATATAATAACTACTTAGGGTTAAATCATTTTTTAAAAACCATCCAAGTTCATTTCCATAAGAAACTCCATTGTATGTCATATTTCCCATGAAATACTGTATTGCAGCACTAATAATTAGAATAATTGCAACTACAAAAGGTAGTCTTTTTCTTTTAATTTTTTTCAGCTCTAAAAATACCATTTCTTCACCTATTTTATAAATCTTGTCTCTTAAGTATATTAAGCGTTATCATCAAATATAAGACAAATACCAATACAACGTTAGCAATCATAAAATATATATTTTCATTGTTCTGAACCCCCTCAAAATTTCTATACCATATAATGTGGGGTGCGCTTGCTAATGGACTAACTCCTTGCAATATCTTCATTAAAAAGAATGAAGATATTATATATATGCTTCCTATAAGATTAGTGGCAACGCTACTGCCTTTAGTAAATATTGTAATTATAGATATTGGTAAAATTGCTAATGCTATTAATAAAGAACTAAGTAAACACAATTCAAAAAATCTAAATACTAAGCCCGGACTGATACTAGATTGAAATCTACTAAAATGTCCTGCTAGAGTAATTACTATAAAGACGGTCAACATATATATAAACGAAATACATAAAATGTACAGACATTTTGTAAAAAATAATTTTCTTCTTGATACAGGAATCGTCCATAAATATTTTATTGTATCACTTCTATATTCATTGGAAAAAGCAGTTGTTGTGAATGATAGTAATATCATAGGTAATATTAAATAATTCATATAGCTAAGTGAGAATTTATATAAGTATGTGAAATTATCAAATAAACCTACAGTATTAACTGTGTAATATACAGTTAATGCCAAATATAAAATTACTAATAAACCTGATAAATAAACTGCCTTTGATCTTTTATTTTTCTTAAATTCAGACAACAACAAACTAACCAATCCCTTGCCCTCCAGTAACTTTTTTAAAGTAATCTTCAAGAGAAGTTTTATCCTCTACTATACCTATTAAATCGATATTATTATTAACAAACACTTTATTAAGTTCTGTAGTACTTAATTGACTATTCTGTATCAAAATCCCTTCACTAAACTCTAAAATATTTTGTTCCTCTATTCCTATTTCAAACAATATCTTTTTAGCAATATCAACTTCTTTTACGAAAACTCGAATATCACTATTTTGTTTGTTTTTCCATTCCTTCATGTTTATTTCTTCAATCATCTTGCCAAAGTCAATAATACTTATGCGATCAGCTACATTCTCTAACTCAGATAATATATGACTCGATATTAAAATACTTACTCCAGATTCTTTTAATTTTTTAAGAAGTTCTCTTACTTCAGCAATTCCTATTGGATCTAATCCATTTATAGGTTCATCTAAAACTAATATTTCAGGATTATGCATTATTGCATTTGCAATAGCTAACCTTTGTTTCATCCCTAGCGAATATTTTGAAAATAATTTTTTGTCTTTATAAGGAAGGTTAACTAATTCTAATGCTTTTTTTACTGAATCTTGATCTAACCCTCTTAGTTTGGCAAAAATCTCTAAGTTTTCCGTACCTGTTAAATTAGAATAAAACCCAGGATTTTCTATTATACATCCAACCTTTTTTAACACTTTTTTTTCCGAATTTACGCTCATATCTTTCCCTAAAATAGAAACTTTTCCACTTGTTGGATTAGCTAACCCTAATAGAATTTTCATTATTGTAGTTTTTCCAGCCCCATTTCTCCCCAACAATCCATATATCTCACCTTTGTTTACAGAGAAGCTAACACCGTCAACTACCTTTATTCCAGCATATTCTTTGATTAAACCATCTACATAAATTATATCTGACATTCCAACTAATATCCTCCATTTTACTATTTATCGACTACAACAATTGCATCGATATTCTCCTGATTCATCTAAATCAAAAATAGAATATATACAAGTCTCTAAAGCTAGAGCTAATTCATGAGCAACTTTTAACGATGGAGCCTCCGACTCCCCAGTAACCTCAAATTTACTTATATACTGCCTTGAAATGCTAATTTTTTCTGCTAACTCGTACTGAGTCAATCCTAATTCTTTCCTTCTTTCTTTTACTCTATTTTTCATACTATTTTATTTCCTCTTTTTTTCAGTATATCACTCTCAAAACCAAAAAGCAATTATCAGTTGCATTTTTGTTTAAATCTTTTTGTAGTGTTACAATTGATGTTAGACAAATAAC